>CALHLE010000037.1 GCA_938034415.1 uncultured Anaerolineae bacterium
GATCGCGATGTGCAAATCAAGATGGTGGACATCTACATCTCTTACCTGCGCCGCAAGCTGCAAACCCAGCCGACGAGCCGCGACCTCATCGAAACCGTGCGCGGCTTCGGCTATCGGCTCAAGCCATGACCACCGAACAGCACCTGTTGCAACGCCTGCGCCTGCAACTCACCCTCACCTACGCCGCGGCGGCCTTGGCTTTTATCACCCTGCTCGGCGGCCTATCCTATGGCCTGCTCAACTTTTACTTCCAAACCAGCACCGATCTGGCGCTGCGCAGCCGCATGGCGATGGAGTTCGTCCAGCTCGGCCAACTGCTGCCGGAGGAGCTGCAACGCGCCAACCTGGAATGGCTGCGCCTGAGCCAACTCACGCAGCTTGAAGTGGAGGATCTCTTCAAGCGCAAGGAAAGGGAAGAGGACGACGATGAGCACAAGGGCTTCGCTAAGGCCGCCGGCGCGCGGGGCAATGCGCTCGAAGTACTGAGCAACACCTTCTTGCTCTGGCTGGACGAGGAGGGGCGCTACCGGGTGTTGCCGGCGTTCACCCCACCCGGTTTCGTCCCCAGCGTAGAGGCCATCCGCGCTGTGCAGCGCGGCGCCCCTTATGACCTGCGGACTGTATACACCAGCAGGGGCGAGCCGGTGCGCCTGCTCACCTACCCTTCGCGCAGCGAGGGCCTAACGCTGTACTTCCAAGCCGGCCGCCCGCTTATTGAGCAAGCGCTGATCCTGCGCCGATGGTTGATCGGCCTGCTAGCAGTGGGCAGCGGCATGGTCGCTTTGGCCGCTTGGGTGAGCTGGGTCATCGCCGGCCGGGCGATCCGTCCGGTGCAGGCGACCTGGGCGCGGCAGCGCGAGTTCATCGCCAACGCCAGCCACGAGCTGCGCGCGCCGCTGACGCTGATCCAGCTCAGCGCAGAGGTGGCGCTGCGTCAGGACACGTCCGAGGACGAGCGCCGAGAGCTGATCGCCAGCGTCATGCAGGAGACGCGCCACATGAACGCGCTCATCAGCGACCTGTTGCTGCTCTCGCGCGCTGACGCCGGCCGGCTGCCGCTGGAGATCAAGCCGCTGGCGCTCGGCGCGCTGTTCGACGACTTGCGGGAGGCATGGGCGCGAGCTTGCGCGGAGCGCGGGATCGCCCTGCGGGTCGAGCCAACCACAGCGGTTGTGCGCGCCGACGCCACGCACCTGCGCCAAGCGCTGATCGCGTTACTAGACAACGCCGCGCGCCACACGCCGGCCGGCGGGCGCATCACGCTGCGCGCAGACACCAGCGGTCGCCGCGTGACGCTCAGCGTGAGCGACACCGGCGAGGGCATTGCGCCGGAACATCTACCGCGCGTGTTCGAGCGCTTCTACCAGGCCGACGCTGCCCACTCGCGCAAGGGCAACAGCGGGCTAGGGCTTTCCATCGTCAAGGCGCTGGTGGAGGCGATGCAGGGCGAAGTGAAGATCGCCAGCCAAGTTGGGGTGGGCACCACCGTGACGCTCACGCTCCCCGCCGCGTAGCCGGAGACGTTTGCAACCGCGTGGCCGGGTCGAATCTCAGCCTGAGTTGACGCCGAGGGCCGTCGCTGCCCGCCGACGCGCGATGGCATGGGGAACCAGGGCGCATGGGCCTCATCGGCAGAGCCGGCGAAGCCCATGCAGGCCCGTCATACGTCACCGGCGCGTCGCCACGAACTTCAACGTCAGCGTCACCGCCTCCGATACGTTTGCCACAATCGGCACGGAGGGGATGGTGAGGCCAAAGTCGCGATGGGCGACGACCGCCTGCGCCTCGCCGCTGAGCTGCGCCTCATCGCCGGTCACTGAAGTATCAAAGGTCACCGGCTTCGTGACATCGCGGATTGTCAAGTTGCCCACCACTTTGAAATTTAGCTTATCGCCGGGCTTCGCCGACGGCGGCAGCCCTTCGATGGCCGTTGGCTCGAACGAGATCTTGGGATATTGGCCGGTCTGCAGAATGAAGCGATGGATGGCGCCGTTGCGACGCTCGTTATCCGTCTTGAAGTCCGTCGCGTCTATCTCCAGCTTGCCGATCTTGGAGTTGGACGGGTTGCCCCAGTCCACGGTGATCGAGCCGGCGACCTTGGGCGTCACGCCTACGACGACAGTGGGAACGCCCATCAGTTCTTCGTTAAGCGCAAAGCTGGCTTCCGATCCGCTCTCGCTGATCTGATATTCCACGATCTGCGCGGCGGGGGCCTCTGCTGTCGGCGCCTCGGTGGGCGCGGGCATCTCAGCAGCCGGCGCAGGCGCCTCCGTTGGAGCAGGCGCTTGAGTTGGAGCAGGCGTTGCAGTGGGCGCAGCGGTCGGCGCCGGCGCAGCCGGCGCGGCGCTGCATGCGGCAACCAGAAGCGCCATGGCGGTAAACAGCGCAGGGATAGTCGGTGATCTCATAGATTCGTCCTCCTGACAGTCTTTGACTAAATTAACGCCCCAGGTGAAATCTCGCTCAAATGCAACTGAGAAGCGGCTTAAAGCGACGCCCTCTCGATCGCTTCCTCAACGACGTCCAGCCCCTCATGCAACTGGGCTTCGCTGATCACGAGCGGAAAGAGGAAGCGCAGGCCGTTCGAGTATAGCCCGCAACGGATGGCGAGCACGCCGTTGCGCGCCAAGTCGCGAACGATAGCGACGGTCTTCTCCGGCGAGAGCGGCCGCCGGGACGCGCGATCCTCGACGAACTCGATGGCCAGCATCGCCCCTAGGCCGCGCACGTCGCCGATCAGCGCAAACCGCTCCTGCATGCGCTTTAATCGTTCGCAGGCAATGCCGCCCAGATGAGCCGCGCGCGCGCACAGGTCATTGCGTTCGATAAGTGCGATGGCCTGCAGCGCCGCAGCGCAGGCGACCGGGTTGCCGCTGTATGTGCCACCCAAACCGCCCAGGTGAACCTTGTCCATTATTTCGGCGCGGCCCACCGTCGCGGCGATCGGCATGCCGGCGCCCATGCTCTTGGCCATGACGACGATGTCCGGCTCGACCTCATAATGCTGGATGGCGAACAGCTTGCCGGTGCGGGCGAAGCCACACTGCACTTCGTCGGCGACGAGCAAGATGCCATAGCGCGCGCACACCTCGCGCAGCCGGCGCATGAACTCGCGCGGCGCAGGGATGAACCCGCCCTCGCCTTGCACCGGCTCGATGATCACCGCCGCTACGTGCTCCGGCATCACATGCGCCACCAAGAAGCGCTCGAACGCCTCCCAGACCAACTCGACCTTCTGCGCTTCGCTCAGGTCGGCGCCGATGGCGGTGCGGTAGAGATAGGGGAATGGGGCGCGATAGACCTCCGGCGCAAACGGCCCAAAGCCTTTTTTGAACAACGCGTATTTGCTGGTCAGCGTTTGGGTGAGCAGCGTGCGGCCGTGATATGCGCCCTCGAAGGCAATGATGGCCTGCCGGCCGGTCGCCGCACGCGCAATTTGGATGGCCTGCTCCACGGCTTCGGCGCCAGTATTGGTGATCATGGCCTTCTTGGCCCCGCTGATTGGCGCGATGGCGTTCAACTTTTCGGCCAATTGCACATGCGGCTCGGTGGTGGCGACTAGGCCGCAGACGTGGATCATCGCCTCGGCCTGCGCTTGAATCGCCGCGACGACCTCCGGCGGGGTATGGCCGACGTTGAGCACGCCGATGCCGCCAGCGAAGTCAATCAGCACGTTGCCGTCCACGTCCTCCACCAACGCGCCATGCGCGCGTCGCACAGCGATGTCGGTAGCTTTGCCATAGCCCGCCGGCATGGCGGCTTCGCGGCGCGCGATCAGCGCGCGGCTGTTCGGGCCGGGCAACTCAGTCTTGAGCTGGATGAATTGGCGTGTGCGCGTCATGGGGCATAGCTTACTCGAACAATCTCGAACGATAGAGGGGCAGGTAACAGAGGCTGATAGAGGGCAGCGAGCGGCTCAGTTCACCGCTTGCTCAGCGAACGCTTGCGCAACGCTCTACAAGCGCGCCTTCGGCCTAAGCCCTGTCTCAGTTTCTTATAGACAATGCGGGCAGTGTGAGGCAGGGGTCGCCCATGCAACTAGAGCTGCCTTATCGGAAAAGAAGCGCCGAGCGCATATTTGACTTGAGGTGAAGGAATCGTGAAGTTCCCAAGTGTAACCGTTACTGGGTTGATTACAGCGCCATGTGAGACGCTGTTTGAAATTGTGAGCGATCCAACCCGCCATCCGCAAATAGCCGGCAGCGGTGAGGTGATGGAAGTGGAATGGATCACGCCGCCACCGGTGGGTGTGGGATCGGGCTTCCGGTCGCGCCAATGCATTGGCTGGTATCAATACCCGACGCGATCATACGTGCAGGTCTACGATCCACCCCATCGCTTCATTTGGCTCTCCGGCCCGGGTTTCAAAAAGCCGCCCTTCGGCCAACTGTGGGGCTTCGACCTGCAACCGCTGGACACGCGCGCGACGCTGGTGTCGCACCTGATGCGCTGGCCGCTGATGCCAGTGCCGGAGATCCCGCCCTTCTCGTGGCTTATGGCGCGCGGACTAAAGCATGAGTTGAACAACATGAAGCCGACGCTCTACAAGCTGGCTAAGCTCGCCAACGCAGAGGTCATCGGCGACCTGCAGGTGGAATTCGATTGGTGCGAACGCACATCGCCATGCGGCCAACGCCGCCGCGCGCTCGTCCAAGCGTAAGCGCACCCTCTATAATCTTGCCCGCCATGAACGTGTTTCTTAGCATCGCACAAATCTTGCTCGGCGCTGCGCTCATCGCCGGCGTGCTGTTGCAGTCGAAGGGAGAGGAGCTTGGCGGCGTGTTCGGCGGCGCGCAGGGCATATACCAGACGCGTCGCGGCATTGATCGCGTGCTCTTCACCATCACAATCTTCATTGCCATCGCATTCTTCGCACTCGCGCTGCTCAACGTCATCTTCTTCTCGGCAAACTAAGTAGATCTGGCGTCCGCCGCCACCCAAATCTCCAACACGTCGGCGCTTCTTTCGCTCTTTTGACCGGACTTCCGAGATGCGCACGCTCCGGCTTTCCCTGCTCTTTATCATGCTTGGGATTGCGGGGGTCGCCTTCCTAATCTACCAATTCATCGCCTCGCGCGACACCGTCCTCGTCCCGGCCGAGGGCGGCACCTACATCGAAGGGGTAGTCGGCGCGCCAAAGCACATCAACCCGCTGCTGTGCCCGCTGAACGAGGCCGACCGCGACCTATGCAGCCTGGTGTTCAGCGGGCTGACTCGACTGAACGAGTTCGGGGAAGTCGTGCCGGACCTAGCCGAGACTTGGTCTATTGCTGACAACGGCCTCACCTACGCTTTCAAGCTGCGGCAGAATGCGCGCTGGGAAGACGGCGCGCCGGTGACGGCCGACGACGTCCTCTTCACGATCAGCCTGATCAAGCAATCCGACTTCCCCGGCCGCAGGGACATCAGCGAAATGTGGCGACGGGTGGAAGTGACCAAGCTGGACGACTACACCGTCCAGTTTAGGCTCAATCAGCCCTACGCGCCATTCATGGACTACACGACCATCGGCCTGTTGCCGAAGCACATTCTGGAGGGGACATCGGCGGCCAACTTGGACAAGCTCTCGTTCAATCAGCAGCCCAAAGGCAACGGGCCGTGGCGCGTGGCCGAGCTGAACACTGCCGGCGGGCGGATCTCATCCATTACGCTGGAACCATCCTCGACCTACTTCGGCCTTCGGCCTAAGCTCGGCCGGTTCGTGCTGCGCTACTACCCCAACACGCAGAGCCTGCTCGAGGCGTTCAGAAACGGCGATGTGGACGGCATGGCCGACTTCAGCTCGACTGCCGAGGCAGCCGAGGCGTCAGGGCTGCCGAATGCGACCACCTACAGCATGCCCAGCGCTCGTTTCGTCGCGCTGATGATCAACCTGCGCAAGGACAGCGGCGCGCTGGCGCTCACCGAGCTGCCCGTGCGCCGGGCGTTGATGCTAGCGCTCGACCGGGAAGCGATCATCCGCGACGTGCTCAAGGGCCGGGGCATCCTCGCCAACACGCCGTTCATCCCCGGCACATGGGCGCACAATGCCGACGTTAAGTCCTATGGCCGCGACCTGGAACAGGCCAAGCAACTGCTGCGCGACGCCGGCTACGAAGTCGCCGTGGTTGCGCCGTCCAACGTCGAAGTCTGGCAAAAAGGCGGCGAGCCGATCGCCTTCACCCTGCTTACGCCGGAAGGCGGCGTCTACCCGCAAGTTGCCGAAGCCGTCGCCAGGCAGTGGCGCGAATTGGGCGTGCAAGTGACGGTGATTCCGGTGCGGAACATTGTGCGCAACTTCCTCGCCACGCATCAGTTCCAGGTCGCCCTCGCCGAAACCTTGCTCGACGGCGACCCCGATCCCTTCCCGCTCTGGCATCAGAGCCAGGCAAACACCGGCCAGAATTTCACCGGCTGGGAAAACGCCGAGGCCAGCCAATGGCTAGAGCAGGCGCGCGCAATCACCGACCGCGCGCAGCGCTTCGAGCTGTATCGGCGCTTCCAGGAGAAATTCGTCGAGGAGCTGCCGGCCATCATGCTCTACCATCCGGCCTTCGACTACATCATCGCCTCGCGCGTGCGCAACGTGCAGGTCGCGCCGATTGTCTATCCGAGCGACCGCTTCCGCAACCTGAGCGAGTGGATGATCAACACACGGCGCGTGCTGGCCAGTGAAGCGCCCCTTCAGCCGTGAAGTCGCACGGCGCAAGTTGCGTCGGGCTGTCTGATCCGGCCGGCTGCGCCCAACTTGCTCGACCAGGCGAGCCGCGCTCGGCAGCTCCCGTCGCGCAGAACGCGCGTGCTATATTAGTTCGATTCGATTCGACGCAGCCTCATATTTGAAAGGGCACGTACGGGTTGGGCGAAAGGATATGGCACAGAACAAGATTGTGGTGCGCGGCGCACGCGTGCACAACCTCAAGAACATCAACGTCGAGATCCCGCGTGACAAACTGGTCGTGATCACGGGCCTCAGCGGCAGCGGCAAGTCGTCGCTGGCATTCGACACCATCTTCGCCGAGGGCCAGCGCCGCTATGTTGAGAGCCTATCGGCCTACGCCCGGCAGTTCCTCGGCCAGATGGAGAAACCAGACGTGGATCAGATCGAGGGGCTCTCGCCGGCCGTCTCGATTGACCAAAAGGGCAGCAGCCACAACCCACGCTCGACCGTCGGCACCGTCACCGAGATCTATGACTATCTGCGCCTGATGTTTGCGCGCATCGGCGTGCAGCATTCGCCAGTCACCGGCCTGCCGCTGGTGTCGCAGACGCCGCAGCAGATTGTGGATCAGATCGCTGCGCTGCCGCCCGGCACGCGCGTGCAAATCCTCGCCCCGCTCATTAAGGACAAAAAAGGCCACCACCAGCAAGTGTTCGAGGACTTGCGCAAGCAAGGCTTCGCGCGCGTGCGCGTGGACGGCGAGATACGCAGCGTGGATGAGGACATCGAACTTGACCGCTACAAGCTACACAACATCGAAGCCGTGGTGGACCGCCTGGTTGTGCCAGACCGCAACCCAGGCGCACAGCCCGACAGTCAGTCCGCAAGCGCCGAGCGCGAGGACGAGGGCGAAGCGCATCGGCAGTTCCTGACGCGGCTGAACGACTCGGTGGAGACCGCGCTCAAGCTGGGCGACGGCTTCATGATCGCCATGGTATCGGACGACAGTCAGGCGTCGGCCTGGCGCGACATCTTCTTCAGCGAAAAGAAAGTGGACCCAGCCACCGGCAAAAGCTACCCGGACCTGGAGCCGAAGCTGTTCTCGTTCAACGCGCCGCAAGGCGCCTGCCCGGAATGCCAGGGGCTGGGCAGCAAGCGCGAAATTGACCCGGCGCTCATCGTGCCGAACCCCGACCTGTCGCTAGAGGAAGGCGCCATCAACGCCAGCGGTTGGAACAGCGACGATGACGAAAGCTGGGGCCGGCAGATGCTGCGCGCCGTGTGCAAGGCATACGACATCCCCATGCACAAACCCTGGCGGCAACTCAGCCCGGCGCAGCGCGACCTGATACTCTACGGCGCCGGCGGTGAGCGCGTGCGGGTGAACTACATCAATCGCCTCGGCGAACGCCGACAATACGACGTCAGCTTTGAAGGCGTGATCCCCAACTTGATGCGGCGCTACCGGGAGAGCACCAGCGATTACATCAAGCAAAGCATCGAGGAAGTGATGACCTTTCGCACCTGCGAGGCCTGCGGCGGCAAACGCCTGAAGGAGGACGTGCTGTGCGTCAAAGTGGTCGGCAAGAACATCGCCGAAGTGACCGACATGAGCATCCGCGAGGCGCTGGCCTGGATAGATTCGCTGGGAATTGACGAGACAGAAGCCGGGAGTCCGCAGCCGGATGCGCAAAGGCATGGGAAAGCCCCATCTCCCTCCCCTACCGTCCCGGTTTTGAGCGACCGCGATAAGCAAATCGCCCGGCAGATCGTGAAAGAGATCCGCGCGCGGTTGCAGTTCCTAGTGGACGTCGGGCTGGACTACCTCACGCTCAGCCGCAGCGCCAACACATTGAGCGGCGGCGAAGCCCAGCGCATCCGGCTGGCTACACAGGTCGGTTCGCAGTTGATGGGCGTGTTGTATGTGCTGGATGAGCCGAGCATTGGCCTCCATCCGCGCGATCAACAACGCCTGATCAACACGCTGACGCGGATGCGCGACTTGGGCAATACCGTGCTGGTCGTCGAGCACGACGACGACACGATGCGCGCGGCGGACTGGATCATTGACATGGGGCCGGGCGCCGGGGAACACGGCGGCCGGGTCGTCGCCACCGGCACGCCGGAGCAGATCATGAAAAACAAGGCCTCGCTCACCGGCGCCTACTTGAGCGGCCGCAAACGCATCCCCGTGCCCCCTCAGCGGCGGGACGGCAACGGCAAACAGTTGATCATCAAGGGCGCGCGCGAGAACAACCTGAAGAACATTGATGTCGCAATTCCGCTGGGCAAGTTCGTCGTCGTCACCGGTGTGAGCGGCAGCGGCAAATCCTCGCTCATCGTCGAGTGCCTCTACAAGGCGCTGGCCAACCGGCTCAACGGCGCGCTCGAACATCCCGGCGAGCTGGACGACATCCTCGGGCTAGAACACCTCGACAAAGTCATCAACATTGATCAGCAACCCATCGGGCGCACGCCGCGCAGCAACCCGGCCACCTACACCGGCCTGTGGACGCCGCTGCGCGAGCTGTTCGCCGAGCTGCCCGAAAGCAAAATCCGTGGCTACAAGAGCGGGCGCTTCTCGTTCAACGTCAAGGGCGGCCGCTGCGAGGCGTGCGAGGGTCAGGGCGTGCTGCAAATTCAGATGCAGTTCATGCCCGACATCTACGTCACGTGCGACGTCTGCCACGGCACGCGCTTCAACCGCGAGACGCTGCAGGTGCGCTACAAGGGCAAGAACATCGCCGAGGTGCTGGACATGACGGTGACCGAGGCCATGGACTTCTTCAAGGACATCCCGCCCATCGCGCGCAAACTGCAAACACTCGAAGAGGTCGGCCTGGGCTACATCCGGCTAGGCCAGCCGGCCACCACCCTCAGCGGCGGCGAGGCGCAGCGGGTGAAGCTTAGCCGCGAGCTGAGCAAGCGTCCTACCGGGCGCACCATCTATGTGCTCGATGAGCCGTCGGTCGGCTTGCATCACGCCGACGTGCACAAGCTGATTCACGTGCTCAACAAACTGGTGGACGACGGCAATACCGTCGTCGTGATCGAGCATCACCTTGACATCATCAAAGTCGCCGACTGGGTGATCGATCTTGGGCCAGAGGGGGGCGAAGGGGGCGGGCGCATCGTCGCCCAGGGCACGCCGGAGCAGGTGGCCCAAGTCGCCGAGAGTTACACCGGCCGCTTCCTTGCGCGCGCGCTCGAACAAGCCGCGTCGTGGGAGGCCAAGGAACGCGCGTTGGCAAAAGTAGCACAGCCCAAGAAGCGCAAATAGCGCCCGAAGCGCTGCGGCGAGGCTGCGCGCTTCACGTCACACGCCCGCGCTGATGGAACTCTGGGCGGTCCCAGGCGCGCGATTCGAGCACCTCGGCCAGGGCGTGCGCAGCATCCCACACGTCAACATAGCGCAGATAGAGCGGCGCAAAACCAAAGCGCAGGATGTCCGGCGCGCGAAAGTCGCCGATCACCCCGCGCGCAATCAGCGCCTGCACGATGGGGAAGGCGTCGGGGTGCGCAAAGCACACCTGGCTGCCCCGGCGGTTGTGCTCGCGCGGTGTGACCAGCCGCAAGCCATGCGCGGCGCACCGCTGCTCGACCCGCGCAATAAACAGATCGGTCAACGCCAGCGACTTCGCCCGCACCATCTCCATCGGCGCCTCCAGCGCTATGTCCACGCCGCACTCCAGCGCCGCCAGGCTGAGGATGGGCGGCGTGCCGCACAGCGCGCGGGCGATGCCCGACGCCGGCCGATAATCCGGCTCGAAGGCGAACGGATGCGCGTGTCCCATCCAGCCGGCCAACGGCTGACGAAAGTCCGCATGGTGGCGCTGCGCGACGAAGATAAACGCCGGCGCGCCCGGGCCGCCGTTCAAGTACTTGTAGCCGCAGCCAACTGCGAAATCGGCTTGGGCGGCGTTCAAATCCACCGGCACGGCGCCCGCCGAGTGCGCCAAATCCCAGATCGTCAACGCGCCGCTGGCATGAGCGCGCCGCGTGACCTCAACCATGTCGTGCATCCGACCGGTGCGGTAGTTGACATGGGTGAGCATCACGACCGCCGCATCTGGGCCGATCGCGTCGGCAATCTCATCGGCCGCCGCCAGACGCAGGGTATAACCGCTGCCCAGCAGCTCGATCAGCCCTTGCGCCATGTAAAGGTCGGTGGGGAAGTTGTCGCGCTCGGATACGATGCAGCGCCGCTCCGGCCGCAGCGCCAGCGCAGCAGCCAAGGCCTTGAACAGGTTAATCGAGGTCGAATCGCCCACGACCACTTCGCCGGGTTGCGCGCCAAGCAGGCGAGCCAACTTGTCGCCGATGCGCTCCGGCAGCCCAATCCAGCCGGCAGCGTTCCAGCTTCGGATCAGCCCCTCGCCCCATTCGGCCTCAACCACCTGCGCCAAACGCTGCCGCGCCTGGCGCGGCAACGGGCCGAGCGAGTTGCCGTCGAGGTAAATCACGCCTTCCGGCAAGTAGAAGCGAGCGCGGAACGCAGCCAAATGGTCATGCGCGTCCAGCGCGACAGCCGCCGCGCGCGAGTCCGGCAAATCGGATTGCGTCATATCTGCGCTAATCTAGCAGAACCCGAGAGCCGGGCGAGCGCTGCTGGGGGCATTTCTCGCAGAGGATGGGCGCAGGCAGTGCCCTGCGCCTGCCCTGCTCGCGCCACAGCGTATGCACTCGCATCGCTGCAAGTGACTCGGTCTGCATGGTATAGTCGCGCTGCATTCAACTCTCAAGCCAAAGTGGAGCTAAATCAACATGTTGGGTCAACAGCAAGTAGAACGCACCGGCGAACTGACGCTCAAGGGTCAGCCGCTGACCGTAATCGGGCCGAAGTTGAAGCCCGGCGACAAGTTCCCGGCCGTCACCCTGACGGCGACCGACTGGAGCGCCGTGGACTTAGGAACGATGCGCGGCACCGTTCGACTGATCAGCGTGGTGCCCTCGCTGGACACAGGCATTTGCGACGCGCAGACCAAGCGCTTCAACGAAGAAGCGGAGCAGTTCGGCGACAAGGTGAAAGTCATCACCGTCAGCGCCGACCTTCCCTGGGCGCAGCGGCGCTGGATGAACGACGCCGAAGTGAAAAACATCACCGTGCTGTCCGATCACAAGGACATGGCGTTTGGCGACGCGGTCGGCACACACGTCAAGGAGATGCGCATCGAGCAGCGCGCCATCTTCGTCGTGGATAAGGACGACACAGTGACCTATGCTGAGTATGTGCCAGAGATCGCCCAGCACCCTGACTACGACGCCGCTATCGAGGCAGTCAAGAAACTGATCTAGAGAATGCAAGCCGTCCGCGACCTGGCCGCGAGGCTGATAAATAACGTCGAGCGCGTCATCTTCGGCAAGCGCGACGTGATTGAACTGACGGCAATCTGCTTACTCTGCCAGGGCCACTTGCTCATCGAGGACGTGCCGGGCGTTGGCAAGACGATGCTGGCCAAAGCCCTGGCACGTTCGATCGGCGGCACATTCAAACGCATCCAGTTCACCCCCGACATGCTGCCGTCGGACGTGACCGGCGTCTCGATCTACAACCAGAAGACCGGCGAGTTCGAGTTCCGCCCCGGGCCGATCATGGCGCAAATCGTGCTGGCCGACGAGATCAACCGCGCCACGCCCAAGACGCAGGCGGCGCTGCTGGAGGCTATGGAGGAGCGGCAGGTGACGGTGGATGGCGTCACACGCGCGTTGAACCCACCCTTCCTGGTGCTGGCCACGCAGAACCCAATCGAATACGAAGGCACCTTCCCGCTTCCCGAAGCCCAGCTCGACCGCTTCCTGATGCGCGTCTCACTCGGCTATCCTACGCCAGAGCAGCAGATAGCGATCCTCGACGCGCAGCAGTATGCTCACCCGATCGAAGACCTAGACCAGGTTACGGATGCGACCGAGCTGGTGGAAACGCAGGAACTCTTGAAATCGGTCTATTGCGACCGGTTGGTCAAACAGTACATCGTGCAACTGGTGGACGCCACGCGCGCCCATCCCGACGTGTATCTGGGCGCCAGCCCGCGCGGCGCGTGGACGCTGTTTCGCACGGCGCAGGCGCGCGCAGCCGCACATGGCCGGGACTACGTGATCCCGGATGACGTGAAAGCGTTGGCCGCAGCCACACTCGGCCACCGCATCATCATCAGCCCGGCTGCCCGCATCAAAGGCGTCACCTCAGCCGATATTTTGGACGAGTTGCTGCGCGTCACGCCGGTGCCAGGCGCCCGCGTGAAATGACCCGCTATCGCGTCGTCTGGGGCCTCTTCCTCATTGCGCTCGTCGGCGCGCTGAGCACCGGACGCAGCCTATGGTGGACGTTCGCCGGCGCGCTCTTCACGCTGATCGTCATCCCGGTCGCCTGGGCCTGGCTGGGCGTAAATTGGCTGCGCGTCGCGCGTCGCACGTTTACGCGCGTGGCGCAGGTCGGCGAGACTCTTGAGGAAGAGTTCAGACTAACCAACCTCAGCCGCATCCCCAAGCTATGGGTCGAGGTGCGCGACCAGTCCACCCTGCCGGGGCATTGCGCCAGCCGCGTCGTCAGCCTGATCGGCGGCCGGCAGTGGCGCGGCTGGCGCGTGAAGACGCGCTGTGCGCAGCGCGGACGCTACACGCTCGGCCCGCTGATCGTGTGCAGTGGCGACCCGCTGGGCATCTATCAGATGCAACGCCGGCTCGGCGTCGCGCATCCGATCCTCGTCTATCCCGCCACGTTCGACTTCCACGACTTCCCGTTGCCAGCCACCATCCTGAACGGCGGCGACGCATTGCGCCGCCGCACGCATTACGCGACCACCAACGCGGCCGGCGTGCGCGACTACGTCGTGGGCGACAGCATCAACCGCATCCATTGGCCCACCAGCGCCCGGCGACAGCGCCTGATCGTCAAAGAATTTGAACTCGACCCGATCTCGGACGTCTGGGTCGCGTTAGATCTGTTCCGCGAGGCGCACTTTGGACCGGAGCAGAGCGAGGAAGATTCGCCGATGGAACAGCAACCGCCCATCGCTGCCGATGGCGAACCACCTATATCTGCTCTGCTGCCGCCGCGCACCGAGGAATATGCGATATCGGTCGCCGCATCCGTTGCGAAGCACTTCTTGCGGCAGGGGCGCGTGGTCGGCCTCATCGCTCATGGCGCGCATCGTGAGGTCATCCCGGGTGAACGCGGCGAACGCCAACTCACCAAGATCCTGGAGACGTTGTCCGTAGTGCGCGCGCAGGGCGAGATCCCGTTCGACCGCGTGCTGAGTGCGGAGTCGGTGATGCTAGCACGCGGGACGACGCTGATCGCCATCTCCGCTTCGCCCGACACCACCTGGGCGCTGGCAGTTCAGCAGATCGTTCACAACGGCGTTCGCGTGGTCGCCATCGTGCTTGATAGCCGTTCGTTCGGGACAGCAGCGTCTAGCGACGACTTGATCGCTGCGCTGGCAAACGCCGGCGCAATCGTGCGTATAGTGCGCTGCGGATCGTCAATTCCACAGGCGATTGAAACGTAAGACCCAGCGGCTGCCCACGCGCGCCGGCTAAGCAGACTAAGGCGCGCGCGCGGTCAACGGCGCGCCGATGCGCCGCAGCGCATAGCCCTGACCGCGCAGGTTGGCGATGCGCCAACGGGCGTTTTGAACCAACTCGAATTTGCGACGCAAGCGAGCGATGTGCGGCCGCAGCAATCGAAGGGCATGCTCCATGTCGGTAACGGACGGGAAGGCCGCCTGCGACATCTCTTCGTAGGTCACCAAGTTGGGCGCGCATCGGATGAGCAGCTCGATCAAACTTAGCTCAATTGCGGAGAGCAGGATCGGCGTGCCCTCAAGGATTAACAAGCGTCGCGCCGTGTTGAGTTCTAGGCCGGTCGACTCCTGCGTCACACCGTTGCTCTGCTCTTTGCCGTGTAGCGCCGATTCTTGACGCGCCACCGCCGAGTGAGCGGCGACTCGAGCCTTATCCAGATGAGTCGTTAGCCGATGCGTAATCTCGTCTTCGTCATCAGAGAGGGAAAGGTAATCTGCAACACCAATGCGCAGGGCAGCAACGACGCGCTCCACAGTCGGTTCCCGGTCCAGCACAACTATCGGTGGACAAGATGGCAATCCCATCAACGTATCGGCCAGCTCAAGGGTGACCCGACCGGTGGTGAGATCGAGCAGGATCACGCTCGCTTCCCCAGCGCTCACGCGCGATACGGCATCGCGCGCTCCTAGGGTTTGCGCTACGTGATAGCCGCGCTCCACAATCCGCTTGGCGATTCGGTCGCTGGTTTCGCTTGCACCGATAATTAGCAGTGTCTCTCCAGCGCCATTGTAGTGTGTCATTTCGGTTTAACCTCTTTGATGATTACTTTTGGGGCTAATATTTTATCTAACTCAGGCTCTCGCACAAAGTTAGCATTGAGTTGGGAAACGGAACAATAGGCTGGCGCATTTGCGTCCAGCATTCGCCGGCCGCAGTTAGCGCGAAATTATACTCAAACAACAAAAAGCGCTACGGAGTACGGAGCAAATAGACAACTGTAGTGATTTCGGGTTTTCGCCGCGTCAGCAGATCTCGTCCTTGATCTCGCCGTCCGCCACCAATACCGCGCGCGTGACGCGCCGGGCGAGATCCTGGTCGTGGGTGACCATCAAAATCGTTTTACCTTCTTCAACAAGCCGAGTGAAAAGCTCGAATACCTGGTTGGCCGTCTTTGAATCGAGGTTGCCGGTAGGCTCATCCGCCACGATGACAGGCGGATCGTTGGCTAGCGCGCGGGCAATGGCGACACGCTGTTGTTGTCCGCCCGAAACCGCGGATGGCAGTTTGTGCGCATGCTGAGCCATATCCACATGCGCCAGAAGTTGCATCGCGCGCTCATAGCGCTCACGCGGCGGATACGTATTGCAAAAATCCATCGGCAGCATGACATTTTCAACAAGCGTGAGCGTCGGCAGCAGTTGAAAGAACTGAAAGATCACGCCCACATGTTTGCCGCGCCAGACCGCCATCTGACCCTCACTCAGCTTATGCACAGCCGTATCGCCCACGAAGACTTCTCCAGAGGTTGGCCGGTCAATGCCCGTGATCATGTTGATCAGCGTGGACTTGCCGCTGCCGCTCTTGCCGATCACAGCGACGAATTCGTGCGTATCCACGCGCAAACTCACGCCGCGCAGGGCGTGGAACTTGCCCGCCGGCGTGTCGTAAACCTTCACCACGCGCTTCAGCTCAATCAGGTGGCAATTGCCGTGCCGGTAGGGATCTTCGCAGGCTGTCTCGTCCGGCGCGTTGCTTTGAAAGGCTTGCGCCTTGGTGTGGTTGTGTGCTCTGAACAGCGCTAACACGGGCTGAATGTTACCGCTCAAGTTTAGAAGACGATGAAATAGGGGAGATGTTTGTGTTGGATAAGTTGAATGCAGACGGATGCCTCCGTTGGAGGATAATTTGCGGCGCATTGACTGCCATGATGAAGATCACGCGCATCTATACCGGTCCCGATGGCGAATCGCATTTTGAGGACCTCGAGATCGAGTATGTCAACAGCGAACCGATCGGCAAGCTATCCGCCTGGCAACCGGTGACCCGGCTCGCTTTTCGCGAAACGGGGGCGGACTACGATTGCGACTGGCACGTTGCCCCACGCCGCCAATACGTCGTGATGCTCGATGGCCACATTGAGGTCGAGGTAGGCGACGGGACGAAGCGCGAGTTCCGCGGCGGGGATGTGTTGTTGGTAGAAGACACCACCGGACGCGGTCACCGCACGCGCGAACTGAGCGGCAAACCGCGCCGATCGCTGTTTATCGCCCTGGAGTGACTCACAGGGACGATCTACTTAATGCGCGCCATTCGGTCGGCTTGGTTAACGCGCGCCAAGCGCGCAGCCGTTCGTCAACCTGGTCCTGCAGCCCCTTTCACCTCTTCTTCTTGCTTGTCACGCTCGCGCTGTTCGCGCTCCCTCTTGCGGAAATCCACGAAGCGGTAGCCAGTGCCGCGTTCGGTCAGGATGTATTGCGGATGGGCCAGATCTTTCTCGATCTTTTGGCGCAGATAGGTGATGTAGAGGCGCAGATATTGCGTCTCGTCGCGATACTCCCAGCCCCACACCTTGCTGAGCAACGTCTCGTGCGGCACCACCCATCCGGCGTTTTGCACCAGGTGATAGAGCAGCCGCCACTCGGTAGGGCGCAACTTGATCGGCTTGCCCTCCACGATCACCTCGCGCCGGTTGAAGTCAATCGAAAGCCGATCGTCCACCTTGATGGGCGCTTTCTCCACCATAGCCGGCAGCTCGGCGCGACGAATAACAGCCTTGATGCGCGTGACCAATTCGCGCGGGCTGAACGGCTTGGTGACGTAGTCATCGGCGCCGAGCGAGAGGCCTTTCACCTTGTCATCTTCTTCGCCTTTAGCCGTGAGCATGATGACCGGCACATTGCTCTCCTCGCGGATCATGCGCAACGTCTCGAAGCCGTCCATGTCGGGCATCATGACATCGAGCAACACACAATCGGGCAGCAGCTCGCGCACTTTGCGCACCGCTTCCAGGCCGTCTTGGGCTTGCACAACCCGGAAGCGCTCCAGCTCCAGGTTCATGCGGATGAAGTTGATCATGCGCGGCTCGTCGTCTACCACAAGCACCAGCTTCGAGTCTTCGTTAGCCATCATACGGCATTATAAGTAAGCTGCGCGGATTATCGTCAACGGCCGTTGCGTCGTTACAATCGCCGCATGACTCGTCGCGACATCCCCATCGCCGTCGTCAAAGGCGCAGGTGACCTGGGCACCGGCGTCGCATATCGTCTGTGGAAATGCGGGTTTCGCGTGCTGTGCACCGACCTAGAGAAGCCGCTCGTCATCCGGCGCGCGGTCGCGTTCGCCTCGGCGCTCTACGAGGGCCGCATTACGGTCGAGGGCATACAGTGCGAGCGAGTGTTCTACGCCGACGAGGCGATCTACCTGTGGCAACGCAACACCCTAGCCGTAGTCGCCGATCCGGTCGGGCGCGTGGTCGAGTCGCTACAGCCGGAAATCGTCGTAGACGCCATCATGGCCAAGCGCAACGTCGGCACGACGATCCACGACGCGCCATGCGTGGTCGCGCTAGGCCCGGGCTTTGTCGCCGGCGAGGACTGCCATGCGGTGATCGAAACCCAGCGCGGGCATGATTTGGGGCGCGTGATCTGGTCGGGCAGCGCCTCGCCGAATACCGGGGTGCCCGGCAAGATCGGCGGCGAGGATGCGCAGCGCGTCGTGCGCGCGCCGTGCGACGGCTTGTTCTATGGCCGGCGCGCCATTGGCGACCACGTAACGGCGGGGGAAGTGCTCGCCCAGATCGGGGACGTGCCGGTTCACGCGACGCTCAACGGGGTGTTGCGCGGGCTGTTGCATGACGGCGTGCAGGTAAGCGCGGGGCTGAAAGTGGCCGACATTGACCCACGCGGCGAACCGCGCTACTGTTTCTCGATCAGCGACAAGGCGCTGGCGGTCGCCGGCGGCGTGCTGGAGGCGGTGTTCAGCATGCGCGAGCGGTGGCAAACAACGCGCGGCATTGGCTCAGGGCGATGACGAGAATGCCGGCATCTCCGCATAGGGCGTGAAGCACGGCGGGCCGGCGGCATAGCGGATGCGCTTCGTCGTCAACTCGGCCACGCATGACCACAGCGTCGTGAGTGAGCCGTTCAGGCCGCACATCGGCGCGCTCCGATCGGCCATGACCGCTTGGGCATGCTCGAGCAGCGCATCCACCGATAAATCAGCGCGATGCGCCAGGCGATTCCCCTGCCCCAGCAGAAAGGCTAGCCGGCATTCCGAGTTCGCGAACGTGCGGCTGCCTTGCAGGGGACGCATATCGGGATGTCGGAAGTGGTTCGTGACTGCGCAGATGTCCTGTGCGCCCGATGCCGGGTTGCGCTCGATCACCCGCACGCGGCGCGGGTCGGCCTCGATCACGAAGGCGTCGCGCGCATCGGCCACCAAGTAGTTCAGCGAGCTGAGGTGCGGGATGCGCGTCAACAGGTCGCGCGCCTCGCGCGCCGTGCGGCATAGCTCCAGCGCGATGCGCAGCACGAGGTGAAACGGCACGCCCGGCTTCACCTCGTCCTCGGCCGGCGTCTCGGTCATCACGACGTGAAGCGAGGCGAACAGGCCATAGCGGTTCAGCCCATCGTATCGGCCGCAGGGCACGCTGCCGCGCGCGCCGATGCTGGGATTGGCGCAGCAGTCCGGCACAAAGCGAATGCGTTGCCGACGGGCCTGTTGTGGCAGGTAGTCATAGTTGCGGCCGACAACCACGCGGCGCACTTCCTCGCTGGCGGTCGTCCGGCTGGAGATGAACCAGACGAAGGTCGAACAGCCCTCGGCCAGCTCGCGGCCGGCGGTCTGCGTCGGCGACAGCCGGGCCTTCAGGTTCACTCGACAGCACTTGCGCCACAGCTCACGGGCCGGCAGGCGCTGGGCGTCGGCGTAGGCACGCAGCTCGTCCACCAGGTGAGGGTGAATGTCGTGCACCACATCGAGACAGGCATCCGCGAAGCGCGCCGACGGCGGCGGCCACCACCAGAACTGCATGCGAAAGGGCGGATCAGCCTTGCCTAGCGCATAACCGAGCTGGGCGTGGCTGCCATGCAGGTCGAAGAGGCGATAGTCGGGCACTTCGTCCGAAGGCGGCAGGCCGACAGAAGGCTCCATCGGCGCAAATTATCGCATCGGCGGCAGCTCACCGGCCGAATCGAGTCCTGAGCAGATAGCGCCGCCGCCGTTTAGCCCGCCGATAGCCTCTGGAACGCGGACAAACGCACATTCCTAAACCAGCCCCAGCCAATACAGCGGGTAGAGATACTTAGCGGACTGCGCCGTGTAGCCGTAAGGCGTGAGCGCGAGGTTGACGAGCGCGACGGCGCACAGCAACAGCGCGCTGCGCAGCAACGGCGGCGCATCCGGCCAGCCGTGCCGGATGCGCAGGCGGTTCCATCCGTGCTCGGCCACCAATATCAACCCCAATCCGAAGCCCCACGCAGCGCCGAATACACTCACCGAATGCCACAGCCCACATGCCGTCATGGTCAGCAGCACATTGCGCAGTGGATGGCGCCGGTGGCCGCCTAGCGGTTGATACACGTAATTGTTCAACCAGCGCGTCGTGGTGATGTTCCAGTTGCGCCAGAAGTCGCGCATGCGGCTAATGCGCACCATCTTGAGCACAGGCGCGAAGTTCTCCGGCAGCGTGATGCCGTATAGGCTGGCCGCGCCGATGCCCAGGTCCATGAACGCCGAAAAGCCGATGTAGTAGGCGATGGCCGAGACGATCGCTGCGACGAAGAGTTCGAGGAACGGCCGTCCGGCGGGGCTGAGCAAAATCGCGTTCGGGTTGAATGCGATGAAGACGAGCGCCAAGCAGACGCCTTTGAACAACGCCTGCGCGATACGGAAGATGCCCTTGCACAGGCGCGCAACCTCCAAGCGCCTCGGCAGCGCGGTGAACTGCGCCGACCAATCCTGGTAGCGGATGAGCGGCAGATGCACGAAGGTCGGGAAGAACAGACACCACGCGGCATAGGTGAGCGGATGCGGCGGAATCGGCGCGCGCGGCGTCGCTCCATCGGGCCACGGCCCGGCTCCATAATCCACGCTGAAGTGCACTAACCGCAGGAAGGTGAACGCCGTCGTGAGGCCAATGGTAGGTAGCACGTACTCCGGCGTCAGGCCCGACCAGTCCAGCCAGGGCGTGAATGTGAGCAAACCGAACAAACCGTGCAGCGCGACATAGAGCGCGACGACGCCGGCGACGATCCACGCCCGAGGCGCGCCCCGGCAAACGGCGAGATAGATCAGCGCGCAGATCGCCGCAGTGGCCATAACCAGCATCACCGGCCGTTGATAGCCCAACAGCACGATCGCGATGCTGATTAGGATGAGTGCTTTAGGCCGATGCGCATGCGGAATCAGCCAGTAGACGATCGCGCCGAGGCCGATGGCCGCCAGCGCGCGAAACGACACCAGCACCTGCAGCGCGCTGGCGGCATAGGGCCAAAGCTGCTCGAATGACGCGATGCTCATGCCTGCTTACAATCGGCAGTCTATGCAACTCCCTGACCTGCGCATTTTGCCGCTCGATTTGCTCATCCCGCACGAGCGCACCGACCCGCGCCGCGTCAACCCGCTGCTTGCGCGCATCCGCGACGAAGCCATCCTGCGCAACCCGCCCATCGTCGCACCGTTCGGCGACGGCGACAAGCAGTTCGTCGTGCTCGACGGCGCAAATCGCATCACAGCTATGCGCACACTCGGGGTGCCGGATGCGCTCGTCCAGGTCGTGGACTATAGCCAGGTGCAGTTGTTCGTGTGGCATCATGCTGTCACTCAGTGCAGCGCGGAGGAACTACTGGCGCAAATCCGAAGCATCCCCGGGCTGCGCATCTGCGAAGGCGACCTCACCCACGCGCGCGCTATGCTGGCGCGGCGCGAGGCGCTGGCCTTCATCTCATGTGATCACACCCACAAGACCGACATTGTGTGCGGCGGCGGCGATGTGCGCGAACGCACCGAGCTGCTCAACCAGTTGGTGGATATGTATGAGGGCTGCGCCAGGGTGCAGCGCACCACCAGCGACAACCTGCGCGAGGTGCAGCAGACGTTCTCCGACGCCAGCGCGGTAGTGGTCTTCCCGCGTTACGAGCCGGCGGAAATCATCGAGCTGGCACGCACCGGCGTGATGCTGCCCGCCGGCATCACGCGCCACGTGTTGCCGCTGCGCGCCCTGCGCGTGAACTACCCGATGGCGATCCTGCGCAGCGACATGCCGTTGGCGCAAAAGCAGGGACACTTGAGCGAGTGGATTCACGAATGCGTCATGAACCGGCGCGTGCGGACTTACGTCGAGCCGACGGTGCTGTTCGACGAGTGAGGGCGAGAGTCATCCGCCTCGTCGTCCGTCGTTGGTAGAATCCGCGCGTCATCGTGTCCGGGGTCAGAACGTCGTTGAACTACTTCGCCCGCCGCGCTATTGTCGCGCTCCTATCTGCGGCGCTCATACTGGTAGCACTTCCTTGCTGGGCTTCCTACGCGCAAGGTCAGCCGCCTGCGCCGACTGAGGATCCCAATGCGCCATCTCAGCCGTCGGTCGAAGCCCAACCGGTCGAACTGCCCACGGCAGTGATCGAGGTGGTGGCGACGCCGGAGCCGACGGAGCCCCCCATCATGTTGCCCCGCAGCGACGACCCGCTGGTGCACTTCGTCCAAGTGGGGGAGACGCTGCACAGCCTCGCGGCGCAGTCCGGCTTCTCGGTCGGCGACATCGCCCAGCGCAACCGGCTCACCAGCCCCTATCTTTTGCTGACCGGTCAGCAGATCCGCCTGCCGGCGCTGCCATCGAACAACATCCGGTTGTACCGCGTGTCAGCCGGCGACACCTTGACGAGCATCGCAGCGCAATATGGCGTCTCGCCCTATGTGCTGCGCCGCGTCAACGATCTGCCGTGCAGCGCGTGCCTCGTGTTCGGCCAAACGCTGCGCGTCCCGCAGGCCGGCGCACCGAGCAACCTACCGGAGCCGTTCGAGCGGATCGAGGTCGCGCCGATCGTGCCGCGCCAGGGCGAAGTGGTCGTCGTGCGCGTCGCCGCGCGCGCGCCGCTGCAACAAATCACTGGCATGTTGGCCGACCAGCCCATGCGCTTCGCTCAGAAGGAAGGCGAATACATCGCGCTGAGCGGCATAGCGGCGTTGCAAGAACCGGGGGTCTACCCGATCGTCATCCGCGCCATCACGCAAGACGGCCTGGCCAGCGTCGCACAAGGGAGACTGCAGGTGGCCGCCGGCCGATTTGGCTACGAGACCCTCAACCTCAGCGCTAGGTTGATGCCGCTGCTCGAACCCCAGGTCAACCAGGAAGAGCGCGCCGAGCTTGACGCGATCTTCAGCGACTTTTCGGGCACGCAGTGGTGGCAGGGGCCGCTCCAGTGGCCGATCAACAGCAAGATTGTGTCGTACTACGGCACGCGGCGCAATTTCAATCGCGGCATGCTGAACACCTTCCACAGCGGCATAGACCTCTCGGCGCGCATCGGCACCCCGGTCAAAGCCGCTGCGCCCGGGCGGGTCGCCGCCGCGCAGACGTTCCCGATTCGCGGCAACGTCATCATCCTGGATCACGGGCGCGGCGTGTTCACCGCGTATTGCCACCTGTCGAAGTTCGAGGTCGAAGTCAACCAGATCGTCAACGCCGGCGATGTGATCGGCTATACCGGCAACACCGGCCGCAGCTTAGGCCCACACCTGCACTTCGAGCTGGCCGTAGGCGGCGTAACCGTCAATCCGCTGGCGTGGCTAGAGCGCGAGTTGCCCTGAGATGCGCCTATCCTCACTGTTCGGCGCTACGTTGCGCGAGGTGCCCGCCGGCGCAGAACCGGCCGGCCAACGGTTGCTGTTGCGCGCCGGCTTCATCCGTCCGCTCGGCGCGGGCCTGTTCGCCTACCTGCCGCTCGCCCATCGCGCGCTGGCCAGGGTCGAAGGCGTGCTGCGGGAAGAGTTGACCGCCATCGGCGGACAAGAGATGCGCCTGTCGGCGGCGCTGCCGGCCGAGATGATCAAAACAACTAACGGCGATGCGGCGCGCTTCGCCGACCGCAAGGCGCGCGACCTGGCGCTGGGGGCGTCCTGGGAAGCAGCCATCGCCGAGATAGTCCGGAAGGAGATTCGCTCACATCGCCAACTGCCGCAATTGCTATTCCACATCCAGCCGCAGTTTCGCGACGAGCTGCGCCCACGCGCCGGCCTGCTCGACGCGCGCGAGTTCACAGCGCTGGAGGCGTTTGGGGTTTGCGCAGACGAAGCCGGCGCGCGAGCGCAAGCAGACGCGCTGCGCGGGGCATTGCAACGCGCCTTCCGACGTTGCGCGCTGCCGGTGAGCATCGTCGAAGCCGGCCTGGGCAGCGCAATCGCACACCGGTTCGTCTATCTTATGCCGGAGGGCGAAGATGAGATCGTCACGTGCGACGGATGCGGTTATGCCGCCGACCGCCAAATGGCGACCTTTCGCAAGCCTCCGGGGGAAGCCGAGTCACCCCGACCGATGGAAAGGGTCGCCACGCCCGACGCCAGGACAATTGAGGCGCTAGCGCGCTTCCTCGACATCCCCAAGCGCAGGACGGCCAAGGCAGTCTTCCTCGTGGCGGCACATCCGGCAGCCGAGGACCGACAACCCCGCTTCGTCTTCGTCGTCATTCGCGGCGACCTAGAGGTAAGCACAGCCAAGCTAGCCGCCGCGCTTGGCGCAGCCGAGCTGCGGCCGGCGACCGACGACGAGATCCGCGCCATCGGCGCAGCGCCGGGATACGCTTCACCGATCGGCCTGGCGGAGCGCATCAGGCGCGCGCCGTGGCCGGTGATCGTCGTCGTGGATGATAGCGTGCCGGCTTCGCCGAACCTGGTCGCCGGCGCGAACGAAGTCGGCTATCATCTGCTCAATACGAACTATGGCCGAGACTATGCTGCGGACATCGTGGCCGACATTGCCGCCCCCAAAGCGGGCGACGCTTGCCCGCGCTGCGGCGCGCCGCTACAAATTGCGCGCGGCGTCGCGATCGGCCACCTGCGCCGGCTCGGTGCGCAGGGCGCAGAAGCATCTTCAACATATGTGGCGAGCGACGGTGCATCGCGGCCGGCGGTAATGCTGAGCGCCGGAGTCAACATCAGCCGATTGATGGCGTGCATCGCCGAGCGGCATCGCGACGGCGGCGGGCTGGTCTGGCCGCCGAGCGTCGCGCCGTATTCCGTGCATCTCGTCGCATTGGCCGGCCGCGACGGCGACGCCCTGGCTCAAGCCGAGGCGCTCTACCAAGCGCTACAGCGCGCCGGGGTCGAGACGCTCTTCGACGACCGCGCCGAATCGCCCGGCGTGAAGTTCGCCGACGCCGACCTGATCGGCCTTCCGCTGCGCGTCACCGTTGCGCCGAAATCGTTGGCCGCCGGCGGCGCCGAGTTCAAGCGCCGCGACGCCGACACGCGGGAGATCGTGCCGCTCGGCGAGGCGGTCCAACGCGCGCAGGACGTGCTCGACCGCATGGCCGCCGAAGTCCAGGCCGGCACATGGCGCGCTCAGACAAATGCCGAATAGCCGGTGATGGCCTTGCCCACGATCAGGCTGTTGATCTCGTATGAGCCTTCATAGGAATACACCGCCTCGGCATCGGCGAACAGGCGCGCGACGTCATGCTCCAGCAGAACGCCGTTGCCGCCCAGCATGGCGCGGGCGATAGCGAACGTCTCGCCGACGGCGCTTAGCCCATGTTGCGTCGAGTTCTCGGCTGTTCCGGCACAAACAGGCTCATGAAGAAGACCAAGATGGGCAGCAAGGTGATCAGCGTCATCACCGCAGGCAAGCCGGCCACGTCGGCCATTCCACCGAGCAGGCTAACGCCCAACCCGCTGGCGCCGTAGGCCAAACCGAGCGTCAGGCCGCCGGCCAGGCCAAGATGGTTGGGCATGGCCTCCTGCACCATCACCACGCTGATCGGCCACGGCATGGTGATGAACGCGCCGGCGATGCTAATGGCAATGAGTTGAGCCAGGCCCTCGCTGCGCAGGAAGATGAACAGCGCAGCCAGCACGATCAACATCGCCAGGCACAGGGTGTTGCGCCGACCGATGCGTTCGCTGATCGGGCCGCTGAGGAGCGTGCCGAACGCGCCGCTGAAGATCAGCACCGATACCATCGCGCCGATGCGTTCCTTCGACAAGTCGCTATAGCCAGTGAAGTAGAGCGGGATGAACGTCTGCAGGCCGCTCAGGATCAGCGAGCGGGCAGCGATCAACGCGAGCAGGAAGACGACCAGCCAGAACGCGCGCCGCACGTTTGCCGGCGTCGTTGCGCCGGTCAGTCGGCTGCCGGCAGCATTAGCGCGCGCGCCAAACGCCCGCCGCTGCGCGAACAATGTGCCTGTGGCTAGCAGGGTCGGCGCGATCATGCCCAGCGCGCCGGGCGCGCCATAGGCGGCGATCAGCAGCGTGGCCAGAAACGGGCCAAGGGCGAAGCCCAGGTTGCCGCCGAAGAAGAAGAACGACGTACCGCTGGCCGGCTTATCACCGCTCACTGCGCGGACGGCGGATAGCCCTTCGGGATGGAAGGCTGCCGAGCCAAGCCCGCTCAACACCACGGCGACCAACACCAGCCAGTAGCTGGGCAGCAGCGTCACGCTCACCATCGCCACGCCGCATAGCAGCGCGCCGGCGAACATCAACCAACGCATCGGTTTCCGGTCACCGAGGATGCCGAACAGCGGCTGCGCCACGGCGATCACCAGGTTGTTCACGCTGACGATCAGCGCAGCCAAGCTGTAGTTGAGGCCGAACGAGGCCAGCAGCAACGGCAGCAGCACAGTCAGCGAACTGGTCTGCATGTCCACGCTGATATGCGCCAGGAAGACGGAGAACAGCGGAAGCCTTTTGACGGCGGAGGACGGCGACGCAGCCGAATCGGACACAAAGGGTTTAGCTTGGGCGGGGACTGAGGTGGCCATTGGACAATGAAAAGGCGAATAGGACGATTGCCGTTTACTTTACCGCACGTGAGGCTTAACGCGCCTTGAGCACCGAGCGCGAAATCTGCTCTAGAATCCTCGCATGTCCACCTTCAACGCGATTAACGTCACGATTTGGCACGAGTACCGCCACGAGAAGACGCACAGGGTCGTCGCCGACCTATATCCTCAAGGCATGCACCAAGCGATCGCCGAGGGGTTGCGCCAAAATGACCGCGGCGGCGAGTTCATCATCCGCACCGCCACGCTGGACGAGCCGGAGCACGGCCTGCTGCCGGATGTGCTGGACGCCACCGATGTGCTGATCTGGTGGGGTCACGCGGCGCATGGCGAAGTGCGCGACGACGTGGTCGAGCGCGTCGTCAGGCGCGTGTGGGACGGCATGGGGTTGATCGTGCTGCACAGCGGCCACTTCTCCAAGCCGTTCAAGCGACTGATGGGCACGGATTGCGCGCTGCGCTGGCGCGAGGCCAACGACAAGGAGCGCCTCTGGGTCGTCAACCCCGCGCATCCAATCGCCCAGGGCCTGCCGGATTACTTCGAGCTGGATTCTGAGGAGATGTATGGCGAGTTCTTCGGCGTCCCACAGCCGGACGAGCTGGTGCTCATCAGTTGGTTCACCGGCGGCGAGGTGTTCCGCAGCGGCTGCTGTTGGCATCGCGGCATGGGCAAGGTGTTCTACTTCCGCCCCGGCCATGAAACCTATCCAACCTACTTCAATCCGCTGGTCCGACAGGTCATCGCCAATGGCGCGCGCTGGGCCGCGCCAACGCGCGTCGCCTCGTTCACGCGCGATGTGTCACGGCCCTCGAAGCCGCTCGAAGACCTGGGCGTAAGCGAGCTGACCAAGGACCCATCGCTGCACGGCCATTGAGGCCGAACTGCGCGGTTAATCGCAAGGCTGCGCCGGCTCGCAAATGCGATAGCTCTGCCCGAACAACGTAAAAACGACCGGCTGTGAGGTCTGCGGCCTGGCGAAGGAAAGCTGGAACACCAACGTATCGCCCGGCGTGATATTCCATGGGAAGGCCGGCAGGCTGGAGTTGAGCGGGTATAGCTGGCCGCCCGGCCCGCTCAGCGACACGTCGCGCAACGAGCCGGAAAGGAACTGACCGGTCAGGTTGCGCACGTTGCCGACGATGCGCAGCTCATTGCCCTCCGGCGAGATTTGCGCGTTGAGAATCGTGACTTCGGCGACCGGCGCGCTGGTGGGCGTCGGCGTCGGCGGCAGCGCAATTGGGCGATACGGGATGACCACCTTGGCGATGTAGGGGCTTGTCTTATCCAACGAGAAGCGCCACTCCAGGCTGGGGCCGGAGAGCGTGTTCGGCACTTCAAACCCGGCGGTCGCGGTGATGGTCTCGCCGGGCTGCAACGCCCCCTGAGTGAAGCCCCGACCGCCGGCAGCCGCAGAGGCCTCGCGCGAGAACGGGATGGCTACGCCGGTGGCGTCGGCAATCTCGCTGAAAAACTGGCTGGCATCTAGGATTCGCGTGACCACGTTGGTCACCTCGAAGTCCACCTGCAAATAGCTCTTGCCCGCCGGCAAGCCGACCGTCGAACCCGGCAATAGCCGCTGGTTGATCACGCGGACGCGCGCATCGCCCAGGTTGATCGGCGTGCCGATTGCGGTGAGCTGGTTGGGAGTACTTTCGTCGGTGAACGTGGCGATTACAATCCGGCGTTGGTCGCCGCCCTCACCCAGCAACACCAACGTGAGCCGCGGGCTGTTCTGCGCGAGCAGCGCCCCGACGTCGTCGTTGCGGATGGTGTCCTTCTGCGCGACGCGGTAGCGCTGCGTGCCCAGGTTGGTGTCCAGCAGGATCAAATCGCCGGAGCTGAGCGACTCTATGACTTCGCGATTCTCCGGCGACGCATGTAGGCCGATCACGTAATTCACAAACGTGCCAGGCACCCAAAACGCGGTCTTTTGCGCGCCTGGGTCATACTGCCATCGCGCGCCCTGCACGTCCATCGGCACAAGACGGTAGGCGTTGACGCCGATGTTGAGCCGGCTTGGGACCGGCGCCGGCTGGATCGCGTCGTTGACGCGGATGACGAGCGCGTCAGTGGCGCGAACGGTAGGCTCATCTGTAACCGGCGCTTGCGTCGCTTCGGCAATTTCCGGGCCGGGTGGGAAGGGACCTGGGCGCTCCGAGAGCAACACCAGGCTCAGGATGAAGCACGACAGCGCGCAAATGCCCAGTAACGCCAGGCCGCTGATCAACAGCAGAGGACGCCCGCGAGGGTCGTTCCACAGCGGGCTGACAACCGCGCTGAGCGCGCTGGCCCACCGCTTGCGCGCGCTGCTTGTTCCCTCGTCGTCTTCCCAACGACCGGCGGCGCTCTCCGGCGTCCCCCAATCATCCGGGTCGTCCTGCGGCGTCGTAGTGGGTGCCATATCGAGATTTTATCCGGCGCGGGCGTCGCATATGCTGAGAGTGGGCCATTGACGCGCTTGACCCTGCGCCGTTTACCCG
The DNA here is from genome assembly GCA_938034415.1 of uncultured Anaerolineae bacterium. Lineage (GTDB taxonomy): Bacteria > Chloroflexota > Anaerolineae > J036 > Brachytrichaceae > JAAFGM01. Next base: position 28,641 of record CALHLE010000037.1, read on the forward strand.
CCGCCGGCAGGCCCGCCCAGCCCGCCTTCGGTCAAGCGGCGCAGGTCAGATAGAACAGCGTCCACTTCCTCAAGCGTGAGCGGCGAGCCGTCCTTCTTGGTCAACAGGCCGCCGGCGATGCGCTCCGCTGCCACCTCGCGAATGGTGACGTTGCGCTTCATGGCTTCTTTCACCAGCTCTGCGCCGGCCAGATAGCCGATGATGGGGTTGAGCGCTGTGACCACGATGGCGTTCTTCGCCAACCAGCCGGTCGCCTTCTCCGGCTGCGCCACAATGCCGACGACGCAGAACTTGACGAAGGCGTTGATCGAGCCGATCGCCACCTGCATCATCTCATTCAGGTTGTGGGCGATGATGGGCATCATCACGTTCAGCTCGAGCTGGCCGGCCTGCGCCGCCAACGCCACGGTGTGATCGCAACCTTGGATGTGGAACATGGCCATGTTCAGCATCTCGGCCAACACCGGGTTGACCTTGCCCGGCATAATGGACGAGCCAGGTTGCACGGCAGGCAGCCGAATTTCATCCAGGCCGGTGGTGGGGCCGGAGCTGAGCAGGCGCAGATCGTTGGCGATCCGCGTGAGCGTAATAGCCAGCGTGCGCATACTGGCGCTGAAATCCGCCGGATCGGCCATGCTCTGCATCCCCTCGAACAAATTATCGCTTTCGTAAAGCGGCTGGCCGAGCAGGCGCGAGAGCGCCTGGACCATGCGCCGATGGTATTCGGGATGCGCGTTCAGGCCGGTGCCGACAGCCGTGCCGCCGATCGGCATGCGTCGCAGTGCATCGGCAGCGCGATTGATGCGCTCCAAGTCACGCTCCACCGCGCGCGCGTAGCCGCCGAATTCCTGGCCCAGCCGGATGGGCACAGCGTCTTGCAGGTGGGTGCGGCCGGACTTTACGATTGGATCGAACTCCTTCGCCTTGGCCCATAACGCGTCAATCAACCCTTGCACTGCAGCCTGCAGCTCTGGCAAACGCCACAACACGCCCAGGCGAATCGCTGTAGGTGTGGTGTCGTTGGTGGACTGCGCCATGTTCACATGGTCGTTGGGGCTGACCGGCTTCTTTTCGCTGCTGTTCAGCGGCGCGCCGAGGATCTCGCTGGCGCGGTTGGCGATGACCTCGTTGGTGTTCATGTTGTGGCTGGTGCCCGCGCCGGCTTGAAACGGGTCTACGACGAAATGTTCGTTGAACTTGCCGGCCATGACTTCTTCGGCAGCCTGGATAATGGCGTCGGCGATGCGCGGCTCCAGCAAGCCCAGGTCGCGATTCACCTCGGCGGCGGCGCGCTTGATGGCGGCCATGCTCCACACAAACGCGAAGTAGGGTCTGCGCCCGGTGATGGGGAAGTTGTTGACCGCGCGTTGCGTCTGAGCGCCGTAATACGCATGCGCCGGCACGCGCACCTCGCCCAGCGAATCTTTCTCGATGCGGTATTCCATACGACTCTGCTTTGTGAGATTGTGTAAGCGCAAAGGATTATCGCTCAAGCCGTGCCGAACTGCCGGTCGCCGGCGTCGCCCAGGCCGGGCACGATGTAGCCGATGTCGTTCAGGTGATCGTCCAGCGCCGCCAGGTAGATCTGCACGTCGGGGTGCGCTTCGCTGAGCTTCTTCACCCCTTCCGGCGCGCCGATCAGGCCGACGAACTTGATGCGCTGCGCCCCCCAACGCTTCAGGATGTCCACAGTCGCCACGGCGCTGCCGCCGGTGGCCAGCATCGGATCCAGCACCAAACACACCTGAACCGTCGGGCTGACCGGCAGCTTGTTGTAGTACTCCACCGGCCGCAAGGTGCGTTCGTCGCGATAGAGGCCGATGTGCCATACTTCCGCAGATGGCAGCATCTCCAGCGCGCCCTCAACCATGCCCAGGCCGGCGCGCAAGATCGGAATCAGGCCGACGTTCTCGGCCAACTTGTGGCCGGTCGCTGCGCCCATCGGCGTCGTGATCGGCAGCTCGGTCAACGGCAAGTCGGATGTCGCCTCGATGACGAGCATCATCGCCAGCTCGCGCACGACTTCGCGGAACTTCTTCGGTTCGGTCTTCTGGTCGCGCAGGATGGTGAGCTTGTGCAGTGCGAGGGGATGGTGGCAAATGTGCAGTTGTGTCGTCACGATTGTCGCCTCAACCTTTTGACTCGCCTGATTCTACCGGAGGCGGCCGGTGCCTTGCGCATGGCCAGAGGCGCTGGCCGACGCAGCGGCGGCAGAGGACGTGACACAGAGACGCGCTGTGGGGCAGTCCGGTCACACAGCGCGTCCCTGCGGTCTAGCCGGCTAACGAGCAGCTTGCTCGTCGCGCTTCTCGGTGGCGTGCTGCGGCAACTGGCTCTCTTCAACGGCGTTTCGGTCGGTCGCCAGAAAGAGCACAAACAGCCCGGCTGAGCCGAGCAGCAACAGCACTACACATAACAGCGCTTCCGTGCTTGGGATGAGCATGTTCAACCTCCCACTTCAGCGATTAGTTGCTGTCGCCAGTCGTCAGCCACCAATCGCCGCTCATGAGTCATACACCTATGCGCCAGGCACATCCGTCAACCCAGCGAACGCCGACTGGCCTTTCTCCCGAGTGACGAACGCCTCGCGCGGCATCGCGATCAACAAAGCCAGCGCCACGGCGATCAACCCCATCTCAACTGCGTACACGGTCGTATAGCCTCGCGCCAGGTCGCCGGTGACGCGCGAGACAACATCGCGCAGGTTGCTGCCGGCCAACGCAGCCAGCCCGGCCGCCGACGTCTGCGCCAATCCCCACATGCCGACGTACATGCCGGCCGTCTTGATGTCGGCCAGAGAAGCGACCAGCGAGAGCGTGGAGATCAGGAATAAGCCGGTGGCGATGCCGATCACGCCCGTCCCGCTGATGAACATCGCCACCGAGTGGTTCGCGCTGGCCATGGTGATCAGGCCAAAGCCGACCAGGCCGACCAGGCAGGCAGCCAGCGTGACCGGGATCGGCGAATCCAGGCGGGGAATGACCTGCCAGGCGATCAGCATGGCGATCAGCATGCCGATGCCCCACATGGCCGTAAGCCGAGTCGTCTCTGCGACGCTCATGCCGAGCACCTGTCCGCCATACGGCTCCAGCAGGACATCCTGCGCCGTCAGCCCCAGCGTGCCGAAGAACAGGATGGCAAAGAACAGGCGCATCTTCGGCGTCCCCAGCACCGCCCAGATTTGGCTGGAGAAGTCTTCTGCATCGTCCTCCAGTTCCACGGGCTGATCCTGCTTCCAGATGGCCGCGATGGCCAACACCAGGAAGATCACCGAGGCCGATTGCATCACTTGGATCAGCTTCATCGGATGGAAGTCCTGCAAGAAGAAACCGATGACGAACGCGCTGATGATCTGGCCGGTGATCAGCGCAATCCACAGCAGCGCCATGGCGCGGCTGCGCTCGTGCTTGGGGGTGAGGTCGGTGACCAGCGCCAGGTAGCCGGTCTGCCCGACATGCGTCCCGACGGCATACAGCAGGAAGATCAGCGTGCAGAAGAAGACGGCGATGGGGAATGGCACATCGCTGTTCAACTGGGACGCTTTGCTCAGCAGCAACAACGAGAAGGGCGCGGCAGACAGGCCACAGAACACGAACATCGTGCCATACCAAGCGTAGGGCAGGCGCCGGTAGCCGAAGGTCTTCTTCTCCTTATCAGAGCGGAAGCCCATCAGCGCGCGCACAGGAGCGACAAACAAGCTGAGGCTGAGCAGCCAGCCGACGATGCCGGCCGGGATGCCCTCTTCCGCGATCAGCACGCGGTTCAGCGCGCCGTTGAACACGACCACGCTGAACCCCAAGCCGAGCTGAAAGAGGCTGAGTCGCAGGAGCCGCTTGTTGATCACGATGCTCTCGAATGGGAGATTAGAGATTGGCTGATTGGTAGGTCAATTGCTATTTCCCCGCCAATCGCCAATCTCTAACCTCTTGAACTACTGCGGCGGCAACTTGGGCGCAGGCATCGGCAGATCCACCAACGGTTTGATCTGCGGATCGCTCACCTTCTGCGGCACCTCGCCTTCGCCGGGCAGGTAGGCGCCGGGCGGCACGACGTTGCCGCGGTGGCACATCCAGCAGTTCGGCTGCGCCAACGCGCCGCGCGTCGGGTCGGCCTTCGGCATCTGCGGGAACCAGTTGATGGCGATGTCTTGCACCATGCCGAGCATATGGCGAGACTGCGACTTAGGCCACTTGAACGTGCCGTCTTCCAGCACGTACGACTTGAAGTAGCCGCCGTAGTGGCAGAAGTCGCAGCCGACGCCCAGCGCCGTGTTCATGTGGTACATCGCCGCCTGGTTGCGGTAGGTGTCGTTCAGGCCGGCGGGCGTATCCTTGTTGGCAGTCACCTGGAAGTAGTTGATGTTGCCTTGTGCGTCAGGCCGGGCCGCCAGCAGTTTGTCGTCCACGATCTCGTAGCTGGCAGGTGGCTTGCCGTTCAGCGTGATGCCGTAGTGCTTCATGTCGTACTGCGTCGGGTTGCCGCCGCCGGCGATGCCGAACATCGCCAGGTTCTCGATCGTGGGCACGTTCTTCTGATCGGTGTTCCAGAACTGCGCCTTGCCATAGTGACAGGTCGCGCACTGCAGTTGATACAGCGGCTGACCCTGCGGCCGCGGGATGCTGCTGATCCACTTGTTCTGCAGTTCAAACTGCATGATCAGCATCGCCTTGGCCACGGTCTTCTGCGGCTTTTCATAGGCGGCGAAGTTCTGCAGGTTGTGGCAGTACTCGCAGCTCTGGCCAACGCCAGGCGTGAAGTACTTGCTCATGTACTCGAACACCTTGGCCGTGCTGTTGTATTGCGGCCCGAGATACTGGGTGAGCACCTGCACGTTGACCGTCTGCGGATTCTGCTGTTGCCAAACGTTATACGCTTGAAGCGCCTCGGCGCTCGGCTGCGCAATCGGCTGCTTTAGCCGGTTGAGGTACTCGACGTAGTCAATCCGCTGCACGCCGGCGTAGTTGTAGGTGCTCTCGGCGCGGAATCCCTCAAACTCGCGCCAGTCGGCAAGCGCCATGGACAGGGCGATCACGCCGCCGAGCGCGAGGATGGTCATGGCCACCAGGCCGACCAGCTCGCCGCGCAGAATCTCGCGTTGTTTCTCGTCGTAAACGGCGATTGCGCCAGGAGGAGCGGGATTATTCTCAAGGGACATGACAGCCTCCTATGGCACGCAGGCTTTCTGCAAGCCTGGCACGATACCGGCGCGGCAGCCCCAATCGAACCAGTTGGGTTCGACCGGCCCGCTCAGCAACACGCCGATGGCGCCGGCCACGGCGACTAGCGTGGCGAAGCCCAGAGCCCACTGGTGAATGGTGTAGGCCGTCGCGTTAAACCCCATGACCCAGCGCCACAGCAGCTGCGCACGGTGCGTCCCTTCGTCGCTCTTCTCGATCTCGTCAATCTCGCGATGCGCGCCGTAGGACAGCGTGGCCAGGATGGTGGCGCCGTGCATGGCTAGGAGCAACGTGCTGCCGAGCAGCGCGAAGATCGAGACCATGTGGAAGGGGTTGTAGTAGAAGTTGCCGTACTTGACGCTGAAGTGGTTGGTCCACAACAAGATGCCGCGCAGGCCATGCGGCGGCGCTTCGTTCCACGAGTTCACCCAGATCGGGTGGATGATGTAGATGGCCGCATAGAGGAACAGCGCCGCGCTGAAGGCGATCGGCACCATCGGGCGCAGGCCGTTGGCCACGGCGCGCGTCCAGATGCGGATCGTCCAGAACACCAGCGTCAACGAGAGGAACAACGTGGCGAGCTGCCAGTAGCCGCCCTCCTGCAGCGGCGCCATCTGCAAGCCGGCCGATGGCGGCGGCGGATAGAGCGTGAGCACCGGCAGTTCGCGCAGGAAGCGAATTGGGTTGTAGCCCACCTGCTCGCCAAAGCCAATGGCGGTGATGAACACGCACAGCAGGTAGGAGAAGAACGCCAGCGCACCCCACATCCCCAGGTAGATCGGGCCGATCTGCGTGTCGGCCAGACCCTCCAGGAAGCGGAGATACCTTACGGTTTTGGTGCGCCGCTCGAAGCTCTCACGATACACTTCTGTAGCCATACGTCTCTCCAAGAGTCAGATGGTCGGCGCTCAGCATCCGAAGTCGTTCATCTGAAGCCTTAGTTGGCTCAAATCCCAACCCGAACCTGAGTCCCACCAGCCGAGCTAGTTGAACGGGAAGGCCTTCCAGAACGGCGCGTAATCCCAGAAGTTCCAGAAACCGCTCCAGTCTTGGACCACCGTGCCGGACAGCACGAAGCACAGGTTGCTCATCAGCACGCACATCACCGCTGCCCAGAAGGCCAGGCGATGAATGCCGATCTCGCCAATGCTGTAGCCGAAGAAGTCCCAGTAGAAGCGGTTGACGTTCTCCTCCGTCACGCCCTCGCTCTTCTTGCGCGCAGCGCTCAGGATGGTGGCACCGTGCAGGGAGAGCACGAACGCGCTGCCGAACAGCAGGGTGATGCCGATAGCGTGGAAGGGGTTGTAGAAGAAGTTGTAGTAGCGATAGCCGAAGGCCGAGAGCCAATCCAGGTGAGCCATTACACCAAGCGGGAAGCCCTCGGACCAACTGCCGAGCAGGATGGGGCGCACGATCTGGATCGTCACCCAAGAGGACAACACCGCTCCGAAGGCAATCGGCACCTGATACCCGATCTTCAGCAGGCGCGAGATATCTATCTGCCGCATCATCCAGGCGAAGAACGTGACGGTCGCGCAGAAGACTACGAAGAGCCACCAGAAGCCCTTGTCCGGGTCGAAGGTTATGGATAGGCCAACGCTTGGCGGCGGCGGCGCAATTTGCCCGCGGATGAAATTCAGCAGTGGGTTATTCGTCCGATTGGGGTCAACGAACAACACCTGCCAGAACCATACGCCTGATCCGAGCACGCCGAAGAACAGCGCCACCACGCCCCAGAAACCGAGGTAGAAGCGGCCGATCCAAATCTTCAGCAGACCGAACGAGGCACGCGCAGGGACAGCCATCGCCTCTTGGCGATATTTCGCCTCGAATGACAACATAAGCCTGTCTCCTCGGAGCCAGGGCTGCGGGCATTTGGGCTTGTCGTCGCTGATGCGGTCGTCCGTGTGGAGGCGGGGCGAATGATGGATAAAAGGATGATGAAAACACTCGCAGCGTCGCTAACCCGAACACGGCCCACCGCACTCACACGCGCCTCAACAACCCAACAGCCCGGACTCAACCATTTGACCGATAAGAAACCGGCGGAGGGTGCATCGCCGCGCTATCCAACTGCTCTCGCTCGTTCGGCCTTTCTAGCGCTGCAGCCCTCCACCGGCGAATGATGACTAACGCTTCACTTCAGCCAGAACGTGTTCCAGCTTGAACTCAGTAGCACAAAGTGGATCAACAGCGTCGTCAGCACCGCTGTCACGACGTAGATCCCTAGTGCCGTCTTGAAGTCTATGAACTTCGGATCTCTCATGTTTGCTCACCTCCCGTGTTGAGAACATAAGCACGATTACGGATTTGGCGAGATCCAGGGCTTGTACATTGCGATGATGATGTGAATCAGCCCGGCCAGGATGAAGAAGATCCACGAACCCAGCACGACGAGTTGGTGTTGCAACCACTCCTCGTTGGTGAACAGTGGCCTCCATCGCTCTGGAACCTTATCGTTCATCTGTTCTGTCACCTCCTTTGTTTAGAGATAGCGCACGGCTGCAGCCACGCGCTTCGAGCGAGCAGATGGATATTGCACTTACATTGTATGATGGGTCGCCTCTATGTCAACTAGTCAGTTGACGAGAATTTAACAAGGAAGGGCGACCAGTTGAGTCACGCCGCGCGCGGCAGGCTAAAGCTGAAGCGCGAGCCGGGCTGCCCATCGCTGTTGCCTTCCACCCAGATGCGTCCGCCGTGGGCTTCGACGATGGCTTTGCTCAGGTACAGCCCCAGGCCGGCGCCGGGAGTGCCGCGCCGGATAGCGCTCTCCGACCGGTAGAAGCGCTCGAAGATTTTGTCTCGCTCCTCCGGCGGCACGCCTACGCCCTGGTCGGCCACGGTAATAATCACTTCGTTCGGCGTAGCGCGGCCGGTGATGCGGATCTCGCTGCCCGGCGGGGAATATTTCACTGCATTGGAGATCAGGTTGCTGAGGACCTGCGTAATGCGCGCCTCGTCGGCGAACACCAGCGGCATGTCGGACGCAATATCAGCGATGATCTTGTGTGATGGCGTCTGTGCCTCAAACTTCTTCGCCACCCGCACCACCAAATCGTCAATATCTAATTCAACCGGCGTCAGCTTAAAGTTGCCGGCCTGAGCGCGCGATGCGTCGAGCAGGTTTTCGATCAACTCGGCCAGGTGATCAGCTTCCTCTTCGATGACCTTCAGGCTTTCGCGGACCGTTGCTTCATCCCATTGCGCGTCGGCGCGGCGCAGCGTGCTGGCGTAACCCTTGATCAGTGCGACGGGCGTCTTCAACTCATGGGACACGGCCGAGATGAAGGTGGCCTTCATCTCTTCTGCAGCGCGAAACCGAGTGAGGTCGTGCACGTCGGCGATGATGTTCACCAGCCGCCCCTCGCGGTTAAGCAAGGCGGCAAAGGCTATCTCGACGCTGATCACGCCGCCGCCGCGTCGTTGTAGATCGCCCTCGACAAACAGCGCCGGCGACGTTCCCACCATCGGCCAGCCTTGCGCCTCGGCCTCTTCGAGCGTCGCACCGGCACGCTTGTTCTTCAAGATAAGCACCTCCTCGAACCTTTTGCCGATCGCCTCGGCCGCCGGAACGCCGATGAGATTTGACATGGCGCGGTTGAACACCTGAATGCGGTGCGCGCCATCCATGATAACCACGCCGTCGGCGCTGAACTCGAGGATCGCGTCCAGCCGGCGCTTTTCATGGGTGAGTTGCTCATACAGGCGGGCGTTGTTTACGGCGATGGCGGCCTGATCGGCGAAGCTCTGCAATATCCGTCGGTCGTCGCGGCTGAATCCGCCGCCTCGCATGCGGAAGACGTAAAGCGCCCCTAGAAACTCGTCCCCTTCCACCTTCAGCGGCAACGAGACCACCTCCCAAAACCCTAGCCCTACTCTCTCGGCGATGGCGACGAGGTTGCGCTCCAGCGCCGTTACGGCCTCGTCTACATCCTCTATCCGATGCAGAATCGGCCTGAGCTGATCTAACAGTGGTTGAGGGATGCCGTAGGACTGTCGAATGGTGTAACGCGCGTCTGGCTCAACCAGCGCGATCAGCGCCGCCTGGCCGTTCAACATGTCGGTCGCCTGTTGCAAGATCAGTCGCAACACCTCATTCAGGTTGAGCCGCGAGGTCAGCGCGCGGCTGATCTCGAGCAGGTAATCGCGCTGGCGGACGCGGTAATCGGGCAGCATCTTCCTCCTGTCAACTGTCACTGAACGACGGCTAAGTGATTTATACTGGCAGCCGCAATCTCACGCTTGACTAATATACCCGTGATACTCATACGAGTCTGAGACTGGATCGGTTACGCGGGTGATCATCCGGCTTTTTAATAGAGGTACAGAGCGATGCCTAAGAGTCTGCGAAATAACATTATTCCGATCATCCTGATTACGCTGGTGATCGCATACGCGGTGATGCAGTTTGCGAGCACCACGCGGCGAGCCGAGAACTCCGACCTGACTGAACTCGTTCGACAGATTAACGCCGGCAACATCACCGAGCTGACGATCTCCGCCGACGGCTCAACCATCCGCGCGCGCCGCAAAGATGCGCCCACCATGCCGATCATCGTTAACAAGGAGACGAACGTGGACGCCAGCGCGCTGTTGAAGAACTTCGGCGTGCCCACTGAAGCGCTGAACAGCCTGACCTACTCCGTCGAGTCCGTTCCCTTCATCACCCAGATCTCCAGTGTGCTGCTGTATTTGCTGCCGGTGCTGCTGATCGGCGGATTCTTCCTGTTCACCATGCGCCGGGCGCAGAGCGGCGCAGATCAAGCATTTTCATTCGGGCGCAGCCGCGCGCGCCGCATAACCAGCGAGAACCCGGTCGTGACATTTGCCGACGTAGCCGGCTGCGACGAAGCCAAGCAAGAGTTGGTTGAGATTGTGGAGTTTCTGAAGAATCCGGAGAAGTTCATCCAACTTGGCGCGCGCATCCCCAAGGGCGTGTTGCTCGTCGGCCCGCCCGGGTCGGGGAAGACGCTGCTGGCGAAGGCAGTGGCTGGTGAGGCCGGCGTGCCGTTCTTCAGCCTGTCCGGCTCGGAGTTCGTCGAGCTGTTCGTCGGCGTAGGTGCCAGCCGCGTGCGCGACTTGTTCGACCAGGCCAAGAAGGCGGCGCCCTGCATCGTGTTCATTGACGAAATTGACGCCGTCGGTCGCCAGCGCGGCGCCGGCCTGGGCGGCGGCAACGACGAACGCGAGCAGACGCTCAACCAGATGCTGGTCGAGATGGATGGCTTCAACACCGACACCAACGTGATCATCACCGCGGCCACCAACCGGCCTGACATCCTCGACCCAGCGCTGCTGCGCCCGGGCCGCTTCGACCGGCGCGTCACCGTGGACGCCCCTGATGTCAAAGGGCGCGAGGCGATCTTGAAGGTGCACACCCGTGGCAAGCCGCTCAAGTCCGATGTGGACTTGGCGCTGATCGCGCGTCAGACCCCCGGCTTCACCGGCGCGGACATCGAGAACCTCGTCAACGAGGCGGCCATCCTCGCCGCGCGCAGCGGCAAGACTGAGATCGGCCAGGCCGAACTGCAGGCCGCTATCGAGAAGGTCGCCCTCGGCCCGGAGCGCCGCAGCCGCCTGATGACGCCGCGTGAGAAGGAAATCGTCGCCTATCACGAAGCCGGCCATGCTGTCGCTGCGGCGCTGACGCCGGAGGCAGAGATCGCCGTGCAGAAGGTGACGATCGTGCCCCGCGGCATGGCCGGCGGCGTGACCTGGCTCACGCCGGAGAAGGACGAAACAGCGCTCTCGATGACCAAGAAACGCATGGAGGCGCAACTGGTCTACATGCTTGCTGGGCGCGCTGCTGAGGAAATCGTGTTTGAGGACGTGACCGCCGGCGCAGTCAACGACCTGGAGCGCGCGTCGAACATTGCGCGTAACATGGTGCGCGCCTATGGCATGAGCGATGAGCTTGGGCCGGTGTCTTTTGGCGAGCGCAGCGACCTGGTGTTCCTCGGCCGTGAGATCGCGGAAGGCCGCAACTACAGCGAGAAGGTCGCCGAGAAGATTGATAGCGAAGTCAGCAAGATCATCTGGCGGGCCTACAGCCGGGCCAAGCAGTTGCTGATTGACAATCGCGACAAACTGGTGGCCGTCGCAAAGGCGCTGCTCGAGCGCGAAACGCTGGACGCCAATGAATTTAGAGCCATCATCGGCTTAGGGGCGTTGCCGGCCCCCGCGCCTTCGCAGAACGGCATGCCGGCCTGAGCCGGACTGCCTACGCCAAGCCGATTCCGCTGCGGCGCTTCGACGAAAGGCGCCGCAGCGCTTTTATCGAAAGCTGTGGCGATGGGCGAAGGGAGCGCCCTCGTTCAACGCAACGAGCTTTTAGGCGCGCTCAGAGGCGCGCCGATCATCCTTGCTCGAACCGGCGAAAGCCCTCGCCGTACACCTCCTGCGCCTGGCCGATGACCATGAACGCCTGCGGATCCGTCTGCGCCACCAGCGCCTTGAGCACCGAGGTCTCGGCGCGGCTGATGACGACGAACAGGATAGGACGTTGCGCGCCGGTGTAAGCCCCGATTGCCGACCAGCGCGTCACGCCGCGCCCCATTCGGCTCATCACCGCCTGCGCCACTTCCTCCGGCTTTTGCGTAATGATGAGCGCCGTGCGCCCAATTTGCACGCCTTCGCTGACCGTCTCGGCAGCGACGCCGCCCACATACAGCGCAATGACGGCGTAGAGCGCTTTCTCCCAGCCAAAGATGAGGCCAGCTAGCGCGATGACGATTGCATCGGTGAACAGGTAGCTCTGGCTGAGCGGGATGGAGCGCCAGCGCACCAGCAACAGGGCCAGGATATCGGTGCCGCCGGTGGTGGCCTGAGCGCGAAAGACCAGGCCCATCCCAATGCCGCCGATGATGCCGCCGAACAGCGTGTTCAGCACGATGTCATTGGTCACGCCGCCCACGCCGGCGCGTTCGAGCAGCGCCGTCGCTCCGCCGTAGAGCACAACGGTCACCATCGTGCGAATGAGAAAGCGCCATCCGCCCAGATAGCGCATGCCCAAGGCGAATAGGGGCAGGTTGAGCAGCAGCACCCAGACACCGATGGCGACGGCAAACGGCAGGGCGCGGCTGAGGATGAGCGCCAGTCCGCTCACGCCGCCCGGCGCCAGGTCGGCGGGCGCAAGAAAGACCGCGACCGAGATCGCCTGGATGATCGCGCCGACAACGATGAGCGCATAGTCGCGCGAGAGGAGCAACCAGCGATGTGAGGCAAGGGACACAAAGGGCGATTGCACAGGCCAAACTGTATCGCACTATTGCACACAGGGGCTGGCGGGGAATAGCGCCTTCGTCCACGAGCGCTTCTCGCTGCAGAGGTCGGACAGGGGGCGAAGGCAATGCCTTCGCCTGCCCCCTAGCCCTTCGTATGTCGCGCCTAAGCCCAACGAGAAACGCGCTTGGGCAAAATGCGAATGTTAGAATGCCGTCGCATGGAAACCGGGCTTCTCGGCGAAGCCTGGTTTCATTCGGCTATGGCAGAAACCAACAAAGTCATCTACTCGATGGTGCGCGTGGGCCGCATCTACCCGCCCAACAAACAGGTATTGCGCGATATTTCGCTCGGCTTTTATTACGGCGCGAAGATCGGCGTGCTGGGCTTGAACGGCGCCGGCAAGAGCACACTGCTGCGCATCATGGCCGGCGTGGATCAGGACTACATCGGCGAGACTGTCCTCTCGCCGGGCTACACCCGCGGCTTGCTGGAGCAGGAGCCTCAGCTCGACCCGACCAAAACCGTCAAACAGGTGGTCGAGGAAGCCGTGCAGCCGCTGGTGGACTTGATGAAACAGTACGAGGCGATCAACGAGAAATTCGCCGAGCCGGACGCTGACTACGACAAGTTGCTCGAGGAACAATCCCGGCTTCAGGAGGAGCTGGACAAGCATGACGTTTGGACGCTGGATCAGCGGCTGGAAGTGGCGATGGACGCCCTGCGCTGTCCGCCGCCCGACACGCCGGTCAGCGTGCTCTCCGGCGGCGAGCGCCGGCGCGTAGCGCTTTGCCGGCTGCTGCTCACCGAGCCGGACATCCTGCTGCTCGACGAGCCGACGAATCACCTGGACGCCGAGTCGGTAAGCTGGCTGGAAAAGCATCTGCGCGACTACAAGGGCACGGTCATCGCCGTCACCCACGACCGCTACTTCCTGGACAACGTGGCCGAGTGGATCCTCGAACTCGACCGCGGCCACGGCATTCCGTGGAAGGGCAACTATTCGTCGTGGCTGGAGCAGAAGAAGAACCGGCTAGCCCTAGAGGAGAAAGCCGACCTCAAGCGCCAACGGACGTTAGAGCGCGAGCTGGAATGGATTCGCATGTCGCCCAAGGCCCGACAGGCGAAAAGCAAAGCGCGCGTCAACGCTTACGAGAAGCTCCTCTCTCAGGAGACTGAGAAGCGCCGCGAAGACCTGGAAATCTACATCCCACCCGGCCCGCGTTTAGGCAACGTGGTGATCGAGGCGCGGAACGTGACCAAGAAGTATGGCGACCGCGTGCTCTATCAGGGTCTGAGCTTCGAGGTGCCGCCCGGCGCAATCGTCGGCATCATCGGCCCCAACGGCGTGGGCAAGACCACGCTGTTCCGCATGATCATCGGGCAGGAGAAGCCGGACGCCGGCGAGATCATCGTGGGCGAGACGGTCAAGCTCGGCTATGTGGACCAGAACCGCACGCTCGATCCCAACAAGACCGTGTGGGAGGAAATCAGCGGCGGCGAAGACTTCATCCAGCTCGGCCCGCGCAAAGTGCAAAGCCGCGCCTACGTGGCCAGCTTCAACTTCCTCGGCAGCGACCAACAGAAGAAGGTCGGCGCGCTCTCCGGCGGCGAGCGCAACCGCGTGCATTTGGCCAAGATGCTGAAGGAAGGCGCTAATGTGCTCCTGCTCGACGAGCCGACCAACGACTTGGACGTGAACACCCTGCGCGCCCTGGAGGACGCCATCGAGGAATTCGCCGGCTGCGCGCTGATCATCAGTCACGACCGCTGGTTCCTGGATCGCGTGGCCACCCACATCTTGGCCATTGAGGACGATGGCGAAGTGCGCTGGTTCGTGGGCAACGTGAGCGATTACGAGGCGGCCTACCCGCGTCCGGTGCGCCGCAAACAGCGCAAGTTGCAGTTATGAGCCTCGCGCGCTCGCCTCAGTTCTACAATCGCCGCTCGATGATTGCCCGAATGCCCAAGCGCATCGGCTGCTGTGCGTGCGCCGCGCTCATCCTGGCCGCGTGCGGCGGCACGCCCCAGCCCGAACCGACGCCCGCGATCACCGTCATCTTCTACGCAACGCCCACGCCGACGCCCGAACCTACACCGACGCCTATCCCGGTCGAGACGATCTGGATAGACCCGGCGCTGCCGGAGAGCTGGCGCGAGTCGCTGGGGCAGCAGGTGAGCGACTTTGCTCGGCGAGCTACGTCATCACAGCGGCGGGTCGCCATGACCGACAACCCGAACGCCGACGCGCGCATCAGCGTAGGCGACGCCGGCGCGCCGCTCATCACCCACACCCTCGCGGTTGCCGCGCCCTTCCCCACAGTGGCCGACGGCATTGCGTCCGCCGACTTCATACGCTTTTGGCGTGGGGAGCCGGCCGCGCTGGCCGGCCTCTCGGACGACGGGCAGACGCCCCCGACGCTTTTCGTAGACGCGGAGACGCACGCCGCATTGACGCTGCTGTTCGGCCCGGCCGCCGAGTCGCCCAACATTCAAATCGTAGCAGCCGACGACGTGCTCGCGGCTACCTGGGCAGCTCGTCCGGCCTCGTTCGCCGTCGTGCCTTTCGACCGGCTGGAGGTGCGCTGGAAGCTGCTGCATGTGGACGGCGTCAACTTATTCGAGCGCGAGGCCGACATGGGCGCCTATCCGCTCACGCTGAGCGTGCGCGCGCAGGGCAAGCCGGCGCTGATCGCCGAGATCGCAGCGGCCGTGCCGACGGCCAACAACCGCGACCTGGACAAGATGGCCATCGTCGCCATGACGGGCGTCACCGCTCTCGTGCGCGGCACGGCTGTGCGCATGGAGGAGAAGGGCATCACCTATCCGGCCGAGAAAATCCGCGACTGGTTAACCACCGCCGACGTCACCCACATCAGCAACGAGGTCTCGTTCTGGGAAAACTGCCCGCCGCCCTCGTTCAAATCCGGCGTGGTGATGTGCTCCGACCCACGCTACATCGAGCTGCTGCGCTACGTCGGCGCCGACGTGATCGAGCTGACCGGCAACCACCTCTGGGACTACGGCTACCAGCGGTTGATCCCCACGCTTGAGATGTATGAGCAGGAAGGTTGGCGTTACTTCGGCGGCGGACGCGACCTGGCCGACGCGCTGAAGCCGCTGACGATGACGGTGAACGGCAACCGGATCGCTTTCATCGGCTGCAACTACTTCGGCGCAAATTGGGCCACCGAGCGGCTGCCGGGGTCGGCGCCGTGCAGCCCCAACGACCCGAAGGACTTGACCTACCAGATCGAGACCATCCGCCAACTGAAGGCCGAAGGCTACAACGTGATCGCCACGCTGCAATACGAGGAGTACTACTTCTACCAGTCCACCCCTCAGCAGCGGCGCGACTTCGCCGCGTTGCGCGACGCCGGCGCTGTGGTGGTCAACGGCAGCCAGGGCCACCACGTGCAGGGCTTCGATGTGAACGCCGACGGCTTCATCCACTGGGGCACCGGCAACATCTTCTTCGGCGATCAGACCTTCTCAGTCGGCGCGCTGACGACGATGGTGGATCGCCACGTGTTCTACGACAACCGCTACCTCGGCGCCGACCTGCGCACAGCGTTCATCGAGGACCTATCGCAGCCGCGCCCGATGACGCCGGAGGAGCGCGCCGAGCTGTTGCGCACGCTGTTCGCGGTGAGCCGGTTTCAGTAAGGCCGAGCGGCGCAGATGCGCAGCCATTCACACCAAGCGGTATAACTCCCTCCTGGGGTCACTACCGCAAGCTAAAACGGCTTCCGCCATGAAGATCACCGATATTAAGGTCTATCCCACCTGGGTGGGCAGTCGCAACCAACTGATCGTCAAGATCGAGACCGATGAGGGCATCTACGGCTGGGGCGAAGCGGGACTAAGCGGGCGCGAGCTGGCCGTGGAAGGCGCCCTCCGGCACTACCGCGAGCTGTTGATCGGTCAAGACCCGCTGCGCATCGGATTTATCTGGCAACTGCTCTACCGCTCGCAGTACTTCGAGGGTGGACGCGCGCTGACCGCGGCTCAGAGCGCCATAGACATTGCGCTCTACGACATCAAGGGCAAAGCGCTAGGCGTGCCGGTCTATCAACTGCTCGGCGGCAAGCAGCGCGACTACGTGAACTGCTTCGCCACTACTGGCGCGGACAGCGTCGAGCAGCTCATCGAGCGCTGCCGGCAGCTGCTCGACCAGGGCTGGCGCATCATCCGCATGTTGCCAGCCTACGCCGGTCCGCATGATGAAAGCGTCTGGGAGCCGTGGGCGTCCATCGGCATCACCGCCGAGTGGTTCGCCCAGGTGCGCGCAGCCGTCGGCAGCGGACCGATGTTGGGCGTGGACTATCATCATCGGCTGAGCGTAGCCGAAGCAGCGTCGTTCTGCCAACGCATGCCGAGGGGCACGCTGGATTTCCTAGAAGAGCCAATCCGCGACGAGTGTCCCGAGGCTTACGAGCAATTGCGGCGCATGACCGACGTGCCGATGGCCATCGGCGAAGAGTTCAGCAGCAAATGGCAGGCGCTGCCCTACATCGAACGCGGCCTGACAAACTACATGCGGCTGGACATTTGCAACATCGGCGGCTTCACCGAGGCGATGAAAGTGGCCGGCTGGTGCGAGGCGCACTACATTGACCTGATGCCACACAACCCGCTCGGCCCGATCTGCACCGCCGCCACGGTGCACCTGGCTGCGGCCGTTCCCAACTTCTTCGCGCTCGAAGTGCGCCATTCGCCCACCGAGAATTTGCACTTCTACGACGAGGCCATCTTCCCTGTGCAGCTCAAGCTGGAAGGGACGCGCTTCTGCGTGCCGGACGGCCCCGGCCTGGGCGTCGAGTTCAACGAGAAAGACTTTGCCGGCCAACCGTTCAAGTTCTGGGAAGCGCCCAAGCTATATCGCAGCGACGGGAGCGTGCAGAACTGGTAACGGAATCCAACAAGGACTCACCAAGCAAGCCAAAAGGCGCGCCCTCTCCCTATCAAACTTCATTTGACAGTTAAACTGTGTCCGCATAAAATTTAACAGAGGTTAAATCACAAGTTTCTAATACTCGAAGATGTCGAAAGCGACCTACACCGACCCGGCTGGCGTAAACGATGCGACGTTGCATTATCTAGATGTCATCTACCGCCTGACCCAACAATCCGACGCCGCGAACACCACCGAGATCGCGGAGAAGCTGGGCGTCACGCCATCGGGCGCGAGCGTGATGCTCAAGCGGCTGGCCGAACGCAAGCTGGTGCAGCTCACACCGTACAAGGGCGCGACGCTCACCTCGGAGGGGCGGCGCCTGGCGCTGCGCACCATCCGGCGTCATCGCCTGCTCGAGATGTTCTTGCATCAAGTGATGGGGTTCGCGTGGCACGAGGTGGACGACCATGCGCATGCGCTCGAGACAGCCATCACCGAACCGCTGGAGGACCGGATGGATGAGATGCTCGGGCATCCCACGCGCTGTCCGCACGGCCATCTGATCCCGAGAAAGGACGGCACGTTGCCTAAGGTAAACGACGTGCCGCTCCTCTCACTTGCGCCGGGCGCAACCGGAGTCATCCGTTGCGTGGACACCGACAACGGCGAATGGCTCAAGTATCTGGGCGAGCAGGGGCTGCAGCCGGGCGTGCGGGTGACCTTGAGGGGCATCGCCCCGTACGGCGGCCCGGTCACCATCGAAACGCCCGATGGCGCCGTGGTCATCGGACAAAACCTGGCCGAGATCATTTACGTTGAACCCAACTAACCGCGTGGCTGCTTCGACACAACCCCAACTAGCTAGAGTAGGCAACCGGCCCACGCCGACTTCATCGTTGTTTGCGCGCACGCGCGCCTGGTTCACGCCGCTGCGGCTGGAGGCCACCTGCGTGGTAATCACCTTCATCGCCATGATGGCCGGACTGATCACGTCGAACATGGAGGTGAATCCAACCGTGCCGGCGCTCTTCTACCTAGTCGCCTACGTCAGCGGCGGCATCTTCGGCGTACAGGCCGGCATCGAGTCGCTGCGCCGCTTCCAAATAGACGTAGACCTACTTATGGTCCTGGCTGCGCTGGGCGCGGTAGTCATCGGCTCGCCATTCGAGGGGGCGATGTTGCTGTTCCTGTTCTCGCTCTCGAACGTCTTACAAGCATACGCCCTGGGCCGCACCCGCAGCGCCATCCAGGCGCTGATGAAACTGCGGCCAGAGCAAGCGCTGGTTAAGCGCGACGGCGAGACCGTGTTGATGCCGATTGAACAACTCGCCATCGGCGACCGCATCCTAGTACGGCCCGGCGAGCGCGTGCCGCTGGACGGCATAGTCGTGGAGGGCGAGAGCACACTCGATCAGTCATCACTCACCGGCGAGTCCATGCCGGTCGGCAAGCGCGTCGGCGACCTGGTCTTCGCCGGCACGGTCAACCAGTCCGGCAGCCTAGAAGTGAAGGTCACCAAGCTGGCCCGCGACTCGACCATCGCCCGGCTGATTCAGATGGTCGAAGAGGCGCAAAGCCAGAAAGCCCCCACCGAGCGCTTTCTTGACAAGTTCGAGCAGGTGTATGCCGTCGGCGTGATCCTCTTTACGCTGTTCCTGATGATCGTCCCGCCGGCATTCTTCAACGCGCCGTTCGAGGCGTCGCTCTACCGCGCCATCACCGTGATGGTGGTCGCGTCACCCTGCGCGTTGATCATCAGCACTCCGGCGTCCATCCTCTCGGCCATTGCCAACGGCGCGCGCCGCGGCATCCTCTTCAAAGGCGGCGCGCATCTGGAGCGCGCCGGCCGGCTCGACATCGTCGCCTTCGACAAGACCGGCACGCTCACGGTGGGCAAGCCGACCGTCACCGACGTGATGATCATCCCGCTCAACGCGCCGGATTGCGACGATCAAGCCGATGACGCAGCCGACGATCCATGTCTGCCGGACATCCCCGAACACATCCGCAGGGAACAAGAGAACATCCTGCTTGCGCTGGCTGCCGCCGTCGAATCCAAGTCCGAGCACCCGCTGGCGCTGGCCATCGTGGATACCGCCAAGCATCGCGGCCTGAACATTCCTGCAGCGACGGACTTCGTGAATACCACCGGCAAGGGTGTGCGGGCACGGGTGGCTTTCATGGGCGGGCTAACTATTGCCATCGGCAGCCCGCGCTATTTCGAGGGCTATCAGGTCACCGGCATGACGCGCGCCATGCGCCAGGTGGTTCAACTCCAGGATGAGGGCAAGACCTCGGTGTTGGTCGCCAAGATAAACGAGGGGCGCGCTAACATCCTGGGCATCATCGCCATCGCCGACGTCGTCCGCCCCAGCGCCCCCGCTGTCATCAAGCGGCTGCGCGAATTGGGCATCCAGCGCACGGTGATGCTGACGGGCGACAACGAACGCGTCGCGCGCGCCGTCGCCCGGCAGACCGGCGTGGACGAGTTCTATGCCGACCTGCTGCCGGCGGACAAAGTGGCGCAGATCAAACGCTTGCGCGACGGGGCCGGCAAGCCGAACGCAGTGGCGATGGTCGGCGATGGGGTCAACGATGCGCCGGCGCTGGCCAGCGCGAGCCTAGGCGTTGCGATGGGCGCCGCCGGCACCGACGTGGCGCTCGAAACCGCCGACGTGGTGCTGATGTCGGACGACCTGCGCAACATCCCCTATGCAATCTCGCTCAGCCGGCAGGCGCGCCGCGTCATTATCCAGAATCTGGCATTCGCCATCGCCGTGATCGCTCTGCTGGTGATCGCTGCGCTGGGATTCGATCTGCCTCTCCCCATCGGCGTCGTCGGGCACGAGGGCAGCACAGTGATCGTGGTGTTGAACGGCTTGCGGCTCTTGATGTTTCGGGAGAAGTCGTGAGTGATCCGTTGAGCCGTGAGGTGAAAGCTAGCGCGCGTTTGTGGCAGACGCGTCGGCGCGGCTCGCTCTCTGGAGACGGAGTACAACGTGAGGCCCTGATGTTCTCGTGCAGAACATCAGGGCCTGGCTTTTTGCCTCTGCGCAACTACGCGATCAACGCAGTGGCGCCCAACGCTCACGACTTCTTCGCCGCAGCTGCCGCGACAGCCTTGTTGTAAAGCTTCATCAAACGCGACTTGCGTCGGGCAGCGTTGTTCTTGTGAATTACGCCCTTGCCGGCGGCGCGATCGAGATAGCTGATCGCCTTGACCAGCTCGACTTTTGCCCGCTCAAGGTCTTTCGACATGATCGCCAGGCGCGTCTTCTTGATCGCAGTGCGCGAGCGCGAGCGATGCAAACGGTTAAACTGCGCCTTGCGCGCGCTATTCCGAATGCGCTGCTTTGCCGATGCAGTATTAGCCACTGGAATCCCTCTCCGATTCGGTTGAAAGTTGGGCCAATTTGCGCGCCTCTTGCCGGCGCGCAACACGCCTACATTCTACCCAGGTTCGGCCAGGCCGTCCAGCGGTGATACACTTCGGCGTCGTGTTGCCCTTTGTGCTGCTGATCGCGCTCACGGCATCGCCATTGCTCGGCATTCTGCTTGCTGCCGCCTTCGCCCAGCCCCCTTGCCAGACCGCGCGGCTCGCATTGCCAACCCGGCTGCCGGTCATCGCCGGAGCCGGCGGCGCGCTGATCGCGGCTTGGATGCTGCTCGGGCAGGCCGACTGGGAAACCGTCGTCGGGAACTGGTCGCCCGTGTCATTCACCGGCTTGCCTTTGGCAATGGCCGGGTTCGCACCCTCTGCCGGCATCATCATCGCTTGGACCACACTCTACTTTCTGCGCAGCTTGCAGTCACCGAACGCGGCGCACCTAGAAAGCGCCCCGGCCGCGCCGGCGTTCCTCATCGCTTCGCTGGCGCTTGTTGCATTTGCCAACAACCTGGTGACGCTGCTGGTCGGACTGGGCCTCACCGATCTGCTCACGGCATATTGCGCGCTGCGGCAACAAGACAACGAGCGCAACGCGCTAATCGGGCTGATGCTGAGCGGCTTATCTGTTGCGCTGCTAACCCTCATTGCCGCCGCGCATATCTCCGCGGGCAACAGCCCACACCTTCCCCTCGTCCGCCTAGACGCATCCGCAGCAACGCCGCTGGCGCTGGCCATCGCGCTGCGATTGAACTTTGCGCCGTTTCGCGCATCATCTGATGCGTGGGGCGACCTGCGGATGGCTGCCGGAGCGGTGGGCGGTCTGCTCACACTCACCCGCCTGCCGACGCTGGGCATCACGCGCTTGCCGGAATGGTTCTACGGGCTTGCGCTTGCGAGCGCGCTGCTCACACTCCTCATCGCGCTCTTGCGGGCCGAAGACCGGGCCGATGCGCTTGCGCCGGCTGTTGCGACGGTCGGCGCATATCTCGCCGGCGCGAGCGCCGTCCTAGCCTCACCAGGCGCAACGGCGGCTGCGACCATCGCCTGGCTTGTCGGAGCGGCGTCGATCGGCCAGCCGCAATTCACCGATGCGCCGTTATGGGCCAGACGAGTCCGGCGCGCCGTGCGCGCCGCTGGCGCGCTGTGTCTGATCGGCGCGCCGCTCACAGTGGGGTTCGTCGGACAAGCCGGCGCCGTCGCAACCTGGACAGAGCGCAGCGTAGGCGGATGGCCGTTCGCCCTCGCCTGGAGCGTCGTTTTCGCGCTGATGACCTACGCCTTGCTCAGGCTAGTTGTCAGGTCGGCCGACGGGGAGGCGCAGACGGTGCGCTTCACCGCGCATCCTCTTCGCCCCAGCGTGTGGGTCGCGCGCGAAGCGATCGGCGGGCTGACGGTGCTGGCGCCCATCCTGACATTTGGCATCGCCCCGGCATTGCTCACAGCCGGCTCCCTGGCCGATGCGTTGGCGCGCAACAGCGCAGCCGGCTGGGTCGGCTGGGGTATCGCCGTTGTTGCCGGCGCCCTGATCTGGCGGCTGGAATCGCGTTGGCGGCCTGCCATCCGCTCGATCAGCGATCGCGTCATCGGCGCGCTGGAACTCGGCTGGTGCTACAGCCTGCTGGGCGGCGCAGTGGCGCGGTTGCGTCGCCCGTTCGGACAGGTGTTCGCGCTGCTGGAGAGCGACGGCATGTTGCTATGGGCGATCATCGCCGTGTTGCTGACCGTGCTGATCGCGCGGCCAGGCGGACCATAGCTCATGGGTGAGAGATTGCCGCTGCGCGTCTTTCCGCTCGCCGCCTTCGTCGTATTGGCGCTGCTGGCCACGGCAGCGCCGGCGGAATGGTTGCGCGCTTTTGATTGGGTCGGGAACGCCGTATGCCATCGCATCCCGGCGCGGTCGTTCTTCGTCGCCGGACGGCAACTGCCGGTGTGCGCCCGCGATACCGGCATGTTCTCTGCCGCGCTGCTCGGGGTCATCAGCTTCACATGGACTTTGCGCAGCCGCGCTTCTGCCTTCCCGTCCCGCCCTTACGCCTACGTCTTCGTCGGGAGCTTCGTCGCCTGGGCGTTCGACGGCTTCAATTCCTACTGGCTGCTGGCGACCGGGCGGACGCTGTTCTACCAGCCGCACAACTGGTTGCGCTTAACCACCGGCGCATTCATGGGCGTCGCGCTCAGCGCCTACGTGACGGCGATGGCCAATCAGGCAATCTGGCAGACGGCGGACGCCGCGCCGGTAGTTCATTCGTGGCGGGATGTGCTGCGGCTTATCGCCATCGCCTTCGTCGTCGTGGTCGTCGTGCTTTGGCGTCCCGATTTCTTGCTCGGGCCAATCGCGCTCACCAGCGGCCTCGGGGTGCTGGCGCTGCTGACGCTTGTGAACGGCTTGATTGCGCTGGTGGCGATGCAGCAGCACGGGCGCGTGGAACGGTGGCGACAGCTCATTCTGCCGGCGATCATCGGCCTTATCCTCACGCTGGCGCAGATCGGCCTGATCAACCTAGTCCGCGCGGCGCTCACCCAGCAGCTCGGCATGCCGTTCTGAGCGCCGCCTCATGCGCCCAATCTGCCGAGGATGCGCTCGGCGAACAGGCGCATGCCGCTATCGTCCGGCGCATCCACGAACCACAGCATGAAGTGCGTCACGCCCAATTCGGCGAAACGGCGGATCTGCGCTTCAATTTCATCCGGCGTGCCGATCAACCACGTTTCGCGCATCCAGGCCGGCGGCTCTGCCGCCTCGCCCCGCGCGAACGCCACCACGTCGGCCGCTCCGCTCGCCAGGCGGGATAAGCGCCAGCATCGCGTCGCGCTTACGGCGCAGTTCATCGCGGTCCGACGCGATCAGGATTTGCGCCTCGTAGGTCTTGGCGATGGCGTCGTAGTCGCGGCCAACGCGGACGCAGGCGGCGCGCAGATCGCTCAATCGCTACCGCAGCGCTTCCAGTCCCTCGACTGTCGCGTTCAAGTCGCACCATTCACCCCAGTTGCAAGCGAAGCGAAGGGAAGGCATGGGTGAGGATTAAGTGGTCTGCGAAGGTTCATCGAATGCGACCTTGACGGATTTCACTATGCGCATACAATTCAACGCGTGTTGAACTATTCAGCGACGGCTCAGACGGAGACGATAAGCCTTGAGCTGTTAGCCGAACGGCTGAAAGCCTTAGCAGAGCCAAACCGCCTGCGCATCTTCAACTTGTTGATGGATGGCGTGCAATGCAACTGCGAACTCAGCGAGGCGCTGGCCATGCCGCCCAACTTGATCTCGCACCACCTGAGCAAGCTGCGCTCAGTCGGTTTGGTGGACGTAGAGCGCGACGAATGGGATTCGCGTTGGATTTACTACTCCATCAACCGCGCCGCGCTTGAAGAACTCAACGCAGCGTTTGGCTCATTCTTCGACCCCAATCGCATCCAGCCCCGCCGGCTGACCTGCGGGCCACAGCACGCGATCTGCCGGCCCGAGTAGCAGGGCCTGGCATGCAAAAAGCTCAAGCATTGAAGACTATGAAACGCAAGGTGCTCTTTCTCTGCACGGGAAATTCCTGCCGTTCACAGATGGCCGAAGCTATCGTCAACGCGCGGCTCGGCGACACGTGGGAGGCAGTCAGCGCAGGGACGAAGCCTGCCGGCTACGTCCACCCCAAGGCGCTGGCCGTGCTAGCGGAAATCGGAATTCAGCATGAGGGTCGGTCGAAACAAGTAGACGAGTTTCTGAACACAGATTTCGACTTGGTCATCACCGTCTGCGATTCGGCAGTGGAGGAGTGCCCGAACTGGCCGGGAAAGGGGAAACACGTCCATTACAGCTTTCCCGATCCGGCGCCGACCGATGACATCGTCGAATTTCGCAAAGTGCGCGACGAAATCGAGCGCACGATTCTTCCGTTACTGCGCGAGAACAGCGGGTGATTCGCTTCATCACCGTTCACTGTAGGTCTCTTCAATCGGCGAAGCAAGTTAGAAATTGAATGAAGATTCTCACATTTGGAGGCGTGTATGTCTGAAACTGTTGTGCTCAAAGCGCCGGCGCAAAGCCTGAGCAAGCAACTGTCCTTTCTAGACCGTTATCTGACGCTGTGGATTTTCCTGGCGATGGCGGTAGGAGTCGGGATCGGCTTTCTGTTTCCGACGGAGGTCGAGCGATTCAACGCCGCAGTCTCGATTGGGACGACAAACATCCCGATCGCGATCGGGCTGATCCTGATGATGTATCCGCCTTTCACCAAGGTGAAGTACGAAGAGCTGGGCGACGTCTTCCGCAACAAGAAGGTGCTGTCGCTTTCGCTGATCCAGAACTGGGTCATCGGCCCGGTGCTGATGTTCGCGCTGGCGGTGATCTTTCTGCAGGGCTACCCAGAGTATGCAGCCGGCTTGATCATGATCGGCCTGGCGCGCTGCATCGCGATGGTGATCGTGTGGAACGAACTGGCGCGCGGCGACACAGAATACGCGGCCGGCCTCGTGGCGTTCAACAGCGTCTTCCAAGTGCTGTTCTACAGCGTATACGCCTACATCTTCCTGACAGTTCTGCCCACCTGGTTCGGCTTGACGGCGGTCACAGTGGACATCACGATGGGGCAGATCGCCGAGAGCGTGTTCATTTACCTGGGCGTGCCATTCCTGGCCGGCTTTTTCACGCGCCTCATCCTGGTGCGCGCGAAGGGCAAGGAGTGGTACTACAAGCACTTCGTCCCCAAGGTCAGCCCGCTGACGCTGGTCGCCTTGCTCTTCACGATCGTGGTCATGTTCTCGCTCAAGGGCAACCTCATCGTCCAAATTCCGCTGGACGTCGTGCGGATCGCCATCCCGCTGCTGCTCTACTTCGTGATGATGTTCCTCGTTTCATTCGTTATGGGACATCGCCTCGGCGCAGACTACTCGAAGACGACCACGCTTTCCTTCACTGCCGCCAGCAACAACTTTGAACTGGCGATCGCGGTAGCCGTGGCGGTCTTCGGCATCAACAGCGGCGCAGCATTCGCTGCGGTCATCGGGCCGCTGGTGGAAGTGCCCGTGATGATCGGGTTGGTCAATGTGGCGTTCTGGCTGCAGAAACGCTGGTACCCACAAGCCGCATCCGCGCCGGCGATGGTCGCCGCGGCGCAAGAGGCCTGCCCGCCGAACGAGGCGCTGCTCCGCAAATAAGCACGCTCGATGTTCACCCGCGCCCTTTTCCCAACCGACCTTTCTTCTTACGCAGATTCCGTCCTGGCATGTCTTCCGGATCTGACATCCGCAGGCTTGCGCGAGGTGATCTTGCTCAGCGTGATCCGTCCCAGCGACGTGCCTCTGCCGGAGACGGTCAACCGCGAGAGCATGGACTACTGGCGCTGGAGCCTGGGCGAAAAGCTGAATATCGCCAAGATGGCGCTGGAGGGAAAGGGGCTGCGGGTGTGGACGCGGGTCGAATACGGCAATCCTGCCGAGCAAATCGTCCGCGTGGCGGAGGACGAGCGCGTCGAGATAATCATCATGGGCGCGCAAGGCGCCACCGCTGCTCAGGAATTGTTGATCGGCAGCACCGCCTACGAAGTCATCCGCCGCGCCACCGTCCCAGTGCTCTTGCAAAAGTTCGAGGTGGTGCGCGAGCTGGGACACGTGAAATGCCGGCAGGCATGCGCAAGTGTTTTCGAGCGGATTTTGCATCCCACCGACTTTTCCGAGTGCGCCGACGCCGCCTTTCAAGTGGTTAAACGCTTGAGGGCGGCCGGCACGAAGGAAGCCATCGTCTTGCACGTGCAAGATGAACGCGTGATGAAACTGCGCCCACGCGAACAATTGGCCGAGTTCGACCGCCAGGACGCCGAACGCCTGGAGGCGCTGTGCAGGGCTCTGCGCATGTTCGGTCTGCAAGCCACATCTGTTCTACGACACGGGATCCCATTCAAGGAGGCGCTGGCTGTCGCGGACGAAATGAAGGTGTCGCTCATTGTTCTGGGTTCACACGGACGCAGCGCCGTCCGCGAAATGCTGGCCGGCAGCACCTTCGAGAATGTGGCGCGCCTCAGCCGCCAACCCGTCCTGGTAGTAAGACCGGGATTACACCAATTGCCTATCTAGAAAATCCGTGCTTTCGTCGTCCATTGCCCGTCTCATCGCCCTGCTATCCCGTTCACCACCACGCCCACCGGTTCGTAAATATAGGTTAGGCGTTTATTATTGGAATCTTCGGTAACATTGGGCAGGGTCATGCCGCGGTAGGATTTTATATTGGCAGCCGCAATGGGAAAATTACCCCAGCTATAGCCGTCGATGGTGCTGCCCTCCCAGATGGCCTGCTGGATGGGCTTGCCGGATTCCAAACAGGTGAGACGCGATGATTCTTCATCTCTTTTTTTTGCGAGCTCCGTCGCCTTGTGC
>CALHLE010000038.1 GCA_938034415.1 uncultured Anaerolineae bacterium
CGCGGCGGCGGTGACGATCTCGATCTGGCCGGCGACGCTGTTTTCGGGGGTGGGGCCGAGGAACTCGAGTTTCTCGGGGTTGCCGAGTTCCTTATGGGCTTCCTGAGCGCCCTGGTTAGCCTGGTCGAACACGGCGATCCCTAGGAACTTCGGCAACAGCACCATCTTTACGGCCTTGCCCGGTTGCGGCTTGACCACTTCACCCGACGGCGCTGCGGGGACCTGGGTTGCAGCCGACGCCGCCGGCGCTGGGGTAGCCGTAGGTGCTGCCGGCGCTTGCGGCGCAGCGGCCGGCGCTGCGCACGCGCTCAGTAGAAAACTGGCAACGATCAAACTGGCGATGGCTTTTCTTGAGCGATTCATCTTGGATCCTCCTTTTTGTGCTGAGTCTGGCTGAATGGAACACAAGTCAACTCATTGGGCATCTAGCCTATTGAGCGATTCTTGAGACATCGGCATCCATCTCATCGGACTTCAACTCATTTCCACCTCCTGCGCAGGTTGGGCCAAAGGCGCACCGGCCGGACGCGCGCGACCGCGTAAGCGGCGTGCCTGACTTACCAAATTGGGCACGAGCACCGACAGGATCAGCAGCGCGCCGATTACGCCGGTCTGTGTATTGCCGGTGATGTTGGCCAGCGACATGCCATTGCGCAAATTCAGGATGATCAGGATAGAGAGCGCCACGCCGACGAGCGTGCCGCTGCCGCCGAAGATGCTCACGCCGCCGAGCAAAACCATCGTGATAATGTCTAACTCAAAGCCTTCTGCGGTGTTGCCGCGCACGGCGCCCAGCCGGGCGGCCAGCAGAACCCCCGCTAGCGCTGCGATCAACCCGGATGCCATGAATAGTTGCATTTTTACCCGCCTAACCTGGATGCCGGAGTAGCGCGCGACCTCTTTGTTGTTGCCGATGACATACACGTAACGGCCAAACGCCGTGCGTTGCAGAATGATGACGGCGGCGATGAGCATGACGAAGAACAAGATGACCGCGAAGGGGAAGGGGCCGATCAATGGCCGTTGGCCGAGCGCGTTGAACCATTCCGGGAAGCTGCCGATGGACTTATCTTCCAGCAAGATGCGCGCTGCGCCGCGATAGCCGATCAGGCCGGCCAGCGTCACCGCTAGCGAAGGTAAGCCGACATAGGCGATGCAAAAACCGTTGAACATGCCGCAGACCAGACCGATCAATAGAGCCGCCAGCACGGCCAACGGCAAGGCGACGCCGTCGGCGTACAGCCGGGCGACAACGCATGCGGCCAGCCCCATTACCGACGCCACCGAAAGATCAATCTCGCCGTTGATGATGATAAACGTCATGACCAGCGCAACGATGATCTTCTCGATGGAAAGCTCGAAGATGTTGACCAGATTGTCTATGCGCAGGTAGAACGGAGAGCGCGTGACGTTGAAAAGCACGACCACCACCAAGATGGCCAGCAACAGCGCTTCCCAGCGACGAAAGAAGGATAGCAGTTGGGACATAGACATGCAATGCTCCGATAGCTATCGGGCCGCCTGGCTGCCCATAGTTGCGCCGTCTTGCGCCCACGCCCGGCGCAGCCGGTTAAGGATGATCGCGTCGCTGGCGACGGCCAGCAAAATCAGCAAGCCGAGCAGCGCATCGCGCCAGAACTCGCTCACGCGCAGCCAGCGAATCAGGCTCTGCTCGAGCAGGTCAATCATCGTCGCGCCGAGGAACGCGCCGACCATGCTGCCGCTGCCGCCGAAGATGTTCACGCCACCAACTACGACAGCTGCGACTGACTGCAGCTCCATGCCCTGGCCAGCCACGACTGTGATCGTGCCGAAGCGGGCGAGGAACATGAACCCGGCCAGGCCGGCCAGCGCGCCGCACAACACGAACGCAGTGAACACAATGCGCTGCGCGGGCAGGCCAACGTTGCGCGCCGCCTCCGGGTTCGAGCCGATGGCGTAGAGCCGCCGGCCAAAGCGCAGATAGACAAGCATGAGTTGAAAGAGCACAACGACTAAAACGGCCAACGCAAACATCAGCCGGATGTCCAGGTCGCCGATCCGAATCAGATTGGTGCGCGGCAAGTCTTTCAGCCATTGCGGCAGCGCGTCCACTACAACCGTCTTCGCGCCTGACATGTCCACCAGAATCGTGCGATAGATGGCCAGTGTGCCCAGCGTGACAATGATGGCCGGCACGCGCCCGTAGGCCACTAGCGCGCCGTTGATGGCGCCCATGACCGCGCCCAGGCTGACTGCCATGGCGACGGCTGCGAAAGGCGAGATCGTGTTGTCGTTAGCCAGTTGTGTGCCGACGAAGTAGGCGCTGAACCCGACGATCGAGCCGACCGAGAGATCAATGTTGCGCGTCAGCACGACCAGCGTCTGGCCGACGGCGACTACAGCAATGATAGCGACGCTGGTCGTCACGCGGTTGAAGGTGCGTCCGCTGAAATAGCCTTGAATCTGCGAGCTGAAGAAAAGCACCACGACGACGATCAGCAAGGCGAGGGTGATCTCGCGCAGTTGCTCCGGGCGAATGGCGCGGGTAATGGCCTTCAAGCTGTCGCCTCCTAGGTCGGATGGTTCGTTGTCTCGCGCGGCAGCCTCTGGCCGACGGCTGCCGCCATCACCCGCTCCTGCGTTGCCTCGGCGCGCTCGAAGATGCCCATTTGCCGGCCTTCCCGCATCACCAGCACGCGGTCGCTCATGCCCAGCACCTCCGGCAGGTCTGATGAGATCAGGATGATGCCGATGCCCTGCTGGGCCAGCTCGTTGATGATGTGGTGCACCTCGGCCTTGGCGCCCACGTCAATACCGCGCGTTGGCTCATCCAGGATGAGCAGCTTGGGCGCAGTGTTCAGCCACTTGGCTAGCATGACCTTCTGCTGATTGCCGCCGCTCAGTTTGCTGACCTCGACTTGCACGTTGGGGGCGCGGATGGAGAGCTGTCGTTTGTAGTGTTCTGCCGTCTCCCTTTCCGCCTTAAAGTTCAGCAAGCCTAACGCCGCTGTATACCGGCGCAGCAGAGGTAGGGTGATGTTGGCAGTGATGGATTGCGGTAAGCTCAGCCCAAGCTGGCGCCGGTCCTCGGTGACGTAGGCGATGCCGAGTTGCATGGCTTGCCGGGGCGAATGGATGACGCATTGCCGACCCTCGAAGATGATCTCGCCCGAATCGGCCGGCTCGATGCCGAACAGCGCCAAGCCAACGTCGGTGCGGCGCGCGCCGACCAGACCGGCGAATCCCAGCACCTCGCCGCGATGCACGTCGAAGCTGACGCCGGAGAAGATGCCCGACTTGCCAAGGCCGCGCACTGAAAGCAGCGGCTCGCCATGCCGAACGGCCGGCGTCTTGGCGAAGAAATCGGTGATCTCGCGCCCGACCATCTCGCGGATGGCCAGCTCGGACGTGACTTCGCTGCGCGGGCGCGTCGAAATCCACTGTCCGTCGCGGAAGATCGTCACCCGATCGGCGATGCTGAAGACCTCATCGAGCCGATGGCTGATGAACAGGATCGCCACCCCGCGCTCACGCAACGTGCTGACCAACTTGAAGAGCTGCTCGACTTCATGTGCGGAGAGCGAAGCAGTCGGTTCGTCCATGATGAGCACGCGGGCGTTGAGCGAGATGGCTTTGGCAATTTCCACTGCTTGTTGCGCAGCCAGGGTTAAGCCGCGAGCCGGCATGCCTACATCCAGGTTCACATCCAACCGGGCGAGGATGTCGCGCGCGTTTCGATACATCTGTCCCCAACGCATGAAGGGATTGCGCTCAGCGTGTCCGATGAAGATGTTCTCGGCCACGGTCAGGTCGGGAAAGACCATAGGTTCCTGGTAGATGGCGACGATCCCCAGGTTTTGGGCGTGCATGGCGTTATGAATCTGCACCGGACGGCCGTCGAGCAAGAT
>CALHLE010000039.1 GCA_938034415.1 uncultured Anaerolineae bacterium
GCGCGAGCTGTTCGAGTTGCATACGGTTGGTAGCTACAGCTACGTGCCCGGGCCGGGCTATGGCGTGCGTCCCAACTACACCGAGGACGACGTCCACAACGCAGCCCGCATCCTCAGCGGATGGACGAACGTGCGGTCCTCAGATGAGGTGTTCTACTTCAATGAAACCCGCCAATGGCCCAAGCATGACTGGACTGAGAAGCAGCTCTGGCTCGGCAACGACGACTTTTACTACTTTCCGCACGGCGGCATCGAGCAGGGCGAGCAATTGCTGGATATCCTGGCCGAGCATCCCAGCACAGCCTACTTCATCTCGTTCAAGCTGTGCCGGCGTTTTATCAGCGATAGGCCTCAACAGTTCTGCCCCAATGCAGTCGAGGCCGGCGCACAGGCGTTCCTCACCTCGCATGGCGACATCCGCCAAACCGTGCGCGCGATCCTGCTGCACTCCGAGTTCGCGCAGAGCTGGGGGCAGAAGGTCAAGCGCCCGTTCGAGTGGATCGTCTCCACCATGCGGGCGATGGGCTTGAGCGAAGTGGTCGATCTATTGCCTGACAACTGGAGCACGAACGGCCCACGCGACTTTCAACGCCACATCGGCTTACTGGGCCAGGTGCTGTTCGAGCTGAGCGCCCCAACGGGCTACCCGGACGTCGCCATCGCCTGGTGGAACGCCAACCAGGTCTTTGGCCGCTGGACGCTGGCCAACATGCTGGTCGCGCGCTTCTTTGGCGAGCAGACCAACACGACGAGCGCGCCGAGCAACGCTGCGCTGCAAAGCGCGCTGGGGCTGCCCAGGACGGCGACCGAGGTGGTGGACATGCTGATCGAACGCTTCATCGGGCGCGCCATTCACACGGACGACCGGACGGCGCTCATCAACTATCTGGGCAACGGCGACTCCAACGCCACGATCAACAGCGACTCGCCGCGCCTGCGCCCGCTGATCGGCGTGGTGGCTGCTTCGCCCTACGCGCAATGGCGATGATGTGATATTCCGTATTCCGTGAAACGGCCAAGCGTAGGGCGTTCGTATGCGAGTCGTCGTGAAAGTCTGCGGCGGCCATATAAAATACTCGCCAGCGAGGAATGCCCATGCGTAGCAGAGTGGTTCTGTTCGCGTTGCTGGCAGCGACAGCGTTTGCTGCTGCGGTTGCCGCTTGGTGGTTAAGCGCTACCCCGGCGCGGGCAAGCGCGCCCAGCACGTGGAGTCCGCATGCGCCGCGCCTTCAAACCAATATCTTCACCGACACGTACGACGCTATCCAGATCAACGACTTGATCGGCACGGCTACAGTGATACAGATTGCGAACTGTTCCATAGCATCCCCCATTCCTAATTTAACCCTGTATCGCGAGGGGATTGGTCAGCCCGCCAGCGATATAGACTACTACCGCTTTGTTGCTATGGATGCGCAGCGCGTGATCACTACAGTGGTCACCGTCGAGGGAGGGGCTTTCAATGACCTCAGCCTTCTGGTTTATCTCCTCGATGCGACGGGGAGCAGAGTGCTAGCCGGCGGCACCGTCACGTACGCCCAGCCCATCACGCTGACCACGTACAACTTTTTGGGGTCACAGTATTTCGTTCGCGTCAGGGCCACCAATCCCTCGGTCTCAAATCCCGAACAGAAGACCTACTCGCTGTTGGTGTGTCAATCCGACTTTACGATTACCCCTACGCCGCTGCCGCCGTCGCCGACCCCGACGCCGCTGGGCGCTGTGCCGGATGCGTATGAGCCGAATAACTCCCCGCAGCAAGTGACTCAGACCAACGTCAGCTTTATCAATGTTGGCCAGCAGCTTACCAACTTGAATTTCTACACCTCTGCGTTGGGTTCGGATGGCGGACCGCCGGTCTTCCACGAGGGAGATGTGGACTGGTATTTCTTCTACGGCCGAGCCGGCTCCACCTATCGTGTGACGACCGCTGTGCAGCCCGGCGTGGACACCGAGCTGTTTATTTATCGCAACGACCAGTTGCCGCCGAACAACCTTTTCACCAACGTGGGTTTAGTCGCCGCAAACGATGATTACCAGCCGCTGGATCGCGGCTCGCAGGTGATCTTCGTCGCGCCCTACGAAGGGGTGTATTGGATTAAGCTGTGGAACAAGGATCGTTCGCCCCGAGTAGGCGGACAAATCTATAGCCTGACTGTGGTCGAACTCGCGCCCGGCACGCCCACGCCGACTCCTCCACCGACGCCGTTTCCGGCAGGGGCCGACCGCTTTGAATACAACGGCGACTTCGACAGCGCCACGCTCATTGCGCCCGGCGTCAAGTATGACAACCTCAACTTCGTGCCGTTCCAACCCCCTTCGCCCGACACGGTGGATAACGATTTCTTCCGCATGCCGGTGAAGCAAGGCGTGTATTACACCTGCGAGACGCTCGACCTGGCCGGCGGCGCGGATACCAACATCATCGTTTATAACCAGGATCGCGTGGGCATCGGCGGCAACGACGACATCTCGCCGGAGAACAAAGCGATTGGTCGGTTCGAGAGTCGCTTCAGCTGGCTCTCGGGTTACACCGGCTATGCCTATATCCTGGTCGGCGAGGTGAACCCGCCGCGCGCGAACGAGGGCCAAATCCGCAGCTATTCGCTCATCTGCAACATCGGCATCCCGGCTACGCCGACGCCTACGCCGAATCCCTTCCCGCCTACGGCGACGCCTCCGCCGCTGCCGCCGACGCCGCCGCCGCCCGAGGCCACGCCAACGCCCTTCCCCACGCCACGGCCGGCGCAGAATTTGGTTGTTCGGCCGGTTGAGCCGAGCCTGTCGCAGCCGATCGTTGCACCCACGCCCACGCCGCGCGTGCTTTTGATTGACGTGCAGGTGTTCAACGATCTCAATCGCAACGGCCAATTCGACCCAGGCGAGGGCATCCTCGGCGCGCCGGTGCGCCTATCGGATGAACAAAGTGGCGCGCCGCTCGGTCAGGCGTTCACCGACTCCGACGGTCGCGTGCGCGTCTCAGTGGTGAACGATGGGCCGGTGCGCGTCAATGTCCCGCTGTTCGGCTTCTCCACGGTTGTGGATCAGCCCTCGGCCACCCTCCGCATCGGCGTCGAGCCGCTGATCGCGCTCCCCGAGCGCATTCCTTGACGCCGCCGACGGCTAGATGACCCATGAGCGCGCGTCTCGCAAAGCCGCCTGAGGCGGAAGATGACGCGCTGCCGCTGTCGGGTGTGATTCATCGCTTCGATGATGAATCCGCCGTCATCTCGCGCGCAATGATCGCGACGGCTGCGGTTAGCCCGATCACAAATGTCGCCAGCGTCAACACGTCGGCGCGGGTGATCCCCGGCGGCAGGGTGAGCGCAGCGAAAAGCATGGCCGGCGCGGCGACCAGGCCGGTCAGCGCGCCGCCGACCAGCGCGGCGCGCCGCTCCATCAACACATAGCCGGCGATCAGCGGCAGCACGACGTAGATCGGCCAGTTCACGCCGTTGACGTAGCCCTGCACGAACTGGCGCGGGGTGAGGAAGAGCGCCGTCTGCGCCGTTAGCCCGTAGGCCGCAGCGCGCGGATGGCGCCGCGCCAGCCAGAGGAAGAATGGGATGAGCGCGAGGTCGGCCAGGCCGAAAGCGATGCTGATCGGGTGGCGCAGCGTGAACAGCACGATGAGCAGGAAGCCGGCTGCGACAATCGCCTTGACGATCGCCACCGTGCGGATTCGGCGTTGGATTTCCATCATCCCATCCCCAATCGTCGGCGCGCGGCGCTGCTGACCGCCACCCATTCCGGGATGCGCAACGCCGATGCGCACAGGGCATACACGGCGCCGCCGGCCAGCGCTGCGCCGATGGCGACCGACGCTTGCGCCCCCAGCGTCTCCAGCCCGAAGCGCGCCAGCAATGCCGACATGACCAGCCATACTGCGCCGCCCATCACCAACGAGGCCAAGCTGACCTTTGCGATCAAGCCGGCCAACCCATAGCCGCTCAGGCCGCCGATCTTGCGCCATAGGAAGAATCCCATCAGCGTCGCGTCCACCCCGGTCTTGAGCGAGTTGGCCAGGATCAGGTCGGCCAAAGTGAACGGGCGTATGCCGGCTTGCGACACTTGGGCCAGCCCGCCGATGAGGGCCAGGTAGAATGTCGTCGAGACCAGCCCGATCAGCGTCGGTGTGCGCGTGTCGCGTCGAGCGTAGAACGCGAAGATCAGCGGCGTGTCTATGGCGGCGAACAGCAAACCGGGCGCTGCTGCGCGCAACGCGACGGCCGTGTAGGCCGTGCTCTCTGCCGTGAACGCGCCGTGTTGAAAAAGCAGCGCGATCACCGGCGTCGCCAGCACATATAGCCCGACAGTCGCCGGCGCAATTAGCACCCACACCAGCCGCAGCCCTTGCGCGAGCGTCGCCTTGAACGCCTCGCCGTGCGCCGCCGAGAGCGAAGGCAAGATCGCCGCCGATACGGCGGTGACGATCATGCCCAGCGGGAATTGGATCACCTGAGCGGCATAGCGCATGGTGGATGGCCCTTCGGCGCTGATGCGGCCGGCGAAGATAAAACTAGCCTGCACGGCGATCTGCGCCAGCGCCAGCCCGCCGGCCACCGGCAGGAACAGCCGGATGATTTGGGACACGCCGGGCAAGCGCCAGTTCAACGACAGCTTGATCGGCACGCCGCGCAGGCCGGGGAGCTGAATCAGCACCTGCGCCGCGCTGCCGGCCAGCAGCCCCAGCGCCAGCGACGCTACGCCCAGCCGCGACTCGAACAGCGCCATGCACACGATCAGCGTCAGGTTGAAGACCGTGGCCGTGAACGCCGTGAACCCAAACTTGTGCCGGGCGAAGAGCGCCGCGCTCACGATCCCGCTCAGGTTCAAGAACAGGATCGCGGGGATGGTGACGCGCAGCAGCGAGGCCACAAGTTCGGCGTCCTGGTTTGGGCCGCCGCCGATGAGGCGCGCGATCGGCGTCGCGCACAGCCACAGGATGGCGATGAGAACCGACAGACCAAGCGTGAACAAGCCGATCAGCGCGCCGAGCAGCGCGCCAAATTCGCGCCGCCGGGCCGCGTCGTCCTCCTGCGCGGCCAGCCCGCTGAGCGTCGGCACCAGCGCCGAGCTGAGCATGCCGCCTACGAGCAGATCGTAGAACTGCGTGGGGATGTTCGCCGCCAGCTCGAAGGCGCTGGCCGCCTGGCCGTTGCCGAAATAGAACGATTTGACCATCTCGCGCGCCAGGCCGATCACGCGGCTGCTCAGGTTGCCGAGCGAGGTGATGGCTGCGGCCCAGGCGATCCGACGTTGGACGCCGACAGAATGCATCCGAGGCGCGTGCCCTGTTGAAGTCGGGTCAGCCGGTAGGGGCGCGAGCGCCGGTGCGGGCAGCGACTCGGTCTCGGTGGCTCGCATGATGCCGGATTCTACGCCCTGAGAGCGCCGGAGGGGCACGCACGATGCTTGGCTGCGTCTGTTGCGAAGCGGTGCCGCCCCCGCGCTCGCGGGGCGGCACGCGGCGCAATGCGTCAGCCGAAGTAAGCCAGCGCGCGGCGGATCTTCTCCTCGAGGTCGAGTGGCACGTCGTGCGGCAGCGACGCCAGCGCCTGTTGCGCCTCGGCCACGCTATAGCCGAGCGCCGTCAACGCCGCGATCACCTCGGCATCCACGGCCGAGAGCGGGGCGCTAGCCGGCAGCGCGTCCAATCCGCCCAGCTTGCCGCGAAGCGCGAAGATGATCTTCTCCGCCGTTTTCTTGCCCACGCCGGGCGCGCGGGCGAGCGTCTCGACTTGCTGGTTAGCGATGGCCTGACGCAGCGCATCCGGCGGGAGCTTCGACAGCAGCGCCAGCGCCGTGCGCGCGCCGACGCCCTGCACACCGAGCAGCAGCGAGAACCATTCGACCTCCTCCTCGCCGGCAAAGCCGTAGAGCGCCAGCTCGTCCTCGCGGACGATGAGATGCGTGTGCAGGTCGCAGGGCCGTCCAAGGGTAAGCCCATCGAGCGCGGCCTGCGAGCACAGCACGCGAAAGCCCACCCCTTGCACATCCACAATGGCCATCGGGGGCTTGAGGCTGAGCACAACGCCGCGAATTCTGGAAATCACCGTGTGGAGCAGGGCGGTCTGGATGAGCAGATGATGCCGCGCGAAATCAGGCGTTCAGTTTGACCCACCGGCGGCTTTGCAGATGGGTGACGGCGATGGCGAGTGCGTCGGCTGCGTCGTCGGGCTTGGGAATGGCCGGCAGACCGAGCAACAGCCGCACCATCTCCTGCATCTGGCGTTTGTCGGCCTGGCCATAGCCGGAGATGGCTTGCTTGACCTGCAGGGGGGTGTATTCGTGCACCTCGATCTGCGCGTTGCACAGCGTGAGCAACACCACGCCGCGCGCCTGGCCGACGATCATCGCCGTCTTGGCGTTGGTGGCGAAGAAGAGTTCTTCGACGGCGGCTTCGTTAGGCTGCCAGGCCGCGAGCAGCGCGTGGAGCTGCTGCTGCAACATCTGTAGCCGGCGCGGCAGCGTTTCGCCTTTGGGCGTCTCGATGACGCCGTGCGCCAGCGCGATCGGCCGGCCATCCGCTCCCTCGCGCACGATGCCGTAACCGGTCGTCGCGATCCCGGGGTCTATGCCGATGGCGATCACCGGTCACGTCGCGACTTCAGCGGGGATCAGCAGGTTGTGATACACCTGTTGTACGTCGCCCATCTCCTCCAGCGCGTCAATGACGTGGAGGACCTGCTCCGCCTTGTCGCGCTCCAGCTCCATGTAGTTGTTCGGCACCAGGGCGATCTCGGCGCTGGCCAGCTCATAACCCTGCTTGACGAGCGCCTCGCGCACGTCGCGGAAGCTCTCCACCGAGGTGGTGATCTCGATGGCTTCGTCGCCGATGTCAATGTCGTCGGCGCCGGCCTCGAGCGCGGTTTCAAACACTGCGTCTGGGTTCACCCCATCCTTGCGCTCGATCACAATCACCCCTTTGCGTTGAAACTGCCAGGACACGGCAGCGCCTTCGAGTTGGCCGCCGGCGCGCGTGAGGATTCTGCGCAATTCAGCCACGGTGCGGTTGCGGTTGTCCGTCAGCACTTGGATCATGGCCGGCACCTTGTGCGGCAGGTAGCCCTCGTAGATGATCTCTTCCAGCGCTTCCGCTTCGCCGCCCTGGCCGGTGCCGCGGGCGATCGCGCGTTCGATGTTCTCCTTCGGCATGTTCGCGGCGCGCGCCTTGTCTATCGCCAGGCGCAGGCGGAAGTTGGCGTCGGGGTTGCCGCCGCCTTCACGCGCCGCAATCGCAATTTCGCGGGCGAGCCGCGTGAACAGCGCGCCGCGCTTGGCGTCGTTGGCGCTCTTGGCGCGCTTGATCGTTGCCCATTTGCTATGGCCTGACATCGCTCTTACCTCATTCCTGACATGCGCATTGCCCAACCGAGTGCGTTGAGCTGGTTCAATTCTACCTATTCTTCTTCTTTACCTACTTCGCATACTCGATCGCCCGCATCTCGCGCACCACGGTGACCTTGATTTGGCCAGGATACTCCATCGTCTCCTCGATGCGCTTGGCGATGTCGCGGCTGAGCTGGATGCACGTCAGGTCGTCCACCGCTTCTGGCTTGACGATGACGCGCAGCTCGCGGCCGGCCTGCACCGCGTAGGCTTCGCTCACGCCCTTGAACGACTTGGCGGTCTCCTCGAGCTGGCGCACGCGCTTGACGTAGGTCTCCAATGTCTCGCGACGCGCGCCGGGCCGTGAACCGCTGATCGCGTCGGCGATCTCGACGATCACCGCTTCCAGCGTCTCCTGCGGCACGTCGTGGTGGTGCGACTCGACGCAGTGGATCACCTTTGGATTGATGTTGAACCGGCGCAGCAAGTCCACGCCGAGCTGCACGTGTGTGCCTTCGCTCTCTCGGTCCAGTGCCTTGCCGATGTCGTGCAGCAGGCCGCCCATCTTGCACACCTTCACGTCGGCTTTCAGCTCGGATGCCAGCAGGCCGGCCAGCTTGGCCGTCTCGACCGAATGGTAGAGCTGGTTCTGGCCGTAGCTCGTGCGATACTTCAGCCGGCCGAGCGTCTTGACGATCTCGGTGGGCAGGCCGGGCACGCCGGCCTCGACCGTGGCGCGTTCGCCTTCCTCGGCCATGATGCGCTCCACGTCTCGCCGAGCGTCTTCGAGCGCCTTCTCGATGCGTGTGGGGTGGATGCGCCCATCGCGCACCAGCGACTCCAACGCGCGCCGGGCGATCTCGCGGCGCACCGGGTCGAAGCAGGAAATCGTCACTGTCTCCGGCGTGTCGTCCACGATTACGTCCACGCCGGCGGCTTGCTCGAAGGCCTGCACGTTGCGGCCATTGCGGCCGATGATGCGCCCTTTGGCTTCCTCGCTGGGCAGCTCGATGGTGGCGACGGCGCGCTCGGCCACAACGTCGGTCGCGACGCGCTGCATCGTCTCAATCACCAGCTTGCGGGCGCGCTGCTCGGCCGTCTCGCGCGCTTGCGCCTCGACCTCGCGGATCACCCGCGCCATGTCGTTGCGCGCCGTCTCGCGCACGGCGGCCAGCAATTCGTTGCGCGCGTCCTCGCGCGTCATGCCGGCCACTTCCTCCAGCTTTGCTTCCAGCGCGGCCAACCGTTCCTTTTGCAGGCGTTCCAGCTCTGCTTCGCGCTTATCCAGCAACGACTGGCGCTGATTCAGCTTCTTCTCGCGCTGCTCGATGCGATCGCGCTGGCTATCCAGCTCTTCGCGGCGTTTCTTCAGCCGGTCGTCTTCGCGCTGCAGCTCCAGCCGCTTCTCTTTGATCTCCCGATCCGCCTCGTCGCGAATCTTGATGACTTCATCCTTGGCTTCGACCAGCATCTGGCGCGCCTTGGCTTGCGCCTCGCTCAGCGTCTTCTCCGCCTCGGCGCGCAGCACGCTTCCTTCATCCTTTGCCTGCTGGCGGCCGACGCGATAGGCCAGCCACCCAACCACCGCCGCGGCGATCACTCCAATGACGGCTTCGATCACGATAAATGCTTCCATGTGTCCTCTCGTTGCGAATCGAGCCGTCGGACAAAGGCGTTGATAGTTCTTTCAGCGTATGTGCGTCAATTCGTGCGTCACGTCCATAAAGCTCTCGTGCTCGAATCGTCCGATCAACGCGAATCTAGCGCAGACGACTTCAACGATCAACATCCCTCTCTACCCGACGACTCAACCTGTTGCACGGCGCGCTCGATCGTCTCGTAGTCGAATCCTTTGCGCGCCAAATACTCGTATAACTTACGTTTGCGCTCCGGCGGCGCAAGGCCCCGAAGCCTGGGCAGGCGTTGCATGGCAGCGCGATAGGCGGCGTCTTCCTCATCCACCTCCTCCAAGGCCGCCTCAATATCTGCGTTGCTCACACCCTTCTGGCGCAGCTCCCAGGCGATCATGCGCTTGCTGCGCGGGCTGACGCGCATCCGGCTATCTACCCAGGCCTGGCTGAACGCGCCGTCGTCCAGCAAGCCGGCCTCCTTTAAGCGCGCGATGACGGCCGCGATGGTTGCGTCGTCGGCGCCGGCGCGCTTCAGCCGACGCTGCACTTCGCGCACGCTGCGCGGGCGATACGCGATCAAGTCCAGCGCGCGCAGTCGCGCTTGCTCTATCGTGTCGGCGGCTCGCAGTTTGGCGATTTCATCGTCGCTTAACGTTTGGCCGACCTTCAGCCATATTGCATGCACCAACGCCAGGCCAAACGCAAACCGGCCGTCCAGATAGACGTTCACGCGCTCCCGACCGCGCTGCGCCTTCAGGGCAGTGATCACACCTGCCATTTATCCTATGATTTTAGTGCAAGTTGTCACTAGCGGCAGCCAGACACTGGCCGATGATATACTATCCTAAGCTTAGGCATAACTGAAGAGGTTCAAATGATGGCAACGCATATTTCACGCCGAGGATTTTTGAGGACTGCAGCGGTAACTGGCGGTTTGTTCGTAGGCGGTGTGCTGGTCGCAGCCTGCGGCAGCGGCGAATCTGCGCCGACCCAAGCGCCGGCAGCAGGCGGCACCCCTGTGACGCTGGAGATTGCCTCGAAGGGCGATGCGCTCGAGTACGATAAGGCCTTGCTCGAGGTGCCGGCCGGGTCGAAAGTCACGTTGAACTTGAAGAACAACGCCTCGCCCGGCTCGGGGGTATATCACAACTGGGTGCTGGTGCGACCGGGCACGATTGACGCAGTTGCGGTGGACGCGATCGCCGCCGGCGAGGCAAACGATTACCTCAAGCCGAATGATAATCGCGTGATCGCCTACACGAAGCTGGCTAAAGAAGGTCAGACAGTCTCGGTGACGTTTGACGCGCCGGCGCCTGGCACATACGACTTCCTGTGCAGCTTCCCCGGTCACGCTACGCTTATGCGCGGCAAGTTCATCGTCAAGTAAACGCATCGGCGCACACCGCTTAGATTGCCCTAGTTGATCTAAACGGTGTTCCTCGCTTGGAAAGTAAGAGAGCCAGCTACGCCGAACGCTGGCTCTCTTGCTAAAAGGAGGAGAAGAGAAGGTCCCACCCTGACTCCCAAGCACACCTATAACGCATTCTTGATCCTTGCGCTGGTCGCTTCGCCTACGTTTTCCCTACGAAATCGGCGGCATGGCTTGCTACAATGCCGCGCATGTCGCTCTTAGGGCGCATTCGTCATCTCTCTGAAGACATCGGCTCGCGCGGGAGCGCGAGCGAGGGTGAAGCTCAAGTGGCCGACCACGTCCAAAATCGCCTAAGCGAGTGGAAGCCGTGGCCGGAGCAACAGCCCGTGCTCAGCGCGACATCTGCCTATGTACCTTTGCCGGAGGGAGACTTGTCGCGTCTGCGGGCGGTTGACGCGGAGGATAGAGCATGATGCGTCGGCCGAGCTCGGCGCGCGCGATAGCGCTGGCGGCGTGCGCGCTGTTTGCCGGCTGCGCGCGCGCCGAGTCGCCCCAGCCGACGCCGGTGGCCGAGCACTATCGCTTGATCGCCGACGGCGCGACCTATCCGCTCATGCGCAGGCTCACCGATGCCTACGTGGAATCTGTCAACCCGTATGCGCGGTTCACGATTGAGCAAGGCGCGCCGGATCGCGTGGCCGAGCGGCTGCGCTCCGGCCAGGTGCTGCTGGGCGCGACCTCGCTTGTTCCGCCTGCGCCTCAGGGATTGAAGTGGTGGCTGGCCGATCTCGCCCTTGATGGCGTAGCCGTGATCGTGCACGCCGATAATCCCATTGATGGGTTGACGCTGAACGACCTGCGCGACATCTTCGCCGGGGTGCGTAACACATGGGCGGATTATGGTGAGGATGCACTGGGCAACATCGAGGTAGCCGTGCGCGAAGAGGGCGACGGCACGCGGATGGTCTTCGACCGCGTGGTGATGGGCGATCAGCGCCTGACGTTCGATGCGCTGGTGATGCCTTCGGTCGAGACCATGCTGAATTTCGTGACCC
This sequence comes from uncultured Anaerolineae bacterium, assembly GCA_938034415.1. Lineage (GTDB taxonomy): Bacteria > Chloroflexota > Anaerolineae > J036 > Brachytrichaceae > JAAFGM01. The sequence goes on from CALHLE010000039.1 coordinate 11,391, forward strand.
TTCGGCCGGGCGCGATTGGCTACGCGCCGTCGGCCAGCGCGCTAGGGGGGCGCAGTAACGTGAAGGCGCTCGCCCTGGACGGCGTCCCGTTAACATCCGAGAAGCTGATGAGCGGTGAATATCCGCTGGCGCGCACGCTCAACTTGGTGAGCCTGTATGAACCGCAGGGCGAATTGCGCAGTTTCGTCGCCTGGGCGCTGGGTCCGCAGGGCAGGGCGCTCACCGAATCCCTAGGCTACGCTACGTTTCAATGAACGTTGATGCGTTGCGGGCGCTCGTCGGCCGGCCCGAGGTGCAGATCGTGCGCGATTTGGCGCGCGCGCGGGGCGCGCCCGTCTTGCTGGTAGGGGGGGCGGTGCGCGACGCATTGCTTGGTCAACCTTCGCCGCGCGATCTGGACTTTGCCGTTCAGGGCGACGCAGTGGCGCTGGGGCGCGCCGTAGCGAATGCCCTAGGCGCATCTTTCTACGTGCTCGACGCCGAGCGGGGGACAGCGCGCGTGCTGACGCGCGAGCGAACGCCAACGGGCGGCATAGTGATGGATTTCGCCGTATGTCGCGGCTCGGATTGGCGCGCCGACGCTCTCGCGCGCGATTTCACCATCAACGCCATTGCAGTGAACTTGGACGACGGCGCGCCGGTGGATGAGGTCAATGGGTTGGCCGACCTGGACGCAGGCGTGATCCGCGCCGCGAATGAGCATGTCATGGACGATGATCCGGTGCGCGCGTTGCGCGCCGTGCGCTTGTCATTCGCGCTGGGCATGCGCATCGAGCCGGCGACGCTGGCGCAGGTGCGCGCCGCCGGCCAGATGCTCGGCCGACCCAGCGCCGAGCGGTTGCGCGACGAGCTTACGGCCATCTTGAGCCTGCGCGATGCCGGGCGCGCCCTACAGATGCTGGATGACCTCACTTTGCTCGCCCCCGTCGTGCCCGAAATCGAGCCGATGCGCGCGTGTGATCAGCCGGCGCCTCACCGCTTCACCGTCCTGCGACATACATGGGAGGTGATGGAAGCGCTCGATAGCCTGCTGGGGGATTGGGCGCTGGAGATAGGCGGCGCGCAATTCGCTTTGTCCGATCGGCAGCAGTTGGCCGATCATTTCGGCGCGTTCACGGTCGAGCACCGCACGCGCGCTGCGGTCTTCCGTTTTGCGGCGCTACTGCACGATTGTGGTAAGCCGGCGACGCGCTCGATCGGCGAGGATGGCCGCGTGCACTTCTACGGCCACGAAACGGCCGGCGCAGCATTGGCTGCCGCGCGCGCCCGCGCGTTGCGCTTCAGCGGCGACGAAGTCGCTCGCGTGCATACTATCGTCCGTCATCACATGCGGGCAAACTTCATGGCGCGGCAAGCGCACGCGCCCACGTTGCGCGTCCTGTATCGCTTCTTCCGCGACGCCGGCGATTGCGCGCCGGAGCTGGCGCTGTTCGCTATCGCCGACTGCGTGGGCAAGCGCGGCCCGCAGACCGCCGCCGAGGATTGCGCGCCGAGCGCCGAAATGGCTCAGCGACTGCTGGACGCATACTACGCGCGGTTCGAGCGCTCGGTTGCTCCGCCGCCGCTGCTCACCGGAAGGGATGTGATCGCGCTCGGCGTCGAGCCCGGCCCGCGCGTCGGCGAGATCCTGGAGGCGGTGCGCGAGGCGCAGATGATCGGCGAGGTCGCCACGCGGGAGGAAGCCCTGACTTTGGCGCATCGGCTGGCGCGCGGCGAGAGTTGAGCAGCCCGCGTAGTGCCCCCCGCTTTGCTTGCCGTTGCTCTGAATCATCTCACGCGCCGTGGTACACTGCCGGTGTGGCAGAGGCGCTGTATCGCAAATGGCGACCGAAGACTTTCGATGAAGTCGTCGGCCAAGAACACGTCACAACCACCCTCAAGAACCAGATCGCGACCGGGCGGATCGGCCATGCCTACCTTTTCGTCGGTTCGCGCGGATGCGGCAAGACCACCAGCGCGCGCATCTTCGCCAAGGAGGTCAACATCGCCGGCCTTGACCCTGACTCGCCGCGCGCCAAACAGATCGCGGAGGCGATTGCCGAAGGCCGCGCGCTCGACGTGATCGAGATTGATGCGGCCTCGCACACCGGCGTGGACGACATCCGCGAGATTCGCGAGCGCGTCGGCTTTCAACCCGGCGAGCTGCGCTACAAGGTCTATATCATTGATGAGGTGCACATGCTCTCGACGGCGGCGTTCAACGCGCTGCTCAAGACGCTTGAAGAGCCGCCGCCGCATGTGATCTTCATCCTGGCGACCACTGACCCACAGAAGATTCCGGCGACGGTGCTCTCCCGTTGCCAGCGCTTTAACTTCCGGCGCGTGCCGATTGACAAGATCGTTGCGCGCCTGCGCCAGCTCTGCGAGGCCGAGGGCATCGAGGCGGACGATCACGCGCTGCGGCTGATCGCGCGCCATGCGGCCGGCTCGCTGCGCGATGCGGTCAGCTTGCTCGACCAGCTTGCTTCGTCCAGCTCGATGCGCATTTCGGCGGCGGATGTGCGCGAGGCGCTCGGCGCGACCGACGCGGCAACCGTGCGCGCGTTGGTGGAGGGTTTGATTGCCCGCGACCCCGGCGCCGGCTTCGACGCCATCCAGAGCGCGCTGGATCAGGGCGCTGACGCGCGACAGATCGCCCGGCAGATGGTCGAGCACCTGCGCGCGTTGATCCAGTTGAAGGTGAGCCGCGCGCCGCAGCAAGCGCCGGCGCCGATGGACGGCATAGATGGCTGGAGCGAGGCCGAACGCGTCGAGTTAGCTGCGCAAGCCGAGAAGTTGAGCGTGGCGCAGTTGAAGCGCGCGGTGCGCGCCTTCAGCGAAGCCATCAACGAGATGCGCAATGCGACCGACGCGCAGTTGCCGCTGGAGATGGCCTATTTGGATTGCGTCGTTGAACCGGAAGGGATGTCGGCGACCCCCTCGCCTCAGCCGCGCGTCGCGCAAGCGAGCCGCGCCGTCCCCCAGGTGCCTACCGGCCCCGGGCCCGCGCCGGCTGCAACACAGCCCGCGCCTGGCGCAACCCCTGCGCCCACGGCGCCGGCCGGTGAACTGACCTACGAGGTGCTCAAGGCGCAGTGGCAGCAGTTCATCCGCGAAGTCAACGCGGTAAACAAGCCGGCTGCGGCGCTGCTGCGGTCGTGCGACCCGTATGCCGTCACCGGTGGCGTGGTTCACCTGCACGCCCACCACGACATTCCGCTGATCCGTCTGCAGGAGCCGAAGAACAAGACCAGCGTGATCGCCACGCTCAACCGCATGTTCAACGGCCAGTTTGACATTCGCATATCCCTGCAGCAGCGCCAGGTTGATCTCGACGCGGAGGAAGACCCGGTCTTGAAAGCGGCCAAACGGATGGGCGGGATGGTGAGACGGTGAGGAATTCTTTTATGCGCCCAAGCGCAGAATATGATTCGTAGCCGATAACCCTTGGCGCCTGACGACTGATATCTGACGCAACAGAGAGGAGCATCTATGGCTAAAGGACGACGAAGTGACTATACGCCGCGCGGCGCACAACCCGCCGCCGGCGTGGGGCTGCAGCCTGGCATGCTGGAGAAGATCAAGAAGATACAAGAGGAGATGGCTGCCGCGCAGGCAGCCCTGGAGACCGAGCTGATCAACGTCACCGCTGCCGGCGGCGCAATCACCATCGTCATCACCGGACACCAGCGCGTGCAAAGCATCAAGCTCGATCCGGCACTGATTGACCCAAACGATGTGACGATGCTCGAAGACACGCTGGTCGCAGCAATTAACGAGGCGATTGTGGCGTCTCAGGAGCATTCCGCGCGGCGGCTGGAGGCTGTGACCGGCGGCATTGAACTGCCCGGTCTGTTCTGACCTGACCGGCGAACTGTTTGATGTCGCCCAATCCAACACTGCCACCGTCGGTCACGCGGCTGATTGACGCGCTCACGCAGCTTCCCGGCATCGGTCCGAAGTCGGCGTCGCGGCTAGCGTTCTTCCTGTTGCGTTCGCCGGCCGAAACGTCGCTGGCTTTGGCCGAGGCATTGCGCGATCTGAAGGCGCGCACGCGGCTGTGCTCGGTTTGCTTCAACATCACCGAGGACGACCCTTGCGCGATTTGCGCCGATCCCTCGCGCGACCACGGCTTAATCTGCGTGGTGGAAGAACCGCTCGACGTCGCCGCCATCGAGCGCTCGCGGGTCTATCGCGGCGTCTATCACGTCTTGCACGGCGTGATCTCGCCGATCAACGGCATCGGCCCCGACGACTTGCGCATTGAGGAACTGGTTGGCCGGATTCGCCGAGCGGCGGAGGTCGGCCAGCCGGTGCGCGAGGTCATCCTCGCCACCAACCCCACCGTCGAGGGCGAGATGACGGCATCGTTCATTCAGCGCAAGCTGGCCGGCCTGGAGGTCAGCGTGACGCGCCTGGCGCGCGGCTTGCCGGCGGGCGGCGACCTGGAATACGCCGATGAGGTCACGCTCAGCCGCGCGTTGGAAGGCCGCCAGCGCTTGTGAATGCGGCGCGTTCGCAAACCGAACGCGATACATCTCGCAGCCTTAGCCGGCCGTCCTGCTGAATACCTCTCCCCATCATCATGAAGATCACCAAAGTAGAAGCGCTCTACTTGCGCCTGCCGGAGATCGCCGAGCGCGCGGATGGCACACAGGACACGCTGATCGTGCGCGTGCACACCGACGCCGGCATCGTCGGCGTCGGCGAAGTGGACTCATCGCCCCTCGTGGCGAAAGCCATCATCGAAGCGCCCATGTCCCATGCGATCGCGCGCGGCCTGGCCGAATGCGTGATCGGCCAGAATCCGCTCGACATTGAAGTGCTGTGGCAGCGCATGTATCAGGGCAGCATCTTCTTCGGGCGCGGCGGCGCGGCGCAGCAGGCGATGTCCGGCATAGACATGGCGCTGTGGGACATCGCCGGCAAGGTTTACCAGCAGCCGGTCTATCGCCTGCTCGGCGGCGGCTTCAGGACGAAGTTGCGCGCGTACGCCTCGATTTTGTTCGGCGACACGCCAGAGGAAACCTACGAGATCGGCCGACGCTGGACGGACGCCGGCTTCACCGCCGTGAAATTCGGCTGGGGGCCGCTGGGCCAGTCCGAGGCGAGCGACCTGGCGCATGTGCGCGCGGCGCGCCGAGGGGTGGGCGACGGCAACGAGTTCATGATTGACGCCGGCCTGGCCTACGACACGGCGACTGCGATCCGACGCGCGCACCAGTTCGCCGAGTTCCAGCCGTATTGGTTTGAGGAGCCGCTGCAGCCGGACAACTACGACGGCTACGCGCGCCTGACGGCGAATTCGCCGCTGCGCATCGCAGCCGGCGAGCAGGAAGTCACGCTGCGCGACTTTGAGCGTCTGTTGGCGTGCGGCGTCGCCGTCGCCCAGCCCGACGTGGCGCGGGTGGGCGGTTTGACCAACGCGCGGCGCATCGGCCAGTTGACGCATCACCTGAACCGCATGTGCGTCAATCACTCCTACAAAACCGGCGTGAGCATCGCGGCTTCCTTACACTTCCTAGCGGCGTTGCCGAACACCTACTGGCTGGAATACTGCGTCGAGCAGGGCGCCCTGCGGCGGCGGCTCACCCGTCAGACCTTTCCTGTTGTGGACGGCTATGTGAGCGTGCCGGAAGAGCCGGGGCTAGGCGTTGAACTCGACGAGGCCATCGTCGAGCGGTATCTGGTGCGATAGGCGCGGGCGCGATGCGCGCCGGCTCGAACTACACCATCGCAATATAGGGCAGGTTGCGGTAGCGCTCGTCGGCGTCAATGCCGTAGCCGCACACATACACGTCGGGGATCTCGAAACCGAGGTAGTCAATGGGCACATGCACCTCGCGGCGGGCCGGCTTGTTCAGCAGCGCGCATACCTTGAGCGACGCCGGCTCGCGCGTGCGCAACAGTTGCAGCAGATGGTCGAAGGTATAGCCGCTGTCCACGATGTCTTCGACCAGCAGGACGTTGCGGCCGAGGATGTCTTCGCGCAGGTCGAGCATGATGCGCGGCGAACGGTTGGACTCGCGCGCGCCGACGCCGTATGACGTGACCGCCATGAAGTCGAGGCCGCAGGGGATGGTGATATGGCGCATTAGGTCGGCCAAGAAGACTACGCCGCCGCGCAGGATGCCCACGAGCAACAGGTCTTTGCCGGCGTAATCGCGCGAGATTTGCGCGCCGAGTTCGGCCACGCGCGCGGCGATCTGTGACTCGGTGAACAACACGCGCTTGATGCCGGCGGTCAGTTCGGTGGACATGGCCTAGGGTTTATCCGGCACTTCGTGATGCTTGCGGGCGCGCGCCTCGTAGCTTTCCGTCGCGCCGACCAGGATGATCGGGTCGTGATAAGAGGCGGGCTTGCCGTTGATGATGCGTTGGGTGCGCGTGGCCGGCTCGCCGCTGACGACGCAGATGGCCGTGAGCTTGTCCACGCGCTCGGCGATAGCCAGCAGCGTGGGCATTGGGCCGAACGGTTCGCCGCGAAAGTCCAGGTCGAGGCCGGCGCAAATCACCCGTTTGCCGCTGTCGGCCAGCGCGTTCACGATGCGCGGCAGCTCATCGTCGAAAAACTGCGCTTCGTCAATGGCGACCACGGTTGTGTCCGGTTCGGTCAGCCGCAGGATGTCGCCGGAACAGGCTACCGGAATGGCGTCGAACCCCAGGCCGTTGTGGGACTTGACCTGATCGGCGGCGTAACGGTTGTCGATCTGGGGCTTGAACACCTGCACCTTCTGCTTGGCAATGACGGCTCGGCGCACGCGGCGGATCAGCTCCTCGGTCTTGCCGCTGAACATGCAACCGCAGATGACTTCGATGCTTCCATCTCTGGGGAGGGCGTCCATAGCCGGAAAATTGTAGCCCCATGCCGAACCGCTGTTTGCATGGGGCGTTCTCCGACGCCGGCGCGCCGGTCACATTGCTGCCGGCTACTTGCGCTTTTCGCGTTCCTCTTCCTCGATCTGCCGCAGCAATTCTTCGTCACGGTCCAGGCTGCGCCGGCGAAGCCACAGCGAAACGAAGTAGACCGCCAGCCCGCCGAGGAAGACGCCATAGGCGGTGAAGAGGTAGACGGCGTTTTTGTCTTCGAGCAGGTTCACGTCGTTTCAATCAAGGCAGCTTTGCGCGCGGCTAATTCGTCTTCCCGTTCTAGCAAGCGCACGCGCGAGCGAAATAGGAAGATGTAGATCAGCGTGAACGCGACCATGCAAAACACCAGGATGACCATGCGGTCGGTCGAGACGCCGAAGCCGCCTTGCTCGGCGGCGTTCACGCTGGGGCCGAATACGGCCGGATGGATGCTTTGCAGCACGCGGCTGACCAGGAAGTTGAGCGGCACGGTCAGCGCGCCGACGATGCCATATACCGAGGCGAAGCGCGCGCGTTGTTCTGGATTTTCGATGCCGCTGCGCAGCATCAAGTAGGCGACATACATCAGGAACTGCAGCGCGCTCAACGTGAGCTTGAAATCCCACGTCCACCAGGTGTTCCACGTGGGGCGCCCCCACAACATGCCGCTCAGCAGCACGAGCGTGATGAACAACACGCCGATCTCCGCCGAGGCGTGTGCGCGGCGATCCCAGCGCACGTCGCGCGTTTGCAGGTAGCGCGCGCCGCAAAAGGCGGTGACCAGCCATGCGCCGAAGCCGATCCAGGCGGAGGAGATGTGAAAGTAGAAGATGCGCTGCGCTTCGCCGCCGGAGCGTGCGTCGCCGCTGGGAGCGACCAAGAACACCAGCGCCAGCGCCACGATCAACATGGCGAAAGCTGCCGCGCCAATTCCGCGCGTGACCTGGGCTTGAGATTCGGTACGCGCTGCTGAGGCGGTGGGTCGAATGACACTTTCCATTTCCATCACTACTCCAGGCTCCTACACTTTAAGAATAAGGCGCAGCTGCCTATCGGCATGGGCTGCGCCTTTGCTTTGTTCAGTGATGGCGCAATTATACTCATGCGCATGGCGATAGGCTCTGTCGAATTACGCCCCCGCTCCACCAGTGAAATTTTCGCGCTCGCATTCCAGCTTTACCGGCGGCGCTTTCCGACCTTCGTCTTGATCACCTCGGCTGTGCTCTTGCCCATCTTCGGGTTGAATGCGCTGCTGAGCGCGGCGGTGGTGATCCTTGCTGTAAGTGGCCTGCAACTGCAAGACCCGCAGTTCATGCTGGGCGGCGCGCAGGATGTGGCAATCGCCGGGCTGAGCGTTGCCGTCAACTGCGCTGCGGCGTTCATCTGGTTGCTGGGCATCCTGTGGCCATGGGCGGAGGGCGCATTGAGCTTCAATGTGATTGAGCAGGTGCTGGGACGCACGCTGGGTGTGCGCGCGTCGTATGAGCAAACACGCCGGTATTGGTCTGCGTTGTGGATCGCGAACTTCCTGGCGCAGATTGGCATTAACCTGCCTCTTGTCGTCGTCTATCTGGCGCTGATCGGCGTCTTGGGGGTGGCGCTGGCAGTGCCCACATTTGCTGTCTTTGGCGCGGATTTCTTCGCCAGCGTTTCGCCCGCCGTCGTGGTTGCTGTTGTGGCCATTTGTGCGCCGAGCATCATCGGCGCGGTGGTCGTCTCGGCCGTGCTGGCGATCAATTGGACTTTTCGCGCGCCGGCCATCGTGGGTGAGGGCGCAAGCGGCGTGCAGGGCCTCAGCCGCAGCGTCGCCATCGCGCGCGGCAGTCGCTGGCTTATCTTCTGGCGCTACGTCCTCTTGCTCATCCTCGAATTCGCTGTGACGGCCGCGCCGTCGCTCGCGCTCATGGCTATCGCGCTGACCGGCGCGTTCGCGCTCTCTCAGGGGACGCTCCCGAACGGCATCAACCAGGACGCTATCATGCTGCCGGGCTTTGTCGCAATCGTTGTGGCTATCGCTGCCATGAGCCTCATCGGTGCGCTGCTGTTTGCGCCGTTTCGCGTCGTCTTCACCACGCTGAACTATCTGGATTTGCGCGTGCGTAAAGAAAACCTTGCGGTATTGCTGGCAAAAGCCGCAACCGCGCAGTCGGAAGCCCCAGCCGAACCTGTTGTGTCGCCGACGCCGGCCGCGCCGAGCGCACTACGGACCGGCGCAAGCTGGCAGAACGTAGACCTCGACAAGTTAACGCCGGCCCAGCGAGTCGGCGTGTTATTCAACCGACTGCGCGCCGAGGGGGAGAGCGCGCAGACGCTCAAGGCGCTGGCCCTGGCCCTGAGGGAGGTGGGGGATTGGGGGGGCGCGCTCGATTCGCTGACGCGCGCGCGCAACGTCGCCCCGCGCGATCCGGAAATCGTCTACAACTTGATGATGCTATATCTTGAGCGACGCGACATGACCGCCGCGAGTCGGATGATGCAGGAATATCTGCGGCTCGAGACCGAGCCGAATAAACTAGCCGCCCTGCGCAATAATCCGAATTTCAAGGGCCTGTTGACAGAGTAAATGTCTTCACCCTGCGCTTTGTCCGGGTCGGTGTGGTGGGTGAATCACACGAGCGAGGCATGTTGAATTTACAAGACAAGATTTGTGTCGTAACGGGCGCGACTGCCGGCATCGGCCGGGTGAGCGCGCAGCGGTTGGCGGAAATGGGCGCGACGGTGATCGTCGTCAGCCGCAACCCCCGCAAGTGCGAAGATGTCGTCGAGGCAATCCGACACCAGACGGGCAACCCGAAGGTCCAGGCGATGCCGGCGGATCTGTCGTCGTTGTCGCAGGTTCGCGCATTGGCGCGACGCTTTCTGGATGCCTACCCGCGCCTTGATGTGTTGCTGAACAACGCCGGCGCCATCTTCACCGCCCGGCAGGTCAGCGCCGATGGCATCGAGATGACCTGGGCGCTCAACCATCTGAGCTGCTTTTTGCTCACGCACCTGCTGATGGACGCCTTGAAGGCCGCGCCTGCGGCGCGCGTGATCAACGTGTCGTCTGACGCGCACCTGATGGGGACGATCGCCTTCGACGACGTGCAGTTTGAACGCAGGCGCTACAGTGGGTTCGGCGCATACAGCCAATCCAAGCTGGCCAACGTGATGCACGCCTACGCGCTGGCGCGCCGGCTAGAAGGCAGCGCAATCACCGTGAATGCGTTGCATCCCGGCGCGGTGGCGACAGACTTCGGAAAGAACAACAGCGGCGTGTGGGGCGCGTTGTTCAAGCTGTTTGGGCGCTTCACCATCAGCCCAGAAGAAGGCGCGCAGACGAGCGTGTACCTGGCGTCCTCGCCCGAGGTGGCCGGCGTCACCGGCAAATATTTTTACCGTTGCAAGCCTAAACCGTCTTCCCGGGCGTCGTATGACGCCCAAGCGCAGGAGAGGCTGTGGCTTTTGAGCGCGGAGATGGCCGGGCTGTAAGCGCTCTGACGTTGGTGTAATCTCGCGCAGAGGGGCTTCGACCAGTCGGTTGAAGCCCCTCTCTGTTATCCAAATCTGCCCGCAATTTATCCCCAGCCTGTGGATAAGCGGTTGCAATATGTCCATTTGCGGGTATCATGTGGCCGATTGGTGGGAAAAAGTGGGTTGACGTGGGACGGAGTGGAAGAAGGACTTAGATGTTTCTCGGTGAATTCACGCACTCCTTAGACGAGAAGAGCCGCCTGACGCTGCCGGCCAAGTTCCGCGCGCGCCTGGCCGATGGGGTGGTGATGACGACCGGAACAGATAAGTGCCTGCTGATCTATCCACTCGACGAGTTCAAACTTCTGTTCGAGCGCGTGAGCGCGTTGCCGGTGATGGGCCGAGAGGCGGCGACGCTGCGGCGCATGCTCTATAGCAACGCGCATGACGCCGTGCCTGACAAGCAAAACCGCGTCGTCATTCCGCAGCCGCTGCGCGAATACGCCGAGATCACGAACGAGGCTGTCGTCGTCGGCGTCGGCAAGTTCATCGAGGTCTGGAACCCGCGCGAGTGGCAGCGCGCGCTTGAGGAGGTGCGCGCGCATGCGTCTCAGAAAGAGACGTGGGCCAGTCTGGGAATTTGAGTTAGGCCATGCATGTGCCGGTGTTGTTCGACGAGGTCATTCGAGCGTTGCAGCCGAGGAAGGGTGGGCGCTACCTCGATTGCACGCTGGGCGGAGGCGGACACACCGAGGGCATCCTAGACGCCAGCGCGCCGGATGGGCGCGTGCTGGCGACGGACGCCGACGCTGAGGCTATCGCGCGCGCGCGTGAGCGGCTCTCCGGCGCATACGCAGACCGATTGACGCTGCAACAGGCGTGGTTGGACGAAGCGCCGGCGCTCGCGCGGGCGCTCGGCTTCGCGCCGCTGGATGGCGTGTTGGTGGATCTGGGACTGTCGTCGGATCAGCTCGACGCGGCTGAACGCGGTTTCTCGTTCATGCGCGATGGCCCACTCGACATGCGGTTTGATCGCGCGCGAGGCGAGCCGGCGTGGGCGTTGATTGAAAACATGGACGTACAAAGCTTGACCGAAGTGCTGCGCGAGTATGGCGAGGTGCGCAATGCGCGGCGCGTCGCCGAGGCCATTTGGCAGGCTCGGCCAGTCGTGACGACCGGTCAGTTGCGCGACATCGTCGTCGGCGTGGCGCGGACGCGCTCGGATCGCATCCATCCCGCCACGCAGGTCTTTCAGGCGCTGCGCATCGCGGTGAACGACGAACTGCGGCGGTTGGAACAGGCGTTGCCGGAGTTGATCGCGTTATTGCGGCCGGGTGGACGCATCGCCGTGATCACCTTCCATTCGCTGGAGGATCGGATCGTCAAGGAGGTCTTTCGGCGCGAATGGCGCGGCGAGGTCGCTCAACCAGGCTTTGGCGGGGGCGCGGATCGGCCGGCGCGCATCCGGCCGGTGAACAAGCGGCCGATTAGGCCGAGCGAAGCCGAGGTGGCGCGCAACCCGCGCGCGCGGAGCGCCAAGCTGCGCGTGGCGGAGCGGGTGGCCGACGAGCGCGCCGAGTGGGTCGGTTGAGGTTTGGAGAGGCGAGATGGCGCAGGCTTGGTGGCGCAGGGCGCGCACGCTCCACGTGAATGACCGATGCGCGGTTGCGATGGCAGCCGTGAGCGGCACCGTCCTGGTTGCGCTCATGGCGGTTTGGCTGACCGTGTCCACGCGCACGGCGCTGCTCAACCAACAGCTCGACGAGCTGGACGCGAAACATACTCGGCTGACCGACGAAATCAATCGGACGTGGACGGAGATCGGCGAAGCGACCTTGCCGCGGACGATGGAAGACCGCGCCAGGCGCCTGGGCTTCCGGCCGGCTGCGCGAATCGAATATTTGGTGGTGATGCTAGACGGTGCACCGGCCATCACGATGACGCATTCGGCGAAACCATGAGGCGCGAACGCGCGCTGCGCTCAACAAACGACGCGACGAAGGCAGGCAAGACACAACATGGTATCTTCACGACGGTTGATCATCCTGGCGGTCATCATCGGCCTGACCCTCTCGATCGCGTTCGCGCGGGCGATACAGGTGCAGGTCTTCGAGAATCCGAAATACGCCGCTGCGGCTCATGACCAGCAGATCGAGACGCGCATCACGCTTGCGCCGCGCGGGGCGATCTTCGACCGCAACGGCAGCCCGCTCGCCGTGAGCAATCGCGCCTACATTGTCCGCGTAGACGGGCGCGCGCTCACCGATACGGCCACGGTTGCAACGGCGCTCGCGCCGGTCATCGGCAAGCGCGTGGAGGAGGTGCAGCAGCGCATCGAGGCCATCCTCGCAGATCGCAAGTCCCTCACCCCGACGCTCAGCACGATTGTCGCCTATAACCTCTCGCCGCAGGCGACCTATCAATTGACCCAAACGATGCAGTCGCTGGCGCGCGGCGGCTTGCTGGTGGACGAGACCTGGGCGCGCGCGTATCCTTATGGCCCGATTGCAGGGCCGACGCTCGGCTTCGTCAGCTTGCAACCGGTAGGCTACTCAGGCGTGGAAGCCTACTACGATGCTCAGCTCAGCTCCCCGGTCGGCCAGCGCAGGGAGCGCAGTCGGCTAGAGCTGCTCGTGATCACCCCTACCCGCAGCGGCGCCGACCTGGTGCTTACGCTCGATCTCACCTTGCAGACCTACGTTGAGGCGCGGCTGGCGCAGGCGATTCAGGACACGGGCGCGAGCGGCGGAACAATCATCGTGCTGGAGACTAAAACCGGCGCCGTCCTGGCCTCGGCGTCCTGGCCGGGGTATGACCCGAATCGCGCGATTGAGCTAGCCGGCACGCCCGACGCCCGACTGCTGCGCGATCCCGCCGTAAGCGACGCATATGAGCCCGGCTCGGTTTTGAAGGTGCTCACCATCGCTGCGGCGTTGGAGCTGGGTCAGGTTACCCCACAAACGATCCTCACCGATACCGGCCGTCTCGTTATCCACAACAAGCGCATCTACAACTCCGACCGTGGGCGTTACGGGCGGGTGAACATCGAGGACATCCTGGCTAACTCGTTGAATGTGCCAACGGCGCAGATTGCCCTGGATATGGGCGCAGAGGCGTTCTACCAGCGATTCCGCTTGTTCGGCCTTGGGCATCGCACCGGCATTGATCTGGGCAACGAGGCGAGCGGCGTGTTGCGCACGCCATCCGATCCCGAATGGTCGCGCGCTGACTTGGCGACGAACAGTTACGGCCAGGGCCTGATGGCCACGCCTTACCAGGTGATCAACGCCATCAACGTCATCGCCAACGATGGGGTGTTGATGCAGCCGTACGTCGTGCAACAGTGGCGCGCGACGAACGGCGAGATCGTCCGCAAGCAGCCCGTGCCGGTGGCGCGCGTCATTTCGGCGCAGACGGCGCGCGCGTTGCGCCAGGTGATGACGAGGGCGACGCGGCGCGGCACGCCCAAGGCGTTGGTCAAAGGCTATCCCGTCGCCGGCAAGACTGGCACAGCAGACTGGTATTTGAACGGGGTCAAGCAGGAGACGACCATCGTGACGTATGTGGGCTTCTTGCCCGCCGACGATCCGCGCATCACTATTCTGGTGAAGCTCGATCAGCCGCAGAGTTCGAAGTGGTCAGCGCCGACGACGGTGCCGGTCTTTCATGACGTCGCCGAGCGCGCCTGTCAGATCCTGGGCATTCCACCGACTATGGATTGAGGTTGCAAATCAGGAATTGAGAAAGATGGGTTCGCGATTGATACCAATTGGCTTGAATCTTATAGGTTATGGATTTTGACATCTGGCATCTAGCATTTGGCTTCTGATCCATGTTGACGCTCGCGGACGTAGTCGAAGGGGTAAGCGGCCGGCGCATTGAGGCGCTGGCTCGGCACTCCATCCAGAGCGTGGTCATAGATTCGCGGCAGGCGCTGCGCGGCGATCTATTCGTTGCGTTGCCCGGCGAGCAGCGGGACGGCCACGACTACGTCGGCCATGCGTTTGGCCGCGGGGCGCTGGCGGCGCTGGTGCATCACGATCGCGTGCCCAACTTGGAAGGTCTGGAGGTTGGACGATTGGACGCCCGGCATCCGGCTGCTGCGGAGAGCTTTGATGTCGCGTTGCCTGTGCTCATCCGCGTGGACGACACGCTGACGGCGCTCCAGCGCTTGTCGGCCTACTGGCGGGCGAAGTTCAACCTGCGCGTGATCGGCGTCACCGGCAGCGTTGGCAAAACGACAACAAAGGAGTTGATCGCGCAAGTGCTGAGTGCGCGCTACTGCACGCTCAAGAGCGAGGGCAACTACAACAACGAGATCGGCGTGCCGCTCACGTTGCTCAAGCTGCGGCCGGAGCACGAGCGCGCCGTGATCGAGATGGGCATGTATGCGCTGGGCGAGATTGCCGCCTACTGCCGGTGGGCCAGGCCGCAGATCGGCGTGGTCACGATCGTTGCGCCGGTGCACCTGGAGCGCCTAGGCACGATCGAGAACATCGTCAAAGCCAAGTCGGAGCTGCCGGCGGCGCTGCCGCCTGCCGAGCTGGGTGGCGTGGCCGTCCTGAACGACGACGACGAACGGGTGCGCGGCATGGCTGCCGTGACTGCCGCGCGCGTGGTCACGTATGGGTTGACGCCGCGCGCGCACGTGTGGGCCAGCAGCATCGAGAGCTTCGGCCTCGACGGCATCTCTTTCACACTGCACTACGGCCGCGAGCGTCAGTTGGCGAAGCTGCCGTTGATCGGCCGTCACAGCGTGCAAACAGCGCTGCGCGCGGCGGCGGTTGGGCTGATCGAAGGTATGGACCTGGTCGAGATCATCGAGGCCCTGCGCACGCCGTCGGCGCAGTTGCGGCTGGTGACGGCCAAAGGGCCGTTCAACTCGATTGTGTTGGACGACGCCTACAACGCCAGCCCCGAATCCACTCTCGCAGCCCTTAACTTGCTCGCTGAGATCGAGGGCAACGGGCCACGCATTGCCGTTTTAGGCGACATGCTTGAACTCGGCGACATGGAAAGGCAAGCGCACGATGAAGTGGGATGCCGGGCTGCGCTGGTGGCGCAGTATGTGATCGGCGTGGGTGAACGCTCGCGATGGACGTGCCAGGCGGCGGTTGAGTGCGGCATGCCGCCGGAGCGCGTCTTTCACGTCATGACCAACGGCGAGGCCCTGGAGGTGCTGAACGCTATTGTGCGTGAGCCGTGCGTGATCCTGGTGAAAGGCTCGCGCGGCATGAGGATGGAGGAGATCGTCTCCGGTCTCGGGGGACTCGCAAATGGAGTTTAAGGAGGAACGGATGCCGATGCGGCAGCGCGCGCGGCATCGAACATTCGATACTATGCATACCCCTTCGCCACCCGAAATGGGTGTTTGTTTGCTGATGGGCGGCGTCGCCTTCATGATCGCCGTTCTGTTTGGGCGACCGTTGATTCGAATGCTCAAGTATCTGCGCATCGGCAAGCAGATCCGCATCGAAGGCCCGGCCAGCCACTACGTGAAGATGGGCACGCCCACGATGGGCGGCGTCCTGTTCGTCGGCGTGACGTTGGCGCTGATCCTGGCCATGTATCTGTATTCGCGCATCGCCGTGCGCGTCAATCCGAACTTCGCCGGCGTGGTGCTGGTTGGCCGCTCGCTCGCCATCCCCATGTTCGTCATGCTGAGCTTCGCCATCCTGGGCGCTATTGACGATTACATGGGCGTGCGCGGCGTCCGGCGCGGCGAGGGGATGCGCGGGCGCAGTAAGGCGCTGTTCCAGTTGCTCATCGCGCTGGCAGCAGCCGTGGTGATGAACCTGGCGCCGTCGTTCACGCTCACCGCAACCGGCATCGCGCTCATCCCCGACCGGCCGCTGTTCGGCATCAGCAAGATGGCCGTCCCCGGCATCCCCGACCCGATAGACCTGGGCGTGTTTTGGATACCGTTTGCCGTCTTCGTCATCCACGGCAGCGCCAACGCGGTGAACTTCACCGACGGCCTGGACGGGCTGGCAACCTTGATCAGCGGCGTGGCCTTCGTGGCCTATGGCGTGATCGCCTACATGCAGGGCCAGGTGTTCTTGACGATGTTGTGCATGGTGCTGGTGGGCGCAATGCTCGGCTTTTTGTGGTTCAACGTTCATCCGGCGCAGGTGATCATGGGCGACCTGGGCAGCGAGGCGCTCGGAGCGACGCTGGGAGTAGTCGCGTTGATGACCGGCCAGTGGCTGCTGCTGCCCATCATCGCCATCATCCCGGTAGCCGAGGTGTTGAGCGTCATCATTCAGACCGCGTATTTCAAATACACCCGGCGTCGGTTTGGGGAGGGTAAGCGCTTCTTCCGGATGGCGCCGCTGCACCATCACTTTGAATTGATCGGCTGGAGCGAGCCGCAGATTGTGCAACGCTTCTTCGTGATCGCGCTGTTCTTCGGCATGATCGGCATAGGGTTGGCCACCTTCGGCAACCCGGCGATGTGAGCGCGCCGGAGGGCAGGGAATCGGAGGTTCGGCGAGATGGACTGGGCAGGCAAGCGCGCGGTGATTCTGGGAATTGCGCGACAGGGGACGGCGCTGGCGCGCTATCTCGTCGCGCATGGCGCGCGCGTGACGCTGAGCGACCTCAAACCGCGCGAACAGCTCGATCTGCGACCGCTAGCGGATTTGCCCGGCGTGGACTTCGCGCTCGGCGGCCATCCGTTGACGCTGCTCGACGGTTGCGATGTGCTCTGCCTGAGCGGCGGCGTGCCAAGCGATTTGCCCATCGTCCAAGAGGCTCGTCGGCGCGGCATCTGGCTCAGCAACGACGCGCAGGTCTTCTTCGAGGTCTGCCCGGCGCGCATCATCGGCGTCACCGGCTCGGCCGGCAAAACCACTACCACGACCCTCATCGGTGAGATTTTGAGGCTCAGCGCCCAAGAGGCAGCGGGAAGCCCTGCGCGTGCTCGATCCGTGTGGGTCGGCGGCAACATCGGCAACCCGCTCATCGGCGATGTCGAACGCATCCGCCCAGAAGACTGGGTGGTGATGGAGTTGTCCTCGTTTCAACTTGAGCTGATGACGCGCAGCCCGCACATTGCCTGCGTGACCAACATCACGCCGAACCACCTCGACCGGCACGGCACGATGGAGGCTTATATCGCCGCCAAGCGGCGTATCCTCGACTTCCAATCTCCCGGCGACTGGCGGGTGCTTTCGGCGGATAACGCGGTGACGGCCGGCCTGAGTGCGTCGGCGCGCGCGCTGTGGTTCAGCACGCGGAACGAGCTGCGCGGCGACGGCGCATGGATGGACGAGGCCGGCTATTTGCGCGTTCGGGTGGAGCGCGCCGGCGATTCGCCGGCGCGCATAGACGCGGTGATCTGCCATCGCCGCGAGCTGCTGCTGATGGGCGAGCACAACGTCGCGAACGTCCTGGCAGCGGCGGCAGTCTGCGCAGCGGCCGGCGCGTCGGTCGAAGCCATGCGCCGCGTCGCGACGACCTTTCGGGGCGTTGCGCACCGCTTGCAACTCGTCGCCGAGCGCGGCGGCGTACGCTGGTATGACGATTCCATCGCCACTGCGCCGGAGCGGCTGATGGCCGCCCTGAGCTGCTTCGATCAGCCGGTGATCTTGCTGTGCGGCGGGCGCGACAAGCATCTGCCCTGGGACGAAGCCGTGCGCATGATGTCGGAGCGCTGCAAGGCCGTCGTGCTGTTCGGCGAAATGGGGCCGATGGTCGCCGAACGGCTGAGCGACGAGAAGAAGAGGTCAAGCCGCCTCTCCTTTCAGTGGTCGCTGTGCGGCTCGCTGGAAGAAGCGGTGGCCGAAGCGCATCGGCTGGCCCGACCGGGTGATGTGGTGCTGCTCTCGCCCGGCGGGACGAGCTACGACGCATTCAAGGATTTCGCCGAGCGCGGCGAGCGCTTCCGCGAGCTGGTAGACGCGTTGCCGGCGCCGCCTATGGCGAGCGGATAAAGCGCGAATCTTCAGGAGTGGTGTGGTGGACAAAGGCTCGATGATGCGAACCGTTCGGCGAGGGCGATCCTCGAGCGGGCGGGCCGGCGCGCCGGCGGCCGCGCGCCAGGGCGCCGACTGGGTCTTCATCGGCGCGGTGCTGCTGCTGACGGCGCTGGGCCTCGTCATGGCCTACAGCACAACCTTCTTCTGGTCGCAGGTGAAGGAAGGCAATCCGCTGACCATCTTCAGCAGGCAGTTGCTCTACGCCGGCATCGGCCTGGTCGGGCTGACGTTCTTCAGTTGGCTCGACTATGGCATCCTCCGCCGCTTCGCCGTGTGGATCATGGCCGGGTGTCTGGCTGCGCTCATCGCCGTTCTGCTGTTCGGCGACGACGTGTTCGGCGCGCGCCGGACGCTGCTGAACGGCTCGGTGCAGCCGAGCGAGCTGGTCAAGCTCGGTGTGATCATCTATGCGGCGGCCTGGTTAGCTTCGCGCCGCGATCAGGTGCGGAGCGTGTCCAATGGCCTGATGCCGTTCGGCGTGATCGTCGGTGTGGTGAGCTTCCTCATCGTCGTCCAGCCCGATCTCAGCACGACCGCCGTGATCGTGATCGTGGCGATAGCGATGTTTTTCATGGCCGGGGCAAGCTGGCAGCAATTGAGCTTGGTGCTGTTGATCGCCGTATCGGCCTTCTTGGTATTGATCACCGTCGTCCCGCACGCCACCGTTCGGGTGAACGAGTTCATCAAAGTTTGGCGGGCGCCGAACGAGATGGATTATCACGTCCGCCAAACGCTGATCACGCTGGGCGGCGGCGGCCTGTTCGGCAACGGCATCGGCGCCAGCGGCCAGAAGTTTGGCTATCTGCCGACGCCGCACACCGACAGCGTGGTGGCCGTGCTAGGCGACGAGATGGGGCTGCTGGGATTAGCGATCACGTTAGGGTTATTCGTTATTTTCGCGTGGCGCGGGTTGCGCATCGCGCAGGCGGCCGATACCGCATTCGGCTCGTTCATCGTGATCGGTGTGGTGATCTGGGTGATCGGCCAGATGTTGCTCAACGTGATGGCGATCATGGCGATCATTCCTTTTACCGGCGTGCCGGTGCCTTTCCTAAGCTTCGGCGGGTCGTCGCTCGTCTCGTTGCTCATCGCCTGCGGCGTAGTGACCAGCGTCGCGCGCGGCAGCCGCATATTGAAGGGAAGGGAGATAGAGGCTGGGCTGCCGGTCGCGGCCAGCCATGCAAAAGGAGGCAGGGCAGTTCGTGCGAGTTCTACTATCCGCCGGGGGCACAGCCGGGCACGTTTTGCCCGCGCTCACCGTGCTCAGAGCGCTGGAAGCGCGGCTGAGGCCGAAGCCGCCGATGCCCTCATCGTCGGGCGCGACGTGCGCATCGGTGGCGCACTCCGCAGGCGCAACAGCCAGCGCAGTCCAGGCGCTGTTCGTTGGCGAGGCAAATGGTATGGAGCGTAGTCTGGTGAGTCGTGAGGGCGTGCCTTTTCGGGCGATCCGAGCCGGCGCCATGCACGGCGTCGGGCCGGCCCGCGCCGCTGGCGGCGCGCTGCGCACGTTGCGCGGCGCGCTTGAAGCGCGGCGCATCCTCGCTGAATTCAAGCCGGACGTGGTGTTCCTGACCGGCGGCTTCGTCGGCGTGCCGGTGAGCTTAGCGGCGTGGCTGCAGCGCATCCCCAGCGTGGTGTATTTGCCGGACGTTGAACCCGGCCGGGCGCTGCGGGTCATGGCGCGCTTTGCCGTGAGAGTGGCGACGACGACGGAGGCATCCGCGCGCTTCATCGCGCCAGACAAGATGGTGGTCACCGGCTACCCGGTGCGCGAAGTCTTCGCGGCGGTCTCGCGCGAGGAGGCGCGCCAACGCTTCGGCGTCGCGCCGGGCGAGCGCATGTTGTTGGTGTATGGCGGCAGCAAGGGCGCGCGCAGCATCAATCGCGCCGTGCTGGCCGTGCTTGCGCGCCTGCTGGAGGTCGCCGTCGTCTTGCACGTCACCGGCGCGAACGACTGGGCGGAGGTAAGCGCCGCGCGCGCGCAGTTGCCGGAAGGGCAGCGCGCGCGTTACCTCGCCTTCGAATACCTGCACGATGAGATGGCGCTGGCGATGGCTGCGGCTGATCTGGCGGTCTGCCGCGCCGGCGCGAGCGCGCTGGGCGAGCTGCCCTACCTCGGCCTGCCGGCTATCCTGGTGCCGTATCCCCATGCCTGGCGTTATCAGCGGGTCAATGCTCAATACCTTGCCGACCGGGGCGCTGCCGTAGTGGTCGAAGATGGGTCGCTCATGGATGAGCGAGAAGGTCTGCTGCCGCGCGTCATCGCGCTGCTCGGCGCCCCCGAGCGCCTCAGTGCGATGCGCCAGGCGTCTCTGCGACTGGGCCGGCGGGATGGCGCGGAGCGAATCGCGGCCTTGCTGGTTGAAGCGAGCCATAGCCATTGACATGATCAACGCCGATGTCTTCTTCGTCTTTTATCTGATTGTGTGGGGGTTTATCGGCACCTCGCGCGGTTGGGTGCGCGAGGTGATCGTCACCTTCACCGTGTTGTTCGCGCTGTTCATCTATTCGCTGCCGCAGTTCGCCAACATCATGAATCCGCTGTGGGGGAATGAAGATCCGGTCTGGCGCTTCTTCTGGCGCGCCGCGCCTTTTTTGCTGATTGTGTTCT
Source organism: uncultured Anaerolineae bacterium (assembly GCA_938034415.1). GTDB lineage: Bacteria > Chloroflexota > Anaerolineae > J036 > Brachytrichaceae > JAAFGM01. The sequence continues at coordinate 32,262 of CALHLE010000039.1, forward strand.
TTGGCTATCTCAGCCCAATCGTCGCGCGCGGCCGCTTCCAGGCCAACGCCGCGAATCGCTTCGAATACGGCTTGCTGTCGTTCCTGGTCGGCGTGTTCAACGGTTATTTGTTGTTCAGCGCGCTGGCGTTCTGGGCGCTGCAGTCCGGCTTGCTGGACGGGCAATATGCCAATCTTTTCACGCCGCCGCCGGGAGGTTGGAACGAGTTCTTTTTCATCAAGAGCGGGGCGCCGGTCGTCTTCAGTGGCTCGTTGCTGGTCTTCGTGCTGATCGTCATCTTTCTGTTCGTCATTGTGGTGCTGGTATGAGCTGGCTCGATAAGCATATCCACATCATGGGCGTCGGCGGGGCCGGCATGAGCGCGCTGGCCCGACTGCTGCATGCGCGCGGGGTGCGCGTCAGCGGCGACGACCGCGCCGATTCGCCGGCGCTCAGGGCGTTGCAGGCTGCAGGCATCCCGGTCTTCGTCGGCCACGACCCGCGCCATCTCGAAGGGGTGGACATCCTCGCGCCATCGTCGGCGATCCCCAAAGACGAGCCGGAGCTGGTCGAAGCGCAGCGGCGCGGCATCCCGGTGTGGCATCGCGGCGACCTGATCGGCGCCTTGCTGCAGGACAAAGTAGGCATCGCCGTCGCGGGCACGCACGGCAAGAGCACGACGACCGGCATGATCGCGACGATCCTGACCGATGCCGGCCTGGACCCGTCGTTCGTCATCGGGGCGACGCCGCAGCCGCTGGGCGTGAACGCGCGCTGGGGCGCGGGCGAAGCCTTCGTCGTCGAGGCCGACGAGTACGACCACACCTTCCTGCACTTTCAGCCGAAGGTTGCCGTGGTGACCAACGTTGAGTATGACCACCCCGACACATTTGCGGATCTCAATGCGGCGTTGAACGCTTTTGCGACGTTTGTGCGGAGCGCGCCCAAAGACGGCGTGGTGATCGCCTGCGCCGACGATCCCGGCTGTGTCGCTATGCTCAAGCGCGCCGACCTGTCCGCGCGCGGCGCGTCCGCCCCCGTGGTCGTGGACTATGGCATCCAGGGCGGCATGTGGCGCGCGGCCAACTTGCGCGCGAACGCGCTGGGCGGCGTAGACTTCTCCTTCGCCGGCGCAGGGATCAACGGCGAAGTGAGCGGGACGTGTTCGCTGCGCGTGCCGGGTGAACACAACGTGCTGAATGCGCTGGCGGCGCTGGTCGTGGCCGACGCCTGCGGCGTGCCGATAGGCGAAGCGGTTAAATCGCTCGGCGGCTACAGGGGTGCCGACCGGCGCTTCGAGCTGAAGGGCGAAGCGCGTGGCGTGCGCATCTTCGACGATTACGCCCATCATCCGACCGAGATCAAGGCGACGTTGCGCGGCGCGCGCCAGCGTTATCCGCTGGGCAACATCTGGGCGATCTGGCAGCCGCATACCTACAGCCGCACCGCAGCGCTCCTCGATGCGTTCGCCGAGGCCTTCGACGACGCCGACCACGTGATCGTGCTGCCGATCTACGCGGCGCGCGAGCGCAAGGAGGACTTCGGCTTTGTCGCGAATGCGCTCAATCCGATCGAGATCGCGCGCAAGATCCGTCATCGCGACGCGCGCAACGCGGCCTCGTTTGGCGACGCATTGGGCATGCTGATCGCGCAGGTGAAGGGCGGCGACGTGGTCATCACGCTCAGCGCCGGCGATGGCAACCAGGTGGGGGAGCGGTTGCTCGAGATGTTGTCGAAGTAACGCGCAGCGCCGGCCCAGACATCACCGGGGGTTTTGATGCAGATTGCAGAGCTTCAGTCCCGCGCCAAGCGCAACGAGCCGCTGTCGAAGCACACGACGGCGCGCATCGGCGGCCCGGCCGACCTGCTGATCGAGGTGCGCACCACCGACGAGCTGATCGCCGTGGCCCAGCGCGCCGACGATATGGGGTTGCCCTATCTCGTGCTTGGCGGCGGCGCAAATGTGCTGGTGAGCGACGCCGGCGTGCGCGGGCTGGTGATCATCAACCGGGCCAGGGAGGTCAAGTTTAACGTGCGTGGGGGCAAGGCGCGCGTCGAAGTGGACAGCGGCGTGATGCTGACGACGCTGGCGCGCGACTGCATCGAACGCGGGCTGGCCGGCATGGAGTGGGCGGTTAGCGTTCCCGGCACGGTAGGCGGCGGCGTAGTCGGCAACGCCGGCGCCCACGGCGCGGATATCGCCCGCAACCTGAACCTAGCGCGCGTCATGCGACGCGGCCAGCCGCCGGAATACTGGACGCCGCGCCAGTTGCAGTTTGGCTATCGCACCAGCGCGCTCAAGCGCTATGCGCCGGCCAACCGGCCGATCGTGCTCAGCGCCATCTTCGACCTGCGGCTGGACTATCGCGGAAACCTGGAGCGCCGGGCGAACGAATTCATCGCCAAACGCAAAGCGACACAACCGTCCGGCGCGTCCATCGGCAGCATGTTCAAGAACCCCGAAGGCGACTATGCCGGCCGGTTGATCGAAGCCTGCGGCCTGAAGGGCAAGCGCATCGGCGGCGCCATGATCAGCGACAAGCATGCCAACTTCTTCATCAACGCCTCCGGCGATGCCCGCGCAAGCGACGTGAAAGCGCTGATTGACCTGGCGCACGATGCCGTGCTGGAGCGCTTCGGCGTGGACTTGGAGCTGGAGGTTGAGTTGGTGGGTGAGTGGGCGACTACCGATCTGAAAGCCGGGAAGCTGCGAGGCAGCAGCCAGGAGTCTGGAATCGAACATGAGTGATCACGCATCGTCCAAGGCTCAAAGTCCAGAGCTTGCGGCTCACGGCGCAAAGCTCAAAGTGGCCGTGCTATATGGCGGGCAATCCGGCGAGCACGAAGTGAGCCTGATGTCGGCGGCATCGGTCATGGAGGCGCTGGACGACCGCAAGTACGAGGTCACGCCGGTGTTCATCAGCAGAGCGGGGGAGTGGGCGATCCCGCTGGACGACCTGCGCAAGTTCGACGTGGTCTTTCCGGTGCTGCATGGGCCGATGGGCGAGGATGGCACCGTGCAGGGCTTGCTCACCCTGATCGGGGTGCCGTTTGTCGGCGCAGGCGTGGTCGGCTCGGCGGTTGGGATGGACAAGGCGATTTTCAAGGATGTGATGCGCGCGCATGGGTTGCCGGTGGCGAAGCACATCGTCGTGCGCCGGCGCCAGTGGCTATCGGCTGCCGAGCATGTGGCGAGCCTTGTGACGGCACAAATTGGCTTCCCATGCTTCGTTAAGCCGGCCAACATGGGCAGCAGCGTCGGCGTCACCAAGGCGAAGGACGTTCAGCAGTTGCATGTGGGTATGGCCGAGGCGCTGAAATGGGATCGCAAGGTGCTGATCGAGCAGGCGGTGCCGCATGCGCGCGAGCTGGAGGTGAGCGTGCTGGGCAACGACGAGTTGCAGGCGTCGGTCGTTGGCGAGATCACGCCCAGCCGCGAGTTCTATGACTATGCCGCTAAATACCTGGATAAGGGCGAGGCGGCCTCTGGCTTGCATATCCCGGCGCCCATCCCAGACGCGCTGGCGCACCGGATCCGCGAGATGGCGGTGGAAGCGGCGACGCTGGCCGACGCGCGCGGCATGGCGCGGGTGGACTTTTTGATGAACGGCGAGAGCGGGGAGGTGTTCATTAACGAGATCAACACCATCCCCGGCTTCACCGACATCAGCATGTATCCGAAGCTGTGGGCGGCCAGCGGCATTCCATATAGCCAGTTGCTCGACCGGCTAATCGCGCTGGCCATGGAGAAATGAGGGCGGGGATGAGCTACCGACCGCAGCGAGATCGCAGGTCGGCGTCGTGGACGCGCTTCGATGTGGCGTTGGCGCAGCGCGCCGAGCAGCGCGCCCAGCGCCGCTCGGCGCGAGCATTTGCCGCTGCCGTGTGCATCGCCGGCGCGGTGCTCGGCGCGCAATGGTATGGCGGCGAGAGCTGGCGCATCGGCGACATCGAAGTGCAGAACAACGACGGCGTGCCGGTCGAAGCGATCATCGGCGCGAGTGGGCTACAGGGCGAGCACTTTCACTTCGCCGACTTGGACGCGGCGGCTAAAGCTGTGGATGAGCTGCCGGGCGTGGAAGCGGCGTTGGTCACGTGTCGCTGGGAGTGGCGCGTCCGATGCGTGATCACCGTTCAGCCGGCGCGCCCGATGGCGCTGTGGCAAGGCCAAGGGGGCAACGTGTGGAACGACTTCGAGGGCAGGGTGCAAGTCGCGCGAGAAAACATGCCGGCCCGGCTCTTCATCCGCGTCGAGGATGGCGCGCTGCCGCCGTTGGGCAGCCGGCTCGATCCGCGCCTGTTGCGCGCCCTGAACGAACTAATCGCTGCGCAGCCGGACGTGACGCGCTATTCCTACTCGTCGCAGTTTGGCCTAATGTGGGTCAACGAGCGCAAATGGCGCGTGCGGCTGGGCGATGCGCCCTATGACGGCGCGATGAGCGACAAGTTGCGCTTGGCGCGCGCGTTGCAGAAGCAATTGGTGGATAAGGGTGTTGAAGCGCGGGTGTTGGATGTGCGTTTCGTGGAGGCGCCGTACTACATCCGGTGAGGTGTGAGCTGGGTGACAAGCAAAAGCCTGAGGGCAAGTGCTGAATTGCCGATGCTGGGCTCTTGATTCTCGCGCTCGAAATCATGGCAGAACCGAAGACGATCACCGTTTTGGATATCGGCAGCACGAAGGTAGTGGCGTTGGTGGGCGAGGCTGCGGACAACGAGGCCGGCTTTACCATCATCGGCGTGGGGATGGCGGCTGCTCGCGGCATCCGGCGCAGCCAAATCGTCAACGTGAGCGACGCGACTGCGTGCATGAAGGAGGCGCTGGCCGGCGCGCAAGCCTCTTCGGGGGTGAAGGCGTCGCACGTGCTCATGTCCATCAGCGGCAACCATATCACCTCGCAGAACAGCCAAGGCGCGGTCGCCATCGGCCGAGGCGACCAAGGCGTGTCGTTCGACGACATCAATCGTTGCCTAGAATCGGCGCAGGCCATCGCCGTGCCGAACAACCGCGAGATCCTGCACGTGATCCCGCGGCACTTCCGGGTGGACGATCAGGACGGCGTGCGCAACCCGGTCGGCATGCTGGGCTTCCGGCTGGAAGCGCAGGCCCACATCATCACCTGCGCGACGACGGCGATGCAGAACCTGCTCAAGTGCGCGCACATGGCCGGCGTGGACGTGAGCGAGTTCGTGCTCTCGCCGCTGGCTTCGGCCGAGGCCGTGCTCACACCGACCGAACGCGAGATGGGCGCGGTATTGGTGGATATCGGCGGCGGCACTACGGGCATCGCTATGTTTATTGACGGATCGGCATGGCATACCAAAGTGCTGGAGGTGGGCGGGTCGCACTTCACCAGCGACCTGGCGCAGGTGCTGCGGCTGCCGATGGACGCCGCCGAGCACCTGAAAGTGCACTATGGGCACGCCCATCCGCCCGATGTGCCGGGCGATCAGGTTTGCGACATCGTGGGGTTTGGTGATGAGCCGCTGGTGCGCGTCTCCAGGCGCGAGGCGGCGGAGATTCTGCGCGCTCGCGCTGACGAGCTGTTCAGCTTGATTGAGCAGGAGATCAAACGCAGCGGTTATGACGGCCTGTTGCCGGCCGGACTCGTGATCACAGGAGGTGGTTCGCTATTGCCAGGCTTGAGGGAATCGGCGCGCGAGACGACGGGACGACCGGTTCGCTTGACGCGCCCGATGAATTTGTATGGCTTGGTGGACGCCTTGCAGTCCCCGGCTTTCTCGACTGCGGTCGGGATGCTGCACTGGGGGCTGCAGGGCGTCGTTGCGAAGCCTAGCAAGCGCCGACGCTTCAGCCCTCGCCTGGACTTGCCAGGGTGGTTGAGGAATTTGTTGCCGGATTGAACTGAAGGGCGGTCATCTTGACCGCGTTGCGTGGAGTGTCCGGATCCGTCTGCCCGCGAACGTCGCGCTCGTATGCCGGATTATCCGGGCGTTCCCTAGCTTAAAACTCTCGATTTTTGGAAAAGCTGTGGATAAACTGCTTGACACTGTGGATAAGCAGCATAGAATCTGTGAACTACCTGTGAATGAGCGGGGATATCCGCAGCAGCAATGGAGGAAGCATTCCGATGAATATCCAACCAGAAGAGTATTTGACGGGCATGCGTGCTGAGTCACCTGCTCAAATCAAAGTCGTCGGCGTCGGCGGCGGCGGTCAGAATGCAGTCAATCGGATGATCGCCGAGGGCCTCGCCGGCATTGAGTTCATCGCCGTCAACACCGACCAGCAAGCGCTGATGCTCAGCCATGCGCCGATTCGCGTGCGCATCGGCGAGAAGGTGACGCGCGGCCTTGGCGCGGGGAGCAATGCCGAAATCGGCGAGAAAGCCGCGGAGGAGTCAGCCGACGAGATCTACAACTTGCTCAAAGGCGCCGACATGGTCTTCATCACATGCGGCATGGGCGGCGGCACAGGCACCGGCGCCGCGCCCGTCATTGCGCGCATCGCCAAAGAGCTGAACGCGCTCACCATCGGCGTAGTGACCAAGCCCTTCTCATTTGAGGGGACGCCGCGCATGCGCACGGCCGAGGCCGGCATCGAGCGGCTCAAAGAGCATGTGGACACGTTGATCGTGATCCCCAACGACCGCTTGCTGGACATCGTCGGCCAGAAGGCCACCCTCCAACAGGCCTTCCGCACAGCCGATGATGTGCTGCGTCAGGGCATCCAGGGCATCAGTGAGGTGATCACCGTCCCAGGGCTGATCAACCTCGACTTTGCGGACGTGCGCACTATCATGTCCGAGGGCGGCGCCGCGCTTATGGCGGTGGGCACGGCCAGCGGCGAGGGGCGGGCGCGCGCAGCGGCCGAGCAAGCGATTACGTCCAACCTGTTGGATGTGACCATTGACGGCGCGCGCGGCATTCTCTTCAACATCACCGGCGGCCCAGATCTCAGCCTGTTCGAGGTGAACGAGGCGGCCATGATCATCAAGTCGGCGGCGCATCCTGACTGCAACGTGATCTTCGGCGCAGTTGTGGACGAGAACATGAAAGATCAGGTGCGCATCACAGTGATCGCCACCGGCTTTGACAACCAGGGCAACTTGCCGCGCCGGATGATCCGCTCGAGCAGCGCAGCAATGCGGGCAGCCGCGGCCAGGTATGCGTCGTCCTCGCTCAACACAGACGCGCCGCGCAGCGATGCCGAGCCGTTGCTAAACCGCGCCGCTCAGTTCGATCCAGATAATCTGGAACTGCCCTCTTTCTTGCGTCGGCGATAGCCTCAGCACGTTGAAGTTCCATTGGCGCTCGTCCATGACAGCGACAGGGTGATCTGGCCTCATGACGGTCACCCTGTCGCCGTTTGGATGACCCGCTTTCAACCTTAAATTTTCCGCGCCTTTTATTGACTTTAGGCAGATGAGTCCTTAGAATCGGCGTTCCTTCCCGGCTACATATGGCGCAGAGCAAATGTTCTAACGCCAGATGTGGCATAAATGAGCCATGAAATGTCCAAGCTGTGCTTCCGGTGACACCCACGTGATTGACACGGTGCGTGAGCCTTCAGGGGGAATACGCCGCAGGCGCAGCTGCAAAGCGTGCGGCTACCGCTTCAGCACCATTGAACGCGTCCTCGAGGCGACGCCGCTGGTCGTCAAGCGCGGCGGTCGGCGCGAGGCGTTCAACCGAGACAAGATTCTGGAAGGAGTGCGCATCGCCTGCGCCAAGCGGCCGGTTGCCGCACAAGACATCGAGCGGTTGGCCAGCCAGATCGAAGCGCAGGTGTTCGCCATGAACGTCAGCGAAGTATCTGCGCGCGTCATCGGCGACATGGTGTTGCAAGGGTTGCGCGAGCTGGACGAGGTGGCCTACATCCGTTATGCCATCGTTTATCTCGAGATGAAAGATCTTGAAAGCATAAAGAAAGAGATCGAACGGCTCCTAGCAGAGCGCTAGCCATCAATTAGTCCCGTCATCACTCAAGAGTTATCACTCAAAGGTGTCAGCATGAAGATCACACGACGATTTACCCGAGCCGGCGAGAGCCCATACGCAGACATCCGGTTTGTTAAGCGCAGTTCTGTCATTCGCAATCCCGATGGCTCGGTAGTGTTCGAGATGCACGACATTGACGTGCCGGAGAACTTTTCGCAAACGGCCACCGACATTCTGGCGCAGAAATACTTTCGGAAGGCGGGCGTGCCCAGCGCCACCGTGCGCGTGCGTGAGCGCGGCGTGCCTACTTGGCTGCAACGCAGCGCGCCGGCCGAGGGCGCGACGCTCGACCACGGCGAGCGCGATAGCAAACAGGTGTTCAACCGCCTGGCCGGCTGCTGGACCTACTGGGGATGGAAGCACAAGTACTTCGACACCGAAGAGGACGCCCGCGCCTTCTATGATGAGCTGTGCTACATGCTGGCCAAGCAGATGGCCGCGCCGAACAGCCCACAATGGTTTAACACCGGCCTGAATTGGGCGTATGGCATCACCGGCCCCTCGCAGGGGCACTATTACGTGGACCCACAAACCGGCAAGGCGAAGCGCTCCGAGGACGCTTACACCCACCCGCAACCGCATGCGTGCCAGCCCTTCAACGCCTTAATCTCTACGCCATCCGGCCCGCTGGCCATCGGCGAGATCGTCACGCAGAACATGATCGGCCTGGAGGTTTTTGACGGCTCCGAGGGTGGCGCGGGGAAGACGCGCGTGGTTGCCGTTAAGTCCAACGGCCAAAAGCCCGTGTATCGGATCGTGCTGAAGAACGGCGTCTGCGTCGAAGCGACCGGCGATCATCTGGTCTGGGCTGCCGATGAGCGGCGCGGCGTGGGCCGCTGGTTGAGAGTGGATCAGCTTGCGCCGGGCCAGCGCATGCGCCTCGTGACGACTACTGCTGTCGAACAAACTTCGGAAGAGCGTGACATTGCCGAGTGCGCGCTGGCCGGTTGGATTCAGGGCGATGGATTCGTCGGGCAATACGACAAGGGCACGAACCGCAGCTTGACCATCGAATTGATGACCGTTAACGACGAAGAGCATGCATACGTCATGCGGTTGGTCGAGACGGTGTTCGCGGGCGCGCATTACAAAGTGCGCCCGGTCGAGTCAGGCAACCCGAGGTTGACGATCCGGCGTATCCGGCTCTACGGCGAAACATTGCGCCCATTCGTCGAGAAATACGAACTGTTGCGCGAAAGCCGTGATCACGGCGTGCCGGCTGCGGTTCGGCGCGCCGGTCGCCAGGCCCAGTGCGCCTATCTGCGCTCGCTCTTTCAGACCGACGGCGCAGTGCGATTGCGGCGTCGTGTGTCGCGCCTAACTGCTGTTGAAGGGCCCCATCGCTTTGCTCCTGCTTTGGCTACGGTCGCAGATCCTCTTGCGCTGAACGGCTCATCGCGACCTGAGTCCGCACAGCAACGAGAGTTGCGCACTGCTGTTGTTGTCTTCACCACCGCGTCCGCCAGATTGGCCAGAGAGACGCAGGCGCTGCTGCTCAATCTGGGCATCTATGCGCGAGTGCAAGCCGGCGTAGAGAAGCGCGACAATCGGCGGACGCTGTGGTTCGTCTCCATCGGCGACGCCGAGTCGCGCATGGCCTTTCGCGAGGCGATTGGATTTGTGTCTTCGGATAAGGCGGCGCGGCTCGACCGAGCGTGTTCGTCAGAATTCGCCGGCAAGGGGCTGCCGGCGCTGCGCGATGAGACGATCATCCGCATCGAGCCGGTCGGTGTGTTGCCGGTCTACGATATCCAGACCGAGTCCGGCCGGTATCTGTGCAACAACGTCCTTGTGCACAACTGTTTCATCCAGTCCATCGAAGACGACCTGGTCAACGAGGGCGGCATTATGGACCTGTGGGTGCGCGAAGCGCGCATCTTCAAATACGGCAGCGGCACCGGCAGCAACTTCTCCAAGCTGCGCGCCGAGAATGAGCCGCTGAGCGGGGGCGGCAAGTCGTCCGGCTTGATGAGCTTCCTGAAGATCGGCGACCGCGCCGCCGGCGCGATCAAGAGCGGCGGCACTACCCGCCGCGCGGCCAAGATGGTCATCCTGGACGCCGATCACCCCGACATCGAAGCCTTCATTGACTGGAAGGTGATCGAAGAGCAGAAGGTGGCGTCGCTGGTGACCGGCAGCAAGCTCAACAACAAGCACCTGAACGCCATCATGCGGGCCTGCCACGAATGGCCCGACCCGGCGACGCGCTTCGACCGCAAGCAGAACGCCAAGCTGGCCCAGGCGATCGCCGAGGCGCGCCGCGTCCTGATCCCGCAAAATTACATCGAGCGCGTCATCCAGTTTGCGCAGCAGGGATACACCAGCATCTACTTCCCGGAATACGACACCGACTGGAACAGTGAAGCCTACGCGACCGTCAGCGGCCAGAACAGCAACAACAGCGTGCGCGTCACCAACGCATTCATGCGGGCGGTGATCGAGGACAAGGAGTGGGGGCTGATTTGGCGCACGGAGATCGAGAAGGCCAAGCGAGAGGGCCGCGCGCCCAAGCCGAAGCGCATGGTGAAGGCGCGCGAGCTGTGGCGCAAGATCGCCGAAGCGGCGTGGCACTGCGCCGACCCGGGCATCCAATATCACACCACCATCAACGAGTGGCACACCTGCCCGGCGGACGGCGAAATCCGCGCCAGCAACCCGTGCTCGGAATACATGTTCCTCGACGACACCGCCTGCAACCTGGCCTCGCTCAACCTGATGCGTTTCTACGACGTCGAAAGCGGCCGGTTCGACGTCGAGGCCTATCGCCATGCCGTCCGGCTGTGGACGATCGTGCTGGAGATCAGCGTGCTGATGGCGCAGTTCCCCAGCCGGCGCGTGGCCGAGCTGAGCTACGAGTTCCGCACGCTGGGCCTGGGCTACGCCAACCTCGGCGCGCTGCTGATGGTGATGGGCGTCCCGTACGACAGCGCGCAGGGCCGCGCCATCGCCGGCGCGCTGACGGCCATCATGCACGGCTGCGCCTACGCGACCAGCGCGGAGATGGCCGCCGAACTCGGGCCGTTCCCCGGCTATGAGCGCAACCGCGAGCACATGCTGCGCGTGATCCGCAACCATCGTCGCGCCGCCTACAACGCGCCCGCGGAGGAGTATGAGGGCTTGAGCATCCCGCCGATGGGCATTGACCCCGCGCACTGCCCGCCCGACCTGCTCAAGGCGGCCCGCGAGGACGCCGACCGCATGCTGGCGCTGGGCGAGCAGCACGGCTATCGCAACGCGCAGGTCACCGTGATCGCCCCTACGGGCACCATCGGCCTGGTGATGGATTGCGACACCACCGGCATCGAACCGGACTTCGCGCTGGTCAAGTTCAAGAAGCTGGCCGGCGGCGGCTACTTCAAGATCGTCAACCAGAGCGTGCCGCCGGCGCTGCGCCGCCTGGGCTACAGCGAAGCGCAGATCGCGGACATCGTCAAGTATGCCGCCGGGCACGGCACGCTGGTCGGATGCCCGTTCATCAACCCCGAGTCGCTCAAGGCGCGCGGTTTCACCGACGAAGCATTGGCCAAAGTCGAGGCGGCGCTGGCGACGGCCTTTGAGATTCAGTTTGCCTTCAACAAGTGGACGCTGGGTGAGGATTTTTGCAGGAACGCCCTCGGCTTCAGCGACGCGCAATTGAACGACTACAAGTTCAACATGTTGGAGGCGCTCGGCTTCAGCAAGGCCGAGATCGGCGCCGCTAACGATTACGTGTGCGGCACGATGACCTTGGAGGGCGCGCCGCACCTGAAGGCCGAACACCTGCCGGTGTTCGACTGCGCCAACAAGTGCGGCAAGTACGGCAATCGCTTCATCTCCCCTGAAGGGCATATCTTGATGATGGCAGCGGCGCAGCCGTTCCTCAGCGGCGCGATCAGCAAGACGATCAACCTGCCTAACGAGGCCACGGTCGAGGACGTGGCGAACGCCTACATGCTGTCCTGGAAGGTCGGCCTCAAGGCCAACGCGCTGTATCGCGATGGGTCGAAGCTCAGTCAGCCGTTGAACACATCGAGCGATGAGGCCGAGGAAGCCGCTGCAGAGCTGGTGGGCGAGGCGGCTCAGCAATTGCCGGTGACGCCGCAGCAACAGCAGGTGATCGAGAAGGTCGTCGTGCGCTATCTGGCCAAGCAGCGCCGCCTGCCCAACCGGCGCACCGGCTACACGCAGAAGGCGAAGATCGGCGGCCAGAGCATCTTCCTGCGCACCGGCCAGTACGAGGACGGCACGCTGGGCGAGATCTTCATCGACATGCACAAAGAAGGCGCCGGCTTCCGCAGTTTGCTCAACTGCTTTGCCATCGCCGTATCGCTCGGCCTACAGTATGGCGTGCCGCTTGATGAGTTTGTGGATCAGTTTGTGTTCACCAAGTTCGAGCCGTCCGGCGTCGTCACCGGCAACGATCGCATCAAGATGGCGACCAGCGTGATTGATTACATCTTCCGTGAGCTGGCCATCACCTATCTCGGTCGCGAAGACCTGGCCCACGTCGGCGCGACGGGCACGGCGTCGGAGTCGCCTGAGCCGGAGTATCTCGACGAAGAAGTGATCAGCGAACGCGCAGCGTCGCCTACTCAGTTACGCTTGCCCGGCCGCGCCTTCAACGATGAGACGGCGCAGCAGAACGGCCACGCGCGCGTTGGCGCGCACAAGAGGACCGACAACGGCCAAGCGGGTTTGCGGGCTGCCGGGAGCGCCTCCGCCAACGGCGTCGCGGCCGTCGCCGGCCGCAGCGAGCAGGCGCGGCTCGCGCGCCTGAAGGGCTATGAAGGCGACCCGTGTCCCGAATGCGGCGCATGGACGCTGGTGCGCAATGGAACCTGCTTGAAGTGCGAAACGTGCGGCAGCACCACCGGCTGTTCGTAACCGGTAATGCGTCTTGATCGCCGTCCTCCTCAAAATTGCGGCGGGGACAAGCGCGGCTAACCCCCGCGCCCGTCCCCGCCCGAATGCGCCGTCCTCAAACAGGAACGTGTAATAATCCCTAAGAGCAGCGATGGACATGTTTGAAGTAACGCCCAGCGCCGTCTTCGCTCATCTCTCGTCTCAGGACAAACATGGGCAAGACGACATGGGTTCGCCAAGCGCCCAATCCTTCCTCGGGGAATTAGACGCCCAAAAGCGCGGGCAAAAGATGCACGAGGCCATGTTTAGGATGTTTTATACAAACGCCGCGCTCCATAACTGGCCTTTATCTACATTGCGCGAGGGTATTGAACGATATACGCTCTACCGTGAGGCAGCGATGTCTTTTCCCCTTAATGAAAGAATATGCCTGACCGCTCGGGCAGATATCCTAGCCATCTCCCGCGACGAAAAGCGCGCCAGAATCCTTGATTTCAAATTTCACTTTAAGACGCTGCCCAAAGACCTGCACAACAACCTATTCCAGACCATACAGGCGGATTTTTATACGATATGCTTGTGGAACGCATATCAGGAGGCCGAGGGATGGCAGGCGGATATCGCATTCGCCCATATGCTCGTCCGCGAGGAGACCCCCGTGCTGCTTTCAGTAACCAGGCGACAGGTAAGCCGGTCCGCCTTTGAAGAAAGCCTGGGTCGTATCAAGCCTTTGGCTATTCACATCTGCAACGTCCAAGAGTCCGCTGTATCGGCCCAGCCTCAACTCTCTGAAGAAGAGATGGGGCGGGTGGGGGTCGAACCCACACGCTACACAAGTAGCAGAAGATTTTAAGTCTCCGGCGTCTGCCAATTCCGCCACCGCCCCGGAACGCGCGCCTTGAGGGAATCTAATGCCTGCGCGGTTCGTCGCCGCCTATTTTATTGCTTGTGCTTGCCATTGCTTGTGTTTGCCCCACGGCTCACTCGTCATTCTTCTCTCTTGTGCCGCGAGAAAACAATTTGAGGAGAAATAACCTCGACGCGGCCGCGAAGAGATGTCATCAAGGCTTGAACGCCATTCAATCCCTCCGCCACGCCGCTTCGGTGCCGCAACCAAACGGCGGATGGAGCATAAGCCAACTCGCGGGCGATCTCATAGCCGGCCTTGTCAATCTCCTCGAAAGCCATAGACGGGGAAAATCCCTCGGCGAATTGGACGAAAATGTAGCCCGTCGCGACCGCTAATAATTCATCCCTCTGATATACCGGCAAGCCCTGCTCGCCCGCAACAAGGCGTTTTGGGAGAATGACGACCATCTGGTCGTCTAATTGGATAGGCGAGAACATGGATTGCCCTTTTGCTTGCTCCACGGGCAGGGCAATGAGGTCATTCCTTAGCGTATAAGCGGCTTGTTTATCCCTATTCTGGACGAATATCACGGGAGGGGCATCGTTTCTGAGCATCGGGGCCTCTCTACTCTATCATCATCTAACCGCATCACCTTCACGCCCATTGTACATGTCCCTCAACGCCTGCGCATGTCCGTTGTTCGACCATCGAACACGATACGCAATAAACCCTGCGCCGTATAAAGCAGATTACCGGTTTCCCCTCCTTCTTGCCTATGGAGACAAAGGAGGAACGCAATAATATAAAATTGCGGTCGCCAAAGCAATCAGGATGACGGTGCCGACCTTAGCCAAGATCGGGAACTCCATTAAACGGATGTAGTTTGCGCTCAAGATGACGCGATAAGCCGTCTTAAGCCAAAGTCCAACCACCTTCAGGAGCAAAATAGGCAGCTCCTTGAGGCTATTTAACTCGCTCGTTAAAAACTTAAAGATTAGATTGCGCATGATATATATTATGCCTCATCGAGGTCGCATTTTTCGCAGCCCTGTGCCTTCACATGAGACGGTGACAGCCTTCAGCAAACCTAAGCCGGCAACAGGGGTACGATGGTGTGATACATCCCGATCGGCGCTCCGCGCTCCTCCGCTTGACTTTATAGGAGTCACCAAAACATATCCGATTTCTAAAACACGAGGGCGCGCACATGCACATCAAGGGGCGGATTACAACATAGACATAATAAAGACATCATTTCGCCATTCTATCTATATTCATCTTCATCCTCTCCTCGCAAGGAGGAGGCATGTCCAAAAGATGATGAAAGCGCAAGGCCAAACGCTGCCAAATCCGGTTGATGTTCTCCGATGTGTGGCATCCGAGAAGCCGCCTGTGCTTGGTCTGCGGTTATAATGATGCATAGGCGTTGGGCAACCGTGGTTGTGACTGTTCGCAATATCGCGGCCGCAATGCCGCGCAGAATCTTAAGCGGACGACAACCGTAACTGCCCTACCTGTGGCGAGCCCGTCCGTCAGCGGCCGCATTGGAGGATCTGCTATCTGTGACAGTCAGGAAAGTTACGTCTGTCAGATACAAATGCGGTCTGCAAGACGCTTCAGGGCAAGAAGAGAATCGCGCGCATATTTGCGCACTTTCTTGATAGTAGGTTGTGATGAGCAATAGCGAGCACTTGCGTGAGATGGTTGATGCCACATCATCCGCGCTGGATCAGATCATCGCCGAACTAAGGAGCGCGGGCATCAGCGGCATCAGCCGCCGCGACATCGAGACGTTGCAAACTGCCGCGCAACGCTTAAGGCAAATATCCGCCCGCGTGGGTGCGACGGAAGCGCACCGCTCAACGGAACACCCTCAGAAAGGGGTATTGCGCTGATCTTCCCACTCGCGCCCTGCATGCTCGCGGTTGATAGTACGGACAGGTAACGGCGTCTTAGCAACTTTCGCCGCGACAAAGCGTCGCTCCCTTTAGTGGCATGCAAGACAGGGGGGCGCACATGTGCGACGCGACATTTGGGTCAAACCCTCTTCCTGGGCGTTCCCGCGTTATAGAACCACTTGGCCCTAAGCGCGAGCGGCGAGTGTAGCGCGACGGCGCGCTTAAATGCTTGCCTCTCTCACATGTCCCTCAACTTGGAACCTCGACCGCGCATGACAAGCGGCGTCCTTCCTCTTCTGTTGTTTTTCTGTTGTTTTACCTGCACATCACGGGCTGATGGAAGTGCTCTTGGCCGGGGTAAAGGGACTCCGCACGGTGGACGTCGTTTGATGAGGTGGGGGCGTTCGCAAGCCCATCGAAGTTGAACAAGAATCGCTCGCCGCTCAAATTTTGCGTTTGCAAAATCATCTGTCTGGCAAATAGGGGCTTGGGAATTACATCGCTTGACCGGCGATGAATAGCGCAATGGTGCGCGGCGTTCGCCGCATAAATTAAACGGGCAGGGGACTGCACAACTTAAAGCGCGTCGCGAAAGATGCCGATGCGCAAGCGCAGCCCTGTTGCCGCTCGACTACGCAACTTCGTAGGCCCGGCACTTGCGAGGTCGAGATATGGCAAGCCACGTAGAGGAATGCCGGGCAAGAAGACGGGCAACAGACTTTCGTCGTGGTTGCATTGGACGATTTCGCCTCATGTTGCTGGACGTATGGGCGCATGGTATGTATGAAACGATATCGGGGGTTGGGCGGGTTTCAATTTCAAGAAGGCTCGGGACGAGGGCATACCTAAAGGACGTGATTTGGTCCTGTTTGCGTTACGGACATGCGGATGATAGGCGCGAAGGATGTGGTCGACCGGTGCGCGCGACTCAAGAAACCTGCCTAGATCCGAATAGTCATCGGTCGAGGTACAAGCACCATCCCATCGTGGGGTATCTCGGTGAGGGGGACAAGGTCATGCTTCCCGCCTGAAGGCAAGGGCGGGCTGCTGGGCAAGACGACTTGGCCTAGCAGATCAGGCCGCTTGGACGACTTGGAGGGGCGTCAGCATTTCCAGGCGATGGTCTTTTTGTGGGAGGTTGACGTGTGCGACCACTTGGCGGTCGGATAAGCGCGACGCCAGTCTTGGGGAGATAGTCGCAATATCATGCACGTCTTGGCTTGACGTAACCAAAGTCGGAAGGCGCATTTCAAACCGGGTATCGATGATTGCGTCCACTACGTCGAGCGCCTTCTGGTTCCCCGTAATGAGCAGGTCTAGGTCGTCCAACAGGAAAGCCGGCACCTCCTGATAGGTCTGTATGACCTCTTTGATCCTACTGGGATGGGAAGAGGCGATACTGAATTTGAGGTCGTTTGCCTGAATGCCATAAACGAGCTTGCCCCCTCTGATGATTTCCCAGTACGATTCGCGCAAGATTGAGGTTTTACCACTGCCTATCGGCCCAAATATGAAGAGGAATGGGCGCCCCGAGGCGTGATCGCCACTTATTGTCGAGTATATGAAACGACGAATTGTCTCGTAGTCGCTAAGGGCCAGATATTTTGCGAAAGGCTTACGAGTCACTGAAAAAGCAATGGAGCGGCTGCTCTTTTCGGCGGATGCTGATTCAGCCCTGGCGATGCCACTCGGGCATGCACAGAATCCTATCTGGCTGGCGTCTCTTAACAGGATATATCCCGTATCAGAGCAACGTTTGCAATTGTAGTCTTTCATATCATCTCATTATTATAACCTATTACATTAGAAAATAGTTATCAAATTCGTTTCTCGACTAAGAATCTTGTTAATATATCTTCTCCTTGTTCATCGTTGTTGGTATTATGATATGTGTTTATATCCGTGGTGGGTTGAGGAGGAGGACTGGGTTCTGGATTCACCGCCGTTTCAGCCACCATGCCATTAACGTGCGAGAGCATGGCATCCACCGAGAGGCGCCTTCGGATAAAACTGAGGAGGTGAAAAGAACAAACCCCTGTGTTCCGGGTTAACTGGGCAATAAAGCCGATGCATTGCTCGATAGTTTGCATCGTAAGCGTTTGATCGAGAAGGTTCCCCAACCTCTCAGCCCTCATGAGCGCGTGAATCTGGGCGAGTTCCATGCACTCCTCGCCGCTGAGGTTCAATTGTTCTTCCATCTTTGCCGCGTATATCGTGTCGGCTAAGTCAATTTTGGCGACCGGTTCAAAAGAAAATAGCGGACGGATTTGTTTAGGCAGTTGTCCGATATAGACCACAAGGTCATAGATCAACGCCCATAGCCGCTCGGCTTTATACCTGATTATCAACCCCTTGATGTTTATGTTTGAAATGCGAATTAGGAGCTCAATTGACCTAAAAGCGAGGCGCTCCGCTTTCATAATCGGCTCATATCCGTAGATGTTCTCCAGATAGTCGAGCGCGGTGAATATCTCTTCAAAAGTTTTTAGGTTGTCTCCGGGGTCAAGTAAATCCGCATACAGGCGCGCGCGCTCCGCGGTCTTGGTAATAGGCAATCGGTTTTCGCTAATCTGCCAGGTGGGGATTTTAGAGTCAAAACTCTTCCACAGGTCGCTGTAAATTCTCATAGGGGCATTATAAGGCTCGATGGTCTGACTGCGCAGTTATAATCAACACCGAGATGAATTTTGCTCCTTATCATTAAGAATTGCCTCAAACGCTTGGATAATCGCCGCTCGTTCCCGCTCGTCGAGGAAGATGCCCGGTTTCAATATAAAAAGGCCGTCTCTCTCGTGGTCGCGCAACGCCGCATATAGACGGTTGATAAAAGTTATCCCGGCTTCCGCGAGCTTTCGCTTAAGCCCAATATCAAGGTGCACGTCATTTAAGGATATCGCGTCTAACTTCTTCGCCCGCTTTTTTGCATAAGCAAGATTGATCTGCTCCACGCCGGTGTAATGCGGTGTAAGGCTAAAGAGCCAGCGAAGAGAGGCGATGGCCATTTCCCTCACTCTCTGATGGGATGGGAGAAAGACGGCATACCGGCTGAGGTCCTCAAGGGTAACTGGCTTGAGCCTTGGCCTTATCTCAATTCCCCCTAAGCTGGTCGCATCTCCGACAGCCTCGATGATTACCTTCTCGGCCCCTTGTATATCGCGCCCAAAGAGGTCGCCTAAGCTGACCGATCTTTCTTTAATGCGCCATCCTTTACGGATGGCCGTCGAGAGCACCGTGAAAGGGGGGGGAACGCATATGGTGAAGAATTTGTTAAAAGGAAGGCTGTCGCCAAAGATGCTCACCGCATCAAACCCGACAACGAGCGCGCCATTCCGAGATAACAACGTCGAAATCGTTAGCTCGGTCAATAACCCTAAATCCTCAAGAGTTTCGGTTGGGTCAAGGGAGTCGTTTAAAGCCCAAGTGTCAGACATAAAACGTTAAAGGCGTAAATGCTCTCTTGTCATTTTCTTCATCGCCGGCTTAGTCCAATTTAGGCTAACGGCTTAGCGGGATGTACTCCTCTTCATCAGGTTCATCAGGCAATTCCCACAGCACTGACAACGATAGAAAGAGAGGCTGACACAATTCAAACGGGATCGGTGCAGCGAGGAACGCGCTCAACTTAAATTCTTTGTCCATGAGACAGAAACGATTAAACGCAGCGCCCTCTTCCGGCGACAGAATGTCAACAATGTTCACCTGGGCTTCTTCAGGCACCATACGGGCGAGCACATGAAGGGCAAGCCCGGCGAACTTTTTGATGTCTGTGACGGATATATCTTGCGCCGTCGCCACCGCATAATAGGCCGCCATGCTGTCGGCTTCTTTGCATAACGATGACAGGAGGTCGAGTGGCATTTGATGAGTGTACCCTTGGATGTACAAATCGCGCGCAGCAGCAATGACGCGAGATGCGCCACGGGGTTCCCACCACGTGCGAGCCTCAGCGGGGGCGCGGGAGAGGGCGACCAAGTAAGCGTCATAAGCCACAGTCCGGCAAAGGTCTAAAGACGACGATGCCTCTGCGGATTTCTCATCATCGTCAAGCAAAGCGGCAAGCCCCACATCGTCATCTACCAGGGCGGAATATACCTGTCCGGCAAACGGCAGTTCCCCCACTTCTTTAATGCAGGCATAGACCTCATCCGGCGTGGCATGCTTGTTCAGCCAGCGGCGGACAAGCGCAACTTGCGGCGCGTTCATATCTCCTAGAAGGGGGGCGAGTTGTCTCCAGCTTTTGAAAAGCGCCAGGCGCTCATCCAAGCCGATGGCCTTGGATACGAAGTCAGGGTTAATAGATAAGAATTCAGAAAAGGCGAAGATATCAAAAATATCGACAGTCGCTCGGTCGCTTGAAGGTATATCAACCCTTCGTCCAAGACACAAATTGCACAGTGCGCGCGTAATGGGTGAAGGCAGTTTTTGTTGTAAAAACTCCAGGATGGTAAGTGTAGATGCGTGACGGATGGCCTTCACTTGCGTGTGAAGTGAAAGGGGGGCGTCGCTATCGATCACCTTTGCTAGAACTGAAAAGGCGTCGTCCACTTCGTCTGAGGCTTCTAGGCGCAGGGACGGCAACCAGTCTAGTGAACTAAAGTGAGGCGACAAGGCGCGAAAGGCGAGGAGATAACGCCGGACCGCTTCGTCTACGGCGAGCTCCTGAAGGGGTAATTCCGACCCGCCGGCGCTCTTCCATATCCGGTATAACAGGTCGCTAGCACCGGCGTCGACTAACACGCGCCCCAACCGCGCCAATAAGTCGGGCGTAGCCGTTCGTTCCTGTTCTACGAATGCTCTGATGAGCGTTAGGATGGCGGGAGCGGGAAGATATTGTGCGATTAGGTCATAGACCTCACCTTTGTCGCTTAGATTTTCGGCGATGATATCTGCGCGCTTGATGACCGATTCGACCAACCGTTCTGGAGCATTTTTGGCCAAGGCGATGAAATCTTCTCGCAGTGTATCCGTTGGATGAACCACGTACACCCACGCCCTTGTCTCTGGGTTTAAGAACTCACAGATAAACTCGACCAGCCCATGATCCTTATCGATAAACCGCTCGACCGCGTAGAGCGCTTCCTCTTCAGTCAATGTGCATAATATATTAAGACGGTCTTCCCCTTTCAGAGGTTTGGCATATAAGGCGCAAAGCAACCGCACACGAGGGGGTTGTTCTCTGATAAACGCCAAGGCGGATTCTCGACTTAACGCGGATACGCGGCGAAGAGCGGCGACGTCGCGATCGGGTAGATATTCCGCTTTAACTTGAGTCAGGCGCAACCGAGAAAAGGGAGGAAACCGCATAGGCTCGATAAGCTGGTGTCACTTAATCTGCCCTGCTATCCAGGCACGAATGGCGCGTATTGTTGCGTCCCATCGGTTGATCTGCTGCGTTAGATAGGAGGGTGAAGCCGGGAGGCGTTCGATGTGTTGTTTATATTTCTCCACCATCTCGGCCGTGATGCGACGGGTGAGTTGGGTCGCATATGACCAGTCGCATGATAACTCAGCGTCAACTTCCGAGGCATTTGTAAGTGCATCATTGAGCGTAATAGGGATGCCCCTTTCGTCGTTTAATTCCTCAACGAAAGTACCAACCTTGGGGAAGGCGTCGAACTCATCACGCGCTCGGTGGGAGGCAATCGCTTGGCGCATCTCCTCCGAAATCCACCACAGAGGGTCTTCAATGAGCGATATGGCGCGAATTCGCCGAAGCAGCGATTCGCGCGATAAGTCTTGCGCTTCAGCTATTTCGATGAGCGTTGGCCCTGGCGGAGGACATATCCACGCCCGCAACGCGCGGTGAGTGGATATGTGGGACAAAATCCCTGAGAATAAAGACGGGAATTGCAGCGAAAATAATAGTCTCAGCCTGCCGTTCGGCGAAAGCGACTTTGGCAACCAGAACCAGTGTCTTCGCTCCTTAAGGCTAGCCAAGAATGCCGGGAATCCGCTGGATAGTGGCCCGAAGATCATCGGCGTTTTTATATATAAGATAGGTTTGTTCAGATGACGACAAACCTTCATCATTTCGTATTCTATGCGGAACGGGGAAGGGGATAATAAGCGCCTCGACTTAAAGAGATGATGATATACGGAAGATACGACAACAACGGCTGCTGATCTGGCGATAAGGGGTTTGATGTGTTTGATGTCTTCGATTGATTGAAACTCGGGGCCAAGGAATATAATGCGGCCTTCATCGCTTGGTAGGTGATCTAATTCCGTCTCATTAAGGATGAAGCGTGCTCGTTCTTCGGATGGGATCAAGCTACCTGCGACAGCGCGGGCGAAGATGTACTCCTCTGCATTATCGCATTTGACTTCAAAATCAGGCGCGGATGGGTCTAGGCCTTCTACGCAATTCATAGTCATGCACCTCTCTGATGAGGCATACAACAAAGCAAATCCGAGGGGATCGCTAATCTTATGTATAAAAACAGTCATATTATTATTTTATCACGACTCGACCGTCGTTCATTGACCCTTAACCTTTTAACTCAAGCCGTCTAATTAGCTAAGATAAGGCGGGCACAAATATATAATGCGATTCAGATAATTAAATTAAATCTATTTTATAGTATTCACTTATTTTAATTAAGCATAAAGAGAATATTTAATATATTAGCCGTCTTGCATTTAACATTTATTCACCGACTTTTTCAATAATTGACTTTGAATCTTTCTAGCCTGAAAGCCTTATAGCTAAGATATGCCCAAGGAACTGAAGTCCATAAGTTACGAAGAGATGCAACGCGAGTTATTGGTACGTCTTAGCATTGACGGCCGATTGCTGTGCCGGGCCATCAAGAGTTTGGCGAGAATTACCGAAGGGCTACAGTGCAATGCGTTGCGTTTTCTTAATTGGAAGGCGAATAGATGTATCACGCCACTAGGGACTGGAGGGGGGATCACCGACGACCAACGGCGCGCGGTGTTCAACCAATTGGAAGGTGAATGGCCGTATATGTTCGGCTATGATTGGCGGGGGATCACCGACGAGCAGCGGCATATGGCGTTCAACCGGCTTGAGAGCGAATGACTGTATTGAGCTGGCATGAAGTGGAAGGGTATAACAGACGACCATCGAATCAAGATGTTAGGCGGACTACATGGCAATTACTTGCATCGGGCTTTAATTGAATAACCCAACATCAAACAAGAAGACGTTATTAGTTTGATCTATGACAAAAAAAATAAAACAAAATCGAATTACTAGATTGTATTAAACCAACACCAAGCATAAATAAGTCGGAAAAGGATAAGGAATATAAAAGGATATTTTATTTTTTAATTTAATTTCTAAAGAAAATTAGGTCTTCTTTTCTCACATACGACTTGTGTGGTGCCGTTGGCAGATGCATTTTGGGGGACGCCAAGAAGCCTTTGCTGATACTGATGCGCAATGGCATAGGGCATATGCTTTATTTTGGGGCTTATGACTATATAACTATATAAGCCATGTCTAATGCTCAAGATTTCACAAGCCTCGAGGGAGAGGCTCTATACGTCGCAGGCAGGTACTGGGTGGGAATCACCGACGACATGCGGCGTTCGGAGTTCAGCCGCCTGGAGGGAGAGTGGCTGTTTGCGGCCGGCGCGTATTGGTCTGGGGTCACCGACGAGCAGCGGCGCGCAGCGTTCAGCCGGCTGGAGGGCGAATGGCTGTACAGGGCCGGCAGGGATTGGCCGGGGATCACCGACGAGCAGCGATGTGCGGCGTTCAGCCGACTTGAGGGCGAATGGCTGTACGAGGCCGGCATGGGATGGTCAGGGATCACCAACAAACAACGTTGTGAGGCATTCAGCCGACTAGAAGGCTATTGGCTGATTGAGGCTGGCGAGAAATGGACGGGGATCACCGAAGAGCAGCGGCGCGAAGCGTTTGACCGTCTGGAGGGTAAATGGCTGTATCGCGCCGGCAAGTACTGGTCGGGAATCACCGACGACATGCGGCGTTCGGCGTTCAGCCGGCTAGAGGGCTGGTGGCTGTATGAGGCTGGCGATGATTGGTCGGGGATCACCGACGAGCAGCGACGTGCGGCGTTCAGCCGGCTGGAGGGCGAATGGTTGTACCACGCTGGCATGAGATGGACGGGGATTAACGATGAGCAGCGGCGCGAGGCGTTTGACAGGCTGGAAGGCGAATGGCTGTATCGGGCTGGCATAGAGTGGTCGGGTGTCACCGACGAGCAGCGGCGCGCAGCATTCAACCGGCTGGAGGGCGAATGGCTGTTTAAGGCTGGCTATGAATGGTTTGTGATCACCGGCGAGATGCGGCGCGAGGCGTTCAGCCGGCTTGAGGGCGAATGGCTGTATCACGCAGGCTGGTTGTGGTCGTGGATCACCGATGAGCAGCGGCGCGAAGTGTTCGACCGACTGGAAGGCAAATGGCTGTATCTGGCCGGCTTGTATTGGCGAGGAGTTACCGATGAACAGCGGCGCGCGGCGTTCGAGCGGCTGGAGGGAGAACGGCTGTATAAGGCTGGTATGGAATGGAAGGGGATAACAGACTACCACCGAAGCAAGATGTTAGGCAAACTAAGCGGCAATTGGTTATATAAGGCTTTAGTTGAATGGCCAGGCATTAAACAAGAAGATGTGATTAGTTTGCTATATGAGGCGGACAACAAAAACAAAATCGCATTACTAAATTGCATTAAATCAATACCTCACATAAATAAATGTAAAAAATATAATAAGTCTAAAAGCGCATCTTTTAGATTTATCAATTTGATTATAAAATAATGTTATACCTTCTTTCAAAGCGACTTGTGCGGTTCCGTTGGCAGATGCATGCATCTGAGGAAACATCTAAAAGTGTATGCAGATACTGGCGCGCAACGGCACAGGGCATGTGCTTTCTTTTGGGGCTTATGAGCATATAACTATACAAGCCATGTCTAATGCTCAAGATTTCATAAGTCTAGAAGGCGACGCTCTATATATTGCAGGCAAGGAGTGGGAAGATATCACTGACGAGCAGCGGCGCGCAGCGTTCAGCCTATTGGAAGGCGAATGGCTGTACAAGGCCGGCTGTGATTGGTCGGGGATCACCAAAGAGATACGGCGCGCGGCATTTGGCAGACTTGAGGGCAAATGGCTTGTTGAGGCCGGCATGTCCTGGTCGGGGGTCACCGACGAGATGCGGCGCGCGGCGTTCGACCGGCTGGAGGGCAAATGGCTGTATTGTGCCGGCGTGTTGTGGTCTGGTATAACCGACGAGCAGCGGCGCGCGGAGTTCGAGCAGCTGGAGGGCCAATGGCTGTATCTGGCCGGCTTGTATTGGCGGGAAGTTACCAACGAGCAGCGGCGCGCGGTGTTCGACCGGCTGGATGGCGAATGGCTGTATAAGGCTGGTATGGAATGGAAGGGGATAACAGACTACCACCGGAGCAAGATGCTAGGCAAACTACGCGGCGAGTGGCTATATCAGGCTTTAATGAAATGGCCCAACATCAAACAAGAAGACTTGATTAGTTTGCTCTATGATGCGAACAATAAAAACAAGATCGCGTTATTACATTACATTGAATCAATGCTACACATAAAGTGCCCTAAAAAGGATAAGGAATATAAAATGGCATTTCCTATTTGTTAATTTAAATGAGAAATAAAATTATATCTTTTGCGCACACACGACTTGTGTAGTGCCGTTTTCGGATGCATCTGGGGGCGGAACCCAAGAATCTTCTGCTGATACTGGCGCACAACGGCACAAGGAATATGCTTTGTTTTGGGGCGTATGCCTATATATATAACTATATAAGCCATGTCTAACACTAAAGATTTCACGAGCCTCGAAGGGAAAGACCTGTATATCGCAGGCAAGGACTGGTCGGGAGTCACCGACGATCAGCGGCGCGATGCGTTCAGCCGACTTGAGGGAGAATGGCTGTATCGCGCCGGCTGTGACTGGAAGGGGATCACCAACAAGCAGCGGCGCGCGGCGTTTAGCCGACTTGAGGGAGAATGGCTGTATCTGGCTGGTTTTTGTTGGCCTGGGGTGACTGCCGAGCAGCAGTGCGAGGCGTTCAGTCGGCTGGAAGGTGAATGGCTGTACAAGGCCGGCCGTGATTGGTCGGGGATCACCGACGACATGCGGCGTGCAGCATTCAGCCGGCTAGAGGGCTGGTGGCTGTATTACGCCGGCTTCCACCGAGAATGGTCGGGTGTTACCGACGAGCAGCGGCGCGAAGCGTTCGAACGTCTGGAAGGCGAATTGCTGGTTTGGGCCGGCAGATGGTGGTTGGGTGTTACTGAAAAGCAGCGACGCGCGGCATTCAACAGGCTGGAGGGTAAATGCCTGTACGAGGCCGGTAGGTTTTGGTTGGGTGTTACCGACAAGCAGCGACGCGCGGCGTTCAACCGGCTAGAGGACGAATGGCTGTATAAGGCCGGCTGTGATTGGAAGGGGATCACCGACGAACAGCGGTGCGAGGCGCTCAGCCGGCTGGATGACTATTGGCTGTATTGGGCCAGCAAGGATTGGTCGGGGATCACCGACGAGCAGCGGCGCGCAGTGTTCGGCCGGCTGGAGGACTGTTGGCTGTTTTACGCCGGCTTCTACCGGGAATGGTCGG
>CALHLE010000040.1 GCA_938034415.1 uncultured Anaerolineae bacterium
TTCTCGTAGAGGCCGACGGGGTCGGCGTTCTCCGTCACGTTGACGATTTGCAGCGCCGCCGGCTGCAACGGCGCTGCGCGAACGCCGTCGCCGCGACCGGTCTCACCTGGGCGAACGGCAGGCGAGGCGTAGCCATCTCCCGGCGTCCAGAGCGGATGCGCCAGCGGGGAGGCGCCGATGAGCCAGAGAGCAAGCGTTGTCATTGCCAGCCAGAGTATGGGTGATCGTTTCATGCCGCAACCTCCGGGAGATTTGCTATGATGGGCTTCAAAACCGTTTGGTCATTGCGTCGTAGGTCGGCCCGTTGTTCGGCCCACCGACGCGCCGCTGGCCGTGGCTGGGGCCGCCGGGAGCGCCGGAACTGTCCAGCACGGCCGTCCCGATGCCTTCGTCAAAATGGTACAGACCGACGGTGTTGGCGTCCGGCGTAAAGGGCGCGTTCGGCGGCGTGAAGGCCGCGCTGTAGCGCACGATGTTGGAGATGCGCACCTCGTCCACCCAGCCGCTGAACGACGGATAGGTGCTGGGGTCGTAGTCGTGCTTTTCCGCGCCGATGACCAGGTAGGGCTCGTTGGGCCAGGGGACGCTGCGCCCGACGCGATAGGAGATGTTCCCGGCCGGACCGTTGTACTGGCGGTCCAGCGCGCCGTCCACGAAAATGCGCATCTCGCCGGTGATGCGGCGCGTGACGGCGATGTGATGCCACTGGTTGGGCGTCAGCGTGGTGTTCCCACAGATGGTGGTGCCGCTCGTGCCGTTATGGACGCCGAAGGCGATGCGTCCGCCGTAGAGCGAGATGCCGAAATCGCCGTAGTCGGGCGCGCCGAAGATGTCGCGGTCAAAGATGATGTTGCCGTAAATCCAGGTATCCTCACCCTCGGTGCAGGAGCCGCTATTGTTTTCCCCAGGGACAAAGCGCAGCCAGAACTCCAGGGTGAAATCGGTCGCGCCGATGTTGACAGGCAACGAGATGCCCAGGGTGTTGCTCATCGGGATTTTGACCCGGTCAATGTCGTTCGTGCCGGTGCCGTAGAAGCGCAATGAGTAGGAGGTGGGCGTTGGTGTTGGCGTGGGCGTGTTGGTCGGCGTGGGGGTTGGGGTGGGCGTGTTAGTCGGCGTCGGCGTAGGTGTTGGCGTGTTGGTCGGCGTGGGCGTCGGGGTGGGCGTGTTAGTCGGCGTCGGCGTAGGTGTTGGCGTGTTAGTCGGCGTCGGCGTAGGTGTTGGCGTGTTGGTCGGCGTCGGCGTAGGTGTTGGCGCGTTGGTCGGCGTCGGTGTCGGGGTGGGCGATGATGCGCCGGAGCCGCGCAGCACCATCGGCAGCCAGACACGCGGAGTGAGCGGGGCGTCCTGCGGCGCTTGAATCGCCGCGACCAGTTTCTGGATGGAGTACAGGTCGCCCTTGCCCCAGGGCCGGTCGAGCCAGCGGCGCAACTGCTGCTGGCTGTCGCCCAGGATGTAGGCGTGCGCCAAGAAGTGCGACCAGGCCGCGTAGGGCATCAGGTAGGAGGTCTCGCCCTCTTCGCCGTGCATGCCGGCGCGGGTGAGATACCACCAGGGCATGGCGTCCGGGCCTTCGCTTTCTATCACCAGGGAAGCGGCGCGCCCGCCGGTCTGCTCGCGCAAGTACAGCCCCACTTCGGGCGTCAGGCCATAGAACACGGGCAGGTTCCAACCGCGGAAGTAGCCCCACTCCGGCTGATCATCGCGCGGCGCCCAGTATTGGGTGATGGATTTGGCAAAGTCAATGTAGGGCGTGATGACCCGGCCGGCCTCCAGCGCGCTCACCGCTGCGTTGAGCGCCTGCGTGTAGGTGGGCGCGCTGCTGCCGAACAGTTGGCGCGCCATGCGCGCGTAGCCGATGGGGCCGGCAAAGTCGGCGTAGTAGGGCAGGTTGTTCACCCGCGCGTTGTAGAGCTGCGTCAGCCCGGCCCAGTTGTCTTGCACCAGCGCCCAGTCGCCGGTGTGCCGGGCCCACAGCCAGACAGCGTAGAGCGAGATCGGGCTGGCGGCCGGCGGCGGCCAGTTGTTCAGGTTGCTGCGAATTTCCTCGGGCACGGGGTACAACTCGCGCGGGGCGCTGCTGTCCAGCCAGTCGCCGCCCCAGGGCATGTTCTCCCAGGGCGGATACAGCGCAATGACGTTGGAGACGTATTGCGTGGTGCTGAGCTGCAGGGCCGGGTCCAGATAGGGGTAGGCCATCGCCAGCGTCAGCAGCAGCTCGCCCGAATCGTGCCACACTGCGTTGCCGCTGCCGTTGTAGGTGACGCTGGGCGGCTCCGGGTCGTTGACGGCGTTATGCGGCCACATGGCGGGGTTGCTGAAGCCGCGCTGCAAGTAATACGGCATCGGGTAGGGCGTCAGGCTGATCAGGGTGCGCACTTCATCGCGCAGGCGTCCCACCAGGTCGGCCGGCGGGTTGGCGACCGGCGCGTTCAGGTCCAGCGTCACGTAGTCGGTGAGCGGGCGCGCGCTGCTGAAGGCTGGCGGCGTGGGCGGCGGCGGAGGCGGCAGCGTCTGCGTGTAGACCAGCGGTGGCGGACAGGTACTGCCCTGCCGCGTGGCGATGCCGGCCAGGCCGGCGCCGAGCACGCGCCAGTAAATCATATTGTTGGCGATCACCGCCCCCGCGCGCGCGTGGCCTTCGCCGGAGCGCGGCGAGGGGAAGGGGTAGGCTGGGTCGGCCGGGTTGCCGCTGAGCGGGAAGTATGGGTTCGGGCCGTATGGGCCGCAGCTCGAGGTCGGGCCGCCGCCGCACTCCGGCCACAGGTTAGACACGTGGCCGATGTGCCACAGCGAGCCGCTGATGTTGTCCGTCAGGCTGATGACGCCGATGCGCTCCCAGTTATCCACTATAAGGATATTCCCGCCCATGCTGAGCACGCCCGGCTCGTCCGAGGTCAGGCGGAACTCGTAGTTGAAGGCGGAACCTGGGTGATTCGCCGTGCGCAGGCCGGTGATCTGGTTCAGGTTGGCGGTGTTCAGCAGGCCAAGCTCGGCGTCGTACTGGGTGGCCACGTGCACGGAAGTGGGGCTATCGGTCTGAATGCCGTGCCGGGCGCGGTACACCACATAGGCCGTGTAGGGTGCGCCGGCGCGCACCACCGGCGCCGCCGCCGGGTCGTTGTCGCCGAAGGTGTACAGCACCGGCGCGACGCCGCGCGTGAGGCCGGTCGCCGCGTCCAGCGCGAAGAAGGTCTGCTTGTGCGGGTTCGCGCTCAGGTAGTTCACGATATAGGGGCGGATCGCGCTCCAATCGGCGTCCCAGTCAGGGTTGAGCGCGCCGGCCTGGTTCATAGCGCTATCCCCTTCGTCCAACAACTGCCACTGTCGGTAGAGCGGCTGGGAGCGATAGATCACGGTGTCGCTCAGCACCACCGGATGGCGGTCGCTGAGGCTCTGGCCGTACAAACGAGTGCGCCAGACCAGGGCGCCGGTATCGGCGTTGATGGCGAAGGCGTAGATGGCTTCGTCCCCGGCGAAGACCAGCGAACCGTCGCGGCTGAGCGCCGGTGTAGTCAGGATCGGCGCGTCGGACTGGTGCTGCCACATCGCCGCGCCATCGCTCAGGCGCAGGGCAGTGAGCGCGCCACCGGTGGAAGCGACGAAGGCCCAGCCGCGCGCGGCGTCCATCAGCGGCGCGGTGGCGCTGGGGCCGGTGAAGCGCTGCCAGCGCAGGCTGCCGCTGGCGGCATCCAGCGCGAAGGTGTTGCCCAGATGCGTGCTGAACAGCACCGTGTCGCCCAGCACGCCGGCGGAATGGCGGATCGGGCTGCCGTCGCCGGCGAACGTCCAAAGCGAGGCGCCGGTGGCGGCGTCCCGCGCGTAGAGCACGCCGTTCATGCTGCCCATGAACAGCCGGCCGCCGGCGACGACCGGCTGCGCGCGCGAGGCGAAAGGCGCCTCGTGCCACTTCCAGACGTAGCAATACGGCGGATTGACTTGTAGCGGGGTGTAGTTGCTGCGCTGCGCGTCGCGCCCAAACTGCGGCCAGTCCTGCGCGGGGATGCTGGCCGGGCCGTGAGCGGCGCCGACTGCGCGCGACGCCAGCCAGGCGTCACGCCCTGTGACGCTCAGGGTCAGCCCGGCGAAGGAGGCCAAAGATGCGAACACGATAGCGCCTGCGAATGCGCGGACTTTCATAATCATACATGCTCCTCTCCGCAATGCCGACCAGCATTGCCGGACTGACGCGCACACGTCAAGGGTGAGCGGTGTAGGACGATTTGTCAAGAGGTTTTTGATCGAGTTTTGATAATTGGCAAGTCGAACGCCCGGGGAATGACGCAGGCGGCGGAGTGATTAGGGGTTCGATACGTTCATCCAATGCCGGTCGAGCTTGACCTCCTCGAGCGCTTCGAGCTGGTCTTTGAGCATGCGCGATTGTTCGTCTACTTCGGCGGATAGGTGGCTGTAGTCGGCTGCTCGGTCGGTGGACTGCATCGCGAGCGCCTGCGAGTAAATTGTGCCGAGCGCGGCGATGGTGTTCTCCAACTGCACTTCGGCTTGGCGGATGAGGCTCTGCACCTTCTGCAGCGATTGCATCTGCTCGGTGCGCGCGGCCAGCGCGCGCTCAATGCTGGCGCGCACGCGCGGCTCGGTCTCGGTCTCCAGTTGCGCTCTCAGTGTCTCAATAGCCTGCGGCACATTCACCAAGTCGCTTTGGATGACCTCGTTGCGCTTGAATTCCTCAACGCGGCGCGACATTGCCTCAACCTCTTTTACCCAAATGTCGACCTTATCGGCTAGCTCGCGCAGCTTGTCCCTGCGCACTGGGTCGCCAGTCGCGTTCATCAGCTCGTCTATCCGACGCTTGTAGAGCCGCGCACTATGCAACGCTCCCTGGCTCTGCGCCGCGCGCTTGGCAAGGTTATCCTCCTTTTCGCTGGCGAGAAAGATCCTAGATGCAGTGGCCAGCACCGAAATCAGTATCCCGCCGATTGGGAAGATGGCCCACGGGAAGTCCGGACTGGTGACGATGTTGATCATAGCTAAGAAGAGTATGACCGCGAGCTGCGTCGTCGTCTCCTGAAGAAATCGCCTGAGTTTGGGGAATATGTTCATGTCGCTCGGGCTATTGTAGTATTGCCGTTGTGGTTGGGATAGGCGCAGGCATTGCCTGCGCCTATCCTCGTTGGGACGAGGCAACGTGCTAGATGCGCGACCGCTCTCTCCATGTGACGACGCGCTCATTCGCCTACTCGACGAGCTGTGGCCAGCACCTGCTCGGCAGTATAGCGGCAATAGCGCCAAGACCGCTGCACGTTGTTCGGCGGCGTCAGCCGCACCCCCTCGCTGTTGAGGTAATCGAGATTATTCGGGCGCGTGTAGCGATAGACCGCGAACTGGATGCGCCATCGGGAATCGTAGTATGTCGTGCGGATCATGCGGGTTGCGCCGCGCGCGATGATTACTCTGCGCTGCTTCCAGCCCTCCGGGATGCCGCTGCCGGCGTGGAGCGACAAGGCGCAGCCGGGCGCGGCTTTGCTTTGCAACTGGTTCGCCTCAGAATCAGCGCGCCAAAGTTTATCGTTGTAGCTGAGGCGTATCCCCGGCGCAATCTCCCAGTCCAGACGCGGTGTTGCCGTCGGTGACAAAGCTGCGCCGTCTGCCGCCGGCAGCAGTAGCGCGATGGCAGCGATCAGCAGGATATGAGCAAATGTTCTCCTCATGCCGTGTTCCTCCTCCTTGTCATCTCACTGCTATCTCATTGTACGCAGCGCGCGCTCGCTCATGTCTTGCCGTATGCGCTTCACTCTATAATTCTCAAATAGTGAGTATGTGGCGTCGCACGGCGCGCGCCGTTGTGCGCGCCGCGATCTGTGTGATCTTTGCTGCGGCTGTGTCGGGATTTGCCGCGCCGGCTGTCCTGTTCGCTGCGTCTCGTCAGCCGGCGCCGGCGCCCCAAGAGCGGCGCGTCGTCCTCAGCGGCGTGCCCGACGACATCGTCCCGCGCGCCAGCAACGTCTGGCAGTGCGCGTGCGATAACGACGGCTGCTGGCCGGGTTGCTTCACCATCGCCTCGGCGGCCCTTCTGAAATACTGGTCTGAGCGCGGTTATCCGGCGCTGTGGGACGGCAACGAGAACGCCACTTTGCAACGCCTGCGCGAGCTTTTCCCCAACCTGTTTTGCTACAACAACGTAGATGACGACGGGAAGATTAGCGACAGCGGTTACGATGCAGCCGACGTCGCCAAAGGACTCGACTGGTTCACGCGCGAGCGCGGCTATCAGTTCAGCGTCCGGGCGATCTATGCGCCGACGTTCGAGCAAATCGTCGAGCAGATAGATGCCGGCCGGCCGGTCATCGGCGCATTCGGCACTTCGCCCTGGGGCAGCCACGCCGGCACCATCATCGGCTACGACGCGACCAACGGCCGGCGGGCGATGATCGTGCGCCCCAATTTGCCCAACAAGCCCGATGCCGAGTTGGAGTGGGGCGTCGGCTACGGCGAATTCGCCATCGTCGTCGTCGTCCCGCAAGGCGCGCGGGAGGGGTTGGAGATCGGCGGCGGCCCGTCGCTCAGCGTCGAGGTCATCGTCAACGATGCCGATCCTGGCTTTGTGGCTCAGGGCGAGTGGATTCCATATCCGGTTGGATTTGCGGGCGAATCGCGTTTTGCGGTCACGACCGATCCATCCAACCTCGGCCCCGGCGACGATACCGCCGTCGCGCGTTGGACGCCGAACTTGCCCTTCGACGGCATCTGGGAGGTGTTCGCCTGGGTGCCGCGCGAGGATGCCGACGACAGCGCGGCACCGGTGGCCACTTATCGCGTCGTGCACGCCGAAGGCATGAGCCTTGTGCGGCGCTCGCAGAACAAGGCGCGGCCGGGCTGGATGGCGCTGGGCGCGTATCCCTTCGCGCGCGGCGACGCCGGCTACGTCCTGTTGGGCAATCACACCGGCGACAATCCGCTGCGCAAAGTGTGGGCCGACGCATTGAAGTTCGTCTGGCGCGCGCCGCTCATCGTCCGCTCCGAATCGGGCGGGCCGGAGGCGCTTGTCATCAACGGCCAGCGATACATCATTCCCGATGCGCAGACGTTCGAAGCCCTGCGGCTGAATCCGGCGCATGTGCGCGCAGTTTCGCCTTTGGCATTGGCGCAATATGGCCCAGAAAAGATCTTGCCTTCGGTAATGAGCGCGTGGATCGGCCAGTATTTCAACAACACGCTGCTCTCCCCACCGGCTTCACTGGTCAGGGCCGATTCGACGCTGAACTTTCGCTGGAGCGGCACCGCGCCGGCGGCCAACATGGGCGCGCGCGACTTTTCGGCGCGCTGGACGCGCTACCTGGCGCTGAATGAAGGCGTCTATCCTTTCCGCATCGAAGCCGTGGGCGGCGTGCGGCTTTGGGTGGACGGCAAATTGGAGATGGACGCCTGGGATGCGGACTCCAACGTGTATGTTGCCCACGACAAAGAGGTGCGCGTGACCGCCGGCTTGCATCGCGTGGATATTGAGTACGTCAATCGCGGGGGCAACGCGCAGATTCGCCTGGGCAACCTGCCGCCCAACATGCCCATCGTGCCGGAGGAACCGGCGCAATGGCGCGCGTCGCCCACGGCGACCTTGCGCTGGTCCGACGCCGGCGACCCTGACGACCTCTCCGGCGAAAAGCTGCGCCGTTTCTTCGTGACGCTGTGGCGCGAAAGCGATGGCTGGCGCGCGACCAGTGGTTGGATCACGGAGACGCAGTGGACGGCGACCCTGCCGGCGGATGGGCGTTACCTGTGGAGTGTGCTGGCGAGCGATGGCACGGCCAACAGCGAGGCCACGCCGCCGCGCGAGATCCTGGTGGATCGTACGCCGCCATGGGCGCAGATGCTCGATGCGACAACCGCCATCAGCCTGAGCGCAGTGCTCAGCGCCACGGCCAGCACACCGGTGGATGCCTACCGGCTGATCACCGACGCGAACGGCAATCCGGTCGTCGAGAGCGTGGCGCTGGACGAGGCTGGCGCGCCGCCGGTATGGCCGGCGGACGCGGCGTCGAAGCCGATGGGCAACCTGCCGGCGGTGTATCTGCGCTGGTTCGGCAAAGATATGCCGCGCGATTCGGACGAGGGCTTGACCTACGACGTGCAAGCCCGCGAGATCATGCGTGCGCGCACCAGCTATACGATCACGACCGAAGAGGTGGCCGTGCCGCGCATCGCCTACGAGCTGATCCTGTCGGGCACGGAGGAGATTACGGCGCCAGTGGTGTTAACGGAGGTCGTCGTTGTGACGACCGTCGCGCCCTTGATCACGTTCCAGCCGATCACCGATAGCGCCTGGGTCACGGTTGCGACCGGCCTAAAGGAGACATCCATGATTTTCATCGGCGATCCCGGCAGCACCTACGAATTCCGCGTGCGCGCCGTGGACGCCGCCGGCAACGAGCAGAAATGGTACGACGGCTACTCCGTACAGGCCATGATTGACCCACGCAGCACGCTGCATCGGCGCTATTTGCCGATTGTGGTGCGGTGATCGCCGGAGCGAAGGGGAAGTGCTGTGGGCAGATGGGTGATGGCTAAGGCGCGCGCGGCGCTGCGCGGGGCTAGGCTGTATGTCGTGCTCGTCGTCGCCGCTGTCGCGCTGTTCTACTTGGCCGCCAACTTGTCGCGCCTCGGGCCGTTGACGCTCTTTGCGGCCGCCGTCGTCTTCGCGTGCCTGGTCATTTTGTTCATCGCGGCGCAGGTGCTGCCCGAGCCGCAGCCGGCGCAGCCCAGCGCGGCGACTACGCTGCTCGCCCCCTCCGTCGTCGTGAGTGAAGTGCGTGCGGCGGCGTTGGTCACCTATAGCCAGGTCGGCACGGTCACCGTCAAGAAGGAGCGCGGGCGCGCGCCACCTGACTCGCTCATCAAGCCGCTGCACGACAAGTTGCTGGGCGAGGAGTTGGTGATGGATGTGGGGGTGCGCGTGGTCGCCGGCGTCAACCTCAAGCATCTGCGCGAGGAGGATGTGCGCGTGTCCGGCGGCGCCGTCGAGATCACGCTGCCGCCCACCAAGGTGCTGATGGTCTATGTGGACGAGTCGCTCACCCGCGCGGTGTCGCACAAGGCCGGCTGGCTCACCGGGCGCGACATCACGCTGATGGACGCGGCGCGGCGCGACGCGATGGAGGCGCTGGTCAACGCCGCCATCGAGAAGGGCCTGCTGGAGAAGGCTGGCCAGCAAGCCGCCGCGGCTGTAGCTGCGCTGGCGCGCGGCCTCGGCTTCGAGCAAGTGAACGTCCATCCCACATTGCCGCCGCCCGGCGCGCATTTCGAGGAGTTGCAAGACCCGGCCATGATCGCGCGCATCAAGGCCGAGCCGGCGCCCCTGCTGCCGCGCGACGACCAGGCCGGCGATGCATGAGCGCGGTCAATCCAACAGGCCGAAGCGCCGGCGCGCCAGCAGCCGGAAGGTCTGAACGATCGTCCGCTTGACCGGCATCTTGGTTGCGCCCGGCTTGCGGTCGTAGCGCAGGATCATCGGCGCTTCGTTCACCGTCGCGCCGGCTAGGTGCATCTTGATCAGGATGTCCACCATGCACGCGAACCCGCGCTCGACGAACAGCAGGTCGCCGAAACGGTCGAACGCCTCGCGCAGCGCGCCGGCGCGGTAGGCGCGATAGCCGCACGAGTAGTCGCGCGCGCCGGGGATCGGATACACGATGCGGAACAGCCAGCTCAAGCCGGCGCTCAGCAGTTGGCGGTAGCGCGGGATGCCGAGCATGCGCGACCCGTGCTGGTAGCGCGAGGCGATCACCAGGTCGTTCCCCTCCTCGATCATCATGACCATGCGCGGGATCAAGCCGGGCAGATGCGTGTCGTCGGAGTCCATCGTGATAATCACGTCGTCGTCGCTCGCGGCGCGCGCCAGGGCGCCTTTCAGTCCGGTTTTGATTGCTTCGCCCAACCCCCGGTTCACTTCGTGGCTGAGGATGTCGAGGCGGAGGCGGTGCGCATCTGCCGCCGCGCGGGCCAGTTCCGGTGTGCCGTCTGTGCTGCCGTCGTTGGCCAGGATGACGCGCAATCCGCCGCCAAAGTGGGCGTCGGACACGGCCGCGATGCGGGCGAGCAACCGAGGGAGCGCGGCGGCCTCGTTGTAGGCAGGAAGGACGACGAAGATCACGAAGTTTGGTTGCGGCGAAGCCACAGGCTGATTGCCGGAGCGAATTCTAACATCGCGGGTGCTATCATCGTGCGGGTGATGACGCATCGGCAGGCGCGCGTCGCGGCATGCGCGTGTTGCGCCCTGGCATTTCTGCTGGCAACGTGGACGTTGGACGCGCGCGGCTTGTGGGGAGACGAGGCGTTCTCGGTGTGGGCAAGCAAACAGCCGGCTACGGCGCTCATCGCCGGCCTCGACGCGCAACCCCCGCTGTATCACCTATTGCTCGGCGCGGGTCGCCTGCTGTGGGGCGAGTCGGTCTTCGCGCTGCGCTACCTGTCGGTGTGTTGCGGCGTCTTGCTGGTGGCCGTGGGCGCGCAGCTGGGTCGGCTGATCGGCGGATCGAGCGCCTCGGCGTTTGCGGCGCTGTGGCTGGCCGTCTCGCCGATCTCGCTGTACTTTGCCCAGGAAGCGCGCATGTATGCGCCGGCCGCGCTTTTTGCCGGCGGCGCGATGTTGCTGGCCGTTGCGTCCCTCAAGCGCCGGGCGAGGACCGCAGGATGCGCTGCGCAGGGCGGGAGACGCGACGCGTCCTACGTCCTGCTCTCGCTCGGCGCGCTGTTCACGCATTACTACGTCGCCGGCGTGTTGCTCGTGAACGCGCTGGCGCTGGGGCTGGCGGCGTTGCGTTCGCGGGATGCTCGGCGCATTGTGGCCTGGTTGATTGCCCATCTTCTCATCGCGCTCGTCTTTGGCGCGTGGTTCCTAGGGCTGCAATCGCGCTATGCGTCGCGCGCCATCGCCGGGCGCGCGCGCATCGTGCCGGCCTTCGAGGACATCGTGAGCGACTTCGGCGTGGGCGTCAACGGCCTGCTGTTCGGGATGCGCGCCGACGGCAGCCTGACGGCTGCGGCGCTCGCTTTGTTCGCGTTGGCCGTGGTCGGCGTGATCGGCTACTGGCGACGCGGGCAACGCGGCGACACCCGGCTTATCCTGGGCTGGATCGTCGCCTCGCTCGGCGTAGTGGCCGCGACGGCGGGGCGCTCCGGCATCGTGGGTGACTTCAACCCACGCTACTACCTCTTCGCGCTGTTGCCCCTGGCGCTGGCCGCTGCCGGCTGGGTCGTGCTGATCGAGGATGCCCTCCGGCGCGCCGTGCGCACGCCTGTCTCGCGTCGTGCGGTGCTCCCCTTCGCCTTTGTCATCCTCATCGCGCTTGCGCCGGCTGTTGTCGGCGATCTGCAATTGTTCGATCTGAGCTGGCAGAAGAGCCGCTACGATGCGATGGTCGGCGCTATTCGCGCGCGCGCGCAACCGAATGATGGCGCAGTGCTGGTCAACAGCGATCAGTTCCCGCTCCTGGCGTATTACGGGCCGCTCGACATGCCGGTGTGGATCGTCGGCAACGATACGCTCAACCGCGACCCGGCTTCGGTCGAGGCAGAGCTGTCGCGCTTTGCCGAGGGCAAGTCGCGCCTGTGGCTGGTGAACTATGGCTGGGCGATGGCGCTGCAACCGCCCTCGGTGGTTGAGCAGGCGCTCAACCAGCGCGGCGCGCGCACCTATGCCCAGGGGTTTCAAGATGTGTCGTTGGCGCTCTATGACCTGCGCTTCGCCGCCGGAGATGCACCGGTGCGGCCGCAGCGCGTCCGCTTCGGCGGGCAGATTGCGCTGGTGGGCGTGCGTGGGCGCGCGCGGCTGTATCATCCTGGCGAGGCAGTCACGCTCGATCTCATCTGGCGGGCCGACCAAGCGCCGCGCGCCGATTACACCGTGTTCATGCATCTGCGCCGCGCCGATGACGGCAGCCAGATCGCCGCGTTCGACAGCCCGCCGGTGAATGGCGCTGCGCCGACCTCGCGCTGGACGCCGGGCCAGATCGTCACCGACACGCGCGCTGTGCCGATCCCTGCCGACGCGCCGCCGGGCGAATACAACGTCGTGATCGGCTTATACCTGTATCCGACCTTCGAGCGCCTGACAATGGACGGCGGAGAGGCGACTGAACACATCGTCGAGCGCGTGACCATCCGCTTGCCCTGAGTGCTGGCCGCCTGTTATATTGGCGGCTTGCTCGCAGCTATGTCGCGCATCAACCTTGCCTGGCTCGTCGCGCTCGTCTTCGCCTTGTCCATGTGGGCGGGTGCTCTCCCTCAGTCGTCACAACTTGCGCCGGCGCCGCCCGAATGGCGCTATCGCCGCCCGGTCACCCTCGCCAACGCCGGGCCGACCGACCTGCGCGACTTTCAGACGCGGGTGGCGCTCGACGCGCAGAATTTTGACTTTGACCTGGCGCGGCCCGACGGCGGCGACCTGCGCTTCGCCGATGAGGACGGCCGGCGTTACCTGCCGCACTGGGTCGAGCGCTACGATGCCGCCGCGCGGCGGGCGGTCGTCTGGGTCAAAACGCCCCACATCCCGGCAGTGGGCCAACGAACCATCTACCTCTACTACGGCAGCGCGACGGCGGATGACCTCTCCGGCGGCGGGCGCACCTTCGAGATGTTCGACGACTTCGGCCGGCCCGGACTGGGCTACTACACTTTTGGCCCGCCGGTCACGGTCATGACGCGCACCGAAGCCTGGGAGACCGAGGCGCCGCACACCTTGAGCGTGGTGGAACTAAACCGCGACGGCTACCGCTACTGGGGCTACTACGGCCTGGCCGATTGCGGCGGCATTGGGCTGGCGCGCAGCAACGATTTGGTGAACTGGGTGAAGTGGCCCGAGCCGCTCTTGAATCGCGACGGCGAGCGCTGGCCGTCGGCGCAAAAGGTGGGCGATCGGATATACATGATCTACGACCGCGACCACTGCGGAGTGAGCCACCTGGTGATGCGCACCAGCGCCGACGGTGTTCACTTCGACTCGGCGTATCGCGTCGTCGTGCCTCAGGAGGCGGGCGTGCGCAACCAGAATCCGGCCCTGTTCCGCGACCCGCGGACCGGTATGTTCTACCTATACTGGTTTCGCGGCGGCAGCGAGGCCGGCTTCTGGCAGATCAAGATGCGCCGGGCTTGGAGCGTGGAAGGCCTGGTCAACCCGGCGTCCGAGCGGGTCTTGCTCGATGTGCCGTATGAGCTGGCCGCGCCCAACATGATGTTCCACGACGGCGCCTACTTCCTCTCCACCGAGGTGAACGAAAACGCTTGGAAGACAAAGATCTACGTCGGCCCATCGCCCGCCGGCCCGTTCGCCCCGCTGCCCGACGCGCCGCAGCTCAGCGAC
The DNA here is from genome assembly GCA_938034415.1 of uncultured Anaerolineae bacterium. Taxonomy (GTDB): domain Bacteria; phylum Chloroflexota; class Anaerolineae; order J036; family Brachytrichaceae; genus JAAFGM01. The sequence goes on from CALHLE010000040.1 coordinate 13,313, forward strand.
AACCAGGCCTGTTTGTTCCAGCACATCTTCGCGACGACGTTACACGCCTACATCTGCAAGGACACCGGCGCCGGCTGGGTGCTGAACCATCGCAGCGCCGATTTGTCCGCCGGGCGCAGCGCCCGCCGTCAGCTCGACCCCGGCGTGTGGACTGCGCTGGGCGGGGCGTGGGCACCGATTGAGATAGACGAGGCCATCGGCGCGCGCGTCGCGCTCGGCGCGAGCGGCGAAGGCCTGCTGATGACCGCGCTGCCGGGCAGCGACTACGTCTTTGAGGCGCGCGGCCGCCTGCGAGATCCCGCCGGCAAATGGGGCCTGGCGGTGCGCGTGCAAGATGCGCATAACCACTACCGCGTCGAAGTCGAGCGCGCCGCGGACGGCAACGCGCTCGCGCGCGTCTATCGCGTCGTGAACGGCGCGCGCGAGGTCGAGCTGGCCGGCGCATCGAACTTCGGCCTCGATCCGCTGGACTGGCTCAAGCTCAGCGTGGCCATTCGGGGGAACGAAATGTGGGTCAGGTTGAACGACGGGGACGAGTTCGCGGCAGCCGATCCTCAGGCGCGCTTTGCCGCGGGCCGCAGCGGGCTGTGGGTCGCCGGCAGCGCCCAGTTCGATGACGTCGTCTGGCGCAAGGTGGCCGCGCCTGAACCCGAAGCGGTGATCGGCGCGCGTGAACAAAACGATGCGTCTTCGTCCAACTGGTTGGGGCGCGATGAGGCTGCGTTGCGCGTCGTGGCCGATGCGAGCCATCGGCGCCTTACCTGGCTTGCCGCGTTGCTGATGCTGGCCACGCTGGGCTTCCGCCGCAGCCGGCGATAATTCCGAAGCGTCGCATCATGGAAGAGCACAATGGAATGCCGTCGTTGCCGCGACCGGATGCCCGCCCGCCGGAGGGATTGTGGCCGGAGCTGATCATCAACGGCGTTGAGCGCATCCATAACCACGTGATATCGCCCGACGGCCGGCGCGTTGCGTTCTACCGCGATCACAACGGGCAGAGCGATCGGTTCACCATCGAACTGGACGCGAGCGGCGCGCCCAACTGGCCGAGCCGGCTGACGTTCGAGCGCGCCCACGTCAATTGGTGGGAGGACGAACCGCCGGCCTGGACGCCGGACAGCCATTTCATCATTTATGGCGCATACGATGATGACGTGAGCAACTTTTACGTCGTGCCCGCCGACGGTGGACAGCCGCGCCAATTGACCGAGCTGCGCTACGACGCATCCGAGCCGGCCGTGTCGCCCGATGGTCGGTTGGTCGCCTTCAGCACCTACAAAGATGGCGCATCGCAGATCGCCATCGTGCTGTTTGAGGGCGGGTGGGTGACTGGGTTGACATACGGTGCCGATGAGTGCGGATCGCCGGCCTGGATGCCAGACGGATCGCGCATCATCTATCAGGCCTCGCCGCAGCATCAGATCAAGCAGACCGATGTTTATGCTGTCTCGCCGCAGGGCGGCGCGCCGGTGCGACTGACGCCGGGCGACGGCGCGCAGTACTGGGCGCCCAGCACTTCGCCGGATGGGTCGCTCATCGCCATGTTGTGCAACCGCAGCGGCTACGACGAGGTGTGGCTGATGGCCGCCGACGGCTCTCGCCTGACCCAGCTCACCCACATCGGCCAGGACGTCGAGGACTTTGCGTGGGCAGCGGATGGCAAACGTATAGTAATCGTCGGCGGCGAGCAGGGCAACGATCCGCTCTGTTTGTTAATATTGATGACCGTAGAACAACGCGGTTGAGTCGGCCGGCGGGGAATCACAGCGCGCCGCGATGGGTGCCCGGCAGAGATGCGTTCGTGATCGGATTTGACAGCCCCAGCCAGCCGCCCGATTTGTATCTGTGCGCCGGGGGCAGGCGAGGAGCGCGCGCTGACCGACAGCGCGCCGCCGGCGCTGAAGAACTATCCGTTCGTTATGCCGATGCACATCGAATTCACCAGCTACGACGGATGGCCGATCCCGGGGTTTCTCTACTGGCCCGGCGCGCCGGATGAGAAGCAGGAGCGCGTGCGCGGCTTGGCGGCGATCGTCTATCCTCACGGCGGCCCAAAAAACGCTCAGTGTGACTTAGCGTGGGATCCCGTGCGGCAGTACTTCGTCGCCAAGGGCTATGTTATCCTATGCCCGAACTACCGAGGCTCGACCGGCTACGGCAAACACTTTAAGGAAGGCAACTTGTTCAATTGGGGAGTTGGCGATCTACAGGATTGCCTGGCGGCGGCCGATGTGTTGATGCGCACGCCGGGGGTTGACCCCGAAAGGTTGGCGAGCTGGGGACAAAGCTACGGCGGCTATCTAACGTTGTTGGCGTTGGTGAAAGATCCGCAATATCGTTTCAAATGCGGTGTATGCTTATACGGCGATAGCCATTTGAAGACATCCTGGGCGTTGGGCGATCATTCAGGCCGCCAAGATTTGGAGTGGCAGATGGGACTGCCGAGCGATCGCGCGCGCGCGTATGAGATCGGTTCTCCGCTGAACTACGTCAAACATATGCGCGCCCCCGTGCTGATCATTCACGGCGAGCGCGACGCGCGCGTGCATCTCAACGAGTCCGCGCAGTTCGTCGCCGCGCTGAAGCGCGAAGGCAAAGCGTTCGAGTACAAAACGTATCCCGACGAGGGTCACGGTTTCGCCAACCCGGCCAATGCGCTCGACGCCCTGCGGCGCATTGAGCGCTTCCTGGATTGGCATTTGATGTAAAGAACCAACAGAATCAAGAACCAAACCAAGAGCGAAGATGAAGAAGAGAACCTTTGGTAACCCACCGGGCCTTCTCTGGCGTTTGGTCGCTGTCGGCTCAATCGGCCTGTTCACGCTGACGGCCTGCTTGGGCGGCGCGGCCAAGACGCCCGAGATTAAGATCACGGCTCCCGAACCGAACGCTCAGTTGAGCGTAGGACAGAGCATTGCGATCGTCGGCACGGCGACCGGTGATGCGATCTCACGCGTGGATGTGATCATTGACGGCACGACCTACGCCACGCTCAACGCGCCCGATAAGTCAAAAGGCGTGCCCAGCTTCCCCATCAACGTGCCGTGGACGCCACTTTCGGCCGGCACGCACGCCATTCAGCTTAAGGCGTACGGCCCGCCGGACGACAAGCTGCTCACGCAGTCCGAGCCGCTCGTGCTGATCGCGCAAGCCGCAGCGGTGCCTGAGCCTCCGGCGGCGCCCGAGCCGACCCAGCCGGCGGCCATTCCGACGCAAGCGCCGCCTCCGCCCACGGCTGTGCCGAGCCAGCCCCAGCCGACGCCCAACGCCGGTGCCGCGACCGGCCAGCAACCCGCCCCGAGCGACGCCGGCGCGCCCAGCTTGACGGTGACCAATGAGTTCGTCAACGTGCGCACCGGCCCGGACGTGGTCTATCCCAAGATCGGCGAACTGAAGCAGGGCGAGGTGGCACCCGTGCGGGGCAAGAGCGCGGATGGCCGCTGGTGGCAAATCTCTTATCCGTCCGGCCCAGGGGGCGTGGGTTGGGTCATCAACGACTACGTGCAAGCCAACAGCGCCGCCGCCAATGTGCCCGTGGCTGCCGCGCCGCCGCGTCCGACATCGCCGCCGGTCGTCGTCCAGCCGCCGGCGACGCCGGTGCTGGTGCCAATCGTGACCCTGCCGCCACAACAACCTACCGCTCCGCCGCAAGGCCAGTTGGTGGGCGATAAGGGCGTGCTGCGTGTCAACGCCAACCCGGTGCCGTCGGGCGCGACCGTCTTTGCGAGCTGGAACATCCCGAACTTCAAGAGCGGCGAATTCGACCGCGGCGACGGCCAGGGCTATCGCGGGCCGGTGGCCCAGGTCATGCAGGTGGACGTGCCCGCCGTCATCGGCCCGCGCACCATCCGCCTGCGCTGGGTGGACTTGAACAACCAGGTGTTCGAGGACGCCATCAACCTGAACGTCATCGGCGCGCCGCCGCAAGGCCAGTTGGTGGGCGATAAGGGCGTGCTGCGCGTCAACGCCAACCCGGTGCCGTCGGGCGCGACCGTCTTCGCGAGCTGGAACATCCCGAACTTCAAGAGCGGCGAATTCGACCGCGGCGACGGCCAGGGCTATCGTGGGCCGGTGGCCCAGGTCATGCAGGTGGATGTGCCCGCCGTCGTCGTTCCGCGCACCATCCGCCTGCGTTGGGTGGACCTGAACAACCAGGTGATCGAGGACAGCATCACCATCAACGTCATCGGCCAGGGGGCCCCGAGCACGAGCGGGTATCCGGACTGCAACCCCAGCAATCCCGACTGGCAGGCCAACAAGCCCGGCAACCCGAGCAACTGGACGTTCTGCAAGCGCAAAGATCCGGAGTATGTGGGCGAATCGCCGGGCAACATCGCCTATGTGCCGCGCAACGATAAGGTGTACACCATGGCCTGGGAAGTCTACGGCGCGCGGGCGATCTACTTGGTGTTCGAGCCGAATAGCAGCCGAGGGCCGGCGGGTCCGCTGGATCAGCCCAACCTGTCGCGCCCGACCACCGGCACCGGCCCGGTCTCGTTCCGCAGCAACGAATTTGCCGATGGCTGCTACAAGATCACCCTGCGCATTGACACCAACGCCGGCGACCGCGCCGACTTTGGGGAGAAATTCTTCTGCGTCAATGTCGGCCCGCCCGGCGGCGGAGGAGGTGGAGGAGGCGGCGGCGGCCCGACGCCGACCCCATCCCCGACGCCGACCCAAGGCCCGACAGCAATGCCATAAAGCGTAGTAGGAAAGCTACTGGCGGGTGGGGCGCCCCACCCGCCAGTAGCGATGCCGCAAGCGCCCCATTCCGCATGAGAGGAAGCATGTGATGATGCGAAACGCAACTACTCAGCGCCTGAGTATAGTGGTCGCCGTGGCCCTTGCGCTGGCGGCCACTCTGCCCACGCCCTGGCGGGCCATGGCGCAGGACGAAGCGCCGGGCGGCCCGGCGCAGCCACAGGCCGTGGACGGCGGCGAGATTTGGACGCCCGGCGCCGGCACAAGCTTCAACGTGTTGCAAAGCCCGCACGTCGTCGTCCGCGTGGACGCGCCCTATACGCTGACCAACGCCGGCAGCTATTTCATCTACGACCCGAACAACGGCTACGGGCCGGCGGTGCCCGTCAGCGCTGAGCTATCGCTGGGCGGCAAGCGCGCCGTGATGACGGCTACGCTGAACGCCAGCGCGGTGGTCAGCGGCTCGATGATCTACTTTGAGCTTCCGGCTGCGTCCGGCCCTCAGGTGGCCTCCAGCCCGACGTATCTTCTGACCAAGCAAGGCAAAGCCTATCTCCCGTTCGTCGCGCGCGTCCCGCCTGACCCGCAGCCGCTGAGCAGCACGGGCACGTCGGCCTGCGACGCCGCTAACGGGCCGAAAGGCGGGCCGTTGCAACCCGACAAGGGCTATCAGGTGTTGAATCCGACCACCGATGGCTGGATGTTCGCCAACAACGCCACCCCCAGCGCCACCATCGTCGTCTCGCTGACCAACTACACGGCCGTCACCGGCCAACTGCAGGTATTCGCCGACCAGGGCAACTGCACCGCGCTGACGCCGTTGATGGGCTGGGGAACCAATCCCAATCCTGTGGTCACTGTGTACAACGTGCCGGTGGGGCGGGTGTACTTCCGCGTGGTCAGCGGCAGCGGCCAGCCGGCCCCGCCGCCTTACATCATCCGCTGGCGATACAGCACGGCGCCGGGGCCGCACGAGCCGAACAACAACCCGTGCGAAGCGCCGCTGTTGCAGCACGACACGCTGCTGGATACGCGCAGCGAAGATCAATACGACTTCTTCAAGCTGAACATCACCGGCGCGGTTCAAATTCGCGTTCAGGTGTTGGGACACGCCATTGGCGGCGCGCAGGTGCAGGTGCGCAGCCCGCTGAAATCCGGCTACGTCTGCCCCGGCAGCGGCGCCGATCCGATCAACAGCACCGATCGAATAGACCCGTTCGGCGCGATTCCCAGCGGCGGCGGCGACGCGACCTTCACGGTGACTTTGCCCGCAAGCGGCACGTACTACCTGCGGGTGAGCCTGCCTCCCGGCGCGCCGGCGTATGGCCAACCCTACCGCATTCGTTGGAGCTACGCCGGGCTGGCCGGCGGCACGGCCGGGCCGATCTTCACCAGCAACCCGAACCAGCCGCCCACGTGCGACAGTCGCGTGCCGGGCAACACCTGCAATGGGGACATCCTCTTCAACATCAACGCCGGCCAGACGGCCACTTATTACTGGTTCGGCCTGCAGGCGTTGCAGCCCTACGACTCCGTTCAGGTGCAGGTGATCGGCGTGAGCAACCTGGCGGGCTGCGGCTTGGGCAATCCGTCCACGACTAACCCGAATACCTTTGCCAATACTTGGGCCTCGGTGGGCACGACCGCGCCGAGCGGCTCGGTCGGCATCCAGTTCAACACCACGGGTGGCTACAACATCCAGTTCCGCGTCATGCAGGGAGGCACCCAGAAGTACTACGACGCCAAGCCGCTGAAGGTGAGCTGTGGCACGTTGATGGCCGCCGGCGAACGCCCAGGCGCGCCGGACGATCCGTCGGGGCTTGGCGTCGAACCGCACCCGTAACCCGGCTTCAGGGATAGGTGCGAACAAGGGCGGGCTTTGCGAAGGCAAGGCCCGCCTTCTTTTCAGGCGGTTACAATCCGAGGCATGTCCGTGGTCGAAGAGGTCAAGCGCCGCGTAGATATCGTCGAGGTGATCGGCGGCTACGTGAAGCTCTCGCGCAGCGGCCGGAACTACAAAGGCTTGTCGCCGTTCCAGAGTGAGCGCACGCCGTCCTTCTTCGTCTTTCCCGACACGCAAACGTTCAAGGACTTCTCCAGCGGCGAGCAGGGCGACGTGTTCTCGTTCCTCATGAAGAAGGAGGGATGGACGTTCGGCGAGGCGCTGCGCGAGCTGGCCCGACGCGCCGGCGTGCAACTGGATGAGCGCACGCCGGAGCAGCAGCAATTCGCCGACTACGCAGCGCGTTTGCGCGATGCGCTGGCGCAGGCGGCGGCCTACTTCCATCACCTGCTGCTCACGGCGCCCCAGGCGGCGGCCTGCCGGGCATACCTGCGCGAGAAGCGCCGGCTCACCGACGAGACGCTCGCGACCTGGCAAATCGGCTACAGCCTGGCCGACTATCACGCCCTGACGCACCACCTGACGGCGCGCGGCTTCAGCGTGCCGGAGCTGATTGACGCCGGCCTGGTGGTCGAGAACGAGGAGGGCCGCCGCTACGACCGCTTCCGCGGCCGGCTGATGATTCCGATTCACGATGCCAAGGGGCAGGTGGTCGGTTTCGGCTCGCGCTCGCTCGACGGCAGCGAACCGAAATACATGAACTCGCCGCAGACCGCCGTCTTCGACAAGGGCCGCTTGCTGTTCGGCCTACACCGCGCCCGCTCGGCGATTCGCAGCGAGCAGGTGGCGGTGTTGGTCGAGGGCTACATGGACGTGATCGGCTGCCACCAGGCTGGCTTTGCCAACGTCGTCGCCGGCATGGGCACATCGCTCAGCGAGGACCAGTTTCGCATGCTGAAGCGCCTGGCTGCGCGCATTGTGCTGGCGCTAGACGCCGATGCCGCCGGCGACCGCGCCGTCCTGCGCGGCGTGGAGGTCGCACGCGAGGCCATGGATCGCGAAGCGCAGCCGATCTTCGACCCGCGCGGCGCGATCCGCTGCGAATCGAAGCTCAAAGCGGACATCCGGGTGGCCGTGTTGCCGCAAGGCAAGGACCCTGATGAGCTGGTGTTGGAATCGCCGGAGCGCTGGCGCGAGGTCGTCGCCAACGCCCGACCGGTGGTCGAGCACGTGATAGACGTCATCCTGCGCAGCCGGGATATCTCCGAGCCGCATGCCAAGTCGCAGGCGGCGCGGGCCGTCGCCCCGGTCTTACTGGACACATCCGACCCGGTGCAGCGCGATTTCTACGTTCAGCTTCTGGCGCGTCGCCTGCAAGTCAGCCCGCGCGCCGTGCTGGCGGTGGTCAGCGAGGTGGCGCGCGAGGCGCGATCCAAGGTGGGGGGATCCGGGATGCGCGGTCAGGGGGGGCAGGGCGCGGATCGGGCGCAAGGAGGGCCGGGCAGCGCAGGCCACGCGCCGAGCCAGGAGCGCCGCAGCGCCGATAAGGTTGACCTGGAGACGCATCTGATCGCTGCGCTGTGGCGACGCCCGCAGTTGCTGTTGGATGCTAACGTCGCCCTAACCCGCGCGAAACTAGACGTGCTGGACGAGCGCGACTTCACGAACCCGGCGCTGCGCGCGGGGTTTCGCCAGCTCAGCCGCTTGGCGATGGGCGCGCCGCTGTCGCCGTCGGAAGGGGAGGCGGCGGAGGAGGACTGGCTGGCGATCATCGCCGATTACGATGCGCTCGACCTGTTGGCGGCGGATGAAGCGCTGCTGCGCGAAGAGGTCGTGCGCACGGCGCTGCGCTTGCGCGAGCGCAACCTGTTCCGCGACCGGATCGGCATCAATGCGATGATCGAAGAAGCAAAGCGCGCCCATGAGGCCGATGTCGCTGCACGGTATAATCTTGAACTACATCGCGTGCTCACGCAACATCTGCGGGCACAAAAAGCGCTGCAGTTGCGCAGCGCGCTCAACGTGACCTGATCGCGCTCGAGAGGGATGATGCCCGTGACCAGACCAAAACGCTCTAGTGCCTCCGCCAGATCCTCGCGAAGGGTCAAACCATCCCCGCAGCACAGCGACCCGCCGGCGCCGAGTGCCGAGCCGAGGCGCGATGATGGGGACGAACTAGAAGCGGCGGCGCTTGTTGGCGGCGATGACGCAGATTCGTCCATTGCTGCGTCTGAACCCGAGGCGCTTAGCCCCGATGCGTCGCTTGCTGAACTAGATTTGTTCGATTCGGCCGAGGATCTGGATGCCGAGGCCGAGGCGGCGGCCTACGCCCTGGCCGGGATGGACGATGCCGATGAGGCGGACTTATCCGACCTCGACTCGCGCCAACTTGCCGAGATTGACGACCCGGATAGCGCGGATCCCGTTCGGATGTATCTGCGCGAAATCGGCTCGACCCCGCTGCTGACCGCCGATCAGGAGCTGAGGACGTGCGCGACCTTTGGCGCCGAACAACTCGCCCAGCGGCTGCGCGCCGAAGCATACGATCGCGGCTTGGCGTTCTGGCCGCTGGTGTATGAGCACCTCGCCCGCTCTTGGCAAAACGTGCTTGACGAATGCGCCGCGCGCAAGGTTGACCCGCCGGCGTTGGCGGTGATTTTGCAAGACGCGCGCAACATGCCGTGGCGTTACACCGACCCGCTCCCTTCCGATGTGCAACTGTATCTGCGCTCGCTCGGTTGGGGGCAGGACCAAACCGTCGAGAAGATCAGTAAGCCGTTGTTTGAAGTCGTCCTGGCAACGATCATCCTTCCGACAGCCTTCGTCGAGCAGCTCGCGCAGCATGTCGAGTTCTCGCCGGCGCTGCCCGAATGGGACGAGGCGCGCGCCTGGATGCCGCCTCAGGCCGATTGCGAAGAGCACCTGCGCGAGGTCGAATTGCGCGCGGAAGAAGCCCGAAGCTCGCTCACCCGCGCGAACCTGCGCTTGGTCGTCAGCATCGCCAAGCGCTATATCGGGCGGGGCATATCGTTCATGGACCTGATCCAGGAAGGCAACATGGGTTTGCTGCGCGCGATCGAGAAATTCAACGCATGGCGTGGCTTCAAGTTCAGCACCTATGCCACCTGGTGGATTCGGCAGGCGATCAGCCGCTCGATCGCTGACCAGGCGCGCACCATCCGCATCCCGGTGCATTTGGTGGAGACTATCAACAAGCTCAATCGGGTGCAGCGGCGCATGATGCAAGAGCTGGGCCAGGAGCCGACCACCGAAGATCTGGCGATGGAGATGGATTTGCTCGACGAGCAAGAACTTGTGGCGATTATGGAAGCCCACGCCAACGGCAAGCCGATCGATCCGGCGCTGGAGCGCAAGCTCGATCAAGCGGTGAAGCGCATTCAACAGATCATGCGCATGTCGCTCGAGCCGATCTCGCTCGAATCGCCGATCGGCTCGGAGCAGAACAGTTTGCTGGGGGAGTTCATCCCAGATGAGAGCGCGCCTTCGCCATACGATTCCGCCGCGCTGCAGATGCTCAAGCAGCAGGTGCGCAGCATGCTACAGCATCTGAACGAACGCGAACGCGATGTGTTGGAGATGCGCTTTGGCTTCCGCGACGGCAAGACGCACACGCTGGAGGAGGTGGGTCGGATGTTCAACGTGACCCGCGAGCGGGTGCGGCAAATTGAAGCGAAGGCGCTGCGCAAGTTGCGCCACCCCCACCACAGCCGCCGGCTGCGCGACTATTTAGGCGACGTGTGACCTGCCGCCCGAATCGGCGGTTGCGCCGCGCAAGGCGCGGGCGCGACTCAACTTCCGGTGAACGATGGCCTCGGCGTCGAACAAGCGCATGTCCACGCGCATCTGATCGTTGACCACGACGCCTTCGGCCTCTAATCGGCGTCGCTGTTCGTCCGGCGCGTATTGGTTGGAGATGCGTCCCTGCGCGTTGATCACGCGCCACCACGGCACGCGCGTGTGGGCCGGTAGGGCATGCAACGCAAAGCCGACGTAGCGCGCCGAGCGCGGGCTACCGCACTGGCGAGCTACGCCGCTGTAGCTCATCACCATGCCTTTGGGGATGAGCTTCACCACGCGATACACGTCCTGGAATTTCACTGCCGCTAAGAGGCTGGGGGAAGCTAGAGCAGGCCAAAATCCTTGGCGATGATGCGCGCGGTCATCTTGGCGCTCATCATCACGCTGGGCGTGCCGCCGCCCGGCTGCGTGCTTGCGCCCACCAGATAGAGGTTCTCGATGTCCTCGCTCTTGTTGTGCGGCCGGAAGTAGGCGGTTTGCAACAGCGTCGGCTCCGGCCCGAAGGCGTTGCCGAGGTAACTGTTCAGGCCGCGCTCGAAGTAGTCCGGCGTGATGAAACTCTTGTAGACCAGGCGTTCACACAGTCCGGGGATGTAGCCGGCTTCGTCGAGGAAGCGCAGGGCTTTGTCCGCGAACGCATCGCCGATCTGAGACCAATTTAAGCCGCTGCGGTTGTTGGGCACCGGCACCAAGGTGTAGGCGGCGTGATGGCCGGGCGGTGCCAGGCTGGGATCGGTCAACGTTGGGATGTGTAGGTAATGTGACATGTCCGGCGCGAGCACGCGGCGGTCGAAGATGTCGCGCAGCAGTTCCTCGTAGCGCGAGCTGAGGATGATGTTGTGGTGGCGCAGGCTGAGGTCGAGGCCATCCGCGCGAAAGCCGAAGTAAATCACCACCAGCGACATGGACTGGCGCATGCGCTTGGCGCGCGCATCGGTGTTGAACAGGCGGTAGCGCGGCTCGATCAGGTTCATGTAGGTGTGCGCGTAGTCGCCGTTGGATATGACGATGTCGGCGTGCAGTTGCGACCCGTCGGCCAACTCTACGCCCTGGGCGATGCGGCGGCCGAAGCGCCCGCGCACCGGCGCGCCGTCTGGGCCGGAGACGAGGATGCGCTTGACCTCGCTGTTGTAGCGGATCGTCCCGCCTAGCTCCTCGAACTTCTGGACGAAACCGCGCACCAGCGCGCCGGTGCCGCCCATGGCGAAGTGGATGCCCCACGTCTTCTCCACGAAGTGGATCATCGCGTAGATCGCCGGCACGGCCAGCGGGTTGCCGCCGATCAACAGCGGCTCGAAGCTGAAGACGCGACGCAGCTTGTCGTTCTTGAAGTACTTGCTGGTGAATGAGAACAGCGTGCGCACAGCGTCGAGCTTGAGCAACTCCGGTGCGATGGCCAACATCGAGCCGAGGCTGTCGAAGTAGGTATAGCCAAGCTGCAAGAAGCCGCGCTCGAAGATCGCCTGCGCTGCGGCGTGAAAACGCTCGTATCCTTCCAAGTCATCCGGCGCGATGGCTTTGATCTGCTCTCGCGTGTGCTCGCGGTCTCCGTCGTAGTCGAAATAAGAGCCGTCGTCGAAGTAGATTCGATAGAAGGGCTTGATCGGCACGATCTGGACGTAGCGCGAGGTGTGCGTGAGCGCCGGCGCGCCGCCATTCTGCGGGGCGAGGACGTGCGAGGGGAAATCGGGCTTATCCAGGTTATGGACGCCGCGCTCCAGCGCGAACAGCTCCTCGATGAAATGCGGCACGGTGATGACCGTCGGCCCCATGTCGAATGTGAACCCGTGCGCGCGGCGCACGTAGGCCCGGCCGCCCGGCCCATCCAGCTTCTCGACGATCGTCGTGTCGAACCCCAGGCTTTGCAGGCGGATGCCAAGTGCAAGGCCACCGATGCCCGCACCGATGATGATTGCCTTTCGTTGAGTCATTGTTCTACCAACCTTACTTTCTCGATGTCTGATAAACATTCTCCCCCGCATTTTGAAGAGCAGGCTGAGTGAACGCGCGCTGACGGACGCTGCGCGGCGCGTCCACTCACAGCGTGATCTGCTTCACCCAGACCACCTCCGGGAGGTCGTGCAACGCCTTAAGGGCATAGTCCGGCACGGGGTTGTCCAGGTTGATGAAGGACAAAGCGCGGTCGCCGGGTTTGGTGCGGCCCAGCCGGTATTCGGCGATGTTCACGTAGTGCGCGCCGAGGATGGTGCCGACGCGGCCGATCACGCCGGGCACATCGAGCGAAGAGATCACCAGCACCAGCCCCTCCGGCACAGCGTCAATGCGGAAGTGGTCTATCTGCACGATGCGCGGTTCGACGCCGTCGAACAGCGTGCCGGCGATGGTGCGCTCTCCTTGGTCGGTGGTGACGCGGCAGGAGACCAGGTTGGTGTAGTCGCTGCTGGTCAGATTCAACGCCTGGGTCACAACGATGCCGCGCTCGTTGGCGATGACCGGCGCGTTGACGTAGTTCACCTTTTCGCCGCCCAGGATCGGCTCCAGCAGGCCGCGCAGCAGCGCGACGGTCAGCGGCTTGACGTGGGGCGCGACGTCGGCGCCGCGATATTCGACCTCGATGCGCGCGAGCCGTCCCTCCATCAGCCCGGCTTGCAGCCGGCCCAGCTTCTCCGCCAGCTTGAGGTATGGGCGGATGATCGGCCAGGCCGCCGGATCGATCGGCGGGAAGTTCACCGCATTGCGCACGTCGCGCTCGTGCAGGGCGTCCAGCACCTGTTCCGCAATCTGGATCGAGACGTCGCGCTGCGCCTCGGCGGTGCTCGCGCCCAGGTGCGGCGTCAGGACGACGTTTGGCAGCTTGAGCAGCGGCGAGTCGGCAGGCAGGGGTTCTTCCTCGAACACATCCAGCGCCGCGCCGGCCAGCTTGCCGCTCGCCAGCGCCTCGTAGAGTGCTTGCGCGTCCACCAATGCGCCGCGGGCGACGTTGATCACGCGCGCGCCGGGCTTCATCTTGGCGATGGCAGCGGCGTCCAGCAGGCCGCGGCTGCCCTGGGTGAGCGAGGAGTGCAACGTGACGAAATCGCTCTGCGCCAGCAGCTCGTCGAGCGAGACCAGGATCACCTTGTTCGCGCGCGCGGCTTCTTCGCTGACGTAGGGATCGTAGGCGATGACCTCCATGCCGAAACACTGGGCGCGCTTGGCGACCTGCGTCCCGATGCGGCCCAGGCCGATTATGCCCAGCGTCTTGCCTTGCAACTGCACGCCCATGAACTTGCTGCGCGTCCACTCGCCGCGGCGCAGCGAGGCGTCGGCCTGGGGGATGTGGCGGGCGAGCGCCAGCATCATGGCGAGGGTATGCTCGCAGGTGGCCGTGGTGTTCGCCTGTGGCGTGTTCATCACGATGATGCCGCGATGGGTAGCCGCCTCCACGTCAATGGTATCCACGCCGATGCCGGCGCGTCCGATCACGCGCAGCTTGCTGCCGCGCGCGATCACCTCGGCGTCCACCTTGGTCTCGCTGCGGACGATCAGTGCGTGGTATTCAGGGATGCGCTCGAGCAGCTCGGCGCGCGGCATCTTCTTCACCACGTCCACGCGCACAGAGGGGTCGTTGTGCAACAGTTCCAGGCCGGCCGCGGAGAGGTCGTCTGGGATCAGGATGTTGAACATGGCGAGCGCGATTATAGGAGTACACTATGCCCGCATGAACAGGTCGCGCGCTTATATGACCGAGGCGATCGTGATGCGCCGCGACGACTACGGCGAGGCCGACCGGCTCGTCACCTTGCTGACGCCGGATTACGGCAAGTTGCGCGTCTTGGCCAAAGGGGCGCGCAAGCCGACGTCGCGCAAGGCCGGCCACATCGAGCTGTTCACCCGCACGCGGCTGCTGTTGGCGAAGGGGCGGGCCTTCGACCTGATCACCCAGGCCGAATTAGTGGAGGCGCATCGCCCCCTGCGCGAGGAGATCCAGCGCGGCGCGCCGGCGCATTACCTATGCGAGTTGACCGAGCGATTCGCGCCCGAAGGCAGCGACGCTGCGCCGCTGTATGACCTGCTGGCCGAGGGGCTGAGTTGGCTGTGCGAGGCGCGCGATCCTCGCTTGGCGACGCGCTATTTCGAGTTGCGTTTGCTCACCCTAGAGGGGTATCGGCCGGAGCTGTTCCGCTGCGCGCGCACGCAATTGCCGTTGGCGGACGACGCGCGCGGCGCGCCGGTCGCCTTTTCGCCGTCGGAAGGCGGCGTGCTCTCCGATGAGGCGGCGCGGCTGGCGCGCGATGTCTTTCCTTTGAGTCGCAGTGGTCTGGCGCTGTTGCGCGTGATGCAGACGCAGCCGTTTGAGGCCGTGCAGGCGCTCGACGTTTCGCGCGAATTACACGCGCACGTCGAGCGGGCGCTGCAGCTCTACATCGGCGCCATCCTGGAGCGCCGGCCGCGCACGACGACCTTCCTCAATCGGTTGGCGCGCGAGATGCGCTAGAATGAGCAGCGAGCGCAGCGCAACCGCTCGTTAGCCCGCGTAGTTCAATCGGATAGAACAGCGCCGTCCTAAGGCGCGTGTTGTGGGTTCGAGTCCTGCCGCGGGCGTCTGAACCAGACCGGCGCAATGCCGGTTCAGAAATTCTGCACCGCCGCGGCCTGGCCTAGCCGCTTCGCTTCCTCCTCTAGCATTTGCTGCTGAATGCGCACGCGCTCCGGCACGATCTTCTCGCGCGGGGCGGTTGGCCGGAAGTCGTAGCCTTGCTCTGGGCTGACGCCCAACCCACGCAGCACGGCCAGCTCCACCGGCGAGTAGTCGGCCGGGTTGTCGCGCTTGAAGCGCATCGGCTCCTTCAGCGCGATGGGTGGGTTCGTGATAATGCGCACGCGGTCGGAGTGGTTGAACGATGCGGCGTGGATCATGTAGGGGTGCATCAGATAGACATCGCCCACCTGACCGGTGGCTTCTATGAAGTCCTTGCACTGGGCGACGAACGAGTCGGTGGGGAACTTGAAGGGGTGCACGCCCTCCGGATGATCGGCCAGATAGCGCGCGACGTGCGGCACTGAGTCGCAAGCCAGGAAGGTGCCGCCGCCTTTCGGCTCGATGTCGCTCCACAAGACGATGGTCAGCAGCGCCTGTTCGGGGCTATCGAGGAAGTGCAGGAAGAAGTCGCCGTCCTTGTGCCAGCCCGGGGCTGCCGGGGAAGGCGGGATCCACGGCTGATCGGCGCCATCGTTGAAGTTGACGACGAAGGCATCCGACCACTGGGCCGGCTGGGCGATGCGCTCCTCGCCGCCGCACAGGAAGCACATGGCTTCCCAGGCTTTGGGCGCGAAGTCTTTGACCTCGAAGCGCCGGCGGGCCGGCATGTGCACGCGGGACTGCTGCCACGTGCGGCGATCGTCGCGGTCGTAGCCCAGTCGCGCCCAAATTTGGTCGGTGAGCTGCGCGGCGGCCTCGCGGCTGAAGCAGTCATGCAGCACGACGAAGCCGCGCGTGAGGAAATGTTCGACTTGTTCAGGGGTGAGTGGGTTGGTCGCCATGCGCCTATTGTATGCAGCGGACGATGGTTTGCGCCAGCGTTGCTCGAAAGGGCGTGAGCGTATCTTCGCCTGTTCGCCCGTAGCAGACATGATTGGTCAGGCAGGCGAAGACCAAAGCGCGCGTGGGGTCTATCCGCAGCGGGTTGGGGTAGGGGGCGATCTTTCGCCGTCCGCCGAACTCCGGCAGCACTGCTGCGACCGGCTGATCTAGCCTAACGCGGCCTTCCTCGACCAGCGTCATGAATGCGACGACGGTGAGAAGTTTAGAGACCGAGGCGAGGTCGAAGCGCGTTGTGGTTGTAGTCGGGCGCGTCCGCGCCTCAGGGGCGAGGAAACCGGAGCTGGCGTCGTAGGCGATGATGACGCTGCCGAAGAGAAACCAGGTTTCTCCAAGAGACCTGGCTTCGGGTGTAGCGCAGAAAAGTGGGCGAGTTTTTTGCGCAGCAGGGGCAAAATAGAGGGCACGAAGACATCCACTGTGATCAGCCACGCGCAGCGGCGCGAAAGGTTACTGAGCCTGGCCGCCCAGGCCTATGATGAGTTGGAGACATGGTACGACCAGCATCCGGACGAAAGGTCGGCGCGCCGCGCAGGCGTATGAGGTGACGACGAGATGGCGCATATCGGGGACAGCGCGCGGCGCATCAGCGAAGGCGAGGGGGCGAGGACTCATGCAACGCGCCAGGCTGAAGCCTCCTGCCCGCATGGCCGCGCGCGTCGAATGAGTTGCGAGTCAAAGGGGTGACAGCGCCGCTATGGTCGAGATCGTTGCGAATCTGCACATGCACACGCCGTATTCCGACGGCTGCCTTTACCACCGGGAAATCGCCGCTGCGGCAGCCCGCGCCGGCCTGGACGCCATCATCATCACCGATCACAACGTCTGGGTGTGCGGCAAAGATGGCTATGTGGATGGCGTGCTGGTGCTGGTGGGCGAGGAAGTGCATGATGCGCAGCGCCGGCCGCAGGCCAACCACTGCCTAGTATATAACGCCAACGCGGAAGTCGCCCTGCTTGCGGCGAATCCGCATAAGCTGACGCGCGAGATCGCCCGGCGCGGCGGACTGACGTTCTTTGCGCACCCGGTCGAGCGCGGCAGCCCCCTGAGCGACGACTTCGCCGCCATCCCGTGGGTGGACTGGGATGTGTCAGACAACACCGGCATCGAGATTTGGAACTACATGACCGAATTCAAAGCCCGGCTGTGGAGTTGGCCGGCGGCGCTGTTCAGCGCGTTCTTCCCTTCGCTGGTGATCTGTGGCCCGTTCACAGCCACGCTGCGCCGGTGGGATGAGCTGTTGCGCAATGGCCGACGCGTCGTCGCCATCGGCAATGCCGACGCGCACGGCACGCCCTTCCAGATCGGCCCCTTCCGGAAGATCATCTTCCCGTACGATTACCTGTTCCGCTGCGTCAACACGCACCTGCTCATCGAGCGGCCGTTGACACAGGATGTTGCGCAAGACAAACGCATGATCTACGACGCGCTGCGGGCCGGGCGGTGCTTCGTCGCCTACGACCTAGCCGGCCGCGCGAAAGGCTTCACGTTCACGGCGCGCAGCAGCGCGGCGCAAGCGATGATGGGCGAAACGTTGCAGCGACACGGCGCGACGCGCTTCGAGGTGCGCTGCCCGGGCATCGGTTTCATCACCCTGAAACACAACGGGCGAACCGTAGCAAGGAAGCTGGGCAAGTCGTTAGCGCACACCAGCATCGCGCCGGGCGCCTACCGCGTCGAAGTGCGGCGCTTCTTCCGCGGCTGGTGGCGCGGCTGGATTTACAGCAATCCGATCTACGTTCGCTGAACGCCGATTCAGGCAGGGCTGATCGGGTAGGCAAAGGCAATGCCTGTGCCTACCCCCTGCGCATCATGTCTGTTGAAAGTCCGAGAACTCGTTGATGGCCTCAATCTCGGCGACGCGATCCTTGGGGAGCACGCGCCGGAACGACAAGGACGCTTCTTCCCAGTTGGTCAGCAGTTCGCGGGCGCGCGGGCTATTGGTCAGCTCGTAGTGTCGGCGCAGCAGACTCTTCACCAGCTTCTTCATGCCGGGGTGCGTCAGGCGATCCACATCCACCAGTTCGGTGTTGCAACGGTTGACGAAGGTGCCGTCGGGGTCATAGACGAAGGCCATGCCGCCGGTCATGCCGGCGGCGAAGTTGCGCCCGGTCGTCCCCAGCACCACGACGACCCCGCCGGTCATGTATTCGCAGGCATGTTCGCCCACGCCCTCCACCACGCCGCACGCGCCGCTGTTGCGCACTGCGAAGCGCTCGCCGGCGCGACCGGCGGCGAACAGCGCGCCGCCCGTCGCGCCGTAGAGCGCTGTATTCCCTAGGATATGGTTATCGGCCCAGACGTAAGTCACTTCAGGGAAGGGACGAATCGAGATTTCGCCGCCGCGCATACCTTTGCCGACGTAGTCGTTGGCCGCGCCGACTAGGTGCAGACGCATACCGTTGGTGGTGAACGCCCCGAAGCTCTGGCCGGCGTAGCCCCGGAAGCTGATCTCGATCGTGCCGGGCGGCAGTCCGCCGTCGTAGTATTTCTTTGTGATCTCGCCGCTCAACCGCGCGCCGATGCTGCGATCCTGATTGCGGATGGTGTAATGCAGCTTGATCGGCCACTGATGGTCAATCGCGGTGCGCGCGTCCTGCACGATCATCTCGTTCAGCACATTGCGCGGATATTGCGGCGCCCGCTCGCTGTGGCGCAGCGAACGATCCTTCGGCGGCGCGACGCTCAAGCTGCGCAGGGTGAGCATCTCCTCGCGGTGGCGCACCGGCGGCGCTTCATCCGGCGAGGGAGAGCGCTTGGCGATCAAGTCGGATCGGCCGATGATCTCGTCGAGCGAGCGATAGCCCATCTGCGCCAGGCGCTCGCGCACGTCCTGCGCGACATACAGCAGATACGCCATAACATGCTCCGGCTTCCCCTCAAACTTGAGGCGCAACTCCGGCTTCTGGGTCGCCACGCCCGTCGGACAGGTATTCAGGTGGCACACCCGCGCCATGATGCAACCTTCGGCGATGAGCGCGGCAGTGCCGAACGAATACTCGTCCGCGCCCAGCAACGCCGCAATGATCACATCGCGCCCAGTGCGCATGCCGCCGTCGGCGCGCAGACGCACGCGGCTGCGCAGGTTATTCTCCAGCAGCGTCTGCTGCGTTTCGGCCAGACCGATCTCCCACGGCATGCCGGCGTTTTTGATCGAGCTGAGCGGCGAAGCGCCGGTGCCGCCGCTGTGGCCGCTGATCAGCACGATGTCGGCCATCGCTTTGACGACGCCAGCGGCGATGGTGCCCACGCCGGCCTGCGCCACCAGCTTCACGCTCACTTTGGCGTCCGGGTTGATCTGCTTCAGATCGTAGATGAGCTGCGCCAGGTCCTCAATCGAGTAGATGTCATGGTGGGGCGGCGGCGAGATCAGCGCCACGCCGGGCACGGTGTGGCGCACGCGGGCGATCAGGTCGGTCACCTTGTGGCCGGGGATCTGGCCGCCCTCGCCGGGCTTGCTGCCTTGCGCCATTTTGATCTGCAACTCGGTTGCGCTGAGCAGATAAGCCGGCGTCACGCCGAAGCGGCCGGACGCCACCTGCTTGATGCCGCTGTTGCTCTCCTCCGTGAAGCGCCGCGCTTCCTCGCCACCCTCGCCGCTGTTGCTGAGGCCGCCCAGCCGCGTCATTGCGATTGCCAACGTCTCATGCGCCTCTGGCGAGAGCGCGCCGAGGGACATCGCCGCCGTGCTGAAGCGCGCCAGGATGCTGCCGAGCGGCTCCACTTCATCAATCGGAATCGGCGCGCGGTCGGAGCAGATCGCCATCAAATCGCGCGGCTCAATCGGCTGGCCGTTCGGCTCGAACAGGCTGGCAAATTCCTTATAAAGCGCGTAGCCTTGCTGAAAGTTCCCGTTGAGCGCGAAGGTCTTGACTTTGGTGCGCGCAATGCCAGTGACCAGCTCGGTCTCGCCGGTGTAGTCAAAGATGTTGCCCAGGCGCACCGCTTTCTGAAGGGCATGCACTGCTTTCTGCGAGTAACCATGCGGCTCCCCGCCGGCGCGCTCCTTGTAGAAGCCGGGGTGATCCAGCTTCAACTGCGAATGAGAAGCTGAGGATTCAGATTCGGCGCTGACAGCAGCCGTCTCATCCTCGGCGCGACGATAGGCGTTGGCGTGCCATTGCAGCACGGTCTGCTCGATCTCCGCATAGCAAATGCCGCCGATGCGCGATGGCGTGCCGGTAAAGCATTCTTCGATCAGCTTGGGCGCCAGGCCGACCGCTTCAAAGATCTGCGCGCCGGTGTAGGCGTCCACGCTGGCGATGCCCATCTTGGACATCACTTTGAGGATGCCCTTTTCGACGGCCTTGATGTAGCGCTTGACCACTTCGCTTTCGCTCAACGACTTATCGCGCACGCGACCGCGTTGTACGGCTTCGCGCGCCGTGTCCAGCGCCAAATAAGGGTTGATCGCGCTGGCGCCGTAGCCGAGCAGCACGGCGAAGTGATGCACTTCGCGCGCCTCGCCGCTCTCCACGACCAGGCTGGCCCGGCTGCGCAGACCCCTGCGCGTGAGGTGGTGGTGAACGGCGCCGACGGCCAACAACGCCGGGATAACGGCGCGGTGGGGGCCGGCCTTCTTGTCGCTCAGGATCAGGATGCTGGCGCCGAACTGGACGGCGCGCTCGGCGTCGTCGCACAGCCGGCGGACTGCGCGCTCAAGGGAGCACGCCTCTTCCCCGTTCGCGTTGAAGTCCCAGCGTCGTTCACCGGCAGTCGGCACAGGGAACGTCGCGTCGAGCACAACCGAACGGAACGCTGGGTCGTCCAGGTTCTGCAGCGCTTTGAGTTCTTCGTTGGAGAGCACCGGGCTGTTCAACCGGACGAGGTGAGCTAGCTCTTCGGTCTCGGCCAGCAGGTTGCCGCGCCGGCCCAGCAGCACGCGCAGGCTCATCACCTGGTCTTCGCGCAGGTGATCAATGGGCGGGTTGGTCACCTCGGCGAAGCGCTGCTTGAAGTAGTTGAAGAGCGGGCGCGGCTTGGGTGAGAGCACGGCATGCGGCGTGTCGTCGCCCATCGAGCCGACCGGCTCGGTGCCGTCCTCGAACATGGTCTTGATCACCAACGTTAGCTCTTCGCTAGTCCAACCGAACTGCGCCTGTTTGACGAGCAGCGCCTCGGAGTTGACCGCCGGCTGTTCGATGACGATCTGCGCCACTTCCTCCAGGCGCACGCGTTGGCGCGAAGCCCATTCGCGATAGGGTTTGCGCGAGGCAAGCTCTTTGAGGATTTCGTCGTTGGTGAACAACCGGCGCGCGCGCAAATCGGCGCAGATCATCTGGCCGGGGCCAAGTTTGCCGTTGACGAGGATGCGCTCCGGCTCCACATCCAGCGCGCCGATCTCGCTGCCGGCATAGACCAACCCGTCCTTGGTCTGCAAGTAGCGCGCTGGGCGCAGGCCGTTCCGATCGAGCGCCAAACCGATCAGCGTCCCATCGCTGAAGACGATGGAGGCCGGGCCATCCCACGGCTCCATGAGCGCAGCGTGATAGCGGAAGAAGCCCTTCACCGCCGGCGAGAGGTCGGGATCCTTCTCCCACGCTTGCGGAATGCACATCTTGACCGCGTGGCGAATGTCCCGCCCGCCCAGGGTGAGCAACTCGATCACGTTATCCAGCCGGCCGGTGTCGCTGCTGGTCACATCCACGATCGGCTTGAGGTGCTCGATCTCGCTGCCCCAGATCGGCGAGTTCAGCTCCGGCTCGCGCGCGCGCATCCAGTTCTGATTGCCTTCCACCGTGTTGATCTCGCCGTTGTGACACAGGAAGCGGAACGGCTGCGCCTTCTCCCAACTCGGAAAGGTGTTGGTGGAATAGCGTTGGTGGAAGATCACATGCGAGACCTTGAAGTCGGGATCGTTCAGGTCAATGTAGAAGCGGCGCAGTTGGGTGGCCGACACGAGCGCTTTGTATACCAACGTCTGGCACGAGAACGAACAGATGTAGAACCCCTCGATGCCGGCGGCTTTGACGGCGTTTTCGATGCGGCGCCGCACCAGGTAAAGCTGCTGATCGAACTCGAGTTCGGTGCGGAAGCCATAGGGACGCTCAACGATGACTTGTTGGATGTCGGGCAGCATCTCTAACGCGCGCTTGCCCAACACATTGGGTTCGTGCATCACGGTGCGCCACATCAGCACGCGCAGCTCGCGCCGCTCCAACTCCGCCGCGATGATCTCTCGAGCGCGTGCGTTGGCGCTCGCGTCGCGTGGCAGAAACATCATGCCCACGGCCACGTCGCCGGGGCGATGCGCCTGTTGGCCGACGCGCTCCAGCTCGCGATTGATCAGCGTGCTGGGGATTGAGCACAGCACGCCGGCGCCGTCGCCGCTCTTGCCGTCGGCATCCAGCGCGCCGCGATGCGCCAGGCGCTCCAGGCACTTCAACCCGTCATCGAGGATCCTGTGGGTGGGGCGGCCGGAGAGGTCGGCCAGGAAGCCGATGCCGCATGCGTCATGCTCGAAGCGCGCATCGTAAAGCGGCGCAGATGATCCCTCACGGTCGCCTCCCATCGCGTATGGGCGCCTACACGGCGTACACTGATCACCCTGATTGTCCATCCTAGTTCCCTTTTGAGATAACAAAAAGAGCGACGTTTGCGCCGCTCCTTTGCCCGTGTCACGCATGGACACTATGCGATGAAGTCTGCTGCGCTACGGTTCGGCCATGTCCCGATGAGCCAAACCGCGGACGACGCACACAAGTCGCGAATATGCGAAACAGCCGTCACCCGCATCGTGGGAGCGACGGCCATGATGAACCGCTTCGTGGCGTTCATACACTAAGTGTTTTGCAAAAGCATACGCGATAACCCTGCGTTGTCAAGAGACCCGCAGCAAGATTTTCTGGAGGCGAGTGGGGACACAAGTCGAGTGAGGAGCTTCTAAGCTGCTTTGGCGAGTCAGGAGCTATCAGAGAAATGCGCGCTAGGCGCGGGGCAGGACGGGTTTGCCCTGCCCCACGCCTGCGCAGCCCATCATGGCTTCGCCGCAATCGGCAGGTAAATGCGCAGTGCCTCTACATCCACAACGCTGCTCAACACGATGCCCGTGTCCACGTTGTCCACGAACACCTTCGGCTCGTTGGTGATCCGCCCCTCCAAAATCTGCGCCTGCACGGCGTAGATCAGCACGTGCGATTCGCCCGGCGCGAGGCTGCCGCTCCACACCACGCCGGCCAGCGTCGCCAGCGGGCCGAGGGCGAGGCTGCCAAAGTAGCTACCGCCGGTGGCGCTGCCCGCCACGTAGGTCGTGCCAGACGGGATCGGCGCATACAACAGGATGTTGTTCACCACGCCGCTGCCGTTGTTGGTGAGCACCACCGTGTAGGTGATGATGTCGCCTTTGCGCACGACGCCCAGCGTGTTGGTGACGGTGGTGAGGTTGCCGCCCAGGCCGGTGTCCGGCGCAGGCGGTTGGACGTAGGTCACCATCGCGCCGCCGCTCAAGCTGCCCGCCGTCCCATACACCATCTCAGAACCTGGAACCGTTGAGGTCAGCGTGACGGTCACTCGTCCGGTGGCGTCCGTCGTCCCGCTGTTTGGGCTGAAGTTGCCGATGCCGGCCAAGAACAGCACCGGCACGCCGGGCACCGGGTTGCCGAACGCATCGGTGACCTGCGCCACCACCACGCTCTGGCTGATGCCGTTCGCCAGGATGAGGTTCGGCGTGGCGGTGAGCGCGAGGCTCGCCGGCGCGCCTACGGTGAACGTCACCAGCGCCGTGGCGTCCACGCCGACAGCGGTCGCCGTCACCAACGCCGTCCCCGCAAGCGTGGAGCTGACCGTAGCGGTTGCGACGCCGCCAAGCGTGGTCGCTGTCGCGGGCGCAACGCTGCCCAGCGAGGTGGCGAAGCTCACCGCTGTACCGTCCGGCACCGGCGCGCCGCTCAGGTCGGTGACCGTCGCCGTCAGCAGCGCCGACGTGCCGACGGGGGTCGTGCTGGGGTCAGTCGTGAGCGCGACGCTCACGTTGGCGTTCACCTGCAAGCGCACCAGGCCAAAATCGGTCTGATCGCCGTCGCCAGCAGTGACCGAGATCACCACCGTGTCGCTCACGCCGATAGTCGGCGTGAAGACGAGCGTCGCCAGCGAGGCGTTCACGTCGGTGATCGTGCCGCTGATGGCGTAGCTGCCCAGCGCCGGCGCAAAGCTGCCGGTTGCGCCGCCCACCAGGCTGAGGCCCAACATCCCCTGCGCTGCATCCGCAAGCTGGAGCGTGACGCTGATCACATCAGCCAGATCGGGGTCGAGCACCTGGAGGTCGTGCAAGGGGAAGCCGCCCGCGCCGACATGCCGCTGCGTGAAGATGTGCTGGCCGACCGGCACGCGCGCGATGGTCAACGTGCCGCTCACCTCATTGGCCGCCAGCACGTACAGCGCGTCGTTGCGCTCAGCCAGCTTCACGCCCTCCGGCGCGGCGCCGGTGGGGATCAGGCCGAAAACCACCGGCTCGGTGACCACCGTCATGTCCACCAAGGCGACCGCATTGGCGCGCTCCAGGCCGACGGCGACGATTGCGCGGCCCTCGAAGATCGCGGCATCGAGCACCTCCGGCTCGCTGCCGCCGCGATTGCTGCGAGTGTCCGGGTAGCGCCCCCAGCGGGCTGCCGTGTCATCCAACTGGCCGGCGGTGTCCGCGACCAGCGCGCCGTTGTCAGAGCGGAAGATGCTCACCGTGCGGCCGCCGCGCACGCCGGCGCTGCTGGGGCTGGGGCGCGTGTCGCCCTCATCCGCCGTGACGAAGTAGGATGTGCCGCCAACCTCGATGACGGCGATGCCGTCTGGCTCGCGCCACGCCGTCAGCACCTCCACCGGCTGGTAACCGCCGCCGTTGGTGAGATCGGCCTGATGGGTTGTGGAATACAGGCCAAAGAACGTGAGCGTGTAGGGCGGCGTCAGCTCCACGCGTACCACGCCGTTGTTCTCCTGCAAGCTGACGTAGGCGAATTGGGAGTTGGCGGAGAAGGCGATGCTCTCCGGCTCCAGCGTGTTCGGCGCGTTGTCAATCAGCAAGCGCCCGACGTCATCGTAGCGCCCCGCGCTAAAGCCGGGCGTGCTCGCCTGCGAGGGGAGCGAGAGGGTAATCACGTTCAGCGGCGTTGGGGCGTCGGGGTCGAAGCTGCTGAGGTCCACAATGGAGAGCGAGCCGGGGCCGCCGTTATCACCCGTTCCTGGCGCCTCGGCCTCGTTAGCGACCACCGCGAAGTTTCCGTCCGGCGAGATAGCGATGGCGTCGGGCTGGATGCCCACCAGCGCCTCGGTGATGTAGGCGCCGCTGCTCAGGCGATAGGCGATCACCTTGCCGTGCACCGGTGATGCCGCAGGCGCCGCGCCGCCTGCCACGGCGAGGATCAAGTCCTTGGTGGGGTGGATCGCCAGCGAATTCAGCCCGCTCAGCACGGCGGTTGGGCCGACGCGGCCTACCAGCGTGGGCGAGAGGATGTCGCTCAGGTCGAGGCGGTCAAAGCTCTTGTCGCCCGCATTGGTCAGCGCGCCCCAGTCGCCGCGGACGGCGATGATCTCCGCGCCGTTGTTGCCCAGGCCGGTGTCGTAGGTGGCGATGGCGGTGAGCTTCGGTGCGACGTTAAGCAGCAAGTCCACCAGCAGTAAGTCGTGGTCAGACGAGCGGTAAGCGTCGGGGGCGTAGAAGTAACTCTGCTGAGCAGGCGACTTGAACTCGGTGTTGTAGTCGAGCACGACCGGCTCATCGGCGTTGACGTGCCATTCGTGTGCGCCGATGATCTGCGCGTCCAGCGTTGGCGAAGCCAGCGCGTGATCCAGCGCGCCCCACTGGCCGCGGAACGAATAGGAGTAGAACTGCTCCCCCATGCGCGACTCGGTCACATGGACGTAGCCGGCGTCCTTCAAGGCGCGGATCGGATCTTCCTGCAGATAAGAGTTCAGGTCGCCGATGATGAGGATGTCGGGGTCGGCGATGCCGGTAGGATCTGTGGCCAACCAAGCGGCCAGCTCCTGAGCGGCGACCGTGCGCGTGCGATTGCAGTTGCCCTGGCCGTCGTTGGCGTCGTCGTCGTTTGGCGCGGGGCTGCTAGTACCGTTGTTGGCGCAGGAGCTGCCCTTGGACTTCAGGTGATTGACCACCACGGTAAAGCGCTCGCCGCTGATGCGCTCCTCGAAGCTCTGCGCCAACGGCGGACGGTTACGCTGAATGGTCGTGGTGTCGGTGAGGACAAACAATCCGAACGCGCCGGTGGTGAGCACGGCGGTCGCGCCCACCGGCTTTACCTTCTCCGGCTTGTAGATGAGGCCCACCTTGATCGCGTCCGTGCCCAGCGCATTGGTGGCGCCGGTGTTTGCGTCTGCGTCTATGAAGGCGAACGTACCGGGCGCGGTCGCCGCGTTCAGGCGATCCACCAAGTCCTGGATGGCGCTGTTGGCGCGATAGCCGTCGTTCTCCAGCTCTTGCACCGCGATGATGTCGGCGCGCGAACCCAGCAGGGCAGCGACGGTCTTAGAGATTTGGCGCTGGAACTCGGCCGCGTTACTCGCGCCACGGCAGTCCGTCGGCGCGCCGCCCACGCCGTTGGTGCAGTTGCCCGCGCCGAAGGTGTTGAAGTAGTTGAGCAGGTTCGCGTTGGCGACGCGCAGCGCTCCCGCCCGTGGCACGGGCGCAGGGCGGGGGTTGGCGGCGACAAAAGTGACCGGCTCGGTCGGCCGCACGCGATAGGCGTTTGGGCTGGCCGACGCGCCGCCCCAGCCGTAGGTCAGCACACCCACCACGTTGCTCACCGTGTCGCCGCCGCGCAGCGTGTTGGCCGCAGTGAGGGTGAGGCCGTTGCGCGCGAAGATGACCGGATCGGGGTTCTGCTGGTTAGTCGCGTCGTCCAGGATGATGGTGTTGAGCGCATTCTGCGCTTGGAGCGCGAGCGCAGGCGCGCCGGGCGTGATCACCTGCGTCGGCTGCCATAGGCGTCCACCGAACGCAAGGCTCACCTGGCCGAAGCGGCCCAGGTAATAGTTGTCCGTCACCACAAGCTCCTGCGGTAAGCGCACGCGCATGCCCTCGAATCGCTCCAAATCGTCCGCCGAGGTCAGCGGCAGGGTGATGTACACCGGCGTAGGCAGCGACGCGCTGCCGCAGTCCACGATGGGCTGCGAGAGGGTGCGGGTGATTTGCGTCTGCCCGAAGAACTCGCCCACCGTGCCGGTCAGCACGACGCGCTGCCCGATGGAGACATCATTGTTGTTGTGGTTGAAGACAAACACGCCGTCGGAGGTGGACGGGTCGCCGTCACCGACCTCCTCCTGCAGATAAAAGCCGCGCAGCGCCGGCGCGGGGCCTTCAAAGTCGCCGACGACCACGCCGCGCACCGTCACTACGTCGCCGACGAGGGGGGAGGTGGCCCCGTTGCCCTGGATGGTATAGATTGGCGTGAACACCCCGCTCGCGCAAATCGCCGGCGGACCGGATGAGACGGTGGTGAACGACGAGACGAAGTCCGCCGCCATGTTGTCCGGCGGGTCGTTGGTGTCTTGGTCGGCGACCTGCGCGGCATACACGGTGAGCGTGCAAGTCTCGCCGGGATCGAAGTCCGTGTTCGGGTCCAACGTAAAGACCGTCGGCCCGCCGGTCACTGTGGTGTTGCTAGGGTCGCGCGCGCCGCTTGACGGGCAGGTGATCTGAAACCATGTGCCGCTGACGTTGACCGGCTCGCTGAAGGTGATCACGACGTTGCTATCCAGCGGCACGTTGGTTGCGCTGTTTGGCGGCGACACTGCGCTCACGCTCGGCGCGAGGTCGCCCGATAGCGTGCCGTAGATGGTCACGTTGTCGAAGCGCACCGTGCCGCTCGCTCTATACGATGAGTTTGGACTGGCCGCGTAGTACTGACTCGTGGTTGGGCTGAACGCCGTGACCACCCGGATGCGCAAGTCGGGCACGGAGACGCTGTAGCTGCTCAGGTCTACCGTCGGCGTCACCCAGATGTCGCCTTGAAAGACGGTGTCGGTGTAAACATCGGTAAAGCTCGCGCCGCCGTCGGTGGAGAACTGCACCACCACCGTGTTGGCGGCTGTGTTGCTGCGGCGCACGGCGAAGGACATGGTGATGTTGGTGTAGCTGGAGGCGTCCACCTGAAACTGCGCGCCGGCCGTCTTGTTGCCGCTGCCCTGCGCTGGGTAATTAGTGGTGTTCCAGCCGCCGTTTGATTCGCCGCCCACCCCTGTGGCAAAGCTGGCGGTCGTCCCGCCCACCAGCGAGGCGGTACCGCTGCCGACCGCAGGTGTGATTGTGCCGCCGTCGAACGTCCATTGGGTGATGATCGACGAAGCGTGGACAACGCGCGGCGCGCTGCTCGTCCATGAGAAAACTAGCGAGGAGAGGAGCATTACTCCGCTCATGAAGAGACGGAATGTTTGCCTGAGCAATTGTTGCATAGCGAAAGACCTCGTTAACCGAATAAAGTCCAACCCTGCTATCTAAGCGACTTTTGTTAAGCGAGCTTTAGCCTCACTTCAAGTTCTCATAAAGCGCTGTGGGGTGGGGATTTGTATCCGTGTGGCACAATGCCCCGTAGCGCACAGGCAGCATGAAGGAGAAGGAATGAGCGAGTGTGATTCTCAGGGGTCACCTTCCTCGGCTGTGACCTCACTCGGCAAAATTGGCCTACCGGAGTCGGTTAAAGCGATTGCGGCGCGCGCATGGGATGTGATTGTCGTCGGCGCAGGGCACAACGGTCTAGCCTGCGCCGCTTACCTCGCCCGCGCCGGCAAGCGCGTGCTGGTGCTAGAGGCGCGCGAGCGCGTCGGCGGGGCGTGTACCCTGGAGGAAGCCTGGCCCGGCGTGCGCATGTCTCCGTGCGCCTATCTGGCCGGCCTGCTCCACCCGTTAGTGATCCAAGAGCTGAACTTCGCCAAGTATGGCTACAAGTGGGTGCCGGCCACGAACGGCTTGTTTGTGCCGTTTGAAGACGGCAGCAGCGTCCAGCTCTACGACAACCCTGAGCGATGCGAAGCGGAGATCCGCCGCTTTGCGCCGGACGACGTGGCCGGCTGGCGGGCCATGCAAGCGGTGATGACCCGCGCGCGCGACCTGCTCCGGCCCGTCGGGCCGGAGGACTTGTGGCTCAGCCTCTCGCCTTCGCGCGAGCGGATCGAGGCGCGCATCGGCGGCGATGAGGAAGTGCGCGGCTTGCTCTTCGAGTGGAGCATGGCGGAATACGTCGAGCGCTACCTGCGCGACGAGCGGTTACAGATGGCCTACCTCGGCCAGGGTGTGATCGGCACGAACGCCAGCCCGTTCGACCCCGGCACGGCTTCCATCCACTTCCATCACAGCTCAGGTCGGCTGGGCGGCTATCCGGGCGTATGGGGCTACGTTAAAGGTGGGATGGGCATCGTGTCGTTCATCCTGTGTGATGTGGCGCGAGAGGCCGGCGCCGTCGTGGCGACCGGCACGCCGGTCGCGCGCATCTACCCCGGCGAAGGCGTGGCGCTGGAGGGCGGCGAGGTGATTCACGCGCCCATCGTCGTGAGCAACGCCGACCCAAGGTCCACGTTGCGTCTGCTGGGCGACGATGCCGACCCTCACTGGCGCGAGCAAGTGCAGCGCATCCCAATGGAAGGTTGCACCGTCAAGCTGAACTTCCTGTTGCGCGAGCTGCCCGACTACGCCGCTCGACCCGGCCAATATCAGCCTCATCACTTCGCGCAGATCAACACGCCACTGACCAAGGCGGAATGGCAGGCCGGCTTTGCGGCGGCGCGGCGCGGCGAGCTGCCGCAGCGGCTCTGGACCGAGCAATACTTCCAGACCGTCCACGACACCACCGTGATCGCGCCCGACTCGCCTTATCGCGGCTGCCACACGATGAGCGTATTCGCCCAGTACGCGCCGTATGCCTTCGCCGACGGTCGCTCCTGGGACGAACGTCGCGACGAGGTGAAGCAGCTCGGCATGGCGTCCATCGCGCGCTTTGTGTCCAACTTCCCGGACGCCGTGATTGATGTCGAAGTGCTTGGCCCGCCCGACATCGAGCAGCGCACCGGCTTAACAGGCGGACACATCTTTCAAGGCGAATGCCTACCCGATTTCATGTGGGATAGGCGCCTGAGCTATCAAACGCCGATGCCGGGCGTCTATTTGTGCGGCGCGTGCACGCATCCCGGCGGCAGCGTCATCGCCGTCAACGGGCGCAACGCAGCCATGGCTATCCTCAGCCGCAGCAGTGGATAGCGTGGGGCTCCCGCCGCAATGACCCTGAGCCACAAACTCGCGCGGCGGGCCGTGCTCGGGCATGTGCGTTTGCCCTTACACACCGCGCGCCGCTTGCCGCAACGCCTGCGCAACCTGCGCCTGCTGCTCCTCGCCTAGCTCAGGGTAGATCGGCAGCGAGAGAATGTGTTGCGCTGCCGCTTCGGTGTGGGGCAGGTCGCCGGGGCGATAGCCGAGGAAGGCAAAGCTCTTCTGCAGGTGCAAGGGAATGGGATAGTGAATGCCGGTTTCGATGCCCTGGGCCGACAAACGCGCTTGTATCTCGGCGCGCTGCTGGACGCGCACGACAAACAGGTGCCACACGGACTGCCGATCATCTGGCGTGAATGGCAGTTCCACCGGCGCGTCGGCCAACAACGCCAGATAGCGCTGAGCCATGTCCTGCCGGCGCGCTGTCCATTCCGGCAAGTGCCGCAGCTTGGCGCGGAGGATGGCAGCCTGGATCGTGTCCATGCGCTCGCCATAGCCGACAATCGCGTGAGCATACTTGGGTCGTTTGCCATCGGGGCCGGGCATACGTCCGTGATCGCGCAGCGCGCGCACCTGCCGGGCGATGTCGGCGTCATTCGTGACGACGGCGCCGGCGTCGCCGTAGGCCCCCAGGTTCTTGCCGGGGTAAAAGCTGAAGCAGGCGGCGTGCCCCAGCGTACCAACCGGCCGGCCTTTGTACAGCGCGCCATGCGCCTGCGCTGCATCCTCGATCACGAACAGGCCGTGCTGTCGGGCAATTGCATTAATGGCGTCCATATCCGCCGGCATGCCATACAGATGCACCGGCACAATGGCCTTTGTGCGCGGCGTGACCGCACGCGCGACTGCGTCGGGAGCGATGGTGTAGGTGTGCGGATCAATGTCCACGAACACCGGCCGCGCGCGGACGTGAACCACCGCCTCCGCAGTGGCGCAAAATGTGTGGGCCGGCACGATGACTTCATCGCCTGCGCCCACGCCACAAGCCTGAAGGGCAAACTGGAGCGCCACCGTGCCGGAGGCGACGCCGACGGCATGCTCCGCCCCACAGAACTGAGCAAACTCCTGCTCAAACGCGGCGACATCCGGCCCGTTGATAAACGCCGTCGTCTCGATCACGCGCCGGATCGCCGCATCAATCTCAGGCTGAATGGACAAGTATTGCGCCTTCAGGTCAATCAGCGGAATCTTGCTCATCGAAATAGTCAGGGATGCGCTCCACCGTGTTGATGATGCGCGCCGGGTTGCCGACCACGACTGCTTGAGGCGGAACATCGCGGGTGACGACAGCGCCGGCCCCCACCAGCGCCTCTGCCCCGATCCGCACGCCCGGCAGCAGCACCGCGCCGGCGCCAATGCGCGCGCGACGCTCTACATGGACGCCTTTCAGGCTGGACTTCGCGCGAGGCGACTGCGGATAGCGCGCATTGGTGATCACCACACATGGGCCGATCCAGCATCCCGCTTCCAAAACGGAGAATTCCGGCACGAAGGCGTTGGAGTGAATGCGCGCATCGTCTTCGATGACCACATGATGCTCGACGACGGTGTGGCTGCCGATGCTGACGCGATGGCCGATGCAGCTGTCCTCGCGGATCAGCACGCCGTGACCGGTCTGAAAATCGTCGCCAATGTGGTTGCCGTCGTAAATGACTGTGTGCGAGCGAATGATGGCGCGGTCGCTGATGTAAGTGGATGCCTCGCCGGGCAATCGTCCACGCGCCGGCTCGCCGATCACTACGAAGGCGCCAATTTGCGCGTCCTTGCCCAGGCGCACGCCCGGGTAGATTAAATAGGCGCGTTCACTCATGGCCATCGGATAGCTCACAGGCCATAGCCTCGATTTCCTCCAACGTGACCTCGGCGCGGCGCGCCATGGACTCATACATCGCCAGCACCAGCGCCAACGAGCGACGCCCCTCGTTGCCGTTGGTCTGCGGCGGTCGCCCTTCGCGGATGGCGCGGATCGTGTCGGCCAACACTGCGCGGTGGCTCGTGCCATACACGGACGGCGGATCGACAGCCTGAACGCTGAGGAGATGCTTCTCCTCTTCGAGCATCCCATCCACCTTCCACATCACGATGCGGTTGAGGGCTGTGCCGCCCACTTTGACCGAGCCGCGTTCGCCAAAGATGGCGACTGAGCCTTCCAGGTTCTCCGGCCAGGTGAGCGTAGAGCCTTCGACGACGCCCAGCGCTCCGGACGCAAAGCGCCAAACGGCCACGCCCGCGTCTTCGCACTCCATGCGGTGCGCCAGGGTTGCGCCATAGGCAAAGACGCTCTGCACGTCGCCCATGAGCCACTGTAAGGCGTCAATGTGATGAATGGACTGGTTCATCAGCGCGCCGCCGTCCATTGCGCGTGTGCCGTGCCAGCCATCCTCATAGTAGCTCTGCGGGCGATACCAGCGCACGGTGGCGTTGCCCAACAGCAGCCGGCCCATGCGCCCCGATTCGACCAGGCGCTTCAAGTCCTGCATGGGCGGGTTGTAGCGGTTTTGCAGCACCACGGTCAACGTCACGCCGGCCTGTGCGCAGGCAGCAATTAGGGCATCGGCATCGCGTAGCGAGAGCGCGATGGGCTTCTCCACCACCACGTGTTTGCCATGTTGGGCTGCCTCGATCCCCATCCGAGCGTGTAGGCCGCTCGGCGCGCAAATGCACACCACGTCAACGTCTTTGCGTTCCAAAACGCGCCGGTAGTCAGTCAGCGCATCGGCGCCGAATTGTTGCGCGAGACGCGCTGCGCGCGATTCGATCACATCCGCCACAGCAACAAGCTTTGCTTCAGGGCGCAAGTCCGCCAGTGAGTCGGCATGGCGCGGCGCCACGCGCCCACAACCGATGATGGCGAAACGAAGAGGGGCCGACATGCTTCTATTCACCGTTGCGTGATTGTAACGGCATGGCGCGCCGGTATACGGCGAGCGTGCGCTCCGCCATGACTTCGGGCGTGAACTGCGCTGCTGCGCGACGCGCTGCTTGACAAAATCGCTCGCGCGTCTCATGGGCCATGCCCAGCATAGCGAGCAGTGCATGAGCCAGTGCTTGGCTGTCGGCTGGTGCCACCAGCAGGCCGTTCTCGCCGGATGTCACAATCTCCGGAATGCCGCCCACTCGCGTTGCAACGACAGGTAATCCGGCTGCCAGCGCCTCGATGACGGACAAGGGCATTCCTTCGGCTAAAGATGGCAGCGCGAAAAGGTCGCTGGCGGCAAGCAGTCGCGCCGTGTCAGTCCGGAAACCCAACAGATGCACATGGCCACGCACGTTTAGCTGGGCAGCGAGCCGCTCGATGGTAGCTCCATCGTCCTGCGCGCCGGCGAAGAGAAAGTGCGTATTGGGGAATCGCTCGATGACGCTTGGCGCGGCTGCCACCAGGTAACGATGCCCTTTGTTCGGCGCAAGCCGAGCCAGCGTGAGCACCAGGCGATCATCCATGGCCAATCCCAGCTCGGCTCGCACGGCTGACCTCTCACGCGCCACGTAACCGACCGGCATCTCGGGAAGTTGCGCCGCATTGTGGACGACCTCGATTTGATGAGGCGGGATGCCATAGAGCCGCGTGAGCAATTCGGCGTTCTCGCGCGAGACGGCGATGATGCACGCTGCCCCGCGCCGCGACAGGCGAAAGAACGCCGGCAAAACGGGCGTCAGCGCGCGTGGCGCGCGGATGTCATTTAGCGGCGAGGCGCGTTGTTCCACGCAGACCAGCGGAGCCGGCAGGCCGGACAGGGCGAAGCCGAACACAATCCCCAGCCGGCTGCCGGGGTGGTTCGAGTTCAGGTGAATCACGTCGTGCGCGCGCGCCAGCCGGCGCAGGACCGGGGTCACCCTCGCCCACTGCGCCGGTTGATCGAGCGGTAGCGGGCGCATTTCGGCGATCGCGCTCAAGCGCTCGGTGAAAGCGCGCAGGTTCGGGTGATCGGGCAGGACGATGGTGAATTGCGCGCGCCCCTGCAAGGCGCGCGCCAGATGCTCCACGTAAAGTTCTGCGCCGCCCACTTCGCGGGCGGTCATCACCAACAGGACGCGCATGACAGATTCACGCCGGCCGACATCGCACAAACACGCGATAACCCAGCCCAATCCAGCCCAGACAGGAGACGGCTTGATCGAGCGCGCGCCATATGTGAGGAGGATTGGGCTTGCGCGCGAACTTGTAGAGGAACTCCAGGAGATAAGGGAAGGTCTCCCGGCAGGCTCGCCGGGTGATTTTAAGGCCGGCGCGCCGAAGCAGCGCAAAAACTTCGCGATGAGAAAAGACGGTGTCA
This sequence comes from uncultured Anaerolineae bacterium, assembly GCA_938034415.1. Lineage (GTDB taxonomy): Bacteria > Chloroflexota > Anaerolineae > J036 > Brachytrichaceae > JAAFGM01. The sequence continues at coordinate 47,695 of CALHLE010000040.1, forward strand.
ATCGGCTGCTCTGTGCGCAGCGGATGCTCATGGGGCAGGAAGCCGCGCAACGGGCGAATGAACGGCGCCAGCACTGCTGCCGGCCACGAAAAGGGCAGCCATGCCGCCCCGTTTGGGAAGGTGATGATAAATTCTCCGCCGGGGCGCAACAGCGGCGTCAGGTGGCGCAAGGTTTGTTCCGGCGCCTTCAAATGCTCGATCACCTCTGTCAGAATCACCACGTCAAAAGAGGCTGGAGGAAAGACGAGCGGGCCGGCCAGGCTGCCTTGAACAATCTGTGCGCCTTTGCCCAGCCGCCGGCGCGCGCTGGCGACGCTCTCCGCTGACATCTCCAGGCCATACAGCTCCGCGTCGGGCGAACGGCGGCGCAACTCTGCTAACAGGTAGCCGGGGCCGCAGCCGGCGTCAAGCACGCGTTGACCACTGACATCGCCGATGAACTCGGCAACCGCAGGATAGAAGTAAGGGCGCATCGCCAGCTCGCCCTGAAAGATGTCGTATCGGGCAGCGATTTCCGCGTCGCTGAGATGATGCCCGGTTTTGATCATGTCCGCGCCTCCTTCATCAGTTGCGCCATCACACGCACGCGTTGCTGCCAAGTGTGGTCGCGCAGCACGCGCTGCCGCGCCGCGTCGGCGATGCGCTGCCGCTCGTCATCATGACCTAAGTAGTAGCGAATCTTATCCAGCATCTCTTCCCGGGTCTCGAAGCAAACGATCTCTTTACCTTCCTCGAAAAACTCATTCACGCCGGGGACACGCTGGAGCAATTGAAACACGCCGCAAGCGGCCAGCTCGAAAGCGCGCAAATTCAAGCCGCGCTCCAGTTCGCCGGCCTGATGATCGACGTGAAAGTTCAAGCCGATTTTAGCGGCGCACAATGCCTTGACCTGCTCCTCGCCCCAGATCTGGCCCTGCCACACCTCCAGGATCGGGCTGCCGATAAAGTGCTCGCGGTAGCCACCCCACACTTTGATATTGACGCCCTGCGTGATGGCATATTCGATCATCTGCCGGCGGGCCTGATGAAAGCGGCTGCTCAGCCCGCCGATGAAGCACACATCGCTGCCGTAGCGGGCGCGCTCGGCTTCTGTGAGCGGGACAGGTCGATGGATTTCAGGGTCAATCCCGATCGGCACATACGCAATGCGCCCGGTCGCGCCGGCGGCGCGCAGCCCGGCTTCCAGATTGGCCGGCTGAAAGATCAAATCGAAATACGGCAAGTTGATGCGGTCGCGCGCCAGCATCGTGCCTGCCGGCAGCCCGCACCACTGCACTAACAACTGGCCGCGTTGCTTGAGCGCGCGCAGGGTAGATGCCCAGATGCTGCTGCCCAGTGGAACAAAGACCACGTCCGGCCTGAACCGATCAATCCGACGCAGGATGCTGCGCTGTAACAGCCACACATCCAGGCGCGTCCCCCACAGCGCCGCGCGAACTGCTTGCGCGAGCGGCAGTGGCAAGCGCGCGCGCAGGTGCTGCGGCAGCAGCGCGCTGCTGCGCATGTCCACAACAACATGGCACCCCAGTTTCTCAAACTCGCGCTTCCAGCTATAGAGCGTGTGTTGGGTGCGCAGCAGGTGCGCGTTGAAGTCGCCGCCTTGCCCGCGCCATGTCGCGTACGCCGACTCGTAGTAGCCGCGATCAACTTTGTAGTACAGGTAGATTCGCATGCGAGCTTTCCAGCAAACGCAGCCAAGTTTCAGCCGCTATCCAGCGCCACATCGCTGCGCTGGCCAGCCTGTTGGGAGACGGATTCTCCTCGGTGAGCGCCCTGCGCACAACGGCTAGATCGAACCAAGGGCCTATGCGGGGGTTGTCATCGAACAGTCTAACCGCCTGTGGACGCAGGGCTTGCATCCATTGTTGTTCAGGCGTGGCAAAGCCTTTCTTGTCGCGCCGCCACGTGATGGCCGGCGGCAGCACACCCTCCAGCGCGCAGCGCAGAGCATACTTCGACCAGCCGGCGTGCAGCCGATAGACCGCCGGCAACTGGCTGACATACTCCGCCAGCCGCACGTCGAGAAACGGCGTGCGCGCCTCGATGGAAAATGCCATCGAGTTGCGATCTTCCGCGCGCAGCAGGCGCGGCAGGTTCCAGGCTGCCAACTGGGCCAGATGGCGCGGCAGGTTGACGCGCGCATCGCTGCCGAAGATGTCTTGATGGCGCTGGATGGCGCGTTGCGCGACATCGGGGCGCAGCCCCAGCATTCGGGCGCGCTGCGCATGTTGCAGCCGGCGTTGCGCGGCAGCCGGCAGTTGATAGGCCAGCGCCCGTTGCAACACGTCCATGCTGCTGCGACTGCCGACGCGCCGGATTGTCAGCAGCTCGCGCAACAGGCGCGCCCACTGCCCGGCGCGCAGTATCTGCGAGAGATACACATCGAACGGCAAATAGCCGGCCCACAGTTCATCCGCGCCCTGGCCATCCAGCAGCACGGTCACGCCACGCTCGCGCGCCAGGCGCATCACGCGCCACTGCGCATACATAGACGTGGTGATCGGCGGCTCGTCATGCTGCCAGATGAAGCGCGCCAGATCAGCTTGCAAGTCTTCGGCGGTTGGGAAGGTGAGATGCCAGTCCGCGCCCGTTTGCTCAACGACCAGTTGCGCAAATTGCCGCTCATCGCTGTCCGCCTCGGCATACGCAGCAGTGAAAGTTTTCTGACGTTCGCCGAGCTGCGCGCGCGGGATATCGTGTTCGGCCTGCATCAGCCGGCTGACCAGCGCCACAATCGCGGACGAGTCCAGCCCACCGGACAGGCAGGTGCCGATCGGCACATCGCTGCGCAGGCGCAGGCGCACTGCGTCGGTCAGCAGCTCCAGCACGCGAGTGGCCACCCCTGGCTCCGGCGTGGACGGCCCCAGTTCCGGGTTGACCGGCAGCGCCCAGTAGCGCCGTCGCGCAACGCCTGTGGCCTCCACGCTAAGCGCGTGCCCGCCGGGGAGCTGTTGAATCTCTGCAAATAGCGTTTCGTCCAGCCGGCTGGCTTCGTAGCCGGCCAGGAAATCCTCCAGCAGCGGAACGTTGGGGCGCGGCTGGGCCAGTCTGGCGGCCCACAGCGCCTTCGGCTCGGACGCAAAGGCGAACAGTGTCGGGGTTTGGACGTAGTAAAACGGCTTGACGCCGAAGCGGTCGCGGCTGCAAAACAAGCGTCGCCGATTCGCGTCCCAGATGGCAAACGCCCACATGCCGTTGAAACGCTCGACGCACGCTTCGCCCCATTCACGATAGGCGCTCAGCAACACTTCGGTGTCGCCCGTGCTGTGAAAGGTGTGTCCCAGTCCGCGCAGCACCTCGCGCAATTCAACGTAGTTGTAGATTTCGCCGTTGAATACAACGGTCAGCGCGCCGTCCGGCGTGACCATCGGCGTATGGCCGGCCGGGCTGATGTCGAGGATGGCCAACCGGCGCTCCGCCAGCCCTAAATCGGCGTGAACCGCCTCCGCGCTGCGAATGTCCGGCAGAGCCAGTCCGGGGGGACTGTCCGGCCCTTTGAAGTGAACGGCTTGCCCGCTGCGCGTGTCAAACAGCGCGTATCCCTCGTCATCCGGCCCGCGATGGCGCAGCAGGTCGGCCATGCGCCGCAGTTGGGTCAGGTTGACCGGCGCGCCGTCGAGATGGTAGATGCCCGCGATGCCGCACATGGGGTTGCCTATTTATGGACGCAGCGTCCAGCCGAACACGGCTTCTAGTTCTTCGCGCAGCAAGGCGCGGCGATGTTCAAGCGTGAGGTTGTCGAGCACGCGTTGCCGGGCCAGCACGCCCTTTTCAGGATGATCGAGCGCCGCGCGCACCGCTTCGGCCAATGCCTTCGGGTCGTTAAATGGCACCACATAGCCAGTGTCGCCGATCACTTCGGGCATGGCGTAGCGATCGGCAACGACCGGGACGCAGCCGTAAGCCATGCCTTCGGCCAGCGACACGCCCATCCCCTCATGGGCAGACGCCTGGACATACACCTGCGCAGCGCGAAATGCTTCGGCGCATTCGGCAGCCGAGTAGCGCCGCTCGGTGAAGCGCACATTGGGGCCGCACAGCGACCGCAGGTGCGTCAGCGTGTCGTCCACAAACGCGCCGATGACCAGGAATTCGACATCGGGCAGGAAAGCGGCGGCGCGCACGCACGGCTCGATCCCCTTCTGCAACAGCGCGTCGCGCGAGATGGCGTAGCAGGCCGTCACCGCGCGCCGCGCGCGGGGCTGATCGCCGGGTCGGAACAAGTCGGTGTCTATGCCCAGATAGGCTGTGCGCATACGGCGCGGCCGGCCGTAGCGCAGCACCGGCCGATCGCGCGGCAGCCGTCGCGTAGATGTTTGCCGTGATCAGCATCATCCAGTCTTCGTAGATCTCTGCGCATTGTTGAAAGAGGGTGGCGCCTGGGTCAGTGGTGAGATCGCGCTTAAACGGATAGACCCCCTCTCTCACGATGGCGCCGTCAGATGTGGCTTTGTTGCCGTTTAAGTGCAAGAATGAAAGCCGACGCTCGCCGGCCAGCCGCTCCAGCACATGGTTGAGGGTGTGGGGGGCGATGCGGTCGTCATCCGAGACCAGCCAGGTATACGCGCTGCGCGCTTGTTCAATACAGAAGAGCGCATTGCGCACCAGGCCGAGGTTGCTGGGCTGACGGAACACACCGATTCGATTGCCGCTGCGCTGCCGCCAGTTTTGGCACACATGGGGCGTCTCATCGGGCGAAGCATTGTCGGAGACGATCAGTTCTATATCGTCCCAACGCCCGTCAATCGCATTCACAGCCCACTCGAGCTGCCTGTCCAACTGCTGCGCGCGGTTGTAAGTGGGGATGGCAATTGTCAACAACGGCCGAGTCATGTTACGCTCTCGCTTTGTAGCCATGTCAGCATCCCGGCGATCCCTTCTCGCGCTCGCACACGAGGCTCCCACCCCAGAAGCTGCCTGGCTTTGTGAATGTTGGCCACGAAGACTTTCTGGTCGCTGGCGCGCGGCGCCAGGTGTTGGGGGCGCAGCTCAACGCCGAGCATTTCCTCCAGGCGCCGCAACAACTCCAAAATCGAAAGGCTCTGCGACATGCCCCCGCCGATGTTAAACGCCTGTCCGGCCACATCGTTGATGCGCGGAACAGCGCAATCCAGGTACAGCCGCACCAGGTCGTCAGCGTGCAGCACATCACGCACTTGTTTGCCGTTCCCCGAAACGGTGAAGGTATGCTCATTCGGCCGGCGGGCCGTCTGAATCGCCTGCATGCAGAACCACCCGACCCAACCCTGGTCATACGTGGCGAACTGTCGCCCGCCGTACATCGAGGAATGGCGAAACACCACCGCGCGGATGCCGAACATGCGGGCATAGTCGAGCATGTATTGGTCGGCGCATCCTTTCGAGCAACCATAGGGCGACTCGAAACTCAGCGGCAGGCTCTCGTCGAAACCGTCGGGGAAGTCCGGCGCGACGTAGCGCGTGGGCGTCTCCTCGTAGCGCACCCATTCCAGGTCGCCGTAGACTTTGTTGGTGGACGAGTACAGCACGACCGACTCCGGCGAATGCAGCCGGACGGCTTCGAGCACGTTCAACGAACCCAGGGCGTTGATCTCGAAGTCGGCGCGGGGATTGGCCAGGCTGGTGGTCATCGCCACCTGGCCGGCCAGATGAACGACCACGTCGGGCCTGAACTCGGCGACAAGTCGGGCGACAGCTTCGGCGTTGCGAATGTCTGCTTCGACCATGCGCCACCCTTGCCCGTGGCGCGCCCGCAGCCAGGCCAGGTTCTGTTGGCTGCCTGTGCGGCTCAGATTGTCGAGGACGACCACCTCTTCCCCTCGCGCCAGGCAGCGATCGGCGACGTTCGCGCCGAGGAAGCCACATCCGCCGGTGATCAGCCAGCGCATCGCGCTTCCTCCTCAAGGTGTGTTTGCCACCAGGCGACCGCGCGCTGCAACCCCTCTCGCAAGTCAACTTGCGGCGACCAGTTCAACGCGCGCATCGCCGAAAGATCGGCCTGCGACCACATCACCTCATGCGGGCGCTGCGGCTTTGCGCCGAAGTCCAGCGCGCTGCGCGAATGGGTGAGCGCGTGAATCAGCTCGGCGACTTGGCGCACCGGCGTGGCAACGCCGCTGCCCACGGCGTAGGTCACAAGCCCGCCCGGAGGTTGTCGCCCCCGCTCAAGCCCGTGAAACTCCACCAGTCGCGCAAAGGCGGCAACCACGTCTTGAATGTAAATAAAGTCGCGCCGCTGCTCTCCGCTGGTCAGCGCGATGCGTTCGGTGTGCTTCATACAATTGAGGATGAGATAAGGGATGAACTGCTCGGAGTTGTCGTCCTCCCCATACATCGTTTCCAGCTTGACATCAACGAATTGCACAGGCGCGCGCCGGGCAAGCCATTCCAACCACTGCGAGAATTGAAACTTGCTCAGCGCATAAGGGCTGACTTCCGGCGGCAGCGCGCTGCCCGCGTTCAAGAAACACGCAGCTTGCGCTTCAATCGCGGCTTCGGCGAGCCGCATGGACCAACACAAGTTGGTCTCCGCTAATTCAGCCCACGAGCTGCCCCCCCGGCCGTAATGCGTCGCAGTGTGGATGACCGCAGCGACAGGGGCGTGGGCGCGCAGGATCCTCCCCAGGCTGTCGCCATCCGCCGGCGCCGTATGGATGAGGTCGAGCACGTCTCGTAGCCGCCGCAACGAGCTGTGCGCCCGCACCAGCGCAACGACGCGATGCCCCTCGCGGGCGAAGTGCCGCGTCAGGTGGCTGCCGAGAAAGCCCGATGCGCCGCTGATGACGATGGTGGCCATGCTGTGCCGGTCTTAGTCTGCTACGCTTGCAGAGCGCCTCTGATGCTGAAGCGCCTGCTCAACGAAGTCATGGAAGGACTCGACAACGAAGTCGAGCATAGCGTCGCTCAGCCCAGGGTAGACGCCAATCCAGAAGGTGTTGTTCATGACGCGGTCGGTGTTCGTCAAATCCCCAGCGACGCGGAAGGGCCGGCCGAGATAAGCCGGCTGGCGCGCCAGGTTGCCGCCGAACAGCAGCCGCGTGCCGATCTTGCGCTGCTCCAGGAAACGCACCAGCGCGTTGCGCGTGAACGGCGCGCCCTCGGCGACGGTGATGGGAAAGCCGAACCAGCTCGGTTCGGCCTGCGGCGTGGCCCGGGGCAAGATCAAGAACTCCTGAAGGTCGCTCAAGCCCTGCCACAGCCGGTCGAAGTTGCGCCGCCGCGCGGCGATGAAACTTGGCAGTTTCTTCAACTGCGCAACGCCGACGGCCGCTTGCATGTCGGTGGCCTTGAGGTTATAGCCGATGTGCGAGTAGGTGTATTTGTGGTCGTAGCCATGCGGCAGCTCGCCAAGCTGCCAATCGAAGCGCTTGCCGCAGGTATTGTCCTTGCCCGGCTCGCACCAACAATCCCTGCCCCAATCGCGGAAGGACTCCACCAGCATCTTCAGCCGGCCGTCGCTGGTCAGCACACAGCCGCCTTCCCCCATTGTGATGTGGTGGGCCGGATAAAAGCTCACCGAGGCCAAGTCGCCGAATGTGCCCACAGGCTGGCCGCGATAGGTCGCCCCGACTGCATCGCAGCAGTCCTCAATCAGCCACAGGTTGTAGCGGCGGACGAAGTCGGCGACGGCGTCGAGGTCGAAAGGGTTGCCCAGCGTGTGCGCCATCATCACGGCGCGCGTGCGCTCCGAGCGCGCGGCTTCGAGCTGCGACGTGTCTATGTTGTACGTGGGGATGGTCACGTCCACAAACACCGGCGTGAGGTGGTTCTGGAGGATTGGGTTGACTGTCGTTGGGAAGCCGGCGGCGACGGTGATGACCTCATCGCCGGGGCGCAGCGCGCGCTCGCCCAGTTTGGGCGACGTGAGGCAGCTCAGCGCCAGCAAATTGGCTGATGAGCCTGAGTTCACCAAAACGGCATGACGCGCGCCCATGAAGCGGGCAAACTCGCGCTCAAATTGCGCCGCAAAGCGGCCGGTGGTCAACCAGAAGTCCAGGCTCGCCTCCACCAGGCGCTGAAGCTCATCGGCGTCGAACACGCGGCCGGCCACCGGCACCGGCGACACGCCCGGCTCAAACGGGCGCGCCGCAAAGGCTGCAGCATAGTACTCCGCCACCAGGCGCTGTATCTCTCCTCGCAGCCGCTCAACGTTGTCACTCGCCATCAAAGAATCTCCGATACCAGTCAATCGTGCGCTGCAACCCATCCTCCAAACTGAACAGGGGTTGCCAGCCGAGGACTTGGCGCGCCTTTGCTGCGCTCAAATATTGATGGCGAATTTCGTTGGTGGCCTCGTTGTGGATCTCCGGCGTTGCCGACGATCCCATCAGGTTGAGGATGCGCTGCGTTAGCTCAAGCACGGTAATTTGAAGCTCGTTTGAGAAATTGAACGCCTCGCCTCTTAGCACCGGGTTCTGCGCCAGCTTCTCGGCCAGCAGCATGTAGGCGGCTGCCCCGTCCTCCACGTAAAAGTAATCGCGGATGTAATGCCCATCGGAGCGGATGACCGGCCGCTGGCCGCGCAACACGGCGCGGATGGTACCCGGCACGATGCGGTTCCAGTTCAGGTCGCCGCCGCCGTACAAGTTGCCACAACGGGTGACCACGACCGGCAACTGGTAGCTGTGCGCGTAAGCGTGGGCGATCAGGTCGGCGCAGGACTTGCTCACGTCGTATGGGTGACGCCCTTGCAGCGGTGTGGCCTCATCGTAGGGCAGCTTGGGCTGGTCGCCGTAGGCCTTATCTGACGAAGCCACGACGATCTGTTTGACAGTTGGGCTGCGGCGACACGCCTCCAGCAAGGCCCATGTGCCCTGGATGTTCGTCTCAAATGTGGAGACGGGGTTGCGGTTGGCGACGCCGACGATCGTCTGCGCGGCCAGGTGCATCACCGTGTCCACCTCATACTCGCCCAGCGCGCGTTCGAGCAAAGTCTGGTCGCGCACGTCGCCACGCACGACCTTGACTTGTTCGATCAGCCGGGTGCGCACCAGCTCGCACTGCGGCACCCAGTCGCGCACGAGGCATACCACATTCGCGCCGTGAGCGACGAGGCGCTTGACCAGCCAGCCGCCCAGCAGTCCGGTGGCGCCGGTGACCAGCACGGGGCGATCCTGCCAGAAATTGCTCATGTCACCTTCCAGGGGGCGCGCCCGCTCTGCCAGATTTCTTCGAGGAGCTGCTTTTCGCGCAGGGTGTCCATGGGTTGCCAGAAGCCGGTGTGGCGATAGGCCATCAGCTCGCCGTCCTCGGCCAGTTTCTCCAGCGGCGCGCGCTCCCAGATGGTGTCGTCGCCGGCGATGTAATCAAGCACGCGAGGATGAAGGACGAAGAAGCCGGCGTTGATCCAGCCGGCGCCTGCCTGCGGCTTTTCCGCAAAGCGCGCAACCTGATCGCCGTCCAGTTGAATATCGCCAAAGCGCGCCGGCGGATGCGCGGCAGTGACCGTGGCCAGTTTGCCGTGAGCGCGATGAAACGCAACCAGATCGGCGATGTTGACATCGGCCAGGCCATCGCCGTAGGTCATCATGAAGCAGTCGTCGTCCAGCCAGGGCCTCAGGCGCAACAGCCGGCCGCCGGTCATCGTGTGCAGGCCGGTCTCCACCAGGTGAACCGTCCAGTCTTTCTGGCCACCGTTGTGAAAGGCAACCTCGCCGCTGCTAAGCTTGACCGTGATGTCGCTGTTCAGAGCGTAATAGTTGAGGAAGTACTGCTTGATTACTTCGCCTTTGTAGCCCAGCGCGATGACGAACTCTTTGAAGCCAAATGCGGCGTACCAATCCATGATATGAGTAAGGATAGGCCGGCCGCCGATCTCCACCATGGGCTTGGGGCGCAAGACGGTTTCTTCGGCTAGGCGCGTACCCATGCCGCCGGCCAGGATGACGACTTTCATGAAGCGGCTTCCTCCCTTGTCGGCTTCATCCGAAATGCGCGCAGGTAAAACTTCAGCGAGCTGAGGAACAGGTGGGGGTACCGAAGCATGAACTTAAAAATCACCAGCCGCCCCAGAATTTTAGGGCGGATGAACTTCGTGGAGTAGCCCTCCCGCGACAGCAGCCAGTAAACCTCTGGCACGTCGTAGTAATCCACAATCGGGCCGAAGGGAATGAAAGAGGACGAATCTTGAATGCACACTAGCGAAGGTTGGGCGCGCACGATCATCGCGCCGTGCGCAGCCGCGTAGCCGGCTAGATAAGTTGGAAAGGCGAGATTCCTGGCCATGCCTGGCCATTTTGCCACCGCTTCCCGGGCCACTTGCGACCGATAGGCCGATGAAGAGAGAATCATGGAGATGTCCGCGAGCTTTGAGCATTCCTCGAAGAGCGGCCTGCCCGGGTCGCTATGCCGGTCCTCGAAGAATGGGTGAACGCGCTCGTGCGCGAACGAGCCATCCTGCCTCTGGATTGTCAAATTAAAATGAACGAGCGAGAGGTTGGCGCGCGTTGTCGAATTACTCAACAGGTCAATCAACCAGTCGAGTGTGTGGTCGGCGATGATGTCGTCATCGGACACCAGCCAGATGAATTCCCCCTGCGCTTCTTGAATGCAGAAAGCCGCATTGCGCGGCAATCCCATGTTTTGAGGTTGCCGAAATACGCGCAGGCGACCCTGAGTTTCCTGATGCCACTTTTGACAAACGTTTGGGGTGTGGTCGGGTGAGCCGTTGTCCGAGACGATTAGCTCTATCTTCTCCCAGCGATCCCCAATCGCGTTCACAGCCCACGCAAGCTGTTTGTCCAAGATATTCTCCCTGTTATAAGTCGGTATGGCAATTGTGAGTAGGGGCTGCTTCATGGCGATGTCTCCTCATAGCCCAATGCTGCGCCGTCATGTCCGCGCAAGCGGGCATCCAGCGTGTGTCTTATCGTCATATCAACTTAACTCGTCAAATCAACCCGTCAGATTGATGTTGATGGACTACTAATGCGAAGGCCGACGATTGCGCAGGCCAGTGTACATAGCCGATAACTGATCCCCATGCTGTTCCCAAGTGAATTGTCTTGCTCTCTCTCTCGCAGCTCGTCCCATTTCACGCCGCAGTAGTTCATCGGCGCGCAGTTGCTCCATGCGCGTCGCCAGCGCATCAACATCACGTATCGGGACGATGAATCCTTCAACGCCGTCTCGCGCCACTGCGCCGGCGTTTGGCGTGGTGACAATCGGCAATCCACACGCCATCGCCTCGTAGATGACCAGCGCGCTACCTTCTTCTATCGTGGGGAACACAAAAAGGTCACATTGCCGGTATGTCTCAGCGGGATGGCGCATGAAACCCAACTGATGCACGCCCGGCAGACCAGTGTGCTCGGCCAAAATAGCGCGCGCCTCCGGCAGTACCCTTCCCACCAGCCAAAGCTCCGCATCGCGCCAACCGAGCTGCTTCCAGGCTTCGAGCAAGTAGGGTATGCCCTTGCGAATGCCTATCTGGCCCACAAAAATCACCCGAAAAGGGCGGTCTACATGCTGTTCAACCGGCGCAAACCGCTCAACGTCCACACCAAAGGGCAAAACGAGAAGCTTGCTTTCTTCTATGCCCTCTTCCAGGCAGCTCCGGCGCACGATATCGGAGGGCACCAGCACGTAGTCAGCGCGCTCAAGCTCGCTCGCCGATCGCCGCAAGCCGGCCGGCAGCGCTTTCCATGTCTGCCCCCAGCGCGCGTATTCTGCGCTCAAGAGGCGATGCTGATAGTGGGGGTGCGTCGAGACAAGCACCGACACCGTGAGCATCCCGCGCTGTTTGGCCTTCGTCAGCGAGCGGCTGCCATAGCCGCACCAAACATGAAGCACATCGGCTTTGTCGAGATGGCGCGACGCCCAGAGGTCAAACCACATCGCCTGAAAGTACCATAACCAGTTGCTGGTGTCGAGGCTGGCCAGCTTCCGAAATCCCCGGTCGGCCAGTCCAATGCTGCGGATCATGTGCGCAGGAACAGCGCTGGGGCGATATGAGCCGCACAGCACACTGCTCAGCATGTTGCGTCGGTGTAGCCCGACTGCGTCGTGCAGCGCGATCGTGCCCATACCTGGCCCAGCGAAGTCGTTGCCGAAAGACACGATGACATTAGGCTTCTTAGGCGCGTCCACGTAACAACCTCCAGGTGTAGCCGATGCGTGCAGTGAATTGTCTGGGTTGAACGAGTAGCGAGAAAAGAGCAAATCCGGCCAGCCCCCAGCTCGCCTTCCACACGACAGAGAACCAGAGTGGATGCGCACTGCCGACCAGCCGCACGAGAAGCAGATAACCGGCCAGTGTCGGCACAGATGCGATCAGCGGGCCGGAGAGCGCCTCGCGGATCTGCAACGACAGACTGCGTCGCAGCACGTGGTAGGCCGCCATCACCCCGGCGGTGAACATGATCACAACGGCGATCGCCATTCCGGTAGCGGATAGCGCCGCCGAGAGCGCTGTGCCGGCGATGCCGAGAATTGCCAGTTGAAAGAGAGAAATCTCGATTATCCGTCGCGGTTGGCCGGTGCCGATGAAAATAGCCCAGCTATTCTCCCACAATGCCCTGATGAGAGCGGCGAGGAGCAGAATGCGCAGCGGCGCGACGGCCGGCAACCACTGCGCGCCGAAGAGGAGTTGCACCAGGTCGGGCGCGCTGATGAACAGCATCAGCGCGATCGGCGCGGCAACTTGGGCTGAGATCCACAGCACCATCTCGATCGAACGCTTCAATCGCTGCGCGTCATCGCGCACCTGGGCGTAGGTGAAAGTTGCCGCTCGTCCGAGCAGCGTGTTCAGCAACAGCGCCGGCCACTGTGCGACGCGATAGGCGCGGTCATAATAGCCCAGCGTGGTTGCGCCGGTCAGTGTACCCAAAATGAAGTTGTCAGCTTGGGTTAACAAGCTTGAGGTGAATTGACTCAGGCCGGCTGCCAGCCCGAACTTCACATACTGAGATGCCAGCGCCGGCTTGAAGCGCCAGCGCATGCGCAGCACGCCGCGCCGCGCATAGAAGAAATACAGCAACGTGGCCGCGATCATTGTCAGTTGATAAGTAACGTTTTGGCTGATCAGGCTGTACTGACCCAGGCCTTGATGCGCAAGCCAGAAGGCGGGCGCATAAGAAAGCGGCACGGCGACAGATGTCGCGATGCTCAGCGGCTTATAGTGCAGATCGGCCTCCAGCATGATGCCCAGAGCGGCTGTCCAACTTCCTACGAAGGCGACCCCGCACAGGGTGATAGTGAGCAGCGCAACTTCGGCAGGGTAGCCGGCCAGGCGCAACGCCGGCGCAGCTAGCAGCCCCAGGACTAGCGTGCCTGTGCCCAGCAGCACGCTGGTCACGAACAGCGTCCCCAGCGTCTCGCCGTTCACTTCGCGCTGCTGAGCAAAGGCAAAATTCAATCCCACTTTGCTTTGCAGATCGAAGAGGGTATAGAAAAACATCGCCAGCGCGAACTCGCCGTAGATGGACGGTGTAAGCAGGCGGATCAGCGCGATGTTGGCGACAAAGCCAAACCCGATGACCCAATATGAGCCGAGCGCCACCCACACGCCGTTGCGCACGGCGCGGTAGGCCAGCGGGGCGGCCGATTGCGACGAGTTTTCGCGCCTATTGCGAGTTGCTGCTTGGGGCTGCTCCATCGTGGATTACGGTTTGCAGCGCGCTGCCGTGCTGGCGGAGATTCATCCGGCGCGTTCAAGGTCAAGCGATTTCGGGTTCACCTGCTGGCCGGGTTGATAGCGCCATCCAAAATCACACCTCACCAACATGGATCGCCATCGTCCCCATCCCCAACAGATGATAACGCACGTTGCGATAGCCGGCCTCCTGCATGAGCTGTTTGAGCGACTCGGCCGGTGGGAAGCGCATTAGCGAGTCGGGCAAATAGCGATACGCATGCAAATCGCCGGCTATCGCGCCGCCGATGATCGGAACCAGCTTGCCGAAATAAATCCAAAAGAGCTGCCTGAAGACCGGCGCTTGTGGATGCGTGATCTCCATGCACACCACGCGCCCGCCGGGCTTCACCACGCGCCGCATCTCGCGCAAGCACAGCGGCAAGTCCACCACGTTGCGCAACAAGAAGGCGTTCGTGCAACCGTCGAAGGTCGCGTCGGGAAAGGGCAAGGCCAGCGCGTCGCCCACGCCCCAGGCGATGCTTCGCGCGTCGCGCCGACGCGCCTTGCGCGCACCCTCGCGCAGGATAGTCTCCGAGAAGTCTACGGCTACCACGCGCGCGCTGGGATATGCCTCGCAGATGGCAAAAGCCAGGTCGCCGGTGCCCGTAGCCAGGTCGAGGACAAATCCGCCGGCGCCCAGCCCCAGCGCGCGTGCAGCTATGCGCCGCCAGGCCTGGTCGCGCCCGCCGGTCATCACGCGGTTCATCAGGTCGTAGCGCCGCGTGATGCGGGAGAACATCTCCTGCACGCGTTTCGAGCGTTCGTTCATCCCATCACCAAACCGACTGCAAACAAGATCGAGAAGATCAGGTTGAGCTGCGCCGTGCGCGCCAAGATGGGGTTGAGCGCGGGGCTGCGCGGCGCGCGCCAAAGCGCCCGTGCCAGCGCCAATGCAATCGGCGCGCTCGCCCACGGCAGCAGCCAAGCCCACCTTCCTCCCACGGCGCCGACGGCGCTCAGGACGAGCGGAACGAGATATGCGCCGACCAGCATGAGCGCATACTCGACGCGCGTAGCGCGGTCGCCGATGCGCACAGCCAGCGTGCGTTTGCCGGCTTCGCGGTCGGCATCCAGGTCGCGCAAGTTGTTGACGACGATGATGGCCGTGGCAAACAGCGCGTTCGGCAGCGAGACGATGAACGAAACAGTCGTGAACCGCCCGGACTGCAGAAAGTAAGCGCCCGTCACAGCGACCACGCCGAAGAAGAGAAACGCAAACAGGTCGCCCAGGCCGCGATAGGCCAGTGGGAAGGGGCCGGCTGTATACGCCACGGCGCAGATGATGGACAGCGCGCCGATCAACACGATCGGCCAGCCGCCGACGAGCGCCAAGTAAACCCCGACCAAAGCAGCCAGGCCGAATACGACCGCCGTTCCCATCAGCATCTGTCGCGGGGTGAGCAAGCCGCTTTGCGTGACGCGCATAGGCCCATGCCGTATTCGGTCGGCGCCTTTGAGGTAGTCGAACACGTCATTCGCGTAGTTCGCGCCCACCTGCAACAAGATGGCGGCGGCTAACGTGGCGATGAAGGTCAGCGGATCGAACCGGCCCTCGCGCAGCGCCAACGCCGTTCCGACGATCACGGGCGAGACAGACGCCGGCAGCGTCCGGAGTCGCGCAGCGAGCAGCCAAGGGTTCGGATGAGCCGCGGCCACGGCGCTATCAGCGTGTCATCTGCGCCATCAAAACAAGCTGAGCTGTTCGCCCGCGCTGTCGGATGGCTTAGGTGTTGTGCGCGCTTCTTCGGCCAGCGCCGACTCGACGATCTCCGGCAGTCGGCGGAAGTCCTCCTCGATCAGGCTGCGCAGCGACTGCTGATGCAACGCCGCCGCCGGATGAAACATGGCCACGACCACGCGCCCATCAACGCGCTTGGCTTTGCCATGTATCGCGGAGATCTTCTGTCCGGGGAACCACCTGGCCATCGAAAACCGCCCCAACGTGACGATGACCTTTGGGTTGATCAATGCGATCTGCCGATCAAGGTACTGAGAACACGCCTGGATTTCTTCGGGCAGGGGATCGCGGTTGCCAGGCGGACGGCACTTCACCACGTTCGTGATGAACACATGCTCGCGCTTGTAACCGGCGCTGGCCAGCAGCTCGGTCAAAAACTGTCCCGACGGGCCGACGAACGGCCGGCCTTGTTGATCTTCGTGAAAACCCGGCCCCTCGCCGATCAGCATAACCTCGGCGCGAGCAGGGCCTTCGCCGGGGACGGCGTTTTTGCGGCTGGCCGACAACCCGCACAACGCGCAAGCGCGCACTTCGCTGGCAACTTTGGAGAGGTCATCCATGAGCTGGGATTATATGTGGGCGCCTACAGACCCTACGGCCCTGCTGTGATCACGATGATCGCGGGCGTCGGCAGGGGCGACAGAAGCGGCGTGTCGGTCACCGGCGGGGGAGGAAGCGGCGTCGGCGGGGGCAACGTCGCATCCGACGTGATCGGCGTGAGCGGAATGATCGGCGCGCGCGTCGGCGCCGGCGCTGGGGGGACGCGCCGGAGCGTGGCGGTCGCAACCGGCGTAGGCAGGCTGGTCGCCATCGGCCTCGGCATGGCCGTAGCCGTCGCCGTCGCCAGTACGCCGGCCGGCGTGTCAGTCGGTCGAACGGTAAAGATGGATAACGCCGGCCGCGCCGTAGCCTGCGGCAACGCGCGCGTGGGCGTAGGTCGAGGATTGGATCGGCCGGGGGGCGAGAGCGATAGCAAGGCGATAAACACGGCCAAGCACGCAAGCGCAGCCACGCCGGCGATGCCGGACAACAACCCGGCCGGCAAGCGCTCGTTGCGCTCCAGCACCGCATCTACCGACTTCGGACTGCCGACGTGGGTAGACGCTCGCTCAGGTGCTGCTTCAGCACGAGGCTGCGCCGGCAAAGGCAGATGAAGCGCCGCGGCAAAGCTGCGGGCGAACGCGCCGGCGGACGCCGGCCGCTGCGACGGCGACTTTTGCAACGCCCACATCACCACATCGCCGACTGCGCGTGGGACGGTAGGTCGCACATCGCTGATATGTTTCGGCAATTGCTCGATGTGCTGCCGCGCAATCGCCACGTCGCTGCCGGCCTCGAACGGCGCATGACCGGTTAATGCATAGTATGCCGTCGCGCCCAACGAGTAAATATCAGACGCCGGCGTGACCTCAAACGCGCCGGCAGCCTGCTCCGGCGACATGAAGAACACCGATCCAACGCGCGTCATCGTGGCCGTGTAGGCGGTGACGCCCATCGCCTTGGCCACGCCGAAGTCGGCCAGCATGGCGCTGCCGTCCGTCCGGATGATGACGTTGCTGGGTTTGACGTCGCGGTGAATCACCCCTCGCCCGTGGGCATAATCCAAGGCGCGTCCGGCGTCGAGCAAGATGCGCGCCGTCGCTTCCGGCGAGAGCGGCCCGGCGCGCGCAACCAGCCGGTCGAGCGATTCCCCCGCCACATATTCCATCTCGATGTATGGCGTGCCGTCCACCATACCCGACCGGTTGACGCGCACGATATTCGGATGCTCCAGGCCCAGGCGACTCTCCTGCTCGAAGCGCGCGCGCATCGTCGGGTCGGCGGCCAGGTGCGGCGGCAGCAACTTCAGCGCGACCAGCCGACCATCCGGCGCAGTGGCGCGATAGACCGCGGCCATGCCGCCTCGTCCGATCTCCACCAGGTTGGTATAGGGGCCGAAGCTACGCATCCAAACAGAATTCCTCGTCAATAGTGTATAACGCGCTTACCGCCACGACGAACTCGCGGAGCAAGTCGAAGCATGCCCAGCATTGGCACATCGCTTCGTGCAAAAATGGGCGCCATGGCGACGGTCGGCCCGGGTGAAGTCTTCCTCATCGGCGTGGCCTGCCTGCTGGTGGTGATGCCCATCGCCTCAGCCGTAGGCATCGCCTTGCGGCGCCGGCGCAGGTCACCGAGCAAAATGCTGTAAGCTAGGTCTATGCGCGC
>CALHLE010000041.1 GCA_938034415.1 uncultured Anaerolineae bacterium
CTCACGTATACTGACGCACATGCCGAAGCGCCAAAGAAGGCGAAGAAGTGCCGTGATGCGTATGGCTCGGCTGCGGACAGCTCGTTCTCGCACTCGCGTTTTCGCGCAGGTGATGACGCGATGAGCAAGATTCAGGCACTCCTCTCGCAGGCTCGCCCGCCGGGGATATACCGCTTCCGATCGCGCGCATCCGAGGCGACGCTCAGGCGCGCTTTGGAGAAGGCAGGATGGCGTTTGTTCTATCTGGACGGGCGCGAGATTTGCGACAAGGCCGGCTTCCTGCGCGCCGTCGCCGCAGCGATGGAGTTCCCCGCCTATTTCCGCCCGAACTGGGACGCCTTCGAGGAGTGCGTCAACGATCTATCGTGGGCGCCGGCGCAAGGCTACGTCGTCCTTCTCGATCACGCCGACCGATTTGAGCTGGGCGCGCCGCGCGACTGGGCCACGGCGATGGATATTCTCGAGGACGCCATCCTATCGTGGCGCAGCGCAGGCACGCCGGTATACGTGCTGATGCGCGGGGCCGAAGCGATCTATCCCGATTTGTGAGCGCCCGCCGGGGTTCACTTGGGCGACCAGAAGGCTAACGACCCGTTGCCCAGCACGCGCGGGTTAATGCTGCCCGATGCTTCGGTCTCCAGCACGTAGTCGCGCGTGCCGTTGGCGTTGCCATAGGTCAGGGTGAACACCAGCTTGCGGCTGTCCGGTGACCAAATGGTGACCGACCGGCTGTAGCGGTCGAACTCGGCGGCGAGCCGCTGGAAGGCTGCCGTCGGCGCGAAGTAGAACAGGCCGCGCGCGTTGCCGTCCTCCGGGTTGATCGTCTCCAGGAGCATATACGGCACATCCAGCGGCGGCGTGAAGTCGAAACCCTTAAAGCCCGGTTGGATGTCGGTGGCGCTGGCGCTGCTGAAGCTGGCGATGCGCTGGCCGTCGGGCGACCAGAAGAAGGCGACGACCGGTTTGTTGCTGAGCACCTTCTTGGCGCCGGTGTTCACGTCCAATACGGTGAGCGGCCCGCCGGGTTCGCGCTCGTCGGCGCGCACGACGTAAGCGACTTTGGCGCCGGCCGGCGACCAGGCGAAGCTGATGCGCCCTTCAAACTCGGTCAGCGTCCGCAGTGGCCTGCCCGTCCGGTCGGCCAGCACTAACTTGTGGCGGCCCGCGCCGGCGGACTCGGTGATGAGCATGTATCCGCCGTCGGGCGAGAAGTGGGGCGACTGGAAGGCCAGGCGGCCCTTGTTCGCAATGCGCGTCATTTGGTCGCTGACAATGTCCACTAGGGTCAGTCGGTCCGGTGAGCTGCTTGATGCGCTGACCTTGGCGATCAGCGTTTTGCCGTCGGGGTTCCAGTTCCAGAAGACCGACTTTCCGGTGAACAATCTGCGCGGGCGGGCGCCGTCCTGTGTGGCGATGAGGTTTACTTCATAGGTTTCATCCTCGATGTTCTGGGTGAGGAAGGCGATGTACGAGCCGTCCGGCGACCAGTCGAGGTATGGGATGTCGTGGGTCTTGGACAGGAAGATCTCGCGCAGCGGGCGCTTGCCGTCCGCTGAGGCTAGATACACGGCGCTGGACACGAGTTCGCCGCCTTCTGCCTTGCGCTGAATGATCACGCGCTGCGGCCGACGCTCGATGTGCATGCCCGGCTCGGCGGGTTGCATCGTCTGTCCTTCCTCCGTTTGCTCAATCACGACGCTGTCCGGCCCGCGCTGGATCATCACGGCTACCGGGTTGATCTCGATCAGGGCGTTTGCGGGCGTGCGTCGCGCGGTCAACTCCACCAGGGCGATCTGCTTGGCGTCGGGCGACCAGACCGGCAAGCTGTAGAACAGCGCTTCGTTCGTCCCGCGCGCCATGCGATTGCCGTCGCGGGTGATGCGCACGATGTTGCCGCCGGTTTGATCCATGACCAGGATGTTCCCGTCCTCGGCGACGACGGCGATGCGTCCCACGCGGCGCTCGAACGCCTTGACCAGGTCGTTCTGCGGCAGGCGAAACTCCTGGGGCAGTTCCACGCGCGGTTTTTGCTGGGCAGATGCGCTAAAGCCGCATGCGCTCAATCCCAGAGCGGCGCACACGGCCGTTGCCGCGAGGAGGTAGGGGTTGCTCGCTTTTTTCATCTTGCTCATGCCTTTCATCATCTGGGCGACCAGAATGCAATCGTGCCAGTGGCGATGCGGTTTAGGTCTATGCCGCCGGCCGAGTTCAGGGTGGCTACGGCAACGTCCGCCGTCTCGCGCGACGGCGAGAGGCTGGCCAGGACGAGTCGGCGGCCGTCGGGCGACCAGGGCGTGACGGCGCGCGAGTATTGATCGAAGTAAGGGAAGTACTGGATGAACTGGCGCGATGGGAAGGTGTCGGCGACTTTGATCTTAGCGCCGGTGTTGGCGTCTACGATCTCGATGCGCAGCGCCGGCGAGCGCGTCTGGGCCGGCGGCGCGCTGGGCTTGCCCCCAGCGTCGCCCAGCGGGGTGGGAGTTGTGTTGAACACGATCGAGTAAACGGCCAGCTTGTCGCCGTCGGGCGACCAGAAGAACATTGCGGCTTCGTCGTGGACGGCGGCGCTTGTCCCGGCGGCAAGGTCATACACCGTCAACGCCGCCGGTATCGGGACGCCCTGCGGCGCGGGCGTAGTATCCAGAACGGCGACGCGTTGGCCATCGGGCGACCAGGCGAAATAGGCGCTGTCCTCGATGCGCGCGAGCGCGCACATCGGTTTGCCGCTCGAATCGGCTAATACCAGCTCGTCTTGATTGTCTGTATAAGCGACGAACAACACGTATCGGCCGTCCGGCGACCAGTGCGGAGATTGAAACGCGCCGGGCAGCGCTTCGATGATGGTTTGCTTGCCCTTGGCCGAGCCTTTTGCTTCGATGATTGAGACGTTGGCGCGGCCTGGCGTCGTCGCCCGCCCGCCCAGGTGGGTGACCATTGCCGCCGAGTCGGCGCGCCAGTGCCAGTAGGTTGGCGAGCCGGTGTCGAAGATCGAGATGTCGCCGCCGTTGCGTCCGACAACGCGGATGGCGCCGCTGCGCGGGCTGATGGTGAGGAAGGCCACCTGTTTGCCGTCCGGCGACCAGTCCACGTAGGGGATGTTCCATTCGGACGTGCTGTAGAGGTCGGTCATTGCGCCGCCGGAGGCCGGCGCAACGTGGACTGTGCGCGTGAAGCCGTTGAAGCCCTCGGAGGTGCTCAGGCTGACGAAGGCGAGAAAACGGCCGTCGTTCGAGAAGGTTGGGAATTGATAGATGCGCCCGGCCTGCTGGTTCTCGGAGATAAAGGCGTCTGACGTGATCGGGGTGGTTTTGCGGCCGGTTGGGTCGGTCACCATGATGTTGCCGTCGGTGGTCAGATAGACGATCTGCCCGCCGTCGCTTGTCGGGTTGGGCGCGATGCGGCCGACGGCCGGCTTGACCGCGCTGCACGCGGCATAGCGCATGCGGGTGGCAGTGGTGGGCACGGGCTGCTTTGTAGCCGTGTCAGCGGCAGCAGGCGGGAGCGCTGTAGGCGTGGACTGCGCACGCGCGATTTGCTCCCGCTGAGAGACGGGCGTGCGCGTGGGGGAGAGGGCGGGTTCGAGCGTCGGTTCTTGTCTGAGTGGATTGGCGCACGCGCTGAGCGCGAGCGCTGCGCAGCAGGCCAGGCTTGCCAACCGGTTTGGCTTTCGTTCTTTCGCGTCTTGTCGGCGCATCACCCTTCTTCTCCCCATCCTGTATCGCGCTGGCTTGAGCGCGGCGCGGTCGCGCGGCACTTCGACTCGCGGGCGAATATAGGCAAATAATCTGAGAGGGGGATGAAGCCCGACAAAAAGAGCGGACGAACTTTGCGTTCGTCCGCCTTAGTGAGCCGCGAGGGACTCGAACCCCCAACCAATTGATTAAGAGTCAACTGCTCTACCAATTGAGCTAGCGGCCCATGATTGCTGTACGCGCATTATACCAGAATGGCGCTCAATGGGGATACATTTCTCTGCGGGGCCAGACAGGGTAGGCGCAGGCGTTACCTGCGCCTACCCTCGTCAGGAATACACCCCTCAACGCGGCCACCAGTCCTTGCGCGAACGGGGATCGAGGAAGGCGCCGCGGTCGCGCACCGCGACGATGAGCGCGCCGGCGGCCGTGCCGATTGGCTGGGCATTGCGCACGGCAGGCAGGTGGCCGGTGGCGCGTCGCCCGTTGTTCAGTTGCGCGCGGTAGAGCGCGACCAGGTTCGGGTCCACGCATAGGTTCAACAGGTGGACGACATAGCCGGCGCCCACGTCGTCGTGTCTTGAGTAGCCCAGCGTGAGTTCGCGCTCGTCGGCAAAGAGCACGAGCGCGATTGCGCCGCCGCCGTAGATGAGCGGGCTGCGCGACGGCGGATAGATCGTTTCGCCCGGCGCGGTTGCCAGCTCGAGCGCGGCGGCCGGCCAGTCCAGGTTCAACCCGCCTCGCCAGCCATAGGGTTCACCCCGGCCTTCGTCCCACACCCAGTCGAAGCGCAAATACGCGCGCAGGAAGGTTGGCACGCGGTTGGGCTGGAACAGGCCGTGCAGCTTCGGCGCGTCGGGGTCGGTTGGGCCGTTGTAGTCCACTAGCGTGGGCGGCGCATCCGCCGGCGCAATCCCGATCACCGAGAGGCGCAGATCGGCGTTGTGGTCGGTCAGCGCGTTGCCCTTGTAGGGCGGCCCCTCGAACGGCACGAGATCGTAGCCGGAGGCGACGACCGGACAGGCGGCGCTAGGCGAGGCGTCCTGAGCGTTGGCGGCGAGGGCGAACGCGCGCGGCGCGGCCTCGGCTGCGGCAGGCGCAATCGTCGGCAGGGGCGCAGGGGCAAGGGTGGGGATGGGCGTGAGCGTAGGCGGCGAGGGCGCCTGCGTCGGCGGCGGCAGGGTGGGCGAGGGCGTGGCCGTCGGCTCTGGCGTTGCGGTCGCCGATGGCGTCGGCGTCGCGCTCGGCAGCGCAACGGTCGGCGAAGGCCGGGTCGGCCGCGGCGGCGGCGTCCAGGTGGGGGGCAGCGTTGCCGTTGGGTAGTATGTCGCCGGAATCGGTTCGTTGCGCAGTCGGCCCAACTCCGATGTGAGGGGAGCGCCGACGCTGAGCGGGGCGCATGCGGCTAGTCCGAGTATGGCGCCGAGCAACGCGCCGAGGGCAACGAGCTTGGCCATGCGGCGCTAAATCTACCACCGCCGGGCGTTGAAACTTGCGCCGTCCCAGGCGTCAGGCGTCGTCCACAAGTCTGCGCCTAGCTGTGCAGCGATTCGTCCACCAGCGCAAAGCCGTGCTTGATGATGCTCTCCGCGTCAATGTGGAAGTAGCGGTATAGGTCGGCGCGGTAGCCGGATTGGCCGAACTTGGTCACGCCGAGCGCGCGCGTCTTCTGGCCGAAGACGCTGCCGACCCAGGCCAGGGCATGCGGCGCAGCGTCGTGGACGGTGAGGATGGGCGCGCGTCGCGCGTCCGCCGGGATGAGCGTCGCGAGGTGGTGCGCATCGTCGCCGCGCTGTTGCGCTGCGTGCCAGTCGTCGTAGGCGCGGCGCGGGCTGGTGAGGTTGATCAGGTTGACCGCGACGCCCTCGCTTTCGAGGTAATGCGCGGCCTCAAGCGCTTCGGGCAGCATCACGCCGGTGGTGACGATGTGCAGCGCCGATTGCGGGTCATGGCGACCGGGGGAGCGGTGGACGACGTAGCCGCCGGCCAGGAATTGGCGGCGGAGTTCGTCCTTGCCCAAGCGCGCCATCACCGGCTCGAGCAAGGCTTGTTCGATCGGCTTGGTGGACAGGCGCAGGTAGGAGGAGCGACCGCCTTGCCGGTCGCAGCATTGCTTGAGCGCCTCGCACAGCGCCCATTCCACTTCAATGGCGAAGGTCGGCTCGTAGTAGTCCAATTCGGGCAGCTCGATGCCGAGCGAGGGGGTGACCGACGACTGATGCGCGCCGCCTTCCGGCGCCAGCGTCACGCCGCTGGGCGTAGCGACGAAGATGAACTTCGCCCCAGAGTACAAGCCGTAGATAATGGCGTCCAGCCCGCGGCAGACGAATGGGTCGTAGACCGTGCCGATGGGGAAGAGCAACTGGCCCATGAGTTCGTGGGCCATGCCCATCTGCCCAATCAGCGAGAACAGGTTCATCTCGGCGATGCCCATCTCGATGTGCTGTCCCTTGCTGCCGAGCTGCCAGTTGAGGATGCGCGCGCGGCCGGCCTCGTAGTCGGTGGCTTCGCGCAGGGTGAACGTGCCGACTTTGTTGATCCATCCACCCAGGTTTGTGCTGACCGACACATCCGCCGAAGAGGTGACGATGCGCGGTCCGACCTTGGGCGCATCGGCCAGGCGCAGCATGGCGCGCCCGAACGCCTCTTGCGTCGAGACGACGGGCAGCGCCGTGGCGTTCAGTTCATCCGGCACATCCGCCGCGCGCACGGGTGGCGGCGGTATGTCGCGGGCGCGCTCCTTGAGGCGCAGGAATCGGCCGCGTTCCGCGCACAGGCGGCCCTCCGGCGAGTCGGGGTCGAAGGCGTCCCATTGCGTGGCCTCGGTCAGGCCGAGGGAGGCGCGAAGCTCGTTGATGCGCTCGGTGCTGAGCAGTGCGGCATGATTGGCCGGATCGCCATAAATCGGCAAGCCGTAGCCTTTGATGGTGTAGGCGAATATCACGCTGGGGCGGTCAGTCGTCCGTTCGGCTTCGCGGAGCCGAGCGATGAGCAAGCGCAGGTCGTGGCCGCCAAGGTTGCCCAGCAGGGCCGGCAACTGCGCGTCGCTCACGTCGCGCAGGCAGCGCAGGATGTCTTGGCCGTAGCGCCGCCGGGCGAGCGCCTCACGAATAGTTGCGCCGTCGCTGCGGATGAGGTGCTGGTATTCCTCATTGCTCATATCG
>CALHLE010000042.1 GCA_938034415.1 uncultured Anaerolineae bacterium
TCACTAAGTCAAAAGGCCCTTCTAAAAAGCTTGCAAGATTTCGAGCATCCCCAAGCATTACATTTGCGATACCGGTGGGGTTTTCGGCAGCGCCGCGCAAGACAAATCTCACATGCTCGGCAAAGACTGTAGCTAAATCAATCTCGAGATCAACTTTGAGCTGACTTTCATTTTTGAATGACATAGATTGATGGTTGAACGCTGCGTTCGACAGTTCTATCAACGAACGGCAGAATGCGACCATTAACAGGTTCCGCTCTGGAGAATGCTCCTGGGTTGTTGCTGCAATGGCCGCGCGCAGAAAGCGCAAAAAGAGGAGTTCTTTCGGCATCCACCATCGTTCGATGTTATGTATAGACGGTTGAGGCGCAGGCTCTATCGCCTGTCGCCTGACCAAATCGAGCGCTGAAGCGCAAGCGTCAAGCGTGGTTGCAACTTCTCTGGAAGAGTAGATCGCCGTCTTTGCTTTGGTGAGCCACACTAGGAAGGGATTGATATCTGTGGTCACTCCTTCTCGGCCATGATATGCAGCGCTTAATGCAGTTGTTCCAGTGCCGCAGAAAGGGTCAAGGATTCGACGCGCCTCCTTATGCTCGGCGATCAACTCTTCTACAATTTTTAGAGAGTAAGCAGGCGTTAGGCGTAGCCAACCATGCCGACCAGTTTTGGCGTTGAATTTGTATGTGTAGTCGGCTCGTTGACGAAGTGGTTTGCTTTCCAGAACTGCATGCATCAAGTCGCCTCCGGGTCGAGAAGCGCCTTCAATACGCTCTCTACTTCATCGCGTAGTGTCTTGCTATTGCGCTCCAAAAATGCTGCGAGGTCATAGCCAATGACATCGCGCATGAAGGCATAGGTAGAAGTCGAAGCGTCCTTGTTGTCCTTGTCGCCAGTAAGAACAATCCACTTCGCTGTGGAATAACGCGAGAGGATATCTGCGTCAATCTGCTTTGATAAGACTATAACGCAGGGCAGATATGCTTTTGTGTAAGCCGTTGCTGCGTTAGCGATATCAGCGTTTTGGCGTTTGGCGTCTTTGCTCTTATAGCCTTGCCGCACTTCAAAAATGACGCCGGTCAAATTCGAGATCACGCTTTCTTCAACGCCGATCGCTTTCGCTGACTTTTTCATCCATGCGCGGAGACGTTTTCGCTTCTCTTTGTCAGGAATCTTCTCAAGGGGGACGCGTCCGTCCAGATGAAGCGTCTGCGTCTTCCCAGAGGGAAGAAAGACCTGGTACGACCACACGACATCATCGTCTGCAAGGCCGAGGGAATCCTTGAGCACTGCGCGGAACAACCTTTCGCAGCCCGCGCCGATTTGGCGGTATACGCTGGTCATACCGCCCGCTGCTCGGTGGGCGGCATACATCATCGGATTGTCGAGCCCAAACCAACTGTAGAACGAGTCCTTGCGATACAGCTCCTGAAACTGTGCGAGTGTTAAGCCGGCGCTTTTGACGCCTTGACCAAACTTTGGTTTGTAATTAGCGCAGGCTCTTATGGATTGCAACACCAATTCCAGATACGCGGCATCGGTTGACATCAACGGCAATTCTAAGGTGGAAGGTTGCTGCGAGGGACAGCGTGGGATTTACAGAGGCGATCTCTCGCTCATATTGCCTCTAACACATCCGGCTGATTTGGATCGAGCACGGGCAGCGGTGGCGGCGCGATCAGCTCCGCGTTCTTGAAGGCGCTGCCGCAGCTAAACAGCACGGTGACGTCGTCGGGCGAGAGGAAGCCGCTGGCGCGCAGGCGCTTGTAGGCTGAGAGCGTCGCCGCGCCCTCCGGCGAGGCGAACACGCCGGCCCATTGCGCCATCTCGCGCATGTCGCGCAGGATTTCGGCGTCGCTCACCGCCACCGCCGTGCCGCCGCTTTGCCGCACCGCGTCCAAAATCAGGTAATCGCCGATGGCAACCGGCACGCGGATGCCCGGTGCGATGGTGTGCGCGTTGGGGAACAGCTCGGCATGGCGCTGGCCGGCCTCGAACGCGCGGACGATTGGCGCGCAGCCCTCGGCCTGCGCCACGATCATCTTAGGGCGCTTGGCGCCGATCCAGCCGAGCTGCTCCAGCTCGGCGAAGGCCTTCCACATGCCGACGATGCCGGTGCCCCCGCCGGTGGGGTAGATGATCGCGTCGGGCAACCTCCAATCGAACTGCTCGGCCAGCTCCAGCCCCATGGTTTTCTTGCCCTCCTGGCGATACGGCTCGCGCAGCGTGGACACGTCGAACCAACCCTTGCGCGCCGCGCCCTCGCGCACCAGCCGGCCGGCGTCGTTGATCAGCCCTTGCACCAGATAAGCCCGCGCCCCGTATTGGAAGCCCTCCTTGCGCATCATCTCCGGCACGTCCTGCGGCATGAACTGATACACGGCCAGGCCTGCCCGCGCGCCATAGGCGGCCAGCGCCGAGGCCGCGTTGCCGGCCGAGGGGATGGCGACCGCTGTGACCCCTAGCTCCTTGGCCTTCGACACGGCCGCCGACAGCCCGCGCGCCTTGAAGCTGCCGGTGGGATTGAGGCCCTCGTCTTTGATCCACAGCCGGTCGGTGCCGAGCCGTTCGCCCAGCCGTCCGGCGGACAGCAGCGGCGTGCAGCCTTCGCCTAGCGTGACCACATTGGCTGGGTCGCGCACTGGCATGATCTCGAACCAGCGCCACATGTTCGCGGGTCGCCGACAAAGGGCTTCTGGCGTCAGATGTTGGCGCGCGGCCTGCAAGTCGTAGCGCGCCAGCAGCACCTTGCCGCACTTCGGGCAAGTCGTGTGAAGCTCGTCGGCGGAATACGTCGCGCCGCAGTACGAGCATTCGAGATGAGAGAGAAAAGAACGCATGAGCCTGTGATGTCCTAGCCGGTGGTTCGCAAACTGCGGCCGCCGCCTTCACCCGTTCAGGTTGATCACCATCAGTTTCGGCTCGGTCATCTCCTCGATGGCGTACTTGACGCCCTCGCGCCCGATGCCGCTGGCCTTCACGCCGCCGTAGGGCATGTGATCCACGCGGAAGGTGGAGACGTCGTTCACTTGCAAGCCGCCGACTTCGATTTCCTCGTAGG
The DNA here is from genome assembly GCA_938034415.1 of uncultured Anaerolineae bacterium. Taxonomy (GTDB): domain Bacteria; phylum Chloroflexota; class Anaerolineae; order J036; family Brachytrichaceae; genus JAAFGM01. The sequence continues at coordinate 3,059 of CALHLE010000042.1, forward strand.
CTTGCATGATGCGGCCCATGTCGCGCGTAAACACGCCGCCTTGCAAGCCGTAGTCGGTGCTGTTGGCCAGCGCGATGGCCTCCTCGAAGGTGTCGTAGGGCTGCACGGTGAGCACCGGCGCGAACACCTCCTGGCAGCTCACCTTCATCTCGCGGTTCACGTCGCTCAGCACGGTGGGATGCAGCAGCGCGCCCTGCCGGCCGTTGCCGAGCAGCTTGCGCGCGCCCTGGCTCAGCGCTTCCTCCACCCATGCCTCGGCTTGCATGGCAGCGCGCTCGGTGATCATCGGGCCGACGTCGGTCTCCTCCAAGCGCGGGTCGCCGACCTTGAGCGCGTTGATCTCGTCGAGCAGCGTCTCGACAGCCTCGTTGTAGATCGGGCGGTGGATGAGCACGCGCTGCACGCTGATGCAGTTCTGGCCGGCGTTGGTAAAGCCGCCGAAAGCGATGCGCTTGGCGGCATAGCCGATGTGGGCGTCCTCGTGCACGATGGCCGCGGCATTGCCGCCCAGCTCCAGCGTCGCGCGCTTGCGTCCGCACACGCGCTTGAGGTGCCAGCCCACCTCGCTGCTGCCGGTGAAAGAGAACATGGCGATGCGTTCGTCGCGCACCAGGTTTTCGGCTTGTGCGCCGCTGCACGTCACCACGTTGACGGCTTCGGGCGGCGCGCCGGCTTCAAGCAGCATCTCGCCCAGCAGCAGCGCCGAGAGCGGTGTGGCGCTGGCCGGCTTGAGGATGAAGGCGTTGCCGGCTGCCAAAGCCGGCGCCACCTTGTGGCAGGCCAGGTTGAGCGGATAGTTGAACGGCGCGATGCACAGGATGACGCCGAGCGGGAAGCGTCGCACGATGCCGATGCGGTTCTCGCCGTCCTTCGTCCAATCCATGTTGACGACCTCGCCGGGGATGCGCCGCGCCTCCTCCGACGCGACGAAGACGGTCTGCTTCGCGCGCGCCACCTCGCCGCGCGCGGCCTTCTTGGTCTTGCCGCCTTCCATGACCAAGGTATTGACCAACTCTTCGGTGCGCGCTTCCATCTGGGCATGCAGTCGGCGCAGGATGGCCGACCGCTCGTGCGCCGGCAGCTTGCGCATGACGCGTGCGCCCCGCTGCGCGGCCTGCACGGCGGCTTCCAAGTCGTCGTCGCTCGGTGAGTAGACCTCGGCAACCAGCTCGCCGGTGTAGGGAAAGCGGACTGCAAACGTCGTCTGACCGGCGCGCCATTGGCCGCCGATGAGGAACTTCTTTGGCTCACTCATAGTTAGGGGTAGTCTATCTATCTGTGTGCGCTGTCGCTGCGCGATGCGAACAACGAGCGGCCGCGCAGGCTTACTCGTACTGCCCTCTGTCCCAGAACTCCTGGAATTTGGCTAGCCCATCGCGCGTGTAGGGATGGTCGAAGGCATCTTTGTAGACGCTCAGCGCGGCGGTGACGATGTCCGCGCCGGCGACGGCGGCGTCGGCGATTTGTCGCCCGTTACGCACGGCGGCCACCAACACCTCCGTCTTGAAGCCATAGTTGTCGCGGATCTGGACGATGTCGGCGATCAGCTCGCGGGTCTCCTCGGCGTTGGCTTCCTTCCAACCGATGAACGGCGAGACGTAATACGCGCCGGCGCGCATGGCGGCCAGCGCCTGCACTGCGTTGAAGACCAGGGTGACGTTCACGCGGATGCCGTCCTTGGCCAGGATCGGAATCGCCTTGAAGGCCGGCTCGATGCAGTGCAGCTTGATCACGAAGTTGGGGTGCAGGGACGCCAGCTTGCGCCCTTCGCGCACGAACTCGTCCACTGTCTTGTAGTGCGGGTTGACTTCCACCGAGACCGTCTTCGTCGTGCCTTCCACCAGCTTCCCGATCTCGCGGATCACCTGCAACATTGGCTTGCCGGAAGCGAGGATGTGGCGCGGGTTGGTCGTCACGCCGTCAATGTCCCACAGGTCGAGCGCGTAGGCGATTTCGTCTACGATGGCGCTGTCAAGAAAGAACTTCATAAGCGTTTTGAACTCTCCATGATGGTTAACCGTGTCGCACGATGGCATCTCGCCCTGCGCTCAGCGGCCGCCGAACCCCGTCAGCGCGATGCCCTGCACAAAGTAGCGCTGCGCGATGATGAACAGCAGCAGCACGGGGATGAGCATCAAGGTGCTGGCCGCGAACACCAACTCCCAGTTGGCCACGTTGGAGTCGTTCAGGGCGCGCACGCCAAGCGCAAGCGTCCAGTTGTCGAGCCGGTTCAGGTAGATCAGCGGGGTGAGGAATTCGTTGTAGTGCTGAATTAGGGCGAACACGGCGATGGTGGCGATCACCGGCTTGCACAGGGGCAGGATCACATGCCACAAAATCTGCCAGCGATTGGCGCCGTCAATCGTCGCGGCTTCGTCCAGCTCCTTCGGGATGCCGCGCAGGAACTGATACATTAGAAAGACGTAGAGCGTGGTGAGCGCGAACCAGAACGGCACGGTGAGCGGCGCGAAGGTGTCAATCCAACGGAAGGTGCGGAACATGATGAAGCGCGGGATGAGCGTGACGATATCCGGCAGCATGATCGTCGCCACCATCAGCGCGAAGACGATGCGCCGGCCGGGAAATTCCACGCGCGCCAGCCCATAGGCGACGAGCGCCGTCGAGACCACCGTGCCGAACACCGCCAGCACAACGACGACGAACGTGTTCCAGGCGAACTTTGCAAAGGGCAGCGTCTGGAACACCTTCGCGTAGTTGCTCCATTGCGGCGACTCTGGAATCCACACAATTGGGTGCTGGAAGACCTCGGTCGAAGCCTTGAGCGATGACGAGATCATCCAGAAGGTCGGCGCAAGGAAGGTGATCAGGCAGGCCGTCATCACGATCTGCAGGATGACCAGGCCGGCGATGCGGGTGAGCTGCCGTCTGCTGGGCTGACCAGTCGTCAGCGAGGTCGTCATGGTGGAGGTTGCCATTAGTCCGAGTAATACACCCAGCGCTGCGAGAGGCCGAACTGGGCAATCGTGAAGCCGATGACGATGACGAACAACTCCCACGAGAGCGCGGCGGCGTAGCCCATGTTGAAGAACTGAAAGCCCTCGCGGTAGATGTTGAGCACGGCGAACAGCGTGGCGTTCTGCGGGCCGCCGTCGGTCATGATCAGCGCCGGCACGAAGATCTGGAACGAGTTGATGATGGCGATCACGCAGTTGTAGAAGATCAGCGGCGTCATGAGCGGGATGACGATGCTGAACAACCGGCGCACCGGCCCGGCGCCGTCAATGCTCGCCGCCTCCAGCAGCGACTGCGGGATGTTGCCCAGGCCGGCGATGAAGATCACCATCTGCCGCCCAATCATCCAGAATGACATGATGATGAAGGCGGGCTTGGCGAGGGCGGGGTCGAAGAGCCACTTGGCCGGCGGAATGCCAAGCCAGCCCAGCACCTCGTTCAGGATGCCGAATTCGGGGTGGAACACGCGCTGCCACACCACCGCGCTGGCGACGAGCGGCACGATGATCGGCAGGTAGAAGCCGGCGCGATACAGGTCGCGAAAGCGAATCGCCTGTGTCAACGCCAGCGCCAGCGTGAACGAGATGATGAGCTGAATCGGCACGGCAAAGACCGTGTAGAACGCGCTGTTGTATAGGCTGAGCTGCGCCGTCGGATGGGTGAGCGCCTTGATGTAGTTGTCCAGGCCGACGAACGTCGGCGCGCTGATCAGATTCCACTTGTGAAAAGACAACCAGATCGCGTACAGCATCGGGAAAGCCGTGAAGACCAGGAATCCGATGATGAACGGCGAGGTCAACAGGTAGCCATCCAGCCAATCGCGCAGCCGGGCGCGCCCGATGCGCCGCGATTGCGCTTTTGCCTGCGCCTGGGTGATCGCTGCCATCGCGCCCTCCGGTGATGGGCGCGCGTATCGCGCATCACGCCTGCGCG
>CALHLE010000043.1 GCA_938034415.1 uncultured Anaerolineae bacterium
AAGCGCGCGATCCGTCATGGCGCATGAGCTGTGGTAGCCTTCGCGCCCGATGTCCGGCGTGCCTCGCAGCGTCTGGTTGGTGCGACATGGACAAGCCGATTGGAACGTCGCCCGTCGCTACATGAGCATCACCGATCGGCCGCTGACCCGGTTCGGCGAACGCCAGGCGCTGGCGCTGGCGCGCTTCTTCGCGGCCCGCCGGGTGGATGCCATTGTTCACAGCGGCTTGATGCGCACCGAAGCGACGGCCCAGGCGATCAAGGGCGCGCGCCGCATCCCGGTCTTGGCCGACGCGCGCTGGCGCGAGGCATCGCACGGCGCATGGGAGGGCCTCACCTATCGCGAAGTGATACAGCGCTACCCAGAGGACGCCGCGCGGCGTTTCGCCGACCCGCTCCATCATGCGCCGTTGCAGGGCGAATCGCTGGCGCAGTTGGCCCGGCGCGTCGCGCAAGCGTGGCAGGACCTGGGCGCGCAGTTCGCCGGCCGCCGCGTGGTCGTGGTAGCCCACAGCGGCCCGATACAGGCCCTGCTCTGCGCGCTGATGGGGACGCCGACGGCCGATCACTGGCGCTGGCGGATTGACCTGGGCAGCGTCACCGCAGTGGACTGCTACCCCTCGACGACCATCCTGCGCATGGTGAATCACGTGCCGCCGCTCGCGGCCGGCCATTCCTGACCCGAGCGCGGGGTGCGGAGGCAACTGAGTAGGCCTGAGTAGGCGAAGGCAATGCCTTCGCCCACCCAGGCCCACCCTGGCCTACCTAGACCTACCTAGACTTATAAGAGAAGAGGCGATCATCATGTTCACTGCATTCTTCGAGGCCGTTCGATTTCTCACGCTCATCCCCTTGCCGTTCATGCCGCCGATGACCGGCGAGGATTATGAGCAAACGGTCGCGCGCGCGATGGCGTGGTTTCCGGCCGTCGGCGCACTCATCGGCCTGCTGGCGTGCGGCGTCGGTTGGCTGGCCGATGCGTTGTGGGGTGACTTCGCGCGCGCCGTCGCCGTCGTCATCGCCCTCGCCGTCATCACCTCGGGGCTGCACCTGGATGGCCTGAGCGACACGTTCGACGCGGTGATGAGCTGGCGGCCGCGCGAGCGCAAGCTGGAGATCATGAAGGATAGCCGCATCGGCGCGATGGGCGCGCTCGCGCTAACAGCAGTCATCCTGCTCAAGGTCGTTTTCATCGCAGCCGCCGGCGCCGATTGGCTGCGCGCCGTGCTGATCGCGACGACGCTGGGCCGGTGGGCCGACCTCTACGGCATTTTCTTCTTCCCGGCCGCGCGCGCGGGCGGGCTGGGCCGCAACTTTCGTGACTTTATCCGCCGCCGCAGCCTGGTCGTCGCCACTTTGCAGATGCTGGTCATCGTCGCGCTCGCGTGCGCCGTGGGACGCCCACCGCAGGCCTGGCCGGCCGGTCTGCTGCGCGGCGGGATTGCGATTGGGCTAACGCTGCTCGTCGCGCGGGTCGTCTTCGCGCGCTGGACCCGGTCGCTGGGCGGGCTGACCGGCGACACCTATGGGGCGATGTGCGAGATCGGCGAAGTGGTCGCATTGGCGGCGATGAGCGCGCGGCCGCTCTAGTCCGGCAGCGTCATCCGCGCGACGCCGATGTAGAAATCGGCCATGCCGTAGTACACGTCCAACCGTCCGCCTGCGCGCAGATCTACGCCGGTGGGAAAGACCACGTTCGCCACCACGCCTTCTTTCTCCTCCGGCGCCTCGGGCGAGAGGATTGGCTCGCTCGACCGGTAAATCACATGGCGCGGGTCGTCGCGATCCAGCAGCATCGCGCCAGCGCAATAGCGCACGAACGGTTGGTGATCCACGCCCTCCACAATGCGGCCGGAGACGCCGTGATAGATCGTGAGCCAGCCGCGCGAGGTCAACACCGGCGGCGTGCCGCCGCCGATCTTCAGGCTTTCCCACGGCTGGGCCGGGGCGGCCAACAACTGGTGCGCTTCCCACAGCAGCAATCCTTCTGGGCCGGCCTGAGCGCGGTCGAGGGGGCAATACGAAATCCACATGCTCGGGCGCGCTTCGGCGATGCCCGCCGGCGTGACTGTCAAGCCGCCTTGCGTGTTCGACGGGCGGTGGATCATCGCCAACGCCAACCGCCCGTGTGGATCGCGCACCGGCTGCGGGAAGAGATAGGCGTCCTTGTTGTCATAGAGGTCGAAGTCAACCCGATACTGCGGCATGAAGGCGAATTTGGCCGGGCCGATGCGCTGCCAGGTGAACAGGTCTTTGGACCAGGCTAATGCGACGCGCGGCCCCAACGGCCCGTACGCCGTGTAGGCCATCACGTAGTAGCCGAGCGGCGCTACGAACGTGATGCGCGGGTCTTCGCAGCCGGCGGTGCGCGCGTTGCGCTCGTAGGACTCGGTCGGCTCGAGCGCGTAGCCCTTCCGCTCGACCGCGACGGGATCGCCGCGCGCATCGAACAGCACCTCGGCGATGCCGATGCGCGAGTAGTTGCCGGCGGCGACGACGCGCGCAAAGAGATACAGCTTGCCGTCCGGCCCGCGCGCCGTCGCCGGATTCAGCACGCCGAGCGCTTCTTCGGGGTTGTCCGGGTCGGCGCGCATCACGACGCCGAGGCGATGCAGACGATAGTCTGGGCCTTGTTGATTCATTGCGCTATCTCCGTGTAGCGGGCGCCTAGGGGTTCACTGCTTTTGCGGCCCACTGCGCACCGGCAAACGTGGGCAGTCCTTGTCAACACGAGAGGGGGCCAGACCCGAAGGGCACTATGTAATCTCACAAGTCTGCAGCTTATCTTACAAATTCGCGCGACGCAACCGACGATCGGCGTCATAGGCAACCTCGCAGAGACGAAACAAGATGCGCCGCAGGCGCGAGCGCAAATGCTCGCCCCCCAAGCGCGGGACGAGACGACGCCTCGCACTTCGGCCGATGCGCTGGTGTTTGCCGGACTCGCCCTCGCGCCACAGCGCTTCGGCCCGACGCGCTGCACAATGCGGCGAGTCGCTATAGGGTAACATTTCGGCTCATGCAATCGTTGCTGTCATGGCTGAAGCGACCGCAGGCAGCTACAGCGGCGTGCATCGCCCTGCTCATGCTGCTGCCGATGGCGCTGTTCTTCCCGGTGACCGTCGGCGGTTACACGTTGCTCCCAGCAGATAACCTGTTCGCCTGGCAGCCGTTCAAATCTGCGGCCGCGTCGCTCGGCGTCGGCGTCCCCCAGAACGAGCTGCTCTCCGATCTGATCCTGGAAAACTACCCCTGGAAGCGCTTCATCATCAAGTCGCTCGCCGAGGGTGAGCTGCCGTTGTGGAACCCCTACCTCTTCGCCGGCGTGCCGTTTCTCGCGGCGGGCCAGCACTCGGCGATGTATCCGTTCAGCCTGTTGTATTACGCGCTGCCGTTGGAGAAAGCCTATGGTTGGTTCACCGTGCTGCAGCTCGGGTTGGCCGGCGTCTTCACCTTCATCTTCATGCAGACGCTCGGCGTCCGACGCTACGGCGCGCTCTTCGCCGGCGTGGCTTACCAGTTGAGCGGCTTCTTCGTGGTCTCGGTGGTCTTCCAGATGATCATCGCCGGCGCGGCGTGGTTGCCGCTGATTTTGGCCATGTGCGAGCGCGTGATCCGGCAGTCGCCTGGGCTGGGCAACCGGCCGTCGTCCATGCCCTGGGTGGTGATCGGCGCGCTGGCTCTGGCCATGGTCGTCCTGGCCGGCCACGTCGAAATCCTGGCCTACACGCTCATCGTGACGGCGCTGTTCTGCCTGTGGCGCGTGAGCACGGTGATCGGCTTCGGCAACCTGCGCGTGGATGGGCCGTATCTGGCCGGCCGGCTGGCCTGGCTGGTCGCCATGGGCGTCGCCGGCCTCCTCATCGGCGCGGTGCAGTTGATCCCGTTGCTGGAGTTGGTGACGCGCAACTTCCGCCAGGGCAGCGCCTCGCTGCAGGAGGTGATGAGCTATGCCTTCCCGTGGCGCTATGTCGTGCAGTGGTTGGGGCCGGATTTCTTCGGCAACCCGGCGCACCACACCTACTTCGACCTGTTCACATTCAGCCGTCAGGCGGTGAATACGCCAAGCGGCAACACCGCCTGGGGCGTCAAAAACTACGTCGAAGGCGCGGCTTACGTGGGCCTGATCACGCTCATCCTCGCCGGCGTGGCCATCGCCGGCCGCATCCGCGCTGCATCGGGCCGTCGCGCGGCTGCCGGCCGACAATCGAAGTTCCCGACCTGGTTCTTCGTCGCGCTCGGCGTGCTCTCGCTGTTGTTCATCTTCGGCACGCCGGCCTATGCCATCCTGTTCTTCGGCGTGCCGGGCTTCAGCCAGTTGCATTCGCCCTTCCGCTGGATCTTCCCGCTCACCCTGTCGCTGGCCGCGCTGGCCGGCGCTGGGCTCGACTCGTTGGCGACGGAGCCGAAAGGCCCGCCGGCCATCGGCGAGTATCGGCCTAAGCTCACGCCGGCCAGGCAAAACCCGATCGCGCGGGCGCACTGGATCGCGAGCGCGGCGGCAATGGCGCTGGGCGCGCTGGCGATTGCGTCGGTGGCGGTCGCGCGGCTGGCTTGGCCGGTCTTACAACCATTCTTCGAGGGCATCGTCAGAAATTCGGCCGCACAGCAAGGGTTCACCGGCGGCGAGATGTTCTTTAGCTACCAGGCGCTCAACGTCGTTCGCCTAGGGCTGTTGCTGGTCGCCGCCGGCGCGGTCTGGTGGTTGTTGCTCAGGCATCACGCGCAGCCGGCCGAGGGCGCTCACGTCGGGGCGCGGCTGGTGCGCGCGGCGCCGGCGCTGGCCATCGCGTTGCTGGCCGCCGACTTGAACTGGGCGTGGGCCGGCTTCAACCCGGCGGTGGATCCCCGGCTGCTGCAATTCACGCCGCCGGCCATCCAGGCGCTCCAGGCCGACGCGTCGCTCTGGCGGCTGACGGCCTACGAGCCGCGCGCCGGCAAGCCGCTCAACGCCAATTCGGCCTGGCTGTTCGATCTTCAAGACATCCGCGGCTACGACTCGATCATTCCTAAGCAGTACACCGACTTCATGCGGGCCATCGAGCCGCAGGGCGAGCTGCTCTACAACCGCATCGCGCCGATCAAGAACGCGCAGAGCTTGGAGTCGCCGCTGCTCGACCTGCTCGGCGTGAAGTATGTGGTGACGGAAGAGGAGATCACAACGCCCGGCTTCTCGCTTTTTTACGATGACGGCGCAACGCGCATCTACCAGAACGAGCGGGCGATGCCGCGCGCATTCACCCTGCCGGTCAGCGCCACCGTCGCTGCCGATGACTTCGCCCAGGCCATCCGGCGCTACGACCCGCGCAGGTTCGTCTTGGTAGAACCCGACGTGCTCCGCGCGGTGCAGTCGGCGACGACTGCCAATGCGCTGCCCAACAACTCGAGCGTCTCGCCTGCGCAGTTCTCGCCGGCCAGCGTCACGGTATATCGCCACAACGAGGTGTGGGTGGATGCACAGGTCGGCGGGCCGAGCTGGCTGATCCTGGCCGACAGCCACTTCCCCGGCTGGCGCGCCTTCGTCCGGCCGCTGGGCGCGCCGGACGGCGCCGAGCGCGAAGTCCCCGTGTTCAAGGTCAACGGCAACTTCCGCGGCGTGTTGCTGGGGGACGCGGGGTCAAGCGCAGACGGGGGCGCGCTTCCGACTCCCGATGCGCCGCGGGCTTTCACCGTGCGCTTCCGCTATTCGCCCGACTCGTTCCGCATCGGCGCGTTCGCCACGTTCATCGCGTCGGCGGCGATGTTGTTCCTGGGCGGCGTGTATGTCTGGCGCAACGCGGTGCGCGAGGCGCGCGCGCAATCCGGCGTGCGCCTGATCGCGCGCAACAGCCTGATCCTGACCGGCCTCAACATCGCCGCGCGGCTGATTGACTTCGCCTTTGCGCTGCTCATGCTGCGCGTGCTCGGGCCGGAGGGCGCCGGCAATTTCTACTTCGCCGTGGTGATCGTGGGCTGGTTCGAGATCGTGATGAACTTCGGCCTGAACACCTTCCTCACCCGCGAAGTCGCGCGCGACCCCGCTCACGCGCAGGCCTATCTGTTGCAGACCAGCCGGCTGCGCATGTTGCTGGCGCTGGGGATTGCGCCGATAGTCCTGCTGCTCGTGTTGATCTGGCGAGCGGCGTTCAACCTCGCCCCGGAGGCCGAGATCGCCATCCTTCTGCTTGCGCTCAGCCAATTCCCCGGCAGCCTGTCTACCGGCCTGAGCGCCGTGTTTTTTGCCTATGAGAGGGCCGAAGTGCCCGCCGCGCTCACCATCGTCAGCGCGCTGCTGAAGGCCGTGATCGGCGCGACGTTGTTGTTGCTTGGCTGGGGCGTGGTCGGGTTGGGGATCACCTCCATCATTGTCAACGTCATCACGCTGGCCCTCCTGCTCTTCCTCGCCGGGCGGATGTTGCATTTGCGGCTGCGGCCGGCCGGCGCGCCGTCATTGCCGGCGGCTGCGCAGCAATCATCGGCTATCCTGCGCGAGTCCTTCCCGCTGATGCTGAACCATCTGCTGGCCACGCTGTTCTTCAAGGTGGATGTGCCGATGCTGCAGGCGTTGAAAGGGCCGACGGCGGTGGGCTGGTATAGCGCGGCCTACAAGTTCATTGACGCCTTCAACATAATCCCCGCCTTCTTCACGCAGTCGCTGTTCCCGGCCATGTCGCGCATGGCGCAGCAGCGCGATGCGTCACTGGCGCGCTCGTACACGCTGGCGCTCAAGCTGCTGGTGATGACGGCGCTGCCGCTGGCGGTCGCCACGGCCTTCCTGGCCGAGCCGATGATCGCCGTGCTGGGCGGGCGCGAGTTCCTGCCGAACGGCGCTATCGCACTCGCCATCATGGCCTGGAGCATGCCGATCGGTTGGATCAACAGCGTGACGAACTACGCGCTGATAGCCGCCGGACAACAGCGCGCGCTTACCCGCGCCTTCGTCATTGGGCTGACGTTCAACGTCGTCGCTAATGCTATTTTCATCCCGTTGTTCTCATTCGTGGCGGCGGCGGTGACGACTATCTTCAGCGAGATCGTCGAGGGTGCGGCGTTCTACGTCTTCGTCCGCCAATACATCGCGCCGGTGAACTGGGTCGAGGTACTGGCTAAGCCGTTCCTCGCGGCGGGGGTGATGGCGGTTGTGACGGCGGCGTTTGCCTTCGGCGGCGCCGTGCTCATCGGGCTAGCGTTTGGCCTGGCGGGCTACGGCGCGGCGCTGTGGCTCACCCATGCGCTGGCTCCACAGGAGCGTGAGATTCTGCGCCCGTTGGTCAGGCGCGGTGCGTGAGCACCCTGGGGGGCGAAGGCAGTGCCTTCGCCTATCCAGTTATCCAAGGCGGTTGTCGCTCGCCACGAAAGTGCGCGCTCAGCACCCCGATGCCCGGATGGTTCATCCGTTCTAGCTGCGCGATCACAGCGCTACGGTCGTAGTCCACCCGCCGATGCTCCAGACGGTAGCCCTTCTCGTCCGCTTCCAGCAGGTAGTAGCTGGCGCGCAGATCAGGCGCCCACGGGTTGCTCACGCTGCCCAGGTTGACGACGCGGACGCCGCCGACTGCGCGATCGAGTGGCCAGTGCGTATGGCCGGTGAAGACCAGGTCGGCCTCACACCCTTCGATGACTGCGGCGATCTCGTCGTCGCTCATCGTAGGCCGGATTCCGGGCCCGTCGTCGGTTCTCGGCGCAGCGTGCACCAGCAGCACGCGCGCGCCATTGGGCAGCACAAGCCGCTGCTCCAGCGGGAGCGTCGCCATCCAGTTCAGCCATCCCGATGCAGCCAGCGCGCCCTGCGTCCAACACAGCATGGCCAGCCGCGTCGCCACGGCCGGCGCAGAGTGGGGCGCCTGCGCGATCTCCGCCGCCGCTTCGCTTGGGTCGAGCAGGTTGCATACATAGCGGTCGGTGTTGCCGCGCACAAAGCGCGTTTTGGGCAGCTCGTTCAGCCGCTCCAATACCGGCACGGGCGAGGGACCTAGCGCGGCCAAGTCCCCCAGAATCCAGTGCTCGTCGGCGCCGAGGGATGTGATGTCGCTCAGCACGGCATCCAGCGCTACTGCGTTGCCGTGGATGTCGGAGAAGATCGCAACTCGCATGATGCCGATTGTAAGGCGGCCTTACGGCTTCGGCGGGCGCAGCGCCGTGAGCGTCTGCCCTTCGGTGGCGGATCAACATGGCGCGAGGGCGCACAAAATGGGCGAGCGAATAGCGCCACAAGAGGCAACTCTTCAGCAGGGCGAGCATCGCGCGGCAAATGGAGTTGCAGCCTCATACCCAGCCGATCGCGCGCGCGATGACTGCGCCGGCAGCGGCGACGATCAGGCATCCGCCCATCAGGCCGACCGGGCTGGCCCGCCGAGAGCGCAGCAACCACCACATCGCCAGCGTGGCGACTAGGGGCAATCCGCCCGGCAGAATCGCATCCAGCACGCGCGTCTGCACGGGCAGTTGCGCCGCGCCGATTTGGATCAAGCCGCTGCCGGGCAATCCGATCGGCACGAGCGCGACAACCAGCGCGCCCAGCACGAAAGCGCCCAGGCGCATCGCGCCGAACAAGGCCGGGCGCAGCCAGTTGTTGGCGCGCGCCCAGTCGCCGAAGCGATGCATCTGCGCATAGCCGAGTTGAAAGCTGATGAATCCGGCCGCCAGCACCAGCGCCGACTGGACGACTGCGAACATGAACGGCCCGACCAGGCTGCCGCGGTCCGCCAACGCCGCGCCTGCGGCGATGAGCAGCGAGCCGATCGCGCTCCGCATGACCGTATCGCCGATCGCGCCCAGGCCGGCCATGACGCCCGTCTTTGCGCCGACCAGCTCGGCGTCGTTGATCGCTTCGCCGTTGGCGCGGCGCTCCTCCAACGCGATGAGCGCGCCGACCAGCGATGCGCCGAAGGACCACTCGCAGTTAAACAGCGTCAAGCTGCGGCGCAACAGCGTGACGCGCTCGCTGGCCGTCTCGCATAGCCGCCTGGCGGCCGGCGCGAGCGCCGCAGCGAACCCCATGTTCTGAAAGCGCTCGAAGTTCGCGCCGGCGTCGTGGAAGAACGTCCACAGCATGAACGAAGACAGCAGCTCTGCCGGCGACAATCGCTGTCCTGCCACGTAGCCTTCGGCCTGATCGGAGGGCAGCACGTCGGCGACGAGCATCTCGGCTTTGGCGTCGGCGCGTCGGCGGGCCAGGAAGGCGTGGATGATGGCGATGCTGCCGCCAAGGAGCGTCGCCTGCGTCAGGTTCAGGTGGGGCGCGCTCAGCCAGCCCAGCAGGAAGTAGGCGACGCTGCTGCCTTGCATGACCAATCGCAGGCTCATGGCGATGCCCAGCGCAGCCAACAAGTGCCGGCTCCAGTCCATCGCCAATTGCACCCAAGCGGGGATGGATGCGGCGATGCCGGCGATGGTCGGCGCATCGAACAGCAGGATGAACAGCGCCGGCAGAAACGAGGTGAGCACGACCCAGATCTGCGTGGGGACGACATTGAGCAGCGCGACGCCGCCGACGTTGCCCTGGTCGGCGAAGTAATCGGCCCAGTGCGCGACCACGGTGTTGAACATGCCGCGCGCGAAGTTCAGCGCGATCCCGAACACGACCAGCGCGCCGAACAGCGCTGCCGTTTCCGGAGCGTCGGGGCGCAGGCCGCTCAGCAGCATGAGCGGCACCCCGACATAGCCGATGAGCGCGACATCCGGGCCGACCTGCACGCGGAGCTGGCTGAGGGCAAGCGTGCCCAAGTTGAGCGCGCCGCCGATTTGCGCACCGCGGATCGGGTCACCGAGCAGCGCGCCGGCTATCGTGCCGGCGACGAGCGGCTGGGCCAGCACATAGCCGCCCAACCCGGCGTTGAAGGCCGAACGGGCAAACGCATAGAACAGGGCGATGAGCGCAGCTTGCAGGACGCTCATCCGGCTCACCGTCCTTTGCCCTTCTTCGACGCGCCGCCCTTCGGCAAAGCTTTGCGCTTAGCGGGCTTACTCGTCTTCTTGTTCTTGGTCGTCGCCTTCGACTTCGCTTTCGCTGCGCCCTTCTTCGCCGATGCCTTGCCGTCGGATTTCTTCGCGCGCGCGGCTTTCGCCTGCTTTGTGGTGGCCGGCTTCTTGGCCGTCTTTGGCTTTGCGGCGGACGCCGCGCGCGATGTTTCGGCAGCCTTCGCGGCCATCAGCCGATCATACGTCGCCAGCACGTTGGCGAGGTGAAGCTGCACCACAGCGCCGTTCAGCAGCACGCGCGGCATGCCGCATTGCTCGATAGTGATGGCTTTGGCCTCATCGCGGCTGCCGCCGGCGTCAATCAGCTTTTGCACCTTGCTGCGCAGGGTGTCTAGGTAGTGGACCTGCCGGCGCAAGGTGTCGCGGATCTCGCCGCGCAGGATGATTTCTCCGTGGCCCTGCACGATGTTCTCCAGTTGCATCGCCCCGATGGCTTCGAGCGACTGCTTAAGCTGATCGGGATCGCCGTTGGTGATGGTTGGCAGGGCCATGACGGTGTCGCCGGAGAACAGAATGCGTTCCTCGTGCAGCAGCACCGAGACGCAATCCGCTGTGTGGCCCGGCGTGTGGATGATCTCCAGCGTCTTGCCCGGCATGCGCAGCGTGACGCTGTTCGTGGTGAAGGTGAACGTCGGCAGGCGCAGTTGGACGGGCGCAAATTCCGGCGATTGCTCCTTGGCGCGTTGCAAGGCGGCGAAGCCGCGCTCGATCAGGATTTCGCGCGCCATCTCGTGCGCGATGATCTCGGCTTTGGGGAAGAGAAAGGCGCCGTAGACGTGATCGGCCTCGTGGCCGGTGTAGATTACGAAGCGCACGCCGTCCGGACAGCGCTTGCGAGCGAACAAGGCGATCTGGGCCGTTTCGCTTGGGAAAGGAAGTGTGTCGATCAGGATGCCCGTGTTGCCGGAGACGATCAGGCTCGCGGTCACCTGCGCGTAGCGGTCGCTGGTGAAGACGTAGATGTCCTCCGAAGCCCGTTCCCAATGCATACATTGAGGATACCTAAGCTTTTGACGTAATGCAAATTTTTATACATAAAGCTAGATGCGCGACACAACATAAATTAAAGCTAAGGCATCCTGAGCATGCGACGAGGGGCTGCTGCTACGCGCCGATCAATGCTCGATAAGTCTGCGGCTGGCGCTGCTCGAGCAGGGGAAAGAGGTTGCGCCAGAAAGCCATGACGCTGAAGTCCAGATCGGCGATCAGCACGGCCGGCCGGCTGCGCGGCGCGCGGGCGATGACACGGCCGGTCGGGTCGCACACGAACGACGAGCCGTAGAACTGAACGACGCCCTCGTCGCCGGTGCGGTTGACGGCCGCCACGAATACGCCGTTGGCGATGGCGTGAGCGATCATCACCGTTTGCCATCGCGGTTGCGTATCGAAGCCCGGGAAGTCCGGCTCGGAGCCGATGGCGGTGGGGTAGAGGATCAGCTCCGCGCCTTTCAACGCGCAGATGCGCGCCATCTCCGGGAACCACTGGTCGTAGCACGTCGGCACGGCAACCTTGATGAAGCCCAGGTCGTGCACCGGATAATCCGAGTCGCCGGGCGCGAAGTAGTAATCCTCATGGTAGCCGCTGCCGCGTGGGATGTGTTGTTTGCGGGTGAAGCCGAACAGGTTGCCGCGCGGGTCGAAGATGACGGCAGTGTTGAAGTAGCGCCCATCTGCGCGCTCGAACAGTGAACCTACCACGAACGCGCCGGACTCGCACGCCAGCCGACTGCACAGCGCGCTGGTCGGCCCGTCGCCGAGCGGCTCGGCCAGGGCGAAGCGAGCGGGATCCTTTGCGTCGGCGAAGTAGCGGTGCAGCGTGAGTTCTTGCAAGCCGATCAACTGCGCGCCGCGGGCCGCGGCGGCCAGCACGCCATGGCGCAGCGCCTGCGCGTGCCGCAGCGGGTCGGCGCGCCATCGCTGTTGCACCAGCCCGATGCGGATCACGCGCGCGCCGGGCTGCTGAGTGTTGCGCTTGGGCATGCGGGAGATTCTATATGCGATTGCGAGGCGCCGAGCAGCAACCGAAGACGCGGGTGGGTGAAGGCAATGCCTTCGCCCACCCACCCCTTCTGGTTTTACTGCGGGCGAGGGGAGGTCTCATGCGCCTTAGCCTCCGGCAGGTTGCGTCCTCTGCTCTGTCAGCGGGGGCGCGTATATAATTCGCCCTATATCAGGCTAAAGCGATGAGCGGAACAAGCGCCGCGCAACGCAGCTTTCAGCGAGCCGTCGTCAGGTGCGAGTGACGGCAGCCGGCCGCGCGGCAGCACCCTCCGCGAGCGCTGGTCGAGCCAGCAAGGCCAGCCGGGTTTCGCCCGTTAGCGCGAACATGAGCGGCTCGTCCGCAGCCGGTCGGCAGCATTGGCAACCGTCGCGGACGGCCGGAACGTGGGTGGAACCGCGAGACCAGACGCCTCTCGCCCCATGATGGGCCGGAGGCGTTTTCGTTTGGGCGCGCAATGCCGAACTTGAGCGCTGGAGCAAAGATGGACATGTCACAAACAGTCAACCCTTCTTCGGAAGAAAGGATCGCTTACGGCAAAGGCAAATCTATGCCCTTGTCGCTCTACAAGCTGCGCCACTCGCTGGCGCACGTGATGGCGCAAGCGGTAACCGAACTCTTCCCCGAAGCCAAGCCGACCATCGGCCCACCGGTGGAGAACGGTTTCTATTACGACTTTTATGTGCCCAATCCGTTCACGCCCGAAGACCTGGCGCGGATCGAAGCGCGCATGCGCGAGATCGTGAACAAGCATGTGGATTTCACGCGCCGCGAAGTGAGCGAGGCCGAGGCCCGCGAGCTGTTCAAGTCCAATCCGTTTAAGCTGGAGCTGATTGATGGGCTGGCGCAAGGGTTGGCCGATGACATGGGCGAGAAGGCCGATGCCCGTCCTGCGCCGCCTGACTCAGCCGGAGGCGGTCGGGGGACGCAGGTGATCACCGTCTACACCCAGGATACTTTCACCGACCTGTGTCGCGGGCCGCACGTGGAGAACACGCGCCAGATCAACCCGAACGCCTTCAAGCTCTCGCAGAGCAGCAGCGCATACTGGCGCGGCGACGAGCGCCGGCCGATGCTGCAGCGCATCTACGGCTTGGCCTTCCATACGCCGGAGGAGTTGCAGGAGCACCTGCGCCTGCAGGAAGAGGCGCGCAAGCGCGACCATCGCAAGCTGGGCGCGGAACTGGAGATCTTCCTCTTCGACGACGAAGTCGGCCCGGGCTTGCCGCTGTGGCTGCCCAATGGCGGCGTCATCATTGAACAGCTCGAGGCGCTGGCTAAGAAGATGGAAGCGGAGGCCGGCTATGAGCGCGTGAAGACGCCGCACGTGACCAAAGAAGACCTCTTCCTGCGCAGCGGCCACCTGCCCTATTACGCCGAGAGCATGTATCCGCCCATGACGCTGGAGGACGGCCAGAAGTACTACCTGAAGCCGATGAACTGCCCGTTCCACCACAAAATCTACGCCGCCAAGCCGCGCAGCTACCGCGACCTGCCGCTCCGACTGGCGGAGTACGGGACATGCTATCGCTACGAGCAGAGCGGCGAGCTGTTCGGCCTGATGCGCGTGCGCTCGATGCAAATGAACGATGCGCACATTTACTGCACCGAGGAGCAATTCGAGAGCGAATTCCTCGGCGTGGTCAATTTGTACTTGAAATACTTCAAGATCTTCGGCATCGAGAAGTACGTCATGCGCCTCAGCCTGCACAGCGATGAAGGTTTGGGCAAGAAGTATGTGAACAACAAGCCGCTCTGGTTGAAGACGGAGGATATGGTGCGTCGCGCTATGCGCGATGGCAACGTGCCGTTCTACGAGGCCGAGGACGAAGCCGCCTTCTACGGCCCAAAGATAGACGTGCAAATCTTCAGCGCCATCGGCCGCGAGTTCACCCTGGCAACCAACCAGGTGGACTTCGCCGTGCCGCCGCGCTTCAACCTGACCTACACGGACAAGGATGGCCAGGAGAAAACGCCGTTGTGCCTGCATCGCGCCCCGCTGGGCACTCATGAGCGTTTCATTGGCTTCCTGATCGAGCACTTTGCCGGCGCCTTCCCGCTGTGGCTCGCGCCGGTCCAGGCCATGCTCATCCCGATCGCCGACCGCCACGTGGACTACTGCCGCGGCGTGGAACGACAACTGCGCGCACACGGTATCCGCGCGCGGGTGGACGACGGCCCCGATCGCATGCAGAACAAAATCCGCAAGGCGCAGGGGGCAAAGATCCCCTACATGCTCATTGTGGGCGATAAAGAGGCGCAAGCGGAAGCTGTCGCGGTGCGTTTGCGCACCGGCGAGGACCTCAAGGCGATGCCGGTCGGCCAGTTCATCGCGCGGGCCAAGGAGCTGATCGAAGCCTACGCTTTGACGCTGTGAGCGCCGTCCTGCGCGGTTGCAACCGGCATCGCCGCCGGTCGGCGGGTCGCGGCAGTCCCCTGCCAGACCAATCCCAGCGCGCGTCCGAACTCGTGTCCGAGCCTCGGTCGCTGCGGTTGACGTTTAGCCGACTCTAGGGGTAGAGTTGACGGGTTCTCACTTGCCGCCAATTATGTCTGAGCCACATGTTAGGTGACGGCATGTCGTGGCTGGGCAGAAATCTGCAAGACGCAGCGTAGGCGACGCCTTCACCCATCTTAACAAACGATACGCTTATGGACGAATTCCAACTGATCCCGCCGTATGGCGGCCGGCTGATCAACCTCGTCGTCGAAGACGCCGACGAGCGCGCGCGGTTGATCGAGCTGGCGACGCACCTCCCTTCGATTCAGCTTTCGCCGCGCGCGCTGTGTGATTTGGAGCTGTTGGCCGTGGGCGGCTTTTCGCCGCTCGATCGCTTCATGGGTCGCGCCGATTACGAGCGTGTGTTGCACGAAATGCGCCTGAGCGATGGCACGCTCTTTCCTATCCCGATCACACTACCGGTGGATGCGGAACAGGCGCAGCTCGGCCGGCAAGTGGTGCTGCGCGATGCGCGCAACAATCCGCTCGCCATCATGCACATCGAGGAAGCGTTCACCTGGGATCCGACGGTTGAGGCCAGCGCGGTGCTGGGCACGACTGACTCGCGTCATCCGCTGGTGTCGGAAATGGCGCGCTGGGGCAAGGTGTATATCTCCGGCCCGATTCAAGTGATCAACCTGCCCAAGGCCTACGATTTCGTCGAATTGCGGCGCACGCCGGCTCAGGTGCGCGCCGCGTTAGCCCGCATGGGCAATCCGCGGGTCGTGGCCTTCCAGACCCGCAACCCACTGCACCGCGCGCACGAGGAGCTAACCAAGCGCGCGGCGGCCAGCGTAGGGGGCAGTTTGCTCATTCATCCGGTGGTCGGCCTGACCAAGCCGGGCGACGTGGATCACTACAGCCGCGTGCGCATCTATAAGACGTTGGTGGAAAGCTACTACGACCCGCGCAGCACGCTGCTCAGCTTGTTGCCGCTGGCCATGCGCATGGCCGGCCCGCGCGAGGCGCTCTGGCATGCCATCATCCGCCGCAACTACGGCGCCACGCATTTCATCGTCGGGCGCGATCACGCCGGCCCGGGCAACGACAGCACCGGCAAACCCTTCTACGGCCCGTATGACGCGCAGGCGTTGGTGCAGCGCTATGCCGACGAGATCGGCGTGCAGATGATCCCCTTCCAGGAGCTGGTGTATTTGGAGGATCGCGACGAATACGTCGAGCTGGACAAGGTGCCGGCGGGCGCGCGCGTTGCTTCAATATCCGGCACGCAGGTACGCAGCGACTTCTTGGCCAAGGGCAAGCCGCTGCCGACTTGGTTCACCCGCAAGGAAACGGCGGACATCCTGGCGAGCATCTTCCCGCCGCGCCACAAGCAGGGCTTCTGCGTATGGTTCACCGGCCTGAGCGGCGCCGGCAAGTCCACCGTCGCCGAGGCGCTGGTTTCGATGTTGATGGAACGCGGTCGGCAGGTGACGCTGCTCGACGGCGACGTGGTGCGTACGCACCTGTCGAAGGGGCTGGGGTTCAGCCGCGAGGATCGCGACACGAACATCTTGCGCATCGGCTTCGTGGCCGGCGAGGTGGTGCGCCACAACGGCGTGGCGGTGTGCGCGGCGATCAGCCCATATCGCGCGGCGCGCGATGCCGTGCGCCGCATGATCGAAGAGATCGGCGAGGGGCGCTTCGTCGAGGTGTTTGTGGATACGCCGATCGAAGTTTGCGAGCAGCGCGACGCCAAAGGGATGTATGCCCGGGCGCGCCGCGGCGAGATTAAAGGCTTCACCGGCGTGGACGATCCCTACGAGCCGCCGCTCAGCCCGGAGATTACGCTCGACACGGTGCGCGAGACGCCGGAACGGTGCGCCGCGCGGATCATCGCGCACCTGGTGCAAGCCGGCTTCTTGCTTTCGTAAGACGCTAGGGACGACGAAAGCGCTGCAGCGCTTCGTCATCCCACACGATCCAAGCACCTTGCCCACCGGATCGTCGGGCTAATAGTAGCCGGCGATGGCGATGCAGGGCACATCGTGCCGGTCGCCGCCGAGAGGTCTACGATGGACAGCGCGCGGGCGAAGGCGCCGCCTTCGCCGATCATGCGCATGGCGCGCCGCGCGGCATCCCAGGCCGGCCGAATGGCATGTGCCGGCCGGCCGATGACGAGCGGCTTGAGATGGCGTTCGATGATCTCGACGATGCCGGCGACGCGGCCGAGGCCGTAGCCGACGCCGACTTGTCCGTCGGCGCGCGCGGGCGAAGATGAACTCGCGCTCGGTGATGCGCTTGCCCCACACGAACAGCGGCTCGGACAACGGGACGACGACGCGGAAGGCTTCCAGCGATTCGACAGGAGGCATAGAAGCTATTTTGTGCCAAACCCGCAAGGGCGCAGTGCGCGCCTGATCAGCTCATGTGCGTCCCACAAGCGCGAGCAGGGGATGGCTCGCGCCGACGCCGAGCGAATCTAGAAGTCATCTAAAAACAGTACCGCAGCAAGATTCTGAGGCAGGCGCAATTTCAACGAGCGTCGTCAGCGAGTGCGCGGGCGATGCAACGGAACCAATCCACGAATACACAACCGGAGATGGTACTCCGTGGGGTGCTGTGGAGGCTGAGTGTGAAGACATAGTTAAGCGATACCGACAGCCTGTTCCGCCTCTGTGGGCGCCAGCGCAGCGTGCAAGCGTTGTCGGTTGTAAAACACCTCGATGTACTCAAACGGCTCGCTCCATGCCTGCCAGCGCGCGTCGAATCCCCGCTTCAGCACACATTCCAGCTTGCAACTTGCAAAGAAGCTCTCCATGACTGCGTTGGCATAGACATCGGCGGCGCGACTCATGCTTTGCATGACCTCGAATGCGCCGAGCCGTTCCGCAAATCGTTGCCGGCGTATTGACTGCCACGGCCTGAGTGAAACAGCAGGCCGGCTTCCACATCTCGTGTGCGCACAGCCTGCTCGACGGCCGCCACCACCCGTTCACGGCTCAGCGTGTCCCGCATCGCCCAGACCACCACCCGCCGCGCAAACAAGTCCATCACCACCGCCGGATGCAGCCAGCCTTCACGGGCGGGCACATACGTGTTGACAACCTTAAAAAACCTTAGTAGACTTATCGCACAACCTCACGCGACGCAGGATGAGAAGTGGGTTAAGAAAGCCCACTTTCTCTTTTCTAAGACGCATGGGGTGTGATGGGCCATGAAAAGCGAATTTGCACTTGCTCTTAATCAGATTGGCGCCGAGCGAAATCTGCAGCGCGAAGTCATCGCCAAGGTGATCGAAAGCGCGCTGGTCCAGTCCTATCGCAAATACGCCAACGTGATGAACAGCCAGAACGTGGCCGCCGTGGTGGACATGGACAGCGGGGATATGCGCGTCTTCGTCGAGAAGGAGGTCGTCGAGGAGGTGATGGACGACCGAACCGAAATTTCTCTGGAAGACGCCCTGAAGCAAAAGCCGGATGCCGTCCTCGGCGATTGCATTATGGTTGACGTCACGCCGAAGGACTTCGGGCGCATCGCCGCGCAGAACGCTAAACAGCTCATTGTGCAAAAGCTCCGCGAAGCCGAGCGCGACTCTCAATATAGCCACCTTATTGATCGCGAGGGCGAAATCGTCACGGGCACGGTGCAAAGTGTCAACAACGCTGCCGTAATTATCAACCTGGGCCGCAGCGAGGCCACCCTGCCGCGCAAAGAGCAGATTCCAAATGAGAAGTATGAGGTTCAGCAACGCGTGTGCGCCTACGTCCTTGAGGTCAAACGCACCAACCGTGGCCCTCAAGTGACGCTGTCGCGCGCGCATAAGAATTTCTTGCGTCGGCTGCTGGAAAGAGAAGTGCCTGAAGTGAACAATGGCTTGGTGGAGATTAAGTCCATCGTCCGCGAGCCAGGCTCGCGATCAAAGGTTGCCGTGGCCGCGTTGCAACCGAATATAGATCCGGTCGGCGCGTGCATCGGCCAGCGCGGGACGCGCATTCAGAATATCATCAACGAACTACGCGGCGAGAAAATTGACGTCATCGAATGGAGCGCCGATCCAACGGTATATATTGCCAAAGCGCTCGGCCCGGCCAAAGTGATGGCCGTGCATCCCATTGATGACAAGAGCGCGTCTGTGATCGTGCCAAACGACCAGCTCTCGCTGGCCATCGGCCGCGAGGGGCAGAACGCGCGCCTGGCTGCCCGACTGACCGGCTGGCGGATTGACATCAAAAGCAGCAGCGAAGCGCTCAGCGAGGCGCTCAATAAAATTGCGGAAGATGCCGACCTACGGGTTTGGGTAGGCGACGAAATCATACAGGCGTTGCCAACGCTGCGCGAGCTGCTCGTGCGTCAGCGCGCCCTGCCAACGGCGCTGACGCCGGAGGAATTCACGCTCGTCAAGCGCGTGGTGGACAGCGTTTACGCCTACGAGGTCGCGCGCCGATCGAACGCCGATAAGCTCAAGCCCGTGATCCAAAAGGCGCAAGCCGAAGAGCGCCGTCAGGCGCGTCAGGCAGCCCTCGCGGCCATCCCCCAAGCAGCCTATGCCATGCCGCTGGAGGAGCTGGGACTTTCTCCTCGCGTAGCGCAACACATCATCGCCGCCGGCATCGTCTCGGTGGGACAACTGCTCGAACATAGCGTGCGCGGCGATGAGGGCTTCCTGGCTATCGAGGGCATTGGCCCAAAGGCGCTGAACGAGATCAAACAGGCGTTGGATAAGGCAGTTGGTCAATGGAAGGTAATGCCTGAGTCCGCGCAGACTCACGCCGGCGACGGCGCAAACGCATCGGCAGCGCAACCGGCGACGGAAGCGACAGCGCCTAAAGTCGAGGAGACGACAGAGGAGGCGCAGCAATACTTCATCGAAGCCATGAGCGAGGGCGAAAAAGAGGAAGAAGACGAGGGCGAAGGTGAGGCTATCGGTGCCAAGCCGTCCAAGCCGAAGAAGAAAGACGCGAAAGGCAAGAAGCCGGGCAAAGACCGCTTGCTCGTCTACGATGAAGAGTTAGGCCGCGTCGTGACTCAGCACTTGCGCAAGCCGGGGCGTTACGGTGACCTGGACGACTTTGAAATCTGAACGTGACGCGGATGAGCAAGGCGAAGCGCGCGCATCTCAGGGGCAAGCACGTGCCCATGCGCACCTGCATCGGCACGCGCACCCAGCATCCCAAGCGCGATATGATTCGTTTAATACGAACGGAAGACGGTCACATCGTGATCGATCTAACCGGCAAGCGTTCGGGGAGTCGGGGCGCGTATCTTTCGAAGAGCCGCGCCGCCGCCGAACAAGCGATCAAACACAAGCGCCTGGAGGCCGCATTCGGCCAACCGGTCTTGAAGGAAGATGAGGAAGCTATCCTAGCGTTCTTCAGTCAGTTCGACGAAGGTCAACGCAATGTGACTAGCGCAAGTTGAACGCTGAAGTTTTCAGCAAGACTTGGAGCAACGCAGGCTTCCATAAGCCTGCGTTATTGTTGCCGGCGCCTGGCAGTGCGCCAGTGATGCCCGGAGCAGAGGAGTAAGCCGATCATCTACAGACGATTCGGTTCAAGCCTCTGCCCCATCGCACTGCGCAGCGCGGCGAAGAGAGGTGATGTATATGGCGGTAGAGACGAAAACTCCTGCGAAGCATTCAGCACAAGGCAACCGCAACAGCGGCCGCAGCGGCGAGCCGCGCCGTGACGCACCACGGTCGAGCGGCCCATCGCAACCCAAGCCGCCCCGGCCGGCTGAGTCAAAGCCGGCTAAGCCGGCTGAAGCCAAAGTGATTGAACTGCCGGAGTCTATTTCGTTGCGCGATTTGGCGACCAAGATCAACGTCAGCCCGATCAACGTCATCCGCGAGCTGATGCAAAACGGCGTGATGGCGACCATCAACCAGCAGCTCGACTTTGACACGGCCGCCATCGTCGCGAGCGCGTTTGGCTGGGAGGCGCGACCGATCCCGGTCGTGGTCGAATCGCAGATCCCGGAAGAAGTCGCGGTGACGCCTGACGGCAAACCTGCGCCGGTCGGCAAGGTTATGACGCTCAAGCAGCGCTTGCTGGCCAAGGAGCAGGCCGAAAACGAAAGCGCGCTCAAGCCGCGCCCGCCCGTCGTGACCGTGATGGGACACGTGGATCATGGCAAGACATCGCTGCTGGACGCCATCCGCAAGACGGACGTAGCTAGCGCGGAGGCCGGCGGGATCACCCAGCACATCGGCGCCTACATGGTGGAACACCAAGGCAAGAAGGTCACCTTTATTGACACGCCGGGCCACGAAGCCTTCACCGCCATGCGCGCGCGCGGCGCGCAAGTGACCGACATCGCGGTGCTGGTAGTTGCAGCCGACGACGGCGTGATGCCTCAAACGCGCGAGGCGATTGCCCATGCCCGCGCGGCGCAAGTGCCGATCATCGTCGCCATCAACAAGATTGACAAACCGAACGCCAACCCGGAGTTGGTGAAGAAAGAATTGAGCGAGCTGGGCCTGGTGCCTGACGAATGGGGCGGCAATACGCTGTTCATCCCGGTCTCGGCCAAGCAACGCAAAGGCATCGAGGACTTGATCGAAGGCATCCTGCTGGTGGCGGAATCGCTCGATACGATCAAAGCGAACCCCAACCGCAGGGCGGTCGGCACGATCATCGAAAGCCGACTGAGCAAGTCGAAGGGCGCGATGGCGACGGTGCTGGTGCAGAACGGCACGCTCAACGTCGGTGATGCGTTCGTGGCCGGCGGCGTGTATGGCCGCGTGCGCGCCATGTTCGACTTTCGCGGCCAGAGTGTGAAGAAGGCCGGGCCTTCCGTGCCGGTCAGCATCACCGGCATGTCGGAAGTGCCGATCGCCGGCGACATCCTCGAGGTCGTCGAGGACGAACGCGCGGCGCGCGCGCTTGCAGCGCAAAATCAGGCCAAGCGCGAGCGCGAGGGCAACGTCCAGCGCGCGACCAGCCTTGAGCAATACTTCGCCATGGCTAAGGCCAGCAAGGCCAAGAAGATGTTCTTCATCGTCAAGGCCGACAACCAGGGGTCGCTCCAGCCGATCGTTGAGCAGTTGCAAAAGCTCAACAGCACCCTCAGCAGTGAGAAGGGCGAAGAGATAAGACTCGAAGTCATCCATCAAGGCACCGGCGACGTGACCGAAAGCGACGTGAACTTGGCGATTGCGTCTGGCGCTGTGATCCTCGGATACGAAGTGCAGGTGGACACAGCCGCGCGACGCAAAGCCGAGAGCAACCACGTGGACATCCGCCTGTATAACGTGATCTACAACCTGCTCGAAGACGTGGAGCTGGCCATGAAAGGCATGCTCGCGCCGAAGGTCATCGAGAAGGTGGTCGGCACAGCCGAAGTCAGGCAAACCTTCAAAATCCCCAAGGTGGGCATCATCGCCGGCGTGCGCGTGACGAACGGCGTGGCCATGCGCAATGCCAAGGTGCGCATACTGCGCGGCGATCAGGTGTTGCACACCGGGGCGGTGGCCTCGCTTAAGCGGTTGACGGAGGATGTGAAAGAAGTGCGCCAGGGCTTCGAGTGCGGCATTGGCATCGAGGGCTTTGAAGGGTTCAAGCCAGGCGACATCATCGAATTCATCGTGCAAGAAGAGCAGACCAAGCCCGCATAGGCCTAAGAAACCACGACGACATACTTTCCACCGCCTGATCCCTGTGCGCCTAGCCCCATATCAGACTATGAGTAAAAAGTATGCCAAGCGCGTCAACGAATTGATTCGCATGCATTTGACCGATCTGTTGGAGCGCGAGTTGAACGATCCGCGCGTGAACAGCGCTCAGGTGACGATTAGCGACGTGGAAATCACGCCCGACGTGCGACATGCGCGGGTGTTCTACAGCATCATCGGCGATGATGCCCAGAAGGCCGAGGTCGCGCGCGGTTTAGAGAGCGCCGCCGGCTGGCTCAGCCGCGAGCTAGGCAAGCGCCTGCGCACGCGCCACACCCCCCAGTTGACGTTCGAGTTTGACGAATCGTTTGAACGTGGCGACCGTCTGTCGCGGCTGCTGGACGAGCTGAAGGGCGGCGAGGAGTTAACTGCATCTTGATAGTGACCGACCCTCGCGCTTGGGCGGACGCCGAAGGCTGCTTGCGCCGGGCGCAATCTATCCTAGCCATCACCCATGTTGCACCGGACGGCGACGCCGTCGGCAGTTTGCTGGGGTTCACGCACGCGATGCGTAGCCTGGGCAAGCTGGTCACGCCGGCCTGTCAGGACCAGCCGCATCCGCGCTTCGATTACCTCAAGGGCGTGCGCGACATTCGCCAATCGGGCGAGGGCGAGTTCGACCTGATCGTTTCGCTCGACTCGAGCGATCTGGCCCGCCTGGGATCGGTCTTCATCCCGGCACAGCACGGTCGCCTGCCGGTCGTGGTGTTCGACCACCACATCACCAACCTGAACTTCGGCCTGGTCAACGTCGTCGAGCCGGGCGCGTCTTCGACATCTGAGATCATCTACACGCTGCTCCAGCGGATGGGCGTGACGATCACCCCCGACATCGCCAACGCGCTGCTGACCGGCGTGATCACCGACACGTTGGCCTTCCGGACGTCGAACACGACGCCCGATACGCTGGCCGTGGCGATGGCGCTCATGCGCAGCGGGGGCAACCTGCAGGAAGTCACGCGCCAAGCGCTGATCATGCGCTCGTTCGACTCGCTGCGCTTGTTGGGCGCCGGCCTGATGAACGCCAAGTTGGAAGGCCGCCTGGCTTACGCGACGATCCCGCGCAAGCTCCGCAAAGAGCTGGAGGTGAAGGAGGAGCGCGGCGACGCCGGCCTGGTGGGCACCCTAATCACCGCCTACGAGGTGGACGTGGCCGCGGTGTTCGTGGAATTGCAAAACGGCGACATCGAGATCGGCTTTCGCGCGCAGCCGGGCTTCGATGTATCCCAGGTGGCGCTTGAGTTAGGCGGGGGCGGGCACCCAGCCGCTGCCGGATGCACGCTGCCCGGCCCGATGCGCGACGCCGTCAATCGGGTATTGCCGCGGCTCAAGCAGGTCATCCGCGAAACGTAGCCGAACCGGTCGGCACAACGCGAGCCGGCAATGGATGGTTTGTTGATCGTGGATAAGCCGGGCGGCATGTCGTCGCACGACGTGGTGGCGCGCGCGCGCCGGATATTGCGCGAGAAGCGCATCGGCCATGCCGGCACGCTCGATCCGTTGGCGACCGGCGTGCTGGTGTTGTGCGTCGGCCAGGCTACCCGCCTGAGCGAGTACCTGCTCGGCGAAGACAAAGCCTACGAAGGCGTGATCCGGCTGGGCCAGCGCACCACGACCGACGACGCCGAAGGCGAGGTCATCGAGGCGCGCGCGGTGCCGCCGATAACCCCGGAGAGGCTGAGGCAGCTCGAAGCGCAATTCACCGGCACAATCGCGCAGACCCCGCCTCAGTTCTCCGCGATTCAGAAGGGCGGCCAACGCGCTTACGCCCTGGCGCGGCAGGGCCGTTCGGTTGAGCTTGAGCCGCGACAAGTCACGGTGTATGAGCTGCGGCTCATGCCGAGCGACAGCAAGGAAGCGGCGGAAGTCGGCCACCTGCGCATCCTCGTCCGCTGTTCCGGAGGCACCTACATTCGCGCCCTGGCGCGCGACATCGGCGAGGCGCTTGGGTGCGGCGGCCATCTCATCGCGCTGCGCCGCACACAGGCCGGACGCTTCACGTTGGCCGACGCCGTCACGCTCGAGCGCATCGAAGCGGCGGCCAACGCAGGCACAGCCGCAGCGTTGTTGCTGCCGATGGATCGCGCGGTGGCCGATTGGCCGGCAGCGTATCTGAGCGACGATGACGCCCGACGCTTGCGGATGGGACAAGCGATTGCGCTGCCAACGGCGGCAGCGCCGCGCGCGGCCCACGCACCAGGGGTGCGCGTGTATGATTCCCGCCGCGCGTTCATCGCTATCGCCCACTGGGATGGGATGAAACTCAAACCGGCGAAGGTCTTCAATGCGGCTCCTCCACTCGTTCGATGAACTCTCTGCCTCCGTTCCATCCACCTGCACAATCGGCGCATTTGACGGCGTGCACCTGGGCCACCAGCAGTTGATCCGCGCCACGGTGAACGACGCGCGCGAACGAGGCGCGCAGTCGGCCGTGATCACGTTCTTTCCCCACCCGCGCGTGGTGCTGGGCAGGGCGCCGAATCGCTATCTCACCTTGCCGGATGACAAGGCCGAACAAATCGGCGCGCTCGGCGTGGACGTGTTGGTAACCTTGGAATTCACGTTGCAGATGGCCCAACTTACGGCGCATGAGTTCATCGCGCGCATGGTCGCCGCGCTCGCGCCAGTCAGCCTGTGGATCGGCCCAGATTTCGCGCTAGGCCGCGGGCGACAAGGGAACGCGGCCTACCTGGCCGAACTCGGCAGCCGATTCGGATTCACGGTCAACGTGCTGCCCGAGCTGAACATGGGGGCCAGCATCGTCTCCAGCACGCGCATTCGCGATGCGCTGGCCCGCGGCGACGTGAGCGACGCCAACCTCTGCTTGGGACGCCCGTTTCGGGTGACCGGAAGCTACGACGGCGACCGCGCGCTCTGTGTGGACGAGCGACAATGGCTGCCCGCGCCGGGCGTCTATCCGGTGTTGATCGAGGAACGCATCAACCAGGCGATCTTGACGAGCGACCGGCCCGGCCGCATCGCCATCGAGCACCCGCTCAGGGATGGTCGTCGGCTGGTGAAGGTGGAATTCGTATAGATGCGCGTGCGTCACCTTTCGCTCACCAACTTTCGGTTGTACGCGCGGCTGGAACTCCACTTGCCGCGCGGGCTGGTGATCGTGCAAGGCGACAACGCCCAGGGCAAGACGTCGCTGCTCGAAGCGATCTACTTTCTGGCCACGGCCCACTCCCCTCACACGCGCGCCGACCGACAGGTGATCCGCTGGGGGGCAGAGGAGGAAAGCCCGTATCCCTACGCCGTGCTCAGAGCCAGGATCGAGCGCAACGACGGCTTGCGCCTGATTGAGATCGCGCTCCAACGAGGCGATTCAAACCGGTTGCGCAAAGAAATCCGCATTGACCACGTCGAGCGACGCGGGATAGACCTGGTCGGCCAGCTCAATGTGGTGCTCTTCCTACCCGGCGATGTCGAGCTGGTGAGCGGCGCGCCGGCGCTGCGCCGCGATTTCCTCGATGCGGCGCTGTCGCAGGTGGATGCCGATTACGTGCGCGCGCTCGACCGCTACGCGCGCGCGCTCGCCCAGCGCAACGCATTGCTCAAGCAAGCCCAGGAACGCAGGCTCGATCCCGACGAACTGGCGATCTGGGACGATCAACTCGTGCCGGCAGGCGTGGAGATCGCCGTGCGCCGGCGTCGGGCTGTGGCCGATCTGGCCCGCCTGGCCGCGCCGATCCACCGCGAGCTGTCCGACGGCTCAGAGTACCTGCGGATCATCTATCAGCCGAACTTCGACCCGGCCCGGCCCAGCACACTCAACGCGCCGTATCAGGTGGGCATAGACGACTCGCAACCGCCGGCCGGCATAGATCAGCGCGACTTGCAAACAGCCTTTCGCCGGGCACTGGACGAGCGTCGGCGAGAAGAGGTCGCCCGGGGCATGACGCTGGTCGGCCCGCACCGCGACGAGGTGCGCTTCATCGCCAACGGCATGGACTTGGGCGATTTCGGCTCGCGGGGGCAGCAGCGCACAGCCGTGCTGGCGCTTAAGCTGGCGCAGGTCGCGTGGATGCGCGAGCGCACCCACGAGGAGCCGGTGCTGTTGCTGGACGAGGTGCTGGCCGAGCTTGATCCGCACCGGCGCCGCTGCTTGCTACAGCGAATCGGCAGCGCGCATCAGACGATCGTCACTACGACCGACATTCAGCGCTTCGATCGCGACTTTGTGCGCCATGCCGAGATGTTGCGGGTGCACGCCGGCGTGGTATTCCCTCTATAGCCTAACCAGCGCGTGACGCTATGCGCCCACCTGCTTTGTGCAAGCATCGTAACCTTCATTGACAAACATTAGACACAGGATTACATTAAGAGTGCGTCTGATGTTCGCGCAATATAGTGACGAGCCTGTCTACAACGTCAAAGCCGTTTCGCACCAGACCGGCATCGCTGCCGCGACGCTGCGCGCTTGGGAACGGCGTTACGGCGTGCCCTCGCCTCCGCGCACCGACAGCGGCTATCGGCTGTATTCTGCCCGCGATGTGGCCATCATCCGCTGGCTGAAGTCGCAGATCGAAAACGGCATGAGCATCAGCCACGCCGTGCACTTGCTGCGTTCGCTCGAGGCACAGTCCGCCGATGGGCACACCGGCGAACCGGCGACTGAGCTTCCAGCACCGGACGCGCCGGCCTCGTATCAGCGCTTGCATGACGAAATCATCGCCGGCGCCGTTGAATTCAACGAGGCGCGTATCGAGTACGTGTTGGCAGAGGCATTTTCGCTCTTCCCAGTGGAGGAAGTGTGCCTGCACCTGATCCAGCCAACGCTGGTGACTCTGGGTGAGCAGTGGCATCTGGGTGAAATTAACATCAGCGTCGAGCACTTCGCGACCAATATCATGCGCCGCAAGCTATCGGCGCTGATGTCCGCATCGCCGCCGGTCAGCCGTGAGGAGCGCATCGTGAGCGGATGCGCGCCGGGAGAGTATCACGAACTAGGCATCCTGATGGTCTCGCTCTTCCTGCGCCGCCGCGGTTACGAGGTCATTTACTTAGGGCAGAACATCGCTGCCGCACGCTTTCAAGAGATGCTGATGAAAACACAGCCCGACCTATTGATGCTCTCGGCCAGTGGGCTGATCGCGGCAGCCAACCTACTGGACGTAGCCGAGGAGCTGCGCCACCACTCCACTCAACTCGGCACAATAATTGCGTTCGGCGGACGGGTGTTCAATCAGGCGCCTGAGTTGCGGCGACGCGTGCCCGGCATATACGTCGGCGAAGACGCCCAGGCAGCTACGCGCCGGACTGTCGAGTTGACGACCGATAAAGCCGCTGCAATGGCACTGCAGATGAACTATGCGCCGGTAGACGCCGAGGCGCTTGAGGCTTTGGCCGTTTTGCGCCGCCATCGTCCGGAAATCGTCGCCGTCGCTACGCGCTTAGTTCAGAACTACGTCGAGCAGGATTCGGAACAACAACATCTCCTGATCGCCGCCAACGAAACCTTGCTGCAGATTGTGGAATCGGCGTTGCGCTTCGGCGAACCGGCCATCTTGAGCAACCGAGCAAACTGGTTGTGGGATGCGCTGCCTCCCGACGGCATCTCAAGTGCGCGATTGCAGCGCGTCGCACAGGCCTTGGCCGAAGGGGCTGAAACGGTCTTGCATTCACCGCAGTTGGATCAGCTTCAGCCTTATTTTCAAGCATTGCAAGGAGCTTTCGACTAGCGCACGCCCGCTAAATGGCCCATGTAGCCCGCCCGATGTGAGCGCTGCGATCCCACCTGCATAGACCGCCTTGGTTCGACCGGCACAAACTTTGCGCAACTTATCAAGCGCAGTTAACTGAAGTCTAAGCATATCCGGTAGATTTACAGTCCTGGATTCGAGACCGCAGCATAGCGTCTCGGACATGGACGCATGACATGGGAGCCGACTGACATGATTCTGGTCACTGGTGCAAACGGTTACGTCGCCGGGCATACGCTTCGGCAATTGCAAGCGGTAGGGGCAGGCGTTCACGTGCGCGGCCTGATTCGCAATCCCGCGCGCGCCGACAAGGTGCGCGCGCTCGGCGCGGAACCGGTCGTCGGGGATGTCACCGACCGGGCTTCGCTCACTCAGGCTATGGCCGGCGTGGAGAAGGTGATCCACCTGGCCGCCGTCAATCGTGATCGCGGCGAGGTCACCATGGAGCGCGTGAACGCCCAGGGCACGATCAACGTGGTTGAGGCGGCGAAGCAAGCCGGCGTGAAACACATCATCAACCTGGTCGGTTTGGGCGCGGATCCAAAGCGGCCCTACCCTTTGGCCTACACGCAGGGCCGCGGCGTGGAAGCGATCATCTCCAGTGGCATTCCATACACGATCTTGGAAGCCTCGGTGATCTTCGGCCCGGGCGACGAATTCCTCAACACGCTAGCCGGCCTGGCGCGCATTCCGCCGTTCATGATTGTGCCGGGCGATGGCCAAACCAAGTTCCAACCGATCGCCGTGCAGGACGTGGCGGCCTGCCTGGTGCAGTCGCTGTCCAAGCCGGAAGTGATCAATCGCCGCTTGCAGATTTGCGGCAGCGAAGTAATCACGCTCGAAGGCATCATCGATGCGATCCTGGCCGAGATGGGCGTGAAGCGCGTCAAGCTGCACATGCCGGTCTTCTTGTTGAAACCGGCCGTCGCCATCATGGACGCGCTCTTGCCTAAGCCGCCGGTGACGCCCAGCCTGCTCGCGCAGTTGGGTGTGGACAACGTAGCTACGGACAACGCCACAACCAAAGTGTTCGGCATTGAACCGATCAAGCTGCGCGAGGGCATCGGCTTCGTGCGCGAGATGTCCTTCGGTAAGTTGATGGCGCGCACTTTCGGCCGGGCTGAATATCGCTAGACACAGAAGCGAGACAGAATACACCCATGCGCCACTTCGAGTATGCCTTCGTCGTGAACGCCCCGCTTGACCAGGTGTGGGCCTTTCACGACGACCCGACGGCGCTGCCGAAGGTGATGACCGGCGCGGTGAAGATGCACGTACATCACGTGGACCGCCCGCTACAGCCGGGCAGCCGCATTTTGATGACGATGCAGATCGGGCCGATTCGTCGCCGCTGGAACGTCCGGCTTCTTGCAAGAGAAGCGCCGCGCTTCTTCACCGACGAACAGATCGAGGGCGAAGGCCCCTTTCGCGCGTGGCGCCACACGCACGCATTCGAGGCGGTAGACGCCCAGCGCACCCGCGTGATTGACCGCTTGGAGTACGAGCCGCCGTTCGGCTGGCTGGGCAAGATCGGCGATGCGCTGATCGGCGGCCTCATCATGCGCGGCATGTTTGCCTCGCGCGCCAAGGCGACCCGCCGGTGGCTGGAGTCGCAAGCCTCGCGGGTCACGGCGCCGGCCGGTGCGGAGCGGTCGGCGCAGTGAGTTCCGGTGGCGCGTTGAGATGGATTGGTGTAACGTGATGGACGCAACCATGAAGGACAAAGTGATAGTCATTACCGGAGCCAGCAGCGGCATCGGCCGCGCAGCCGCGCTCATGTTGGCGAAAGCCGGCGCTCGGTTGGGATTGGCCGCTCGCAACTACCACGCGCTGATGGAAGTCGCCGACAATGCCCGTCAGCTCGGGGCGCAGGCCATCGCCATCCCTGCCGATGTGACGCAGAAAGACCAAGTGGCCGACATGGTGAGCGAGGTGCTGGCCACCTTTGGACGAATTGATGGGCTGGTGAACTGCGCCGGCGTGGGCGTCATCCGGCCGATTGAACAGTTGACCGAAGAGGACATTGACCGCACCTATGCGGTGAACACCAAAGGGGTGATTCTGGTCTCGCAGGCGGTCGGGACGGCGATGCTCAAGACCGGCGGCGGTCGAATTGTCACGCCGGTGGGCACAATGGGGCGCTACGTGATGCGCGGCAGCACTGCATACAGCGCCAGCAAATGGGGCGCAGTGGGCGCGCTCAAAGCGATGGCGACGGAATGGCAACGCAGCGGCATCGGTATCACACTGCTCTACCTCGGCGGCGTAAACTCGCCGTTCTGGGATGGCATTGACATGAAGGTGCAGCGCGACAAGATGCTGAGCGTGGACGACGCCGCTCAGGCGATCCTCTACGCGCTACAAGCGCCATCCAATGGCGTGCTGAACGAAATCGTGCTGCAACCGGAGAGCCACCAGTTCATCTAGTAGCAGGCTAGACCGTCTGGAGCGGTCTAGCCTGTCAACTCCTCGGTCAACCGCCGCCTAACAAGACGCCAACGCTGCCGCCCAAGATCGTTGAAATCACAAAGAGGATGATGTTGACGATGATAGCCGTCAGGACGGCTTTTTGGGTATCTAGCCCGGCGGCCTCGCGGATGGCCAGCACATTGGCGATGACGCTCAGCACTAACGCGATAATTGCGCCGATAAATGGAATGATGACGGGGAGCTGCAAAACGTAGGCGTGACCCAGGACGCGCAGCATTTCCATTGCGTTCGTCTGACCCTGAAAGAGCCTGGATGCGACAAAGGCAGCCAGCCAGCTTCCCAGCAGCCAGAAGACCAGGGCGCCCAAGATAGAGAGGGCAATCCCGCCAACTGGACCGAGGGGGCTGCTCGTCAGGCCGTTCAAGATGCCGATCACCAGAGTGGCGACGACGACGATGATAGCCGCCGGCTGGAGCGCATTTGCATCATGCGCCACCTCCCGATAGACAGGCGCTTTGAATGTCACGATGCCCTGCAGGCGTTCGACCAAAGAAGCTGAAGACGACATTATTGATTACCTCCTGATGAATCCAAGATATCCGGTCTGTGTTAAGAATGAATTGCGTCTCTAGGCGCACTCTTTCAACGCGGCTCTCGGCGCAGACGACGCTCGCTCGGGCTGTTGCCTTGAAGGCGCCGCTTAGACGACGATGTTATTGCTGCGCGCATATTGGCCACATAGATGGCCCAGCAATATAGCGAGATACGGCGCAGCTAGAAAGGCAATCAGCAGAGAGAGAATCTGGCCCAGGCAGGGGATGATATTTAACACACCTGCGATAAGGCCAAGGACGAACGTAATGCCTATCAAAATGGCAAAGATGGTTAGGTAGCTGCCCGTATCGGCGCGAGCGATGCTCAACAGTTCACCAAGGCGCAGGCAAGCGCCGACATCCTTCGTCTTAGCATACTGAATATAAATAGCCGGCAAGAGGTAGGTCAAAAATAGCCCATAGAGGGCTGCGAGACAAGACACGGCGAGCGCCAGCGCGCCAACGCCGGCTACGGCTGCATCCCCTGGCCGCTCAGTTCCTCCTGATAGCGCCGCTAAGCCGCCGCCGGCGGCCGCGATGATGCAGGTGAGCAGGACAATCGGCAATGCGAGGACGAGTGTCACGGCGAACACCCTCAAGCCGTTTGTGAACTTCTCGCCTAGGTTATCCCACGCCGGCAGCGGAACGTCCATGCCGTTCGATGCATTCTTGAGATGCTCAACAGCGTAGCCGTTCAAGGCGAAGTTGAGAATTGGGACGAGCGCAATGAGCGCGCCGATGCCGAGTTTGCGAGGCCAGTTTGGGTCTTCCGTGGGATGTTGTATCGCCCTTCCGATGTCAATCATGAGTGTAGCTCCTTGGCGCAGACACACAAACATCCCAAACCCTCGGTTGGCGCAGGTATGTCGCGCAGGTTTTAGTCCTGTCGGATTGTATTAGCGGTTCACAGATGCGCAAGTAGAGATGACCGGCTGCACCTAGGCCACGCGGCCGTCGAGCGGTTCATTGTGGAGCGCGCGCTGCACGTTGGCGTAGAACTCGGCGAACTCATTGGCGAACCCGCCGTCGTTGCAACTGCCGATGTGCGGCAGCAGAAAGATGTTCGCTTCGGGATCGCTGTCGGCCAGCCTCAGCAGTGGGTTGTCGGGCCGGATCGGCTCCCACTCATAGGTGTCGAACGACGCGCCGGCCAAGTGTCCGGATCGCACGGCATCGGCGACGGCCTGCTCGTCCACCACGCTGCCGCTGCCGGCCTCCACTAACCAAGCGCCGGGCTTCATCATGGCGATTCGCCCCGCATTCAGCCACAGGTCGGTCTCCTGGAAGTAAGGGAGCAGGCAAACAACGATGTCGCTCTCGCGCAACACCTGCTCGGCGTCACGATAAGCGATGCCCAGCTCCTCTTCCACAAAGCGTGGCAGCGGGTGACGCTTGGCGTAGAGCAATCGGCACCCCCACGGCCGCAGTCGGCGCGCCAGCTCCGCGCCGATTTCGCCGAATCCCAAGATGCCGATGGTCTTGCCGTGGATCAGGCACACGCGCGCTTGCCCGCTCCAGTTGAAAGCGAACACGTCCTCGGTCGTGCGACGCGGGCCGGTGGGCAGGAAGGCCTCGGGCGGGGTGTGCAGCACTTTCTGCAGAGGCATGGCCCGACGCAGCACGGCCAGCATTTGCAGCACTAGGTTCTCGGCGACGGCGATCGCGCCGCGGATGGGGCGCACGCACACCGGCACGTGAAACTCGCGGGCAGCGTCCAGGTCTATGTCGTGGTAGAGCGAGCCGATGCGCTGAATGATCTTCAGGCGCGGGCCGGCTTCGATCATCGCGCGATCCACGCTGCCAACGCGTTCGGTGATCAGCGCATCGGCTTCGCGGAGTAGCGCGAGCACTTCTTCCCGCGAGACCTCGCTGCTGCGTCGCATGACGACTTTGAACTCAGCCGGCGCAGCAGCCAGTCGCCAAGCCTGGTGCTGCTTGCCCAGGGGACAGAGGTAGAGGACGGTATGTTGGGCCATGCGGCGAGTTTACAATGCGGCGCAGCGGCTTAGGTATGCATACGAAAATCGTCATCATCGGCGCGGGCAGCGTGAGCTTTGGGCCGGCGATCCTTGGCGATCTATTCGCCTTCGCCGGCGACCTGCAAAGCAGCGAGATCTGGCTGGTGGACACCAACGCCGAGTCGCTCGATGTCATGGCGCGATATGCTGAGAAGCTCAACCGAGCCTTCGCGCAGCCGTTCACTTTTCACGCCACAACCGACCGCCGCGAGGCGTTGCCCGGCGCTTGCTTCGTCATCATTTCGGTCGCTGTGGACCGCCTGGCGACGTGGAAGCTGGACTGGCAGATCCCGCTCAAACACGGCGTGCGCCACATCCTGGGCGAGAACGGCGGTCCCGGCGGGCTAAGCCATGCGCTGCGGCACATTCCGTTGCTGCTGGACATCGCCCGCGACGTAGAGCAGCTTGCGCCGCAGGCGATGCTGCTCAACTTCACCAACCCGATGAGCCGGCTGTGCATGGCGCTCGACCGATATACGCGCGTGCGCTTCGTGGGGCTGTGCCATCAGATCGGCGAGGGATATCGTATCGTCAACCGCGCCCTGGGCCTGGTGCCGGAGACCGGCGATCGATGGGCCGACACGCACGCGATTCAGCAGCGCATTCATATCACGGCCGCCGGCCTCAACCACTTCACGTTCATCCTCGATTTGCGCGACGCCCAGACGGGCGAAGACTTATATCCCTTGCTGCGTGAACGGCTGGCCAAGATGCCCATGGACTTTGAACTGCTGTCCCGCCGGCTGATGGACGTCTTCGGCCTGTTTTGTGCCGCCGGCGATATCCATGCCGGCGAATACATCGGTTTCGCGGCGGAGACGATCGCGCTGACCGGCTACGATTTCCATCGCTACGAACAACACGGGCGCAAGCAGTGGGAGCAGATCCAACGCGTCGCCTTCTCCGCCGAGGCCGACCTCAGCGAGCTGCGGAAGGCCATTCGTCCTTCTGGAGAACGCGCCGTGCCGATCATCCATGCCATGCTGTGCGACTTGAACCAACGCGAGCTTTCGGCCAACATCCGCAACCAAGGCTGCATCAGCAACCTGCCGGATGATGCTATCGTCGAAGTGCCGGCGATCGTGAACGCGCAAGGCGTGCGCGGCGTCCACGTCGGCCAACTGCCGAAGGGTCTGGCCGCCATCATGCGCCGCGAAATCGAGATTCAGGAATTAGCGGTGGAAGCCGGAGTGAAGGGCGACCGCAACGCGGCGCTTCAGGCGCTGCTGCTCGACCCCCACATCCATAGCTACGCGCAGGCTACGCACTTGCTTGACGATTTGCTCAGGGCGCATGCTAAATACCTGCCCCAGTTCGCTTAGCAGGACGAAATGAACGAA
This sequence comes from uncultured Anaerolineae bacterium, assembly GCA_938034415.1. GTDB lineage: Bacteria > Chloroflexota > Anaerolineae > J036 > Brachytrichaceae > JAAFGM01. The sequence continues at coordinate 34,157 of CALHLE010000043.1, forward strand.
TAGGCCGGTTGCTTGGCTCCCCCTTTATCGCCTGCCCTTTGACGGCGCAGCGCCGCGCGAGGATGCAGCCGGTTACGCCGACGGGCGAGTGGCGCGCAGCCTGTGCAGCGTCTAGAATCCCCAGGGTGTCAAAGCGCCGGCAATCGCTGCGCAACGACATGGCCGGTGCGATGTTCTATTTAGATGATGTTCGCTTAAGGCGCGCTTCAGCGCCTGCGCCCTGAAGCGCGAAATTTGCCACCAAGGAGGAACCGGGATGTTTACAACTTTACCACTTCGTCGGCTTGCTAGCATAGCCACGGCGCTCGGCGCTTCGGCGCTGTTTGCCGGCGCTGCACATGCAGCGACGATCACCGTCACTATCCCCTTCGACCGCTTCGACAGCGGCGCGACCACCGACTGCTCGTTGCGCGAAGCGATCCAGACGGCAAACATAAACGCCGCCTTCAGCGGCTGCGCTTTCAGCGGCACGCCGGGCAATGATGTGATCGTATTCGACTCGTCGTTGACCACCGTGACCATCACCCAGACCGTTTCGGGCGGCAACAACGACAACACCGACGGCGACCTGGACGTGTTCGTAGGTGTCACGAGCGGCACACTGACGATTCGTGGGCCGATCACGATACAAGTGGCAGGCATCTACGACCGCGCGATTGACGTGCACCCGGACGGCAGCGGGAGCGGCGCGTCGTTTACGCTGGAGGAGGTGACCATCACCGGCGGCGACGTGCGCGCCTGGCTGCAGCCTGATGACGTGTGGCAGAGCGTCGGGAGTGCGCAGTTGCTTTGCGTCAACGGTGGCGGGGCGGTGCGCGTGATTTCTGGCGTGCAGGCGACGCTGGCCGGCGTGGTGCTGCGCGAGAACGCGGCGGGCTACGCGGGCGGCGGCCTGTGCGCGCAGGAGAACGCCAGCGTGGTCATCACCGGCTCGCAG
>CALHLE010000044.1 GCA_938034415.1 uncultured Anaerolineae bacterium
ACGTCGCCGTCCTCGTATGCCCACAGCCGCTGCCGGCTGATGCTGACGAAGATCTCGCGCCCGCGCCCCTTGATGATCCTGTCGCCGGGGGTGCGCTGCGCGGCAAAGGCTGCGCTTGCCGGAGCAGCCAACACGCCGAGGCTGCCCGCAATCAGGCCGGCGAGGAAAGATCGGCGATTCATCGCGCAGAAGTGTAGCGGGGAGCAGGCAAATCTACAAGGTGGCAAAATCGCGGAAGGAGCTAATGACCAAATGGCAGGGGTCGAACAGGCGACGAAGATAGAGTGCAGCGCCTGCGCCAAAGTGATTCTGTGCGGCGAACACGCCGTGGTGTACGGCCGGCCGGCCATCGCGCTGCCGTTGCCGACCCTACGCGCTCACGCGCGCATCGAACCCGACCGGCGCGCCTTCACAATCGTCGCGCCCGACGTCGGCGTCACCGTCTCGCCGTGGCGTCACTCACGCTTGACGCGCAACCCGCTGGCGCGCGCGGCATTGGCAGCGCTCGAACTTGTCGGCCAGCAGCCGCCCCGCGCTACGCTGACTGTCACATCCGATATCCCAGTTGGCGCGAACCTGGGGAGCGGCGCGGCGGTGTCGGTTGCCATCGCGCGAGCGATCGCGGCGTATTTCAATCGCGCGCTGCCGCCAGAAGAGGCGAGCCGGCTGGCCTATGAGGTCGAACAATTGCATCACGGCTCGCCCAGCGGCATTGACAACACGGTGATCGCTTACGAGCAGCCGGTGTGGTTCGCGCGCGGCAAGCCGCTGGAACTGCTCGACGCAAAGCTCGTCGCCGGGTTGCCGCTGGTCATTGCCGACACCGGCATCGCCACGCCGACGCGCATCCCCGTCGGCGATGTGCGCGCTGCATGGGAACGAGACCGAGAGCGCATCGAGGGCTACTTCGACGCCATCGCCTCGTTGACGCATGTGGCGCGCGAGGCGCTGGAGCGCGGCGACTTGGAGCAGCTCGGCCGCGCCATGAACGCCAATCACGCGCTGTTGCAACAGCTCGGCGTGTCATGCCCGGAGCTGGACGCGCTGTGCGACGCCGCGCGGTCGGCCGGCGCGCTGGGCGCGAAGATGAGCGGCGGCGGGCGCGGCGGCAACATGATCGCCCTAGTGCGTGATGCCACGCATGCCGAAGTGCTGCGCGAAGCGCTCTTGCACGCGGGCGCAAAGCGGGTTTTCGCTTAAGTAAATTCGTAAAACCGGACTCGGCTGCCTCGCGCCTTGGCTTCTGTCAACCAACGCGAAGTGACGACATAATAAATGACGCACTGCCCGATTTGTCAAGCAGCTAACTTTTGCTAGGATTGAGGGCAGGTGGTCTCCCTCATGATGCAGGCATGATGCAGGGAACTGAAGGAAGGTTTCTGATGAAAACAAAAACTATCACGATCTCGATCGCGCTCGCCTTTGCGTTGCTTGTGACCTCGGGCTGTGGTCTATTCGGTGAGAGCGGCGGCACACAGGCCGGCGCGATGTGGGCCGACGTGCCGGTCATGGAGGGCATGACCAAGGAGAACCTCGATCTGCCGCTGCCGGTCAGGCTGGTGGTGCAGGCGCTGGTCAGGGCATCGGGGGCGAGCGAAGGGGTGCGCATAGATAACTTCGAGGTCGTGGCTTTTACGTCGGCCAAGACGCCGGACGATTTGAAGGCGTTCTACACCAACGAGCGCATGCGGGCCGCGGGCTGGGACATAGCGGATCAACCCGGCTGCTCCAGCGTGAGCGACACGTCGAGCGCCGGCGCAGCAACCTTCTGCTTGTTCGGCAAGCAGAACCCCACGAACAAATCCTTCCTCGTCCTCGCAGCGACGCGCAACGAGGGCGAGACGACCATGACCGTGTTCTTCCTGCGCTTCGAGGGCGATTTAACGGCGACGCCGCCGACGGGATCATGAAGGGCGTATTGCTGACAAGGGGCAGGCGCAACACATGAGGGTGGGCGCGGGCAAGGGGTGATCCGCGCCATCGGCGCCATCCTGGCCGGCCGTCAGCCACCTGTGACGGCGCGCGCGAAGAACGCCTTTAGCACAACATCGGTCGGGGCCATGGTTAGGCCCTGGCCCACGTCTTGCGGCTCGACGACCGTGACTCCCCAACGGGCCAGCGTCGCAACCGACTCTCGGACGATGGGATGGGCGAACAACGGCTCGTTCAGCGACAGCGCGACGACGACCGGCTGCCCAAAGCCGATCATCTCGGCCACGATGGACAGCGCCAGGTTATCGGCCACGCCGCCGGCCAGCTTGTTGAGCGAGTTGAAGTTGCACGGCGCAAACAACACCGGCCCAGGCGTCGGGCGCGGCAGGATGCGCGCATCAAAGTAGCTCTCCACCAGTTGATTGTTGGGGATGCGGCGCAGGTCGTGCGGGCTGATCAGGCGCATAGCATTTGGCGTTTGCACCGTGATCACGCGCGCAAATCGAGCGCTGAGCGCGGCGACGAACTCCGGGGCGCGATAGGCCGTCGTCGCGCCGCTGATCATGAGGTAAGCGGTATCAGCCATGTGCAAGCATTCCTTAACAGATGCGCGGGAGCTGCTCGCCTAGCGGCATAGGGATAACCCGCGTGCCGCCGATGGCCGTGCGCGCCGCCACCACCCCGGCCGGCTGCTCCACCACCCGCCCGATCATCGCGGCCCGGCGGCCCAACGGATGCGCGCGCATGCGGGCCAGAATCACCTCGGCCGCCTCCGGCGCGACGAACGCGACCAGCTTCCCTTCGTTGGCCACGTAGAGCGGATCCATGCCCAATAGGTCGCAGGCGGCCTGCACATCGGGGTTCACCGGGAGCGCGCGCTCATCAATCTGGATGCCGACGCGCGAAGCAATCGCGATCTCATTCAGCGCGGCAGCCAGGCCGCCGCGCGTCGGGTCGCGCAGGGCATGAATCGCGTCCGGCGCGACCGCCAACATCGCCGCGACCAGGTCGCACAGGGGCGCAGTATCGCTGGCGATCGTCGCCTCGAACTCCAGGCCCTCGCGCACACTCATGATGGCCATGCCGTGATCGCCGATCGAGCCGCTGACCAGCACGCAGTCGCCCGGTCGAGCGCGATCCGGCCCAACGCGCACGCCGTCAGGGATGAAGCCGATGCCGGTCGTGTTGATGAACACGCCGTCGCCGTGGCCTTTGTCCACCACCTTGGTGTCGCCGGCCACAATGCGTACACCGACCGCGCGCGCCGCCGCAGCCATGCGCGCGACAATCGCGCCAAGCTGCGCCAGAGGCAACCCCTCCTCGACGATGAAGCCGGCGGTCAGGTAGAGCGGCCGCGCGCCCATCATGGCTAAATCATTCACCGTGCCGTTGACGGCCAGCTCGCCGATCGAGCCGCCGGGGAAGAACAACGGCCGCACCACGAACGAATCGGTCGAGAGCGCCAGGCGCGCGCCATCGAACGCCAGGACGGCAGCATCGCCCATTTGGCGCAGCGCCTCATCGTCGAAGGCCGGCGCAAACAGGTGCTGGATCAGCTCGGCCGTCAGCTTCCCTCCGCCGCCGTGGCCGATGACGACGTTGGGGTAATCGCGCAGCGGCAACGGGCAGGACCAGTCGGTGAAATCAGGGGGCATGTTGAGAATCCAAAAGCCAGAGGCCAGAAGACAGAAGACGAAGACGGCAGATCACGGCTCACGGCTCAATTTGAAGCGTCCGTAGTTGTAGTAGGCCGCGCAGGCGCCTTCGCTGCTCACCATCGTCGCGCCCAGGGGCATGCGCGGTGTGCACGGATTGCCAAACGCCGGGCATTCAATCGGCTTGATCTTGCCCTGCAACACATCGCCGCTGCGACAGATCGGCGATTCTTGCGCGCGGATGTCGGCGACGTCGAAGCGGGCTTCGGCGTCGAACTCACGGTAGGCGTCGCGCAGGCGCCAGCCGCTGTTGGGGATGACGCCGATGCCGCGCCAGGCGCGGTCGGTAGGCTCAAACACCTCGGCCAACATGCGTTGCGCCGGCTGATTGCCCTCCAAGGTGACGGCGCGCGGGTAGGCGTTCTCGACGTAGGCCGCGCCGGCTTCCAACTGGCGCACGGCGCGGCGGATGCCCTCCAGGATGTCCAGCGGCTCAAAGCCGGCCACCACGATCGGCACGTGGTATTTCTCGGCCAGCGGCGGGTATTGCCAGTAGCCCATCACGCTGCACACGTGGCCGGCGGCGAGGAAGGCCTGCACGCGATGGGTCGGCGAATTCATGATCGCCTCGATGGCCGGCGGCACCAGCACGTGTGAGACGAGCATCGAGAAGTTTTTTAGCCCCTGGCGCTTGGCGACGACGACGGCCATCGCGTTCGCCGGCGCCGTGGTCTCGAAGCCGATGCCGAAGAAGACGACCTGCTTATCGGGGTTGTCGCGCGCAATTGCCACGGCGTCCAACGGCGAATACACCACGCGCACGTCGCCCCCCTCGCTCTTGACGCGGAAGAGGTCATAGCGACTGCCGGGCACGCGCAGCATATCGCCAAACGAGCAGAAGATCACGTCGGGGCGAGCGGCGATGGCCAGCGCCCGGTCAATCACCTCCAGCGGCGTCACGCACACCGGGCATCCGGGGCCGTGGATCAACTCGATCTCCGGCGGCAGCAATTGGTCAATGCCGTTGCGGATGATCGAATGCGTCTGCCCGCCGCACACCTCCATGATCGCCCAGGGCCGCGTGGTCATGCGCCGGATTTCGGCGGCCAGGCGCTGCGCGATCTCACCGTTGCGAAACTCGGCCAGGTACTTCATCGCTCACCCGATGCTGCGCCGCCCCATGGGTCAACCGGACACGCCGGCGGGCCGGACGCCCCCGCGTGCTGTTCGGGCCGCAACTCCTCGTCGAGCATGCCCAGTTCCTGAAAGAGGCGCAGGCTCTCCTGCGCCGACGCCTCGTCAATGCGGGTGATGGCAAAGCCGACATGCACGATGGTGTAATCGCCGACGGCGATCTCCGGCACGTAGTCAAGGCACACCTCTTTGACGATGCCGCCGAAGTTCACCTTGCCCATGCGGATACCGTCCGCTTCATAGATTTCTTGAACGCGACCCGGAATGCCCAAGCACATCGCTGTTGCTCCTAATATTGCTCTACGCGCTCACGCGGCTGGATACTTCGCCCGGCGCTGCGCGAGCAGGAAGGCGATCAGCTCCGACAATCCGGCGCCGGTCTTGGCCGAGGTCTCGAAGATCAGCATTCCCGGCCGCACGGCGCGAATGTTGGCGCGCATCGCGTCCAAGTCGCACTCGCACGCCGCCGCCAGGTCGGTTTTGGTGATCACCGCGACATCGGCGGAGTTGAACATCACCGGATATTTCAGCGGCTTGTCCTCACCTTCTGTCACCGAGAGGAGCACCAGCCGAACGTCCTCGCCCAGGTCATACCACGTGGGGCACACTAGGTTGCCGACGTTCTCGATGAACAAGAAATCAAGCGCGTCTAGGTCCCAACCCTCCAACTTGCCGGCCAGCATGTCCGCTTCGAGATGACACATGCCATCCGTGGTGATCTGGCGCACGGGCGCGCCGCTGCGCGCCAGCCGCCGCGCGTCGTTGTCGGTCTGCAAATCACCCACCACCGCCGCTACTTGCAGGCCCGCGGCACGCATCTCGGCGAGCATGCGCTCCAACAGCGCGGTCTTGCCGGCGCCGGGGCTGGACACCAGGTTGACGACGAAGAGGGCGGCGCGCGCGAAGCGTTCACGCAGGCCGGCCGCCAGTTGATCGTTCTTGCTCAATACCCCTTGTCGAATTTCGAGATAACGCGTCGCCATACTTCTCCCTTCCGGTCAGGCCGATTCCGCCTGAAGGCTCACGTCATCGGCCACTTCGACTTCGATGCCGGTGATCTCTAGCTCCCGCCCCGCCACGATCTGCGCGCAGGGCCGGCCGCACACCGGGCAGCGAAAGTCCTGGATGCTCGGCAGCGTCACATCGCGCCGGCAATCATCACAATGCACGACTACCGCGACGTCCTCTATCGTCAGGCGCGATCCTTCCAGCAGCGTGCCCGCCGTGGCAACGTCATAGCCGAACAGCAGCGCATCTTTGGCCACGCCGGAGAGCGCGCCCAGGCGCAGAAACACCTGCGTGACGCGCTGCGCCCCCGCCTGGCGCGCCGCTTGCTCAACCGATTCGACCAGGCTGGCAGCGATGGATAGCTCGTGCATCGGAGCAATTGTAAAGGGATGCGCGGCCAACCGAAAGGTGCTTACAATGCTGAGCGATGTCTGACGGTGTGCGCGCGCGACGGCGGCTGATCGTGCGGGGCATCGTGCAGGGCGTGGGCTTCCGGCCCTTCGTGTTCGGCCTTGCCCAGCGGCTGGCGCTAGCCGGACACGTGGGCAACGACAGCGGCGGCGTGTTCATCGAGGTCGAAGGGGCGCCCGACGCGCTGGCTGCATTCCTGCACGAGCTGCGCGCCAACCCGCCCCCGCTGGCGATGGTGGACAGCATCGAAGTAGAAGACGTGCCGGCGCTTGGCGAATCGGCGTTCGTCATCGTCGAGAGCACAACGCGCGCCGACGCCAACACCTCCATCTCGCCCGATGTGTGCATCTGCGACGATTGCTTGCGCGAGCTGTTCGACCCCGCCGACCGGCGCTATCGCTATCCGTTCATCAACTGCACCAACTGCGGGCCGCGCTTCACCATCATCCAAGACATCCCCTACGACCGGCCGCTCACGACGATGTCGGCCTTTCCGATGTGCCCGGCGTGCGCGCGCGAATATCACGACCCGACCGACCGTCGCTTTCACGCCCAACCGGTGGCATGCCCGACGTGCGGGCCGCGCGTGTGGTTCGAGGCGCCCGGCCAACCGACGCAACACGATGACGACGCCATCCGCGCCGCGCAAGCAGCCCTGCGCGACGGCCGGATCATCGCGGTCAAGGGCATCGGCGGCTTTCATCTGGCCTGCGACGCAACAAACGATGTCGCGCTGCGCGCCCTGCGCCGGCGCAAAGGGCGGGTGGACAAGCCCTTCGCCGTGATGGCGCGCGACCTCGCCGCGGCGCGCGCGCTGGCCGAAATGGACGATGACGAGATCGCCCTGCTGACGAGCAAAGCCCGGCCGATCGTGCTGCTGCGCCGTCGGCCCGATGCGCCGCTGAGCGAGCTGGTCGCGCCGGGCAACGCCTACGTCGGCCTGATGCTGCCCTATTCGCCGCTGCACTACCTGCTGCTGGACGGCCTGACGCAGCCGCTGGTGATGACAAGCGGCAACCTGAGCGACGAGCCAATCTGCAAAGACAACGATGAAGCGTTGCGCCGGCTGGCGTCGCTGGCCGATGGGTTCTTGCTGCACAACCGCGACATCCACATGTGGTGCGACGATAGCGTGATGCGCGCCTTCGCCGGACGCGCGCTGCCCATCCGGCGCTCGCGCGGCTATGCGCCCTTCCCTGTTCAACTGGCGCAGCCGGTCCCGGCGCTCATCGCGGCCGGCGGTGAGCTTAAGGCGACGTTCTGCGTCGCCCGCGATCGGCAAGCCTATCTCAGCCAGCACATCGGCGACATGGAGAACCTGGAGACGCTCCAAGCGTTCGAGCGCGCCCTGGCGCACTTCGTCAAGCTCTTTCGCATCGCGCCGGAGCGGGTAGTGTGCGACCTCCATCCCGGCTACCTCTCCACGCAGTGGGCCGAGCGCTTCGCAGCGGAGCGCAACCTGCCGCTGGTGAAAGTGCAGCATCACCACGCGCACATCGCGGCTTGCCTGGCCGAACACGGGTTTGCCCCCGATGCGTATGCCATCGGCGTCAGCTTCGACGGCACGGGCTACGGCAGCGACGGCGCAATCTGGGGCGGCGAAGTGCTGGTCGCCAACTGCCGAACGTTCACGCGGGTTGCGCACCTGAAGTACGTCCCGCTGCCCGGCGGCGATGCGAGCATCAAGCGGCCGTATCGCGCAGCGCTGGCGCACCTGTGGGCAGCCGGCATCCCTTGGGACGACGACCTGCCGTGTGTGTCGGCGTGTCCACCCCAAGAGCGGCGCGCGCTGCGCCGACAGCTGGAGCGCAGTTTCAACTGTCCCCCGACCAGCAGCATGGGCCGGCTTTTCGACGCCACCGCGGCGCTGATGGGGGTGCGGCAAACGGTCACCTACGAAGCGCAAGCCGCGATTGAGCTGGAGGCGCTCTGCGACGACGCAGAACAGGGACAGTATGAATGGGCGACCACGACGGCGGCAGACGGCGGCGCGCTGGTGCTCGACCCCGCGCCGATGCTGCGCCGCATCGTGGACGACCTGCGCGCCGGCGTCGCGCGCCAGGTCATCGCGGCCAGGTTGCACAACACCCTCGCCGAGCTGATCGCGCAGGCGAGCGACTATGCGCGCCGACAAACTGGCCTGAACGTCGTGGCGCTGAGCGGCGGCGTGTTCCAAAACGTGCAGTTGTTGCGGCGGACGTTGCCACGCTTGCGCGCGGCAGGGTTCGAGGTGCTCATGCACCGCGCCGTGCCGCCCAACGACGGCGGGCTGGCGCTGGGTCAGGCGGTGGTAGGTGGATGGGGAAACGTCCTGTAGCCGACAACCTGCGCTACGGCTCAGGACAACGGCGCGCCTCGTTGAGAAAGCGGACGCGCTCAGCGCAGGTCAACTCGCGACCGAGCAGCGAGCGCGCCCGCTCGATCAGCGCATCCACGCGCAATAGATGCACACGCGCCGTCCCGTCGGCGCTGACTGTGACAGCGCGGTCGGCGCGCGCGTCCGTCACCGTCGCCGGCGCAGTGTGGCCATACAGGCTCACCACACCGTCGGCGCGTCGCACGGCCGGCAATCCGTTCGGCAAGCGGACGAACTGAGACAGCTCATCTGGCGACCACGGGCCAACGCTCTGGCCGGTGCGCAAGTCGAGCCGCTCCGCGCCATCTGTGGTCAAGACGCCAACCTCGCCACCCCCCAGAAAGACGACCCGGCTGACGACCGCGTTCAGTCGAATCGAGGCGGTGAGCAGCACCCCCGACGCCAGGTCCCACACGCGCAGGGTGCGGTCTGCGCCGCCAGTCACGAGCAGCGCGCCATCGGGCGAGAAGGCGGCGTCGTTCACGACGCCGGTATGCGCCGCCAGCGCGGCAATCGTGCGCCCGGTATCCAAGTTCCACAAGCGGGCCGTTTGGTCAGTGCTGGTCGTAGCGATTTGCCTCCCAGTCGGCGAGAACGCGACGCGCGTCACCTGCCCCAAGTGGCCGCGAAACGCCGTGATCACCTTGCCCGACGCGATGTCCCAGAGGCGCGCCACGCCGTCGCGGCCGGCCGTGAGCAGATACTCGCCGTCGGATGAGAAACGCGCATCGGCCACCGCAGCCGGATGACGAAAGGCGCCATCGTCGGGGAAGGCGCGCGCCATAGACAGCCGCAACGCATCCTCCGCTTGCGATGTGGGGGCGGCCTGCCCTGCCTCGATCGCGATCAACAGCGCAAGCTGCGGGTTGTTGGTCAGTTGGTTGAGCGCGACGGCGGCCAGCTCGCGCGAGCGCGTAGTCAGCAGATTCACTTCGGCGGTGGCCTTGGCGGCGAGCGCATCGCGCACTTGCGCGCTCGATTGCGTCGCCACCGCGCTGATCGTCGCCTCCATCATCACGGCGTTTTGCTCACGGTTGGCGACGCTCGTGGCCAGCGCAACCGCCGTAGCGCGCTCATCCGCCGCGAGCTGACGCGCCACAGCCGACTGAGTCGCGGCGGCTTCGGCGGCGGCGCGCGTCGTGACGGCGCTCTGGCGTTCGGCTTCGGCGCGCGTCGCTTGCGCCTCGGCTGTGGCTTGGGCAAAGCCGGCGGCGTCGGCCGTTTGCACGGCGCGGACGGCTTCGGCTTGGGCGATGGCTTCTGCCGTGGCCGCAGCTTCGGCCTGTTGGCCGAATTGCACGCGCTGGACAAGGCCGAATGCGCCGAAAGCCGCCGCGAGCACACCGAACACCACTGCGATGGCCGTCACGGTCTTCATCAGGCGCAGGCGCGCCTCCTGGCGGGCGAAGTGCGATACCGCGCGCTGCTCGCCCAGCGCCTCGCGGAGCGGACGCCGAACGGAAGTCGCTTCTTTGGCGCTCGCAACCGGCGGCCGGTCGCCTTCCCGTTCGCGCAGCGGGCCGAAGTCTATGTAATCGGCCAACAGCAGCGTCTTCTGCGCGCCGCGCTTGACCGGAATGGCCATAAACAGGTCGCGCAGGACCTTCTGCAAGCTGGGCAACATGTCCGGTGCGCCATAAACGTCGTTCACCAATCGCGCAACTAGCGCCGGCTCAATGGTCACGCCCGTCTCCAGCGCCGGCAGCACGATGGCGCGCGCCAGCTCGCTCGGCTCCATCAACGGCAGTTCAACCGAATGCGCGATGAACGGCTTGTGCAATTCGGGGTAGCGCGAGAGTCGATCCAGAAACTCCGAACGCATCGCCAGGATGAGGATCAACCGCGCGGGCGGGTTTTTGGCGAGCTGAGCAATGAGGCTGATGAACGCGCGTCGCTCGGATTCATCCGCCGCAAAGACTTCCTCCAACTGGTCTATGATGAGCACGACGCGCCGCCGGGCGTCGGCCCCGAGCAAGGCGTCCACGAGGTCGCGCATATCGTCCGGGCTGGCCAGTCCGTGTCGGCGGAGGGCATCGGCGATCCCCCGGTTCAAACCGGCGCGCTCAATCAGGTTTGCGCCGGCGTCGGTCAGCCGGCGCATCGGCGCGTCGCCGGGCGTGAAGGTCTGGATCGGCCAGGTGTTGCTATCCATGACGGCGCCGTTGCGCAGCGCGAAGGTCAAGCCGGCCTGGATCAGCGAGGTCTTGCCGCTTTTTGCCGGCCCGTGAATGCAGATGAACCGTTCGCCTTGCTCGATCAGATCGAGCAAGGCTTCAAGCTGGTTCTCATGACCGAAGTACAGCCGCGCGTCGGCTTCGCGAAAAGGCGCCGCGCCCACGTAAGGGCAGCGCCCATCAAACGGATGCGGCTGACGCACCGATCGGTAGCGCGCGATCAGCGATGCGGCTTGTTCAACCGTGTAGACGTTCGGGAAGTTCGTCGTTGTCGGTTGGTTTTTGTCTTGCGGCATAGTAGCGGTGACTTCGGCTATAGGCGTAGGCTCGCCATTCCAAGCCGGAGCCTGCGAGCCAAACTCGCGGTTGGCCAGTGCAAACGCAGCAAGGCGTCCTCAAGTTTATACCGGTAGGGGATCAACGCCCGCCCATTCAGCAAACGGCGCGAGACCAACGCGATATCCCAGACCATGGCGCTGGAGAGCGCCTGCACGGGCACAGGTTCGGATGGCCCTCGCAGCCCCCTTCGCATTGGCCGCAGGGCAGAGCCAGATCAACGACGGCGCGTCGGCCTTTGTTCACTCCCGTCACAACGAGGCGTTGCGCTCGAAGAGCGCGCGCAATCCTTCGCCGAACGGCGGACGCACAATGCCCCGTTCGGTAATAATAGCCGTGACGTAGCGATGCGGGGTGACGTCGAAAGCAGGATTGTAGATGCGCACGCCGGGCGGCGCAGTACGTCTGCCGAAGCCTTCGCTCACCTCCTCGGGGCGACGCTCCTCGATAGGGATCAAGTCGCCCGAAGCAAGCTGCATATCTATCGAGGAAGTCGGCGCAGCGACGTAGAACGGTATGCCGAATTCCTTGGCGAGGATGGCGACGCCAAGTGTGCCGATCTTGTTGGCAAAGTCGCCATTGGCCGCCACGCGATCCGTCCCGACGATGACGCCTTGCACCTTCCCCTGCGCCATCACGGTTGCAGCCATATTGTCGGTGATGACGGTCACCGGCACGCCGACCTGTTGCAACTCCCAGGCGGTCAGGCGCGCGCCCTGCAGCAGCGGGCGCGTCTCGTCGGCGAAGACGTGCACTCGTTTGCCGGCGGCATGCGCCATATAGATCGGCGCGGTCGCCGTGCCCCATTGCGCCGTCGCCAACCCGCCGGCGTTGCAGTGCGTCAGCCACGAATCGCCGTCGCGAATCAACGGCTCACCCAGCCGGCCGATCGCCTGGCACACGGCGTTGTCTTCTTCCACCATCCGCTTCGCTTCGGCAAGCATGAGCCGCTTCACGGCTTCGATGGGCAATTCCGGGTGACTGACGACTATGGATTGCATCCGGCGCGTGGCCCATGACAAGTTCACCGCAGTGGGGCGCGCGCTGTTGAGGTAGGCCGCGGCGCGATCCACCGCGGCGCGGAAATCGTCGCGACCGGTCGGCGGGCAGTCGCGCACGGCCAGCACCATGCCCATCGCAGCAGCGATGCCGATGGCCGGCGCGCCGCGCACCCGCAGCATCCTGATCGCCTCCCACATCGTCTCCACGTCGCGCACGTCCAAGTAACGCAGCTCGTTGGGCAGCAACGTCTGGTCAATCAGGCGGGCGACGCCGTCTAGCTCACCAATCCATTCAATCGTTTTGACCGGAATCATGGCTTGTGTTGTGGCCGATGGCAGCGCGCCAAGCCCAATCGGGGGCGCGCATCAAGCTCAAACTTTCGCGCCGAGCGAACGAACGATGCGCGGATGCCGCCGGCTGCGTCAACTCACCCGCTCACCCGCGCACAGGTCAGTGATCGTCGCCCGCGTTACACGCTGCAGGTCAGCCAGCGCGATCAGCGCCTGCACGGCGCTCGCGCAAATCGGCGTCCTACAACATTGTATTGGCAAAGCCGACGGATTGCCGAGCGGCAGGCGCAGCAGCCCAATCCAATCGCGCCCCAGCCCATCTGGTAACCTACTGGCCGGTTCATCCAACTGTTCAGAATCTGCTAAACCGATGACGCCCCAACCCTGGAAGACCCTTTCGACGCGCGAGATCTATCGCAACCCCTGGATTCGACTGCGCGAAGACACCGCCGAAATGCCCAACGGCAAGACGACGATCTACGGCGTGTGCGAGATGAACCCTTGCGTCGGCGTGCTGCCCTTCGTGGACGATGAGCACGTCATGATGGTGCGCCAGTATCGCTACGTCTTCGGCGAAGGGCACCGCTGGGAGATGCCGACCGGCGGTTGCAAGCCCGGCGAATCACCAGAAGCCGCTGCCCAACGTGAACTGACCGAAGAAATCGGCCATCGCGCGGGGACTTTGCAACACATCAGCACGCACTACACCTCGAAGTCGGTATGTCGCGAAGTCGCCCATTTGTTCATCGCGCGCGACCTCATTCGCGTCACCGATGACCAGATTACGCCGGACGACACCGAATTCCTCGAAGTCGCCGTGCTGCCGTTCGCCGACGTGCTGACGATGGTGCTGGACAGCGAGATTCGCGACGCCATGACGGTGATCGCAGTGCTGTGGGCCGCAAGGCATAGCTGCGGGGCGAACTCGACCCCGGCCCGGCCATGGCCAAGCGTGTCATCGTGACCGGCGCCACCCTGCGTCGCGCGCCGCTGCCGAAGCGCATCGCCGCATGAAAGCCTGTCACGACATCACGGGATTGTGCTGGCCATGGCGTGGCGCCGGCACGGTCACGCCAACGCGCGATGCACAATGCGGCCGCCGACGATGGTGAGCGCAGCGCGCGTATTGGCGATGCTGGCTTCCAGGTCGGCGCGCGGCACGTCGAATAAGTCGGTATCCAGCACGGCTAAGTCGGCCAACATCCCCGGCTTGATGCGCCCCTTGTGGCGTTCCTGAAACTCAAAGAAAGCGCCGTCGAACGTGTAGCCGGTAATCAGCTCTTCCAGCGTCAGGCGATGATCCGGGAAGTGGCTCCGCGCGTCGCTGAAGTCGAGCTTGGGTCGCGTGAGCGCTGCGCGCATACCCTCGAACGGATTCATCGTCACCACCGGCCAATCGCTGCCGAATGCCATCGGCACGCCGGCATCCAAAATCGCGCGCCAGGGGAAGCCCCACGCCCAGCGCCGTGGGCCGACCAGACGGCGCCACGGGTTATCCGGATCGCTGCCGAACGCCGCATGCAAAGGCTGCACCGAAGCCAACACACGCTTGCGCTTCATGCGCGTCAAGTCCACCGGGTCGAGCACCTCGATGTGCTCGAGGCGGTGACGCGAGTCGCGGGGCTGGTTCAGCTTGCGCGCCAGGTCGAAGGCATCCAGCGCCGCGCGCACTGCCGCATCGCCGATGGCGTGCACGAAGATTTGCAGCTTGAGCGCATCGGCCTTGGTGATTAACCGCTTGAACTCGTCAGGATCAAAGTTAGGCTGACCGCGCTCGCCGCTGCCGTCGTCGTATGGCTCCAGCATCCAGGCCGTCTTCGACTCGATCACGCCATCGGCAAACAGTTTGACGCAGCCGGTTCGGACGAACGGCATCGCGCCCGGCTCGGCGCGCGCGTCGAGCGTCGCCCGATTGATGTCCTTCGTCTCATCCACCCAGGCCTCGATCGCCGCCTCCGGCGTGCCTGGCTCAATCGTGAGCGGCACATAGATGCGCAGCGTCAGTTCGCCGCGCGCCTCGAAGTCGCGATAGACCGCCAGCGACTGGGCGTCGCCGTCCATGTTGTGGACGCTGGTGATGCCGTATTCGGCGCAGGTGCGCAACGCCTGGCGCAGCAATTCGTCCTCTTCGGCGCGCGCCAAGGGCGGGATCAGCCGGCGGACGAAGTCCATCCCGGCTTCGCGCAGCTCGCCGGTGGCCAAGCCATCTTCGCCCATCACCACCGCGCCGAACGACGGCTGACTCGTCGGGCCATTTAGGATGCCGGCGCGCTCCAGCGCAACCGTATTGACCCAGGCGCTATGTCCATCCGACGCCACCAAGAAGACCGGCCTGTCCGCCACGACCGCATCCAGAACGGCGCGATGGGGTCGGCCGTCGCGGGCGAACAGACTATGTTGCCAGCCGCGGCCGGTGAGCCATTCCCGCTCCGGATGCGCTTCGGCAAAAGCGCGCAGGCGCGCTTGCACTTCGTCCACCGCGCGCGCGTCGTCGAGTTTGAGGTCGCGCAGGGCGCGCGCCCCCATCAGCAAATGGAAGTGGCTGTCAATCAGGCCGGGTAACACCAGCCGCCGCCCGGCGTCAATCACCTGCGTGTGCGGCCCAACCCAATCGGCGGCGCGCACATCGGGGCCGACCCAGGCGATGCGGTCGCCAACAACGGCCAGCGCCTCGGCCCATGGATCGGCGCGGACGAGCGTGTAGATGCGCGCGTTGCGGAGGACGATTGAAGCGTGTGACATGGTCAGGGGTGATGCGTCTGTCAAGGTTCCATCCGCCACGGCGAAATCATGCAGCCGGCTTCGTCGAAAGCCAGCGGCGTCTCACCCAGGATGGTCAGTCGCGGATGCGCTTCGATTTGCGGGCGGAGGTTGGGGCTCATCCACAAGTGCTCGACGGCGAGCGTGTTGCGTGCGAAAACGAAGGTGGGTTCACGGTCAGGCGGCGCGCCGCAACAGCGCACAGCCACCTCGAGCGCCCGGCGGTCGTCGGCCATCGTGATCGGGATGACCGAGCGCTTCAGGCCGAAAGTCGTCGCAGTGATCGCATTGGTGTAGGTCGCGATGAAGTCTATCTTGCGCACGGCGCGCGCCGTCGTCACGTTGGCCAGGCCGATGCCGGAAGCGTTGCCGTGCGTCGCCTCGGTCAAATCGAGCAACACCAGGGCGCCGATGTCGTTGCGATCTTCCGGCTCAGGTTGGCGGTTGACCTCCAGCTTGCCGAGGACGTTCGGGTCCATGCCGGCGCCGCTGATGTTTTTGCCCAATTCACGGATCACCAAGATGTCTATGCTCTTGAACGGCAGGCTCATCATCAGCGACTTGGCCTTTTGCAGCAGGCGCTCTTCGACCTCTGCGCCGATCTGGTCGGCAGTCAGGCCGACGATCTCAGCAGTCTCCTCGCGGGCATTCTCGATGATGGCGATCGCGCCGCGCACGTTGGTGTTGGCCTCATAGATGCGCGCCGCAGGCGCCAGGAAGCGCTGAAAGCCAACCGTACCCCAGGCGTGCATCATCTCCGCCCCGTGGCGCTTGCCCAGCCCGATCACTTCCATCTTCGCCGGCCCGCTCTCCAGCTTGCCGTGGAAGTCGGTGTGCGGCTTAATGCGGCTGATCAGGATGGTGTGGTCGGCCGCCGCGCTGTGGATGTCCTGGTGCAGCGCCGGGCCGCCGGGGATGCGGCCGATCTCCTTCACCTCCATCGTAATGCGGAACTCGCAGCCGATGCTGGCTTCGGTGATGCCCATGCCGGCCAGCAGCTCGCGCTGGCCTTCCGCCGTCGCCCCGCCGTGGCTGCCCATCGCCGCAACGACAAACGGGCGCGCGCCGTGCTCCTTCAGCCGATCCACGACAGCGCGCGCGATGGCGACGATGTTCGCAATGCCGCGACTGCCCACCCCCACGGCGACGCTCTCTCCGGCCTTGATCCGCGCGAGGATGCCGCTCGCCTCGAGCGCCCGGCGCGTCGCAGCGGCCGGATCATCCACGCGCGGCCCATCGAACGTCTGATGCACTTCGAGCAACATCGAGGGCAAAGGAGCGGGGAAGCGAAGGTAGGGGATCTGTTCGAGCAGCCGCATCGCGCAGTCTGTATTAGGACCGGGTTGGGACGATTATAGGCCGGATGATAGTTGCTCGGTCAGCAATCCGCGTCATCCATCTGAATTTTTGACCGTCATCCCCATTCGCTTCAGCGCCAGCCGGGCCGCATGATAGCCGCACATCCCATGCACACCCCCGCCCGGCGGCGTAGAGGACGAGCAGAGATAGAGTCCCGCTACCGGCGCGGCGTAGGGCGGTTGATGCAGCGTCGGGCGCGTGTAGAGCTGGCGCAGATCTTGCGCGCCGCCGTTGATGTCCCCGCCAATGTAGTTAGCGTTATAACGCTCCATCGCAGCAGGATTCATCACGTGGCGCGCCAGGATGCGTTCGCGGAAGCCCGGCGCAAACCGTTCGATCTGCGCCTCGATGCGCTCGGTCATGTCCACCGTTGAACCATGGGGCACGTGGCAATAGGCCCAGCAGGTGTGACCGCCGGCCGGCGCGCGGCCGGGGTCGAAGAGGGTATGCTGCGCCAGGAGCACGAACGGCCGCTCCGGATGCCGGCCGCGCATGACCTCCCGCTCGCTCTCGGCGATCTCGTCCAGCGTGCCACCCAGGTGCACTGTTGCGGCGCGCGCGCACTCCGGCGCCTTCCACGGGATCGGCCCGTCGAGCGCATAGTCCACCTTGAAGGCGCCCGCGCCGTAGCGATAGCGCATCAGTTGGCGTCGGTAGCTGGCCGGCAGACGGTCGCCAACGATGCGCGCGAACTGGCGCGGGGTCACATCGAGCAGCGTCGCGCGAGCCGGCGGCAACTCGCGCAGCGACTCCACCCGCCAGCCGGTGACGACCTCGCCGCCCAGCGCCCTGAAATGCTGAGCCAGGGCGTCGGCGATGCGCTGCGAGCCGCCTTGCGCCATCGGCCACCCCACGGCGTGCGCGCTCGCGCCCAGCACCAGCCCAAACGCCGCCGTGACCGGCGCATCGAGCGGCAGAACGGAATGCGCCGCCAGGCCGGCGAACAGCGCGCGGGCTGCCTCGCCACGAAAGCAGAACTTGGCCAGCGCGCGCGCCGGCCAAACAGCGCGCAACCCAAAACGCGCCAGCGGCACGAAATGACGCGGCGGCAAAGGCAACGGCCCGAGCACATCCTCGACCAGCGCATCCCACGCCTCCACCAGCGGCGCCATCAGCCGGCGATAGGCCGGCCCGTCCGCCCCCAGGCGCTCGGCCGTGGCGTCAAGGGAGCGCTCGGCGATCGCTGCGCGGCCGTCGTCGAAAGGATGCGCAAACGGCGCCGACGGGTGAACCCAGCTCAGGCCATATCGCTCCAGCGGCAGCGCGCGAAAGAACGGCGAGGAGACGCCCAGCGGGTGAATGGCCGAGCAGATGTCGTGGACGAATCCGGGCAGCGTCAGCGCGGCCGAGCGGCACCCACCGCCCACTGTTTCGGCAGCCTCAATCAGTAATACGGAGCAGCCGGCTTCGGCCAGCGTGATCGCCGCAGCCAGGCCGTTTGGCCCCGCGCCGACCACCACGGCATCGTAGCGCGCCTTGCTGCTCATAGCGAGGATGACGCCTGGCCGAAAGCGATCACCGGCCAAAGTACTCTTCTCGCATGCGGCGCAGGAAGAGGAGCGAGTCGCGCATTTCGTCCATCCCACCCAGGCCATCTTCGATGCTGATCCAGCGCGCGTAGTCCACCTCGCGCAGGATGCGAAAGATGGCGTGATAGTCGTTCAGCCCTCTGCCGATGACGCCGTGACGCAGATGCGGCGAATAGCCCAGCGTGCCATCGTGTTGTCGCAAGTCGTCCAGCGTCACGCCCCCGATCAGGTAACGGTCGCTGGCGTGCATGCTCACCACGCGGTCTTTCACCGCTTGCAGCAGCGCGATGGGATCATCGCCGGCGACGATCGCGTTGGACGGGTCGTATTGCACGCCGAAGTGCGCGCGTTCTGGGATGGCATTCACGATGCGCAGGAACACCGCTTGCTTCTGCGCAAACTCCGGATAGCGCCACGCGCCATCTTTGTAGTGGTTCTCCATCCCCAACACCACGTCATACGCCTTCGCGATGGGGATCAGGCGCATGATGGCGTCCACGACCCATTCCACACCCTGATCGAGCGACACCTGGGGGTGGCGCTGGCCGCTGAGCACGCGACACGTCGCGCCCGGCCCGCCAAGCCGTCGCGTGATGCGAATCATCTCGACCTCGTGATCGAAGGCGCGCCGGCGCATGTCGGCGTCGGGGTGCGTGAAGTCGGGCGAACAGCACATCATCGGCATCGAAAAGCCGGCCTTGCGGATGGCCTCGCCGACGCTGTCGAGATACGCGTCGTCATGACTCTCCAGGAAGCCTTCGTATAACTCCAGCCCCTCCGCCGGCAACGCCTTCGCCATCTCGATCCAGTCGAACAGCGACATCGCGCGCTTGAAGGCGATCTCCTCGATGTAGCACTTGGGGAACGCCGCGAGGCGAGGGAAGCGCTCGGTCGTCATGCGGTAGAGTTTAATAGGCTCATGAATTGCGCTCGAATCACAACGGCGCGCGCCCGCCGCTTCGCGCCGCTTTCAGGTGTCACAAACGCATGGCCTCGCAACCGTTCGAAGACCTCTTCACCCGGCACGGCGCGGCATCGTTCGACAAGCAAATTTACCTGGACGCCATGCTGGGCAAGCATGGCTGGGCGTTCGACCTGAACAGCGGCGTGCTGGCCTTCCGCCGGCCCCACGAAGCCGACCTCCAGTTGAACGTGCAGGTGTTGGGCACCGAGTCGGAAGAGAGCCGCACTTGGCTGTGGAGCTGGGCCAACCCGAGCGGCATTCCGGACGCGCTGCTGAAGTCGGCCAACGAGTTGAAAACGCTCGGCGCTGCTTGCGGCGCCCCCGAACTGGTCACGCCGGAGCTGCCGATCACGCCGGAGGTGAACCCGCAGCGGATCGCGCTGATCGCCTGCGGCGTGCAACGCGCCGGTTGTTTCTTCCGCGCGCCCTACCCGCGCGGCGCACTCTACTTGCTGATCAAAGACCCGCGCTATAAGCGTTCGGTCACCCGGCCGATCCCGCGCATCTTGCGCATCTTCCCCGCCTTCCTATCCCGTTACCCCGTGACCAACCCGCGCGCGGCGCTGCTCAGCTACTTGCAGTTCTATCGTCTGGATGTGCGCGAGGAAGGCCGGCGCATCATCGCAACGATGAAGGCCGCGCCCCGTTCACCGCTCGGTGCCGGCGCGCCACAGCAGCTCGTCGCCGATTTTGATGAGCAAGGCCGGTTGGTCGCCTTGGGGTGAGGTGCGGGCAGCACCCGCTCCAGCCGCCGCCCCTTGCTTCAGGCTTTGCGCTCCGGCGGCGTCACCGCGCAACCGGGCAGCGTGCGGAAGAAGCGCTCCGGGCCGGGCGGCGCGTAGATGATGAACAGTTCGGCCGGCTTCCAGCCCACGTTCAGCGTCGCGTGATACACGTCGGCGGGGATGAAGATGCTTGCGCCGGCGTGCAAGCGCACGGGCGGCTGGTCGTCAATCATCTGCTCGATCTCGCCGCTGATGACGTAGATGATCTCATCGCTGCCGGGGTGATTGTGTCGCGCGTGCCCCATGCCCGGCTTAATGATGACCACGCCGCTGCTGAAGCGCTGCGACCCGGTCACCGCCGGCTCGTTGTGCATCTTCAGCGTGCCCCAATCAAACTGCAGCGACTCGACATCTTCACCGTAGACGACATGTCCCGCGCCGATCTTTTGCATGGCATACTCCTCGATAGTGAGATGCCGGACAGATTAGCACGCAGCAGCGTGAGGCGCAACGCACAGCCTTCGACAGACTTCGACCGGCTCAGCCTGTGACGCGGCTGGAGGCGCTTCCTATACAACGCGCCAAGCCGGAGCGCAACCGCACTCCGGCTTGGCTAAGCGTTAAGCAAGGAAGAGGATCAGCGCTCGCGTGGGCAGGTGCTGATGCCAAACGGCGCATAGAGCGGGCAGAAGCCGATCAGGCTGGTGAGCAGGAAGACCGCTGCCAACACGCCTAGAACGACGGCCAGCACACCGCTGACTGCGCCGGTGGCGATGAGCGCGGCAACGATGACCGCAACGACGATGCGAATACCGCGATCCAGATTGCCCATATTCTTCTTCATCATCTTAAGACCTCCTAAGTGTAGATATATCGTGTTGGCCATAGGGTAGCGCGCCGGCAGCGATTTGTCAGTGACAATGTCACACAACTGAGGAGATTCGCCCGCGCTCAACCGGCAGCATCACATCGCCCCGGCGCGGCGCAGGAGCCCGGCATGATCCAACAGCATGATCGTCCCCCGGCCGGTCTCGATTAGGCGGCCGGCGCTGAAGTCCTCCAGGATGCGGCTGACGACCTCGCGCGAGGTGCCCAGCTCGGCTGCGATCTCCTGATGGGTGATGCGCAAGCTAGGAGCCGCTGGGCTGAGCCGACGAGCCAGGAAGCCGGCGATGCGCGCATCCATGCGCCGGAAGGCCACCTCGTCCACGACGGCCATGACGCTGGCCAGCCGTCGCGAGAGCAGGTCGAACACGTAGTCCCGCCACGGCTGATAACGATTGACCCAATCGCGGAACGCCGTCGCCGGAATCACGATGGCCTCTGCATCGCGCTCTACCGCGGCGATGGCGGGGAACTGGCGATTGCCCAGGATGCAGTTGGCGGTGAGGATGCAGCTTTCCCCCTGGTCGAAGCGGTAGAGCGTGATCTCGCGGCCGGTCTCGCCGATCTTGAACACGCGCACCACACCGCTGAGCAGGATTGCGATAGCGCTGCACTCATCGCCTTCGGCGAAGATCTGGGTGCCGGCGGGAACGGCGCGAATGCTCGCCTCGCGCAGAAAATCGCGGATGAGTTCCGCCGGCGCATGCGCCAGAAACGGCAGCGCCGTCGTCGCACGCTTCAGGTCTTCGGGCCGTAACATCAGACGCGCGGAAGCCGTCAGCAGCGTTGCAACTGCTTGAAGCGTCGGGCGTTTTCGGTAATCGCCACCTCGGTGGGCAGGCGCTCCATGCTGCTGGCGCCGAAGAAGCCGACGACGCCCGTTGTGCGCGAGAGCACATACTGCGCGTCCTCCGGCTCGGCGATCGGCCCGCCGTGACACAACACCATCACATCGGCGCGCACACGCTTCGCAGCGTCGTGCATGCGCTGGATGCGCTCAACGCATTCATCCAGCGTAAGGGCAGTCTTCGCGCCGATGGTGCCCTTGGTCGTCAGCCCCATGTGCGGCACCAGCACATCCGCGCCGGCTTGCGTCATCGCGACGGCCTGCTCCTCGTCGAACACGTATGGGCAGGTGAGCAAGTCCATCTCATGCGCCAGCCGGATCGTGTCCACCTCCAGCCCGAAGCCCATGCCGGTCTCCTCCAGCCCTTGACGAAAGACGCCGTCAATCAGGCCGACGGTGGGGAAGTTCTGCACACCGGTAAATCCGGCCTCCTTCACCTGCCGCAGGAAGACCGGCATCAACCGGAAGGGGTCGGTGCCGCACACGCCGGCCAGCACCGGCGTATGCTTCACTACCGGCAACACCTCGTTGGCCATTTCCATCACAATGGCATTCGCATCGCCGTAGGGCATCAGCCCGGCCAGCGATCCGCGCCCGGCCATGCGATAGCGCCCGCTGTTGTAGATGATGAATTTCCGCTGCCGCCCATACCCATGATGCCATCTAGCCTCTTCTCGGCGTAGAGGCGCTTGGCGATCTCCGCCGCGCCCCGCGCCATGGTCATTACCGCCGCGCCACGGTCGCCGGATGTCGCCAAAGCAGCGATCTCCGCGCCCGCAGCGCGGGCCACT
>CALHLE010000045.1 GCA_938034415.1 uncultured Anaerolineae bacterium
AACTGCAACGGCTCAGGCTCGGGCGCGCTGCCTTTGCGAGGCCTTCGCTTGCTTGCGCTGGACTTGTCGGCGAAATTCCTCATCGGACAGATGTTCTACATTATATGCGCGACGCAGCGCGATAAGGCATCCAGAACCGCCCCGAAGATCAAGAAGAGAGGGGTGGGCGAAGGCAGTGCCTTCGCCCACCCAGGAGGCCAGCAGATGGCCAGGCAGGCGCTGGACGAGGCGCAACGCCCGGAGATCGGTCGCCGCAGGAGACGCCCCGTTCGACATTCGCTTCATAGAGGCGATGATCCCCTACCACAAGGCAGTCGGGCGTCGGCGGACGCCCGACCGCGACACCCTGCGGCAACTACGCGCCGAACTTCTGCAGCCGGCCGGCGTGCGCCAGCGCCAGCGGCATGATGTCCCTGGCGTAGAAGGTGCCCAGCCCGCCGCGCGCGCAGGCGCGCTCGCCGAAGTGCGTGCTGCCGTCGCGGCGGGCCGTGGCCGGCGCCCATAGCAACAGCGGCACGGGGTGCCACGAGTGGCTGCGCAGTTGGCTCGGCGTGCTATGGTCGCCGGTGACGATCAGCACGTCGGGCTTGAGGTCCAGCAGGATCGGCAGCGCCGCGTCCACCTCCTCGATCACGGCACGCTTGGCCTCGAAGTCGCCGTCCTCGCCGCGGCTATCGGTGTACTTGACGTGGATGAAGAAGAAATCGTAGTCGTTCCACACGCGCGCCGCGGCCTCGAACTGCTCGCGCGCGTTGTGCGCGTCGTGCGCGATGCGCGCCATGCCGGCCAGCGCCGCCACGCCGCGATACATCGGGTAGATGGCAATCGCGCCGGCCCGCAGGCCATACACGTCCGCGAACTTCGGCAGGCCCGGCTCTTTGGCGAAGCCGCGCAGCGTCAGCCCGTTGGCCGGATGCTCATCGCGGATGACCTCGCCGGCACGGGCGATCCAGCGGTTGAATAGCTCGGCGGCGCGCTGCGACGCCGCATCGCGGGCGACTGCCGGCAAAGGCGGCGCGCCGGTGCGCTGCGGGTCGGTGTCCTCAATGTTGCCCATCAGCCCATCGCCGCGCATCACTACCACAAAGCGATAGTCCTGCACCGGCTCGACGAAGACCTCGACGCCGTCGCCGACGGTGATCTGGGCGTCGTTGATCTTCTTGACCAGCCGCGCGCACACCTCGGTGGGGATGCGGCCGGCGCGCCGGTCGGTGATGCGCCCCTGTGCGTCGAGCGTGCAAAAGTTGCCCCGCGCGCACACATCCCGCTCGGTGACGTTGAAGCCAATGCCGACGGCCTCCAGCACGCCGCGCCCGATCTCGTAGCGCAACGGGTCGTAGCCAAACAGGCCCAGGTGTCCCGGCCCGCTGCCGCTGGTCACGCCGATGGCCACCGGATAGTGTTGGCCCAGGCAGCCCTCGCGCGCCAGCCGGTCGAGGTGGGGCGTGTGGGCCGCCTCGAGTTCGGTCTTGTCATCTTCGGGCCGGGGCAAACCGCCCAGCCCGTCCATCACGAGCAAAACGATCTTCGTCTGCGCCGGTTGAACCAGCGCCTTGATGAGTTCAAAGTCAGCCATGCTCAGCGGATTGTAATCTCGCCGATCTTCAAGCGGCCGTCGGCCGGGGCGCCGTCCTGGGCGATCGGCAGGCGCGCGCCGGTGTCCGGGTCGTAGAGGCCGACGAACACGCTGTATGTGCCCGGCGGCGTCTCAGGCGCGATCCACGCCCCGCGACGGTCGGCGATGCGCTCATCGGCTTGCCATCCGTTCGTCGGCCTGTAGCCGGCGACCGGCTCGCTGTCGTGTTGGGCGACCGGCGGGCCATCCGGCGGGCCGACGTGGACGAACACCTTGTAGCGCCGTTCCGGCTTCGCCCGCGCCTGCCACGTCAGCTCGATGGGCACGACATCGCCGCGATGGGCCTCGCCGAACCGTCCGCGCGCTTCCACCAGGGTAATGGCGTCGCCGAACGCCGCGCCGGCGGCGACCGGCCAGGCGTCGCGGTCGGCGCCGCTGTCGTAGATCGCCAGACGAATGTTGCCCACCCAGCGCTCATGCGCCTTGTAGAGGCTGCCGCTCATCCACAACTCGTACCAACCCTCCGGGTCGGCGTCGCGCTCGGCGAAGTACAGCGCAAAGATGCGCCGGTGCGCCGATGCGATCGCCTGCATCTCGGCAGCGACGGCCTCGTATGTCGCCGGCCGATACGCCAACGGGAAGAGGTTGCGGTCGTCGCGCTGGTAGTAAGTGAAAACTTCCCACTGGTTCGGCGCGAGGAAGAGCACCGCGTCATCGGGGCGCGCGTCGGCCGCGATCAATTGCCGGATGCCGCGGTAGTCGTCGCGCGCGTAGGCGGGGTTGTCGTAGAGGTTGCGCAGCGAAGGGATGAGCGTCGCGGCCGGGATGAGGGCGAGGGCCGCCGTGAGCGCCGGGGCGCTGAGCGGGTGGGCGCGCTTGCGTCGCGCAGCGACCATCGCCATCCCCTCATCCACAACCGCGGCGACGCCGCGCGCCGCCAAGATGCACAACGGCAGCACGCACACCAACAAGAACTTGAGGTATGCCTCGCGATACAAACCGAGGGCAAGCAACAGGATCGGCGGCGCGCCCATCAGCGCGAGCATGGCCAGCCGTTCGGCCAACCCCTCTCGCCGGCCAAGCCCGATGCCGAGGGCGACGCACGCGGTAAACAGCCCCACCGGCAGGAGCGCTGAGTCGGGCGGCAGCGTGCGACCGACGATCAACGCGCGGTAGGCGTCGAGCAGCGCCGCGCCGAACGCATAGGCCGGCCGCTCCACCCCCCACCCCTGCACCTGGCGAATCGCCACAGGCAGCCATGGCAGAAAGATGGCGATGGCGACGATGTTTGCCAGGACATAGCGCATGAGCGCGTCGCGCCGCAAGCGCGCGGCGCAAGCGCTGAGTTGCGCCAGTGCGAGATAGGCCATGCCCTGCGCGATCATCACGAACGGATAGGCGTAGTGCGTCCACAGGCCGGCGGCGGTCGCGGTGACGTAGAGCAGCGCAAAGGGCAGCGATGGGCGATCGGCGGTTGGCGCGCAGCAGGTCGCGGGAGTTGATCGCCGATGCGCCATGCGCAGGACCGCCCAGGTACTGGCGGCGGCGCAGAGCGCCAGCAACGCATACATGCGCGCTTCCTGGGCGTAGTAGATCGCGAAGGGCATGACGGCCAGCAAAAACGCGGCGACGAGTCCGGCGCGCCGGTCGAACGCATCGCGGCCGAGCAGGTAGGCGCACGGCACAATCAGGACGCTGCACGCGGCGGAGAACGCGCGCAGCGCAGCCTCGCCCTCGCCGAAGACGGCGCGCCAGTACTTTAACGCGATGTAGTAGAGCGGCGGGTGAATGTCGCCGGCGGCGCCGGCGACGATCAACGCCAGCGACCGCTCGGCGATGCGCGCGCTGTTCCCTTCGTCATACCATAGCGACTGCGCGCCGATCTTGTGCAGGCGCAGCGCCACCGCCAACGCGAGGATCGCGCCCAGGATGAGCCAGTGCGGACGGAACAGAGTGGAAGGCAGACGCGCGAGCATGGATGCGACGCGAGCGCGCGAGGCGCCCGGCGCCGCATTCTAAACCGCGGAGCGGCGCGCTGGCGCAGTGGCGCATCAGCGCTTGCGGCATACGTCACGATCCGGTAGGCGAAGGCGTTGCTTTCACCTGCTCGACGGACAGCATAGGCTTTGGCAAGCCCGCAGCTACGATGATCTAGCTGAAGCACGCGCTCGGGTCGCATCCCGCGCTGGATTGAGCAATGAGCGACACAGCGCGTTATCGCAGCCTGGACATCTCATTTTGTATTGCGAAGAGTGCAGTCGGCCGCTGCGCAGGTGCTCCACAACGATCTCGGCCAGCGCACAGATGAATAGCGGATCGTCGTTCAGCGCCGGTGCGCGCTTGAAGTTGGTAACGCCCACTTCGTGCGCCAGCTCTGCATACTCGATGTCGATCTCGTGCAACGTCTCGATGTGGTCGCTGGTGAAGGCGATCGGGACGACCAGCACGTTCTTTCGTCGGCGCGCGCCCAAATTGCGGATGATCTGCTCGGTACTGGGACCGAGCCACTTGAACGGCTTGACTTCGGACTGATAGGCCAGCAGGAATTCGTTTGAGAAGTTGAGGTGCGTCATTACTGCTTGCACGGTGGCGGCAACCTCCTGAGGGTAGGCATCGCCGCGTTCGATCACACTAAGCGGGAGTGAATGGGCGCTGAACAACAGCAGCACGCTGTCGCGCTCATCCGGCGCAAACTGAGCGAGTCCTTCACGCACCTTCTTCGCCATCGCTTCCACGAAAGCCACGTGCACTGGCCAGCGATCAATCACGCTCCACTCGAAAGCATCGCGCAAGTTCAGGCGGATCAACTCTCGCCACAGCTCGTTCAGGCTGGCGCCGCTGGTGCTGCAACTCCACTGTGGGTACTGGGAGAAGGCCACGGCGCGCCGGACGCCATCTGCGCGCATCTGCCTGAGCGCCTCCGCAATAAGCGGTTCCGCATAGCGAAAAGCGATATAGGGTTTGTGCGGCGCAGTCTCCGGCGATAGCCGGTCGAGCAGTTCCGCCATTGCTTCGCCCTGTCGCTTGGTCCACTCGTAGATTGGTGAGCCGCCGCCGATCGCAGCGTATCTCGCCTGTACCCTCGGCTTCCGGCGGCGCGCGATGAATCGCCCAAGCTGCTTTTGTAGAGGCAACGGAATCAGCTCGCGGTCGAGGAACATGCGCTCTAGGTATGGCCCAACCTCATCCACAGTGCGTGGTCCGCCTAGATTCAACATCACAATAGCAGTTGGAGCGGCAGATTTGCGGTCATGTGAGTGCAGACCGTTTCGAGTCGTCACAGGAGGATAGTAAACCGACACGTTATGGAAACCTCGTCGCCAGATTGTGTTAGATTTATTGAGATTTGCGCGGCATCATATAGGCTTTTTGCCCGTGCGGAAGGGTAAATCGTCCCGCAGAAGCGCGCGATCCGTCATGGCGCATGAGCTGTGGTAGCCTTCGCGCCCGATGTCCGGCGTGCCTCGCAGCGTCTGGTTGGTGCGACATGGACAAGCCGATTGGAACGTCGCCCGTCGCTACATGAGCATCACCGATCGGCC
>CALHLE010000046.1 GCA_938034415.1 uncultured Anaerolineae bacterium
AAATGCACATATTCGCTTCTCTTCCCCACCAATCAGGGTTGCGCCCGCCCCTCGTCAGAAATACACCCCCTGCGCCCGTTGCACTGCGACGTTTTTAGAAGTCTGTCAAGGACGATTTGATAACTTGAGCAGTGATGTTCCCGGCCTGCGCGGGATGGCAGAGAAAACGTCATTCCCGCGAAAGCGGGAATCCAGTCTGCCCACGCGCGCAGCCCGCGACGCAGCCCATCATTTTGCGGTTGACGAACTACTAGATGGGCATGTGGACGCTTTGTGGACGCTTCAATGCTATCGCTATCGGGTGATAAATAGCGTCCTGGCTGTTCTGCGCGAGTTCGCTGCTCGCAGGGATCGGTCGGGCTATCTACACATAAATCTTGTGTGATTCGTCCGAGGAGGTTTATGCAATGCGTCTTCTGAGCGTCCCCACGATTGGATTGTTGGTTCTACTGGCCGGATGCGCATCGGTGCAGCGCGAGGTCGTGATCGTCGTGACCGCCACGCCCGCTGCGGTTGCGGCTGCGCCCGATGCGCCCTCGCCCGCGCCCACATCGGCCGCCGTAGTCACCGAAGCGCCGCCCAAGCCGCCTGCCGCCACGGCAACCGGCGCCCCGGCTGCGACCGGATGCGTGTTAAGCGCCCGGTTTGTGTCGGATGTCAGCATACCCGACAACACGGCCATTGCAGCGGGAGGGGCGTTTGTCAAGACATGGCGGGTGCAGAACGATGGGAATTGCCCCTGGCCGGCCGGTTTGCAAGCGGTGTATGTCTCCGGCGCGTCGCTGAGCGCCAGCGGCGCGCAAGCCGTGCCGCCGATCGCCCCCGGCGCCACGACGGACATCAGCGTCAACATGACGGCGCCGGCTGCGCCCGGCGCCTATCGCACAACCTGGCAGTTGCAAGCGCCGGACGGCGCGCGCTTTGGACGGACGTTCTGGGCGCAGATTGTCGTGCCGGGTGGTGCGAGCAGCACGCAACCGCCGCCCGCTTCCGCTGCGCCGACTGCGTCCCCCGTCCCGCCCGCTCCTGCCGCGCCGACGGCGACTCCGGTTCCGCCTACTCCTGTCCCGCCGACGGCAACCCCCGTTCCGCCTGCGCCCGCGGCAGTCAATGCGC
The DNA here is from genome assembly GCA_938034415.1 of uncultured Anaerolineae bacterium. GTDB lineage: Bacteria > Chloroflexota > Anaerolineae > J036 > Brachytrichaceae > JAAFGM01. The sequence goes on from CALHLE010000046.1 coordinate 1,117, forward strand.
CGCTTGTGTTTTACCAGCATCAGGCAACCGCAGAGACGCTGCGAGGCAACCAGACTGTGTTAAGCAACGACGTTCTGAATGGACGTTCTGACCTGCTGCTCTTTGTCACCAGCAATTACGGCGATAGCGGGCCGTACCACACCAGGCCGATCGGCGTGTGGTTCGACGGCAGCCGCTGGACGATCTTCAATCAGGATCAACGCAACATGACGCCCGACGCCAGGTTTAACGTTGTGGCGTTTGCGCCGGGGTCAAATGCGTTTGTTCACACTGCCGCAGCGGGCAACATCATCAACAACTACACGGAGCTTGATCATCCGCGCTTGAACGGCAACCCTGACGCGCGCTTGCTGGTCACGGCGAACTGGTTTGGCACATACAACCCGCACGCCATCGGCGTGTTCTACACTGGCGCGCGCTGGGCTATCTTCAACCAGGATCTGGCGGACATGCCGGCCGGCGCGGCGTTCAATGTGCTGATCGGAGGAGACGCCGCCTTCCTGAATGAAGTGGTAGCGGGGGATGTGCCCGACAACTGGTTTGCCATCGGCTATGATCGCCGCGAAGCCTTCGTCTTCGTTACGCAACTGTGGCGAGGCGTCTATAACAACCGGGAAGTGGGGGTTTGGTACAACAGCCGGGCCGGCTGGACGATCTACAACCAGGATCTACAACGGATGCCCAGCGGCGCGCGTTTCTTTGTGTTGACCTATCGCATGGGCGTGCGCTAGCGCTTCGGATGACCCTCGCGCGCGAAGCGAGTTGGGGTAGGCGCAGGCAATGCCTGCGCCTACCCTCGTATGTTGCGCCCGCCCCGCGTCAGAAATACACCTAGCATAATGCCTCCCCAACGCCAAATTAACAGAGCCTTAAAGGACGTTGCTTAGTTTCTCGCCAAAACTATGGGAAAAGCAGTTTTGCATTTCACCGTGCTGTCGCTCGTGGCGGCAGCAGCGCTTTGGCTCACTTCTGCAGGCTTGCAGCGGGCGAGCGCCATGCCGACCGCCGACCTGGTGGTGTATGGCGATAGCCTGGCGTCGGGGTGGAGCAACTGGTCGTGGGGCGCTTCGGTCAATTTCAGCAACAACAACCCCGTCTATAGCGGCAGCGCTTCTATCGCAGCAACTATCACCAGCGGTTGGGGAGCTTTGTCGTTGCAAACTGCAACGCCGGTGCAGTCTTGGCAGCACTACACACTCACCTTTCGCGTGCATGGTGGCGCGGGATCGCCCAAACAGCTCCGCTTGTTTGTGCGAGAGACTGACACAGGCGCACAAATTGGCCAGTATGACTTCATAGCGCCAGTGGGCACATGGACGACCATCACGCGCACTTTCGCGGATTTCGGCAATCCTGCGCAGGTGGCGCGCATTGACATCATGGATCGCACCGGCTCCGCACAGGGGACCTTCTACGTGGACGAGATCCGCTGGCTGGCTAATCCAGCATCCGGACTGGCCATGACAGTCACCATCCAGGCAAGCAACGTGCTCACCCCGTTTTTGCCGGACATGCTTGGCAGCAACTTGCCGGCTTGGCTCGGGCCTAGCAAGTTCAGCAATGCAACCTTCCGCGCGCGGACGGCGGCCTCCGGGCTGAAGTTGTTGCGCTTGCCCGGCGGGAGCTGGAGCAACAGCTATGGCTGGCTCAGCTGCGAGATGGGCAGCAATCAGCCCGGCGTCGAGCCTTGCGGTGCGGGGTGGGCGTCGTGGGTGTCGAAGCCGACCCACTTCATCAACTTCTTGAAGGCGACCGGCATGCGCGGCATGTGGGTGGTCAACCCAAACGGCACGTCTAAGGAAGCCGCTGCGCTGGTGGCCTTCATGAACGGCAGCGTCAACGACAACCGCATCATCGGCGTGGACATCCGCGGCACGAACTGGTACACCGTGGGGCGCTGGGCGGCGCTGCGCGTGGCCGGCGGCAACCCTGATCCGGTCGGCATCAAGCTGTGGGAGTTCGGCAATGAGGTGTATGCCAGCAAGTCCGGCACCGCCTCGCCCAGCAGCAGCGGCCTGTGCGTCAGTTGGGCCTGGGAGGAGACCTGGACGTGCGACGGCTATGAGTATGTCAATGGCGTGGGCAGCGGGCCAAGCCGCCGAGAAGGCTACCTGGAGTTCCGCCAGGCGATGCAGTTTGTGGATCCCTCGATCACGCTGGCGGCGGTGGGGACGGAATACCCCGGTGCGCCCTCAGACATCGGCGGCGGCACGTATTCCGGCTGGGGCAGCCGCGTGATCTCGGCAGCGGGGACACAGTTAGAGATGTATACCATCCATCCTTATTCTTACTTCAACCTTCCTCCGCTGATGTCCCAGGTTTTGGCCAATCCCCAAGCGTATTGGCCTGGCATCATGAACGGCGTGCGCAACGCTTTTAACATCTACGGCGGAGGGCGACAGGCGCCGGTTGCGGTTACCGAATTTAACCTGGTCGGCGCGTCGAGCCAGGACACAGGCCAATGGATGACGCGCGCGGTCAACGCGCTCTTCCTCGCCGATTCCCTTGGCCAAGCGACGCAGCAAGGGGTTGTGCTGTTCACCCAGTGGGACCTGGCCAACGGCCGGGACAGCAACGGCACGGAATACGGCCTGATGCACGAGGACAACGGCTACTTCCGGGCGCCGCAGTACTACGTGTATCCTCTCTGGTCGCGCTTCGGTACGCACATGGTCGCGGCGACCTCCACGGCTGACCCAGCGTCCCAGGTCAGCGTGTATGCCGGTCGGGTGAACTCCTCCACCGTCTCATTGCTGGCGGTGAACAAGCTGGCGACGCCGGTCACGATAACCATTCAGACGCCGGGATTTGGCCCGCTGATCGGGGGGACGGAGTGGCAGATAGCGGCCAGCAGCTTGAGCGCACAAAATGTGACCTACAACGGCGTATTGAACCCCGCCGACGACTTGTCAAACGCGCCGCCGACGGCGCTAACCGTGTCTGGGTATTCCACCACGCAAGTGCTGCCGCCCTACTCGGTGACGCTGTTTCATCTGCAACAGCCGCCGCCGAGCGACCCGCCGAGGGCGTGGGTGCCGATTGTGCGGCGGTAATCAGCGGCGGGCGGCTTGTGGCATTACTGTGTGAGCGCAGCGCCGACCAGCGCACCCATGGCCGTGGCGCAGCCCGGCATCTCCGGGATAGTGAACTTGACGCCGTAGTAGCCGCCGACGGCGTGAAGCACCCTGCGCACACATGCCAGGTCCACCAAATGGCCGACGACGATGATGTGATCCAGCCGCTCCGCGCGCGCGGCGTTGATGGCGATCACGGCGATCACCTGGCCGACCATCACGGCCACGCCGGCGGCCAGGTCTTCGCGATTGACTTTGGCCAGTTCGAGCGTCGCCGCGCGGCCAAAGTTGACCGCGTTCGCGTCGGCCGGCAGCCGGCCGATCGCTCCGCCGGTCGCCTCGATCAGCGTAATGTCCACTTTGTTGGAGTCGCCGGCCATCGCCAGCGCGTCAATTTCTTGCGCATCGGCAGTGCCGATTAGCAACTTGCATAGGCCGATCAACGTTCCGCCGCCGACTGCGCTGCCGGTGACGTGCTGTGCGCGGTTGTTGCGGACGGCGACCATGGCCGTGCCCGATCCGGCGCTGACCACGAGCGCTTCTCGAAGATCTGGCTGTCGGCGCTGCGCGAGGTACAGCCCGCCCAGGCCGATTGCCTCGATCTCGCCCACTTTGACGATGGGCACGTCATCAATCACATCCGGCAGTCGGCGATGCTGGCCGCCGGTGACGCAAATCTGCCGGAAGTCGGCGACGTCGCGTCCCAGCGCGGCGAGGGCGCGCCGCACTTGCGCCACATCCACCGTGCGCTGGCTAGGCAGGGTAGCGGCTTGTAGGGCGTCTGTGTCGTGCGCTGCCAAAACGTCCACGTGGGTCAATCCGAAGTCAATTGCGGCTCTCGTCATGGCGATTTGAACTAGGACGCGCGCGCCAGGATCGCTTCGACAATTCGTTCGCTCGCCTGGCCATCGCCGTACGGGTTTTCGACCGAAGCCATGCGTTGGTAAGCCTCGTAGTCGTCGAGCAGGCGCGATGTCTCAGCAACGATCCGGTCAGGGTGGCTGCCGACCAAGCGCGCTGCGCCGAGCGCTACGACCTCCGGCCGCTCGGTCACTTCGCGCAATATCAGCACCGGCTTGCGCAGGCTGGGCGCCTCCTCTTGGATGCCGCCCGAGTCGGTGAGTATGAGATAAGCATGTTGCATCAGCGCAACCATGGTCTCGTAGTCCACTGGCCGGATCAGGGCGATGTTGGGCACGCCGCCCAGCAGGGCCTGCGCCGGCCCGGCGATGTTCGGGTTGTAGTGAACCGGATAGACGATCTGGATGTCGGGATAGCGCTCGGCGATGGCGCGCAAGGCGCGGCAGATGTTCGCAAACGGCGCGCCGAAGCTCTCGCGCCGATGGGCGGTGACTAGAATCATCCGCTTATCGAAGAATTGATCGCGCGCGCTCAGGTCACCGATGCGTTCGATCAACGCGCGCGCGTTGATGCGCCGGGACGTGATGAGCAGCGCATCAACGACTGTGTTGCCGGTGATGATGATCCGTTCAGCGGGGACGCCCTCACGCAGCAGGTGGTCGCGTGCGGTCGCCGTGGGCGCGAAGTGCAGGTCGGCCAACAAGTCGGCGATGCGCCGATTCGCCTCTTCGGGGAACGGCTGTTGCAGGTCGCCGCTGCGCAGGCCGGCCTCAATGTGCCCGATGCGAATGCGCCGGTAGAACGCGGCTAAGCTGGCGGCCATCGCCGTCGTAGTGTCGCCTTGCGCCAGCACCCAATCGGGTTGGGCGGCGCAGAACACCCCATCGAGCGCTGCCAGGATGCGCGCGGCTGAGTCGGCCAGGCTCTGATTAGGCTGCATGAGCTGCAGATCGAAGTCCAGGCAAATCCCGAAGGAGCGGAGTGCAGCATCCAACATCTCGCGATGTTGGCCGGTGGAGCATATCCATGTCTGGATGCGGTCCGCGCGCCGCCGCAGCGCGTGGATCACCGGCGCCAGCTTAATCGCCTCTGGGCGCGTGCCCAGCACGACCATCACTTTCAGGTTCGGCATCGGGCAGCGAGTGTTGAACAAGCGATGCTGGGGGAAACTAGTTGCCTCTCATCTCGCGCAAGTAGCGCACCAGGGCGACGAGCTGTTCATCCGAGATGCCGATCTGCCCGCCGTTGGCCGGCATGGCTGCGCCGCTGAAGTTCTCCGGGTCGGCGGCGCTGCGGCCGGCCCGAATGAGCGCGATCACTTCGAGGTCGCTGCGCCGGCGCAGGTACTCCGCGCGGATGAGCTGCATGCCGGCGCCGGCCGGCCCGTGGCAACCGGCGCATGCTTGCGCATAAAGCGCTGCCGCTGCCTCGCGCGAGTCGCTGCTGAGCAGCGGCGCCGCAGGCGCGCTAGCGGCGATCGAGGGTGCTGGTTGACGGCTGCGCACCATTGCGCCGCTGAGCGCAAATAGCCCTACGACAGCGACGACGATGAGGCCCACCGACGCCGCCGGAGATAGCACGGCTATTGGTCCTTGCGCCAGGTAGTTTTGAGCGACCATCTCGCGCACGCCGAGCGCGATGACGCACGCCACGATGACGATGACGAACGCCGCCAGCGCCAACATCGGGACCGTGATGAAGCCGAACAAGTTGAGGTAGTCGGCCGCACAGGGCACCCCGATGACGCACGACTCAAAGCGTGCGAACGCCGGCACTTTTTGCAGCAGAATGTGATACGCCGAGGCCAACGCGCCGGGAACCGCTAGGCACAGCGCATATTTCGGCAAGTTGCGGTCGCCCAGCACGAGGCCAGCGGCCAAGATCACCGCCAGAGGATACATGGCGATGCGCTGATACCAGCACCATAAGCAGGGAATCCAACCCAGCACTTCGCTCATGTAAAGGCTGCCGCATGTGGCGACCCACGCCGCCGCCAATGCGACGTATAGGGCCGTGCGCGCAAGCGCCTCTTGGGACGACCGCGCTGTCGTTACTTCTTCAGCTTTGTATGAAGCTAAATTGTTAATCTCCGCAGTTGTCATTTAGCTCTCCAGAAGCCCGGTGTGGGCTTCAACGTGATTAACTTGCGCGAGGCGCTAACATTATCTCGCGCTTGTGGCCAAAGCCGCGTGCATTATCAATCAGCCGCAGCCACGTCGGGGTAATCCGCCACAGCCAGGCTTTCTTCAGCGCCGCCTCAAGATCGGGGAACTGTTGCGCGACGAACGGGAAGCGCTCGAGATATAGCTGCCATGGGTTGGCGGCATCGGCTGCCGGCAGCGGAGCGCACCACCCTTGTCCCTGCACCCCGCAGATCGCGCGCCAATCCTGCTCGTCTTTGTGGACGGTGAAAGCGACTGGCCCGCCGTTGCGCAGCGCCCGCCCGTGCCGCGTGTCCGGTGAGGAGAGGAAGTAGCATGTCAAGTCGGCATCGGCAGCGAACCATAGCCCACATGCGCCTACACCGGCCTCGTCGGCGTAAGCTAAACTCAACGCATGATGGCGCGCCAAAAAGCGCCGCAGCGCATCTTTCAGCTCGGCGCAGTCGCCTTGATTGGATGTATGGTTCATGGCCGATGTCCCTTGTGGCCTGCGCCCAGCCCTTCCCAGCGCCTGACCAAGTCGTTCTCGATGCCGAGACGATCCAGCACACGGCCAACGATCTGCGTCACCATGTCATCTACGCTCTGCAAGCCGGCGTAGAAGGCCGGCACCGGCGGAAAGACCACGCCACCGATTTCGGCGAACTGCGTGAGCGCGCGCAGATGGCCGACGTGCAGCGGCGCCTCGCGGAAGACCGCGACGACCGGACGGCCTTCCTTCAAACACACGTCCGCGGCCCGGGTGATCAGGTTGTTGGTGATGCCGTAGGCGATTGAAGCAATCGTGTTGACCGAGCACGGCATGATGACCATGCCATGAGTTTTGAACGAGCCGCTGGCAATGCTGGCGCCGATGTTGCTGATCGGATGCACCACCCGAGCCAGTCGCTCTACATCCTCTGTGTTCCACTTCGTCTCTGCGTGAATCGTGGCGCGTGCAGCCGGGCTGAGGATGAGATGCGTTTCGATCTCCGTCGCGCGCAGCACCTCAAGCAAACGAATGCCCAGGATCGCGCCGGTCGCTCCGCTCATAGCGATGATGAGCCTACACGGCGTCGTCATAGAATAAGGCGAGTATAGCGAACTCGCAGCAGGAGAAATACGCTACTCGGTTTCGTGTGGCCATTGCCATAAATGCTCTCCAGCCGCGATTGACACATCGCGCTGCACGTGGATAGAATCGCGCGCTATGTCTGATTCACTTTCTTTGACAACTGCGGAATGCTCCGAATGCGGCGCGACTATTTCTTTCAAGGGCGCGCCTGTGCTACATGAACTTGTCCGCTGCCCCGACTGCGGCGCCGAATTGGAAGTCGTCTCCCTCGAACCGCTAGCGCTTGACCTGGCGCCGACCGAGGAGGAAGACTGGGGGGAATAACCGGCTGCATGGCTGCGCGCATCGCGCTTGCGTTGCGCGCATCGGTGACCTGATGAAAGTCTGTATCGTTTGTAGCCTCGTCCGCCCCGAGGAGAAGATGCTGCTTGAAGCCTTTCACCGGCGCGGCGTTGAGGTGGACGTTGTTGATGACCGGAGCGTCGTCTTTGACTTGTGCGACTTGGGCTACTGGAAGCGCTACGATGTGGTCATGGAGCGCTGTGTGTCGCAGAGCCGCGCGACGTATGTTCAGCGCATCATGAAACTGGCCGGCGTGCGCGCGGTCAACCGGCATGAGGTGATCGAGAATTGCGGCGACAAGTTCATCACGACGCAGCTCATGTTGCAACACGGCGTGCCGACCACGCGGGTCATGATGGCGTTTACGCCGGCCAGCGCGCTCGAAGCCATCGAGCGCTTGGGCTACCCGTGCGTACTCAAGCCGGTCATCGGCTCGTGGGGACGCGGCGTCGTCCGCGTCAACGACCGCGATGCTGCCGAAGCTGTGGTGTCGCTGCGCGATGAACTGGGTGGCTACGCGCAGCACATCTACTACATTCAGGAGTTAGTCAAGAAGCCCGGGCGCGATATTCGCTCGTTTGTCGTAGGTGATCGAACTATCGCCGCGATATATCGCACCTCGTCACACTGGATTACGAATACGCACTTGGGGGGCAAAGCCAGCAACTGCCCGGTCACAGCGGAGATTGACGCAATCAGCCTCGCGGCAGCGCGCGCGGTGGGCGGCGGCATCGTCGCCGTAGACCTGTTTGAGGATCCGGAGCGCGGGCTGTTGGTCAATGAAGTCAACCACACGATGGAGTTTCGCAACAGTGTGCCGGCCACTGGGGTGGATATTCCGGGCGCCATGGTGGAATATGTCCTGCAGATGGCTCAACAATGAGTAGGGTGCAATGTGCGATTGTCGGCGCGGCCGGCTACACTGGCGGCGAACTCTTGAGGGTGCTGAATTTCCACCCGTATGCTGAGGTCACTCAGATCACTTCGCGTACCCGTATGGGTGAGTACGCGCACGTCCCCCACCCCAACCTGCGCGGCACTCGCCATGGCGGCCTCCAGTTCATCCGGCCTGATGACCTTCAGAAAACTGAAGTGCTCTTCTTGTGTTTGCCCCATGGCGAAGCGAGTGCGCAGGTAGAGCGCTGGTTGGGGCTTGCGGATTTTGTGATTGATCTCAGTGCAGACTTTCGCTTGCTTAGTCTCTCTGCCTATGCGAAATGGTATGGCGCTGCGCACCCGGCAGCCAACCGGCTGGGCCAATTCGTGTATGGCCTGCCGGAGCTGACGCGCGACCGGCTGCGCGGCGCACGCTACGCCAGCGGCGTGGGTTGCAACGCCACGGCAACCAACCTCGCCCTGTTGCCGCTTGTCCGCGCCAACATGCTGGATTACAGTCAGCCGATCATTGCCGATGTTAAGGTCGGCAGCAGCGAGGGCGGCGCCGAGAGCAGCGATGCCTCACATCATCCTGAGCGCAGCGGCGCGGTACGGTCGTATGCGCCGGCCGGCCACCGGCACATCGCCGAAGTCGAGCTGATGTTCGAGATGGAAACGGCCAAATTGCCCGAGGGCAGCCGTCCCAGCATCGCGCCTACCATTCACATGACCGTGACTTCAATTGAGATGGTGCGCGGCGTGTTGGCCACCGTGCATGCCTTCCTGAACCAACCGGCGCAAGAGAAAGACCTCTGGAAGGCCTTTCGCGCGTGCTACAAAGACGAGCCGTTCGTCCGCATCGTCAAATCGAATACCGGCATCTTCCGGCTGCCTGAGCCGAAAATCCTGGCCGGCAGCAACTGGGCCGACGTCGGCTTTGCGCTGAGCGACGACGGGCGCAAGGTCACCCTGCTATGTGCCATAGACAACTTGATGAAGGGCGCGGCCGGCAGCGCCGTGCAGTGCTTGAACGTGATGATGGGCTGGGACGAGCGCGCCGGCCTGGAATTCCCTGGACTTCATCCTTGAACACAACCTATGCTCGTGATCAAAGTCGGCGGATCTGCCGGCATCAACTACGACCTGGTGTGTGATGACATCGCCCTGCTGGTGAAGGAGGGTCAGCCGATCGTGCTGGTGCATGGCGGCTCGCACGAGACGAACGTGCTCAGCGAAAAGCTCGGCAAGCCGCCCCGCATCCTCACCTCGCCGCAAGGGTTCACTTCGCGCTACACCGACGCCGAGACGCTAGACATCTTCGCCATGGTGTATGCCGGCAAGATGAACACCCGCATCGTTGAGCGGCTGCAAAAGCGCGGCGTGAACGCCGTCGGTCTGAGCGGACTGGATGGGAGACTGCTGGAAGGCCCGCGCAAGGCCAACGTGCGCGCCGTGGTTGACGGCCGGCAAGTGTTGGTGCGCGACGACTTCACCGGCAAGGTCGAGCGGGTCAACGCGGCGCTGCTTCGCCTGCTGCTAGACCATGGTTACACGCCGGTTGTGTCACCGCCAGCGTGCAGCACAGCGGGCGAAGCGATCAACGTGGACGGCGATCGCGCCGCCGCGATGATCGCAGCCGCGCTCGGCGCTAAGCAGCTCATCATCCTCTCGAACGTGCCGGGGCTGCTGCGCAACTTCCCCGATGAGCGCACGCTGATCCCGCGCATCGCTTACGATGAACTCGAACAGGCGCTGTCATTCGCCGAGGGCCGAATGAAGAAGAAAGTGCTGGGCGCTAGCGAGGCCATTGCCGGCGGCGTGTCGCAAGTGATCTTCGGCGACGCGCGCATCCCCCGCCCGGTGTTCCACGCCATGAACGGCGCCGGCACGGTGATCGAGCGATAGGCGCTTGGAAAAGTGAGCGCACCGCTGATCGAGCCAGGTCGTTTTCTGAGATTGGTGGGAGTGTCCGCGTGTTAATCTCCCAAATGTTCAAGGCGACTTACGCGCCTTTGACCTGCCGCAGCGGTGCGTTATCTCTGCTGGTAATCTACACCCACGCGCAGAGGCGTCAAGCGTAGGCGACCCGATCGGACATTTGTTCTTCAGCCATAAGCTCAGGGAGCCGCTTGCACGGCCGGCGCTCTGATCTCCCGCGTCGCCAGCACAAATAAGCCGATCAGGACGAGGCCGCCGATCAGGAACGGCGCCGATTCGCCAAGCGTTTGATAGATCGCCCCGCCCACCAGCGGCGCAAGCGCGTTCGCTGCGCTGACCAGCGCCGCCGACACGCCCAGCATGCCGCCAACCTCCGTCGCCTCGATGCGCTTAGTGATGGCGCTGTTGATCGTCGGGGCCAGCACCGAGCCGCCGATTGAAGCCGGGATCATGGCCGCAAAGATCCACACGACGCCCAGCCATCCGTTCTGGCCGTCCGGCGGCAGCGCGACGTTCAGCGGTGTAGTCGCAGAGCGCTGCAACTCGGCCAACACGGCCGCGCGCGAATACCAGGGCGGCGGAACCTGCGGCGTGAGCGCCGTCATCAGCATGCCGATCATCAACGTCCCCAAACCGACGAGGATGATCCAGCGATCCCCATAGCGGCGGCTCCACACGCGAATGACGCCGCCGAGCATCACTACAGTAATCAGGCCGATGAACATGAACAAGATGGCGTTAGCGCGCGCATCGAAGCCCAGGCGATTCAGCGTGAACAGCGCCAGCAGCTGTTCCATGCCGCCGAAGATGAACTGCTGGGCGAACATCAAAGCCAGGAGAAAGCCGACAAGCGGATGGCGCAGCGCTGAAATCAATCCTTGAGGCGAGAGCGCGTGTTGTCGCTTCACTTTGCCGCGAAGCTCGGCCGGCAGCGATTCTTTCAGCCAGAAGATCGTGAGCAGCAACGACAGCAACGAGAAAGCAGCCGCCAGGAAGGCCGGCGCCTGATAGTTATTGCCGCTGAGCGCCAATGCCGCAAAAGCCGCCACTGGCCCAATGGTGAAGCCGATCCCAAACGCCGCGCCAATCAGGGCCAGGCCTTGCGTGCGATTCTCCTCGGTCGTGCTGTCTGTGATCACCGCCTGCGCGGTCGCGACATTTGCGCCGGAGAGACCATCAATGACGCGCGCGACGAATAGCAACGGCAAAGCATTCGCAAGCCCCATCAGCACAAATCCGATGAACGTGCCGATCTGACTGACCACGAGCACCGGCTTGCGGCCGAATTGATCCGATAGGCGGCCGAGGATCGGCGCGCCGATCACTTGCATGACGGGGTACGCCGCGCCCAGCAAACCGACCATGAACGGATTCGCGCCGAACGACGCCGCGTAAAGCGGCAAGAGCGGCACGATGATCGTCAGGCCCAACAAATCCACCAGCACGATGACGAAGACCGGCAACAGCCGACTCATCTCTGACCGTGCTGCGCTTGAACGTCCTGAGGTTGAACCGCGAGACATCAAACTACCTCCTTCGCTTGCACAGACGAATCACAGCATCCCGAACAGGAAGCTGCCGCGCAGGCGCACAACGCTGAGCAAGATGAGCAACAAGGAAGCCAGCACCAGGAAGAAGGCGTTGCGGAAGCGCGCTGCGTCGGGTTGGTTCTTAAACATAGGCATCATGTGCGTCAATCCGGTCGCAAGCAGGCCGTAGAACGCATGCTCGATGTGGACGCCGGGCCGAAAGGCGCCGTTCACCCCCAGCAAGATGAGGTTGACCAGCCCAAGCACGAACTGCACGGTGATTGCGCCGGCATAGATCGCGCCGAGCTGACGGTCTGCAGTAGTGAAGGGGCGCTTACCCAGCCAACCGGTCGCGTAGCGAACCAACACGATGAGCGCCAGCGCGGCCAAAACCCAACGAATCAACCCATGAACTGTGATCAAAGTCGCGAGCATATCTTCGTTTCTCCTTCTTTATGAATAAGCAATGGTGAATGAGTTTCTACCAGAACACAATCAGTCACATACGCTCACCATGCCGCCTCAGGACATGGCGGCGCGAGCGAATGTGCGCAATTACTTCGTCGAGCCACTGAAGTTCACTGCGCAGATAATGCAGCTGGTGGTCTATCAAGAGTTGATAGCTCCCCTGATGCTGCGGCACGGCTTCGAACTCCGCCAACTGCGCCGACACAGCAGCGCGCCGCTGGTTAAGCAACTGCAGCGCCTCGGCTTTAGGCAGCACGTCTATGAATGCCAGGCCAATGTCGCTGCCGGTCTTTGCTGCTATAAACGCGCCCAGATTCTCGCGCAGCAAACGTTGGAAGGCCTCTTCGCCGGCGGGCGTTAGGCTGTAAACGCGCTTGTAGGGGCGATTCCCTTCGCGCGCTTCGCGCACAACCACCCAGCCGTTCGCTTGCATCTTGTCTAACAGTGCGTATGCCGTGGGCTTCTTGAGATCGGTGCAGAAGGCCAAGTTGCGCTCGATGAAGTCGTGCAACTGATAGCCGTGCATCGCGCCCTGGCGCAACAAACCGAGCAAAAGCAACTCACGTTCCACCGCTGCGCTCCAATCAAAATCTTGAATAGTCAAAGTTGACTAGTCAAAAGTATACGAAAAGGCGCCGAGCTGTCAAGGAGCGTCCACGCGACTTTCCTGAGCGCACCCCCGGCGATGAGTCCGGAGAGGGACGGATTAGGTCGTACAATGCCCCCGCTATGACGCACTCCATCCGAGAAATCGAGCAGCGTTTCACCTCGGGTGTGTATCCGAAGCGCGATCTGACTCTCGTGCGCGGCAAGGACGCAACCGTCTGGGATGACGAGGGGCGCGCCTATGTGGACTGCGTGGGCGGACAAGGCGTAAGCACCCTGGGGCACGCCAACGAAGCGGTAGCCCGCGCAATTGCCGAGCAAGCGCTGACGATGATCTCGTGCCCTGAGATTTTCTACAACGATACGCGCGCGCGGTTCGAGTCGCTGCTTATCTCCATCCTGCCGGCTGAGCTGGAGCGGGTTTATCTGTGCAACAGCGGCGCCGAGGCGGTTGAGGCGGCCATCAAGTTCGCGCGCCTTAGCACTGGGCGGTCCAACATCGTGGCGACGGTGCGCGCCTTCCACGGGCGCACCTTGGGCGCGCTGAGCGCCACCTACGAGCCGAAATACCGCGAACCATTCCAACCGCTCGTGCCCGGCTTCAGCCATGTGCCTTACAACAACATCGAGGCGCTTGCCGCGGCCGTGAACGATCAAACCGCCGCCGTCCTGATCGAGGCCGTGCAGGGTGAAGGCGGCGTCCATCCCGGCACGCCAGAGTATCTGCGCGCCGCACGAGAGATCACCGAACGGCGCGGCGCGCTGCTGATCGTGGACGAGGTGCAGACCGGCTTTGCCCGCACCGGCCGGTGGTTCGCCGTCGAACACAGCGGCATCACCCCCGACCTGATGCCGATGGGCAAGGCCATCGCCGGGGGCGTGCCGATGGGCGCCGTAGGCATCCGCCCCACCGTGAAGAACCTAGCCCCCGGCGTGCACGGCAGCACCTTCGGCGGCAACCCGCTGGCTTGTGCGGCCGGCATCGCCTCGATTCACGAGATGAAGCGGCTCGACCTGCCCCGCCAGGCCGCCGAGAAAGGGGCTTATTTCAAAAAGCGGTTGGAAGAGGTGAACGCCCCGGTCATCCGCGAAGTGCGCGGCGCGGGATTGTTGATCGGCGTCGAGTTGAAGGCGAAAGTCGCGCCCTACCTGCGCGCGCTGCAAGCCGAAGGGGTGCTGGCGCTGCCGGCCGGTCTCAACGTGCTGCGCTTTCTGCCGCCAGCAGTCATCACCTACGAACAGATTGATTTCGTCGTAGAGAAGACCGCCAAAGTCCTTGCGGCATAGCATGAACGCATTTCCACTGACAAACACCATCCCGGCCCACGAGGAGATAGAACGCCCCTCCTCGATCGGAGAGACGATGTTCATCCGCCATTGGAAGCCAGAGGGCGAAGTGCGCGGCTCGGCGGTGCTTGCGCACGGCCTCTTCGAGCACAGCGGGCGCTATCATCACGTCGCCGAGCGCTTCACGCGGCGGGGATACCAGGTCTGGGCGCCCGACCACTACGGGCATGGTCGCTCGGCCGGCCCGCGCGGGCACATCCAGCATCCGAATCACTTCATTGACGACCTGAAGCTCGTCGTCGAACTGGCGACGCTGGAAACCGGTCGCAAGCCGATCTTGCTCGGCCACAGCATGGGCGGCGCAATCGGCGCGCTGTATGCCGTCCGACACCAAGAAACGCTGCGCGCGCTGGCATTATCGTCGCCGGCGCTGCGCATCCACGCTGCGGACTTTGTGATCGCAATCGGACGCATAGCCAGCAGCATCCTGCCGGCCATGCCGATACCCAGCGGGCTTTCGCAGCCTGCGACGCACAACGCAACGTGGGAAGCATGGAAGTCGCGCGACGCGCTTCAGCACAATCGGCTGACGCTGCGCACTGCTCGATTCATTGTGGACGCCGGCGAAGAAGCGCGCGCCAAAGCGCGCACGCTGAGCATCCCGGTGCTGCTGCTGGTGGCCGGCGATGACACCTACGTGGACAAGCGCGGCGCGCGCGAGTTCTTCGCGCAGTTGCCGGCCGGCATCGGCGAACTCCACGAATACGCCGGCTTCTACCACGAAATCTTCAACGAGGTCGAGCGCAAGACGCCGCTCGGCGACTTGGACGCATGGCTGGAGAAGCTGGACGAGGATTCAAGGCATGGTAGATGATTCGCGATTGCGAATGATCACGCTGCTCGAGCGATGCGTGCGCATCCCTTCGCTCAGCGGACAAGAGCGCGCGGCGGCGGAGTTCCTATGCGATGAGATGCGCCGACGCTGCTTCGACCGCGCCTTCATTGACGAGGCCGGCAACGCCATTGGCGTCGTAGGCCACGGCGCGCGCCAGATCGTGCTGCTGGGTCACATAGACACAGTAGGCGGCCATGTGCCGGTGCGCTACGAGGACGGCAAGCTATATGGGCGAGGCACAGTGGATGCCAAGGGGCCGCTATGCGCCTTCATCCTGGCTGCCGAAGCGCTGGCCCAGGCGATTGCGCCAGAATGGCAGATCATCGTCGCCGGCGCGGTGGAAGAGGAAGCCGCAACCTCCAAGGGGGCGCGCTTCGTCGCGACGCAGTATCGGCCGGAGATGTGCATCATCGGCGAGCCGAGCGGCGCTGACGGCATTACACTGGGCTACAAAGGGCGACTGCTAATACATGCGCGTGTCGAGCGTCCGTCGCAACATACGGCAATCCCCGAACCAAGCGTCAGCGAATTGGCAGTCATGCTATGGAACCATGTCAGGGCGTTGGCCGACGCATGGAACGCGGATAAGCCCAAAGCCTTCGATCAGTTACTGCCATCGCTGCGCAAGATCCAGTCCGGCGACGATGGGCTGCGCGAATGGTGCGACATGGTGATCGGCGCGCGATTGCCGGTCGAATTTGGGCCGGATGCGCTGCGGCGCGAGATCGAAGCCTGGCGGAACGGCAGACCCGACGCGCACCGCTTCGAGTTGAACTTCAGCGGGGCCGAGCTGGCCTGGCGCGCCCCAAAAGATACGCCTCTAGCGCGCGCATTCGTGGA
Source organism: uncultured Anaerolineae bacterium (assembly GCA_938034415.1). Classification (GTDB taxonomy): domain Bacteria; phylum Chloroflexota; class Anaerolineae; order J036; family Brachytrichaceae; genus JAAFGM01. The sequence continues at coordinate 17,049 of CALHLE010000046.1, forward strand.
TGCCATTCGCGCAGAAAAGATGCGGCCGGCTTTCAAGCTCAAAACAGGCACGGCCGACTTCAACGTGGTTGGGCCGGTCTGGAACTGCCCGATCATCGCCTACGGCCCAGGTGATTCATCGCTCGACCACACGCCACACGAGCACATCGCCATTGACGAGTTCGAGAAGGCGGTTAGAGTACTCATCGGCGCGCTGCGATCCTTGGTCGCCGCCCAATCATGACGGGCGCAACTTCGCACTGAAACCATGTCTGCAGACTTTTCATTCCATCACTACCGGCCACGCGCGCTCGAGATCATAGACACGACGCTGCGCGAGGGGCAACAGTCATCGCTGCTGCACGACCACTACAAGTACTTCTTCACCACCACCGACAAGCAAGAGATCACGCGCAGCTTGATCCTCTACGGCGTGAAGTTCATTGAATTGTTCGCGCCCAACGTCAGCGCACAGGAAGCCGAGGACTGGCAGGCGATCAAAGCTGTGCGCGATGAGCTGATCACGCAAAAGGGCTACACGTTCCTGCTTGCGCATGTGCGCTGCCATCCGGCCGATGTGGAAGCCGCCATCCGCGCCGGCGCCGACGGACTCAACATGTATATCGGCACATCGGACGCCTCGCGCAACTTCAACCACGGCCACGGGCTGGAAGAGATCGCCCGGCGTGCGCGCGCGCTCATCGAAGACGTGCGGCGCAATCACCCGCACCTGGTGCTGCGCTTCAGCGGCGAGGATGCCTTTCGCACGCGCGAGGCCGACCTGTTTTGCGTCTATGACCAGGTGGTCGAGTGCGTGGATCGTCTGGGCACGCCAGACACGGTCGGCGTCGCCACGCCGACAACCGTCGCACAACGTGTGCGAGCGCTGCGCGCGCGCTACCCCAAGGTCCCGCTGGAAGGCCACTTCCACGATGATCGCGGATTCGCGCTAATCAACGCCCTTGAAGCAGTGCGCGCCGGCATGCAATACATTCAGACCACGCTGCTAGGGATCGGCGAGCGCAGCGGCATTACCAGCATGACGGCGCTGCTGTTCAATTTGTTCGTCGATCGCGAATACGATTTGTTGGAGGGCTATCATCTGCGCGGCTCATATCCGATCAACGTCATGATGGCCGACAAGCTGCGCAAGCTCGTGCCCTCGAAGGAGCCAGTGAGCTTGACCAACCGCACCCACGCCGCTGGCGTTCATCAAAAGGGAATGCTCAACAGCAGCCAAACATACGAAGCGCATCCACTCGACCAATTCGGCGTGACCGAGTCGGAGATTTTGCTCGGTCCACTCAGCGGATGGAACATCATCCACTACTTCCTCAAAGAGATTTGCAGTTTCGAGATTGACGAAGCGACGGCCAAGGCCATCTCGGCGGAGTTCAAAAACCGCATCTACAACATCGCGCCTGGAGCCTCGCCCGCCGACTTGCTCATCCGCATCGCGCAGGAAGAGTTCGGCCTGCGCTCCTTGCAGATACCCGAACAGTTCCAAAATGCCGTGGCACAGAACCTGACCGATGCCTCGACGCGGGAAATCGGCGAGGTGCGACATGCCAGCGGCGTCATCCTGCGCACACGCCGATAAGAGCCAGGATCGGGCTTCGTAACGATTTCCCAGCTTATGAAATAAGCTTGCCGTCGAGAGCGGCTGGGGAGACGACTTCGACAGCCATCCGGAGAAAGACCTATAATTCCGACAGGAGATGGCATTTACCATCAACGACCTGCAGGATCTGACTCGCTTACTGGCCACGCGCCCGGAGTGGCTTAGCGAGGTGCGCCGCCTTGTCCTCACAGAGGAGTTGCTCTCGCTGCCAGACATCGTGCGCAGCTTAGCCCAGGCCCAGCAGCGCACCGAACAGCGCCTAGAAGAACTGGCCCGGGCCCAGCAGCGCACCGAACAGCGCCTGGAAGAGTTGGCCCAGGCTCAGCAGCGCACTGAGCAGCGCCTAGAAGAACTGGCCCAGGCTCAGCAACGCACCGAAGAAACCGTGCGTCGCTTGGTCAACCAGATGGCCGAAGTGCGCGGCGAGATGTTCGAGATGAAGTTCCGCGATAAGGCGCACGCCTACTTTGGACGTTGGCTGCGCCGCATCCGCGTAGTTCCTTTCATCGAGTTAGAGGAGCAATTAGAGAACAAGCTCACCGACGACGAAATCGCCGAGCTGTCCCTGACCGACATCCTGGTGCGCGGCCGGCCACGCCGAATGCCTGAAGCCGATGAGGTATGGCTGGCCGTCGAAGTGTCAGCCGTAGTGGACAAAAACGACGTGTACCGAGCACAACAACGCGCTGCATTGCTTCGACGCGCAGGATTGCGCGCCGTGCCTGTGGCTGTAGGAGCGCGAATCATTCCTGAGGCCAGATCGCTGGCTGAAAGTTTGCAGGTCGCCTTGATGCGCAACGGCGTCGAGGAAGGCTGGGAGAGGAGCTATCAAGCGGCAACGCGGAGCTGATTCCTTCCAGAATCACCTTAGGCCGCTCACAAATTGCGCAGCACGTCTGCGCCGCGGGTCACCGGCCCATGACCAACGGCGACGATCTCCAAGCCAAGCGCGACCTGCTCCCGCACACTCTGCAGGCCGCGCGCATAGTCCCAGTTCACCGACCTATCCGCAAAGCGCAGCTTGCCGCCTAGCGCGTCGAGCGAGTCGCCGGCGAACAACAGCTTGAAAGCCGGCACGTAGAACGAAAGATGATCCGGCGTGTGCCCTGGCGAGGAGACGACTGTTAACCCGCCTAGGATGGGCAACACCTGCCCCGGAACGAGAATCTCATCCACCGGTGTCGGCTCCGTCGGCATTATCAGGCGGCTTAACGCGCTGAATGCTCCGCGAGCCAGAGCGCTGCCGCGTATCTCGCGCGACATCACGCCGCGCGCCATCGCTGCGGCTTCGCCCGCGCTGGCACAGACGCGCGCGCCGGTCGCCTGGCGCAGCGCATTGGCGCTGCCGTAGTGATCGGGATCGGCATGGGTAATCAGGATGCGGCGAAGCTCCTCTGGCCGTCTGTTTAACTGTGCGATGGCACGCAACGCAAGTTTCGCGCCGCTGCCGGCAACGCCGGTATCTATCAAGGTCAACGCATCCGGTTCGGCGATGAGGTACAGATTGACGAGTCGGTTGTCGAGTTGGTATACGCCAGGGACGATTTCGATCACTTGAGACCTCGGATTAGGTATGCAGGATAGCGACCTGCTGGATGAAGCGCACTTCTAAATCGAGCGTCTGCTCGATCATCCAGCGGAAGACCTCGGCGATCAGATCCGCGCTCAGCGCGTAGCGCTGCGCTGCGTCGCACGCCTGCGCGATGACGCCGCTCTCGCGCTGCGGATCGCGCAGGGCCGCGCGCAGCGCATGAGGACGATCGGCCAGTTGCAACACCGATGAATCGCGTTCCAGCTTGGAATAGGCGACGAACGCGCCGAGGTAGATGCGCTCGTTGATGCGCGCTAACAGATCGGCGTCGGCGTAGGCCGTCTCGCCATAGTAGTGCGGATCATCGCCGGGCCGGCACAGACGAGGCAAGATCGAGATGTAGAAGCGAATGAGCTGGTCGCGCGGCGGAGGGGCGATTGCCGGCAGACGCGGCAGGTCGAGCTTGCGGCGCACCGGCGAGGGGGCAACCACCTCAGGCATCAGCGGATGTTGGTCGGGCACATCGAAGCGGCCCAGCGAGGCGTGATACCGCTCTAATCCCTCCAGCGACCATTCCATCAGCGAGACGCCAGGCCGGCCCTCAATCGGGATCGCGCCGGGCGTATAGACCGCCTCGTTCAAGACAAACCACGAGCGATCTTTGAAGCGGCCAACGATCTGTTCGTTCAGCCGGTCGAGCTTGGCGCGCAATTCGGCGAGGTCCATGCGGGGCGTTCACTCTTCCAGCTTGAGCATAGCCATGAAGGCCTCTTGCGGAATTTCGACCGAGCCGAACATCTTCATGCGCTTCTTGCCCTCTTTCTGCTTTTCGAGCAGCTTGCGCTTGCGCGTGATGTCGCCGCCGTAGCACTTGGCCAACACGTCTTTGCGCAACGCCGGCTTGGTCTCACGGGCAATGATCTTCGCGCCGATAGCTGCCTGGATCGGCACCTCAAACATCTGGCGAGGGATGACTTCTTTGATCTTCTTGGTCAGCGCGCTGCCGCGCTGCTGGGCCTGGTCGCGATGGACGATCATGGCCATGCTATCAAGCGGCTCGCCGTTGATGAGAATGTCCATCTTGACCAGGTCACCGCTGCGATAGCCGTCAAAGTGATAGTCGAGCGAGGCATAGCCTCGGGTGACGCTCTTGAGCTTATCGTAGAAATCCACAATCATCTCGGCCAGCGGCATGCGGTATTTCAACATCACGCGGTTGGCGTCGAGATATTCCATCGCCTCGCTCACCCCACGGCGCTTGGTCACCAACTCCATAATCGGGCCGATGTACTCCTTCGGCGTGAAGATCTCGATCTTCATCCACGGCTCGCGCATCTCGGCCAACCGAGATGGATCGGGCATATCAGCCGGGCGATCTACCCTAATCACCTCACCGTTGGTGAGCACAGCCTCGTACTCCACGCTCGGCGCGGTCACCACTACGTCCAGGTCGTATTCGCGCTCCAGCCGCTCTTGGATGATCTCCATGTGGAACAAGCCGAGGAAGCCGACGCGGAAGCCGAAGCCCAACGCAGCGCTGTTCTCCGGCTCAAAGGTCAGCGAAGCGTCGTTGAGCTGGAGCTTCTCCAGCGCATCGCGCAGCAGCGGATAGTCGTCGGTGTCGGTGGGAAAGATGCCCGCAAACACCATGGGCTTGGCCGGTTTGTAGCCTTGCAGCGGCTCCGCCGGCCGCGCCGCATCCAACATGGTATCGCCCACGCGACATTCGCGCACGCTTTTGAAGCCGGTGGCGATGTACCCCACCTCGCCGGCGCTCAGCTCACCGACCACGGTCATGCGCGGGGAGAATATGCCGATCTCAATCGCTTCGCAAGCCGCGCCGGTGGCGGCCATGCGCAGCTTGGTCTTCATGTTCACCCGGCCATTGACGACGCGCACATAGGCGATTACGCCTTTATAGGGGTCGTAGTGCGAATCGAAGATCAGCGCCTGCAAGGGCGCATCGGGGTTGCCCGCAGGCGGCGGCACTTCGCGCACCACACGCTCCAACACCGCTTTGATGCCGATGCCCTCCTTGGCGGAAATGCGCAAAATGTGCGCCGGGTCGTCACCCAGCAAATTGCCCACCTCTTGCGCCACCTCATCCGGACGGGCGTGCGGCAGGTCAATCTTGTTGATGACGGGAATAACGTGTAAGTTGGCTTCCAGAGCCAGATACAGGTTGGCCAGGGTTTGCGCTTCGATGCCCTGCGAGGCGTCCACGACGAGCAATGCGCCCTCGCAGGCGTTGAGGGCGCGGCTGACCTCGTAGGTGAAGTCCACGTGGCCGGGCGTGTCAATCAGGTTGATTTCGTAGGTTTGTCCGTCGTCCGCCTGATAAGTCATGCGAACGGCCGACGCCTTGATCGTCACTCCCTTCTCGCGCTCGATGTCCATCGAATCGAGCACTTGCTCCTGCATCTCGCGCTTGCTGATCGTGCCGGTGAATTCCAACAGGCGATCGGCCAGCGTGCTCTTGCCATGATCTACATGGGCGATGATGCAAAAGTTGCGGATATGGCCGAGTGCATTGGCAGTCGAATCCAGCGCGGCGTTCGTCACAAGATTGGTCATCACAACTCGATGCGCAGTTTGATTATAGGCCATCCGCTTCATGTATCATGAGGGTATGCTTAAGGCGGCTGCGCGTCTCCCGGATGCTTAACTCAGCCATGAGCAATCCGTATCTTGGCCCCATGCAGCCGGCGCCCCAGCTTGCGCCGTACGCGCGCACACTCAGGCTTCAATCGCCGGATGTCTCCGTTCAATACTTCGAAGCCGGCGCGCCGCATGCGCCCGCGATCATTCTGATTCATGGCCTGCAAGACGAGGCCGACACCTGGCGACATATCTTCGAGCGCCTGGCGCAGACCCATCGCGTCGTTGCGCTCGACCTGCCGGGATTTGGGCGCAGCGACAAGGCGCGTCGTCGCTACAGCGTGCCGTTCTATGCGCGCGCGGTGTTGGGATTGATGAACGCGCTGAAGGTCAGCTACGCTACGCTAATCGGCAGCTCGCTCGGCGCGATGATTGCCGAGACGATTGCCCTCACCCACCCTGCGCGAGTCGTCCGGTTGGCGCTAGTTGGCGGCACGATTCACATCGTCGAGCAGCCGGCCGCCGCGCCGCGCAGCTTCTTCCAGCTCCTGCGCCTGCCGGCGAACGACCGGCGCTACTTCGAGACGCTGCGCCGATCGCCGCAGGCGGCTTATGATTCCCTGCGCCCCTACTACGCCAACCTGGACGGACTGCCGCAAACCGATCGCGATTTCCTGTTCCAACGCGTGAACGAGCGGGTGTGGGACGAAGCACAACGCTTGGCGTCGCTGTCGGTGCAGATGAGCTTGCCGGTCTTCCTGGCGTTTCCAGGGCGCTGGCTGGCGCGGCGAATTCCGACCAGCCCAGTGCCGACCACGGTGATATGGGGCGCAGAAGATCGCGTCCTGCCGATCCGCAACGGGATGGCGCGGGCAGCGCTGCAGCGCGACGCGCGCTTCATCTGCGTCGAAGCCGCAGGGCATCTACCGCATCAGGAGAAGCCGGAGGAGTTTCTGCGCGCTATCGCGCCGATTGCGCGGACAAGTTGAGCAGCGCAGCGCGAAGGCGTGAGCGCTTACGACGGCAGCAGGCCGCGTGGGCCTTCACCGGTTGAGCCGCGCGCGTTGGAGTCCTCGTCGTCGAAACTGCCGCCCTCGAACCAAGCATCTATGCGCGCTTGTTCGCGCCCGGCGTCGTAGCCGACGGCGAACATCGTCTTACACAGCGCCCGAATGACGATCTCGAACGCCTCGCGGGCATCTTCTTTGGCAAAGTTCCAGGCGCGCTCCTCGCCTTGCAATTGGAGCCGATCCACATGCTCCATAATTTCAGGAGCAACCAGCTCCTCAATGGGGGTATCACCCAGCACACGCTCCAGCCATTTGGCAAAGTCAGCTTGCGTCATCGGTTACTCGCTGCCGGTCAGCTGAAAATTAGTATACAAGCCGGCCCACGATGGCGCCGACGAAACCGAGGATCATTAGCCAGCCGAACCAGCCGTGCAGGCTGGCGGTGGCGCGCAGCACACGATTCAGCTTGCGCGGCTCATCGGTGGCGAATGCGCGTCGGACGAGCGAGATGCCCATCGGCAGAACCAACAACGGCAACAGCGCCAACAGCGGCGCATAGCCAATCGCCACCAACGCAACCAGGACAACGAAGCTCCCGCCCACCAGCACCAGATACTCCCATTTGCTGGCCTGTCGGCCCAGGATGTTCGCCAGGGTGCGCTTGTTCTTGGCCAGATCGCCTTCCAGATCGCGCATGTTGTTGGCATGTAGGATCGCCGCCACGAGGAAGCCAATGGGCAACGAGAGCAGCACCACGTGCAGCGGCGCAGCCTGCGCCTGGACGTAGTAGCTGCCGATGACCATCGCCGGCCCCATGAAGATAAACACGACGACCTCACCTAAGCCGATATAGGCGAAGGCTTTGGGGCCGGCAGTATAGAACCAGCCCGCGAGGACGCTTAGGATGCCCAGCATCAGGATGAACACGCCGCGCATGGCGACCAGATACAGGCCGATGAGCGATCCCGCGCCGAAACAGACCAGTGCGCCGACGAACACCTGCTGCGGTGTGAGCATGCCTTCTTGCAGCGCGCGATTCGGGCCGAGCGACTCCGGCGTGTCCGCGCCCTTCTTCCAATCAAAGTAGTCGTTCGCAAGGTTCGTGCCGGCATGGATGAGCACCGAGCCGACCAACGTGAGCGCAAACAGCCATAGGTCGAGGTAGCCGTCGTAAGCTGCCAACACCGCGCCCAGCGTCACCGGCACCAGGCTAGCCGTGAAGCTAAACGGACGAGTCGCCATCCACCACACCCGCACAAAACGACGGAGGCGCGGCTCCGTTCGAGAAGAGGAAGTCGCTGCACTGTGCGAGGTGGCATCGGCGACGCGCCACGGCACGAGCTGCCGTTCGAGCTCACCCATCAGCCAGTTCGCCGCAAAGCCGAGCAGCGCCACTACGATGAGCGCGGCGAAGATAGTCGGGATGTCATACACTTGAAAAGCTGACCAGATCATCGCCCCTAGGCCGCCCTTCGGCAACAGCAGCTCGGTGCCGACGATAACGGTGAGCGCGAAGCCCAGGCCAAGATTCACGCCGGTGAGGATGCTTGGCAGCGCGCCAGGCAGCGCCACCGTCCAGATCATGTCCCATTTGCTCGCCCCGTTATTGCGGGCGATGTCGAAGTAGCGCGGATCTACGTTGCGCACGCCGGCCACCGTGTTGAGCGTCACCAGAAAGAACACCGAGATCACCACAACGGCATATTTGGCCGGCTCGCCGATGCCCAACAGCAACACCACCATCGGCACCAGGGCAATTTTGGGGATGGGGTAAATCGCCGCCACCAGCGGCATGAAGATCGCGCGGGCGACGCCGCTCACACCCATCACCACGCCGAGCAAGATAGCCGGCGCGGTCGCCAGCACAAAACCCACTGTCACGCGGCGCAAGGTGATGGCCGTATTAGCGAGCAACGTGCCATCTTGCAGCAGGACAACCAGCCGGGTGAATATCTCGCTCGGCATGGAGAAGAAGCGCGGATCGAGCGCGCCGAGGCGCGCCAGCGCTTCCCACAGCGCCAGCAATATCAGCGGCGACATCAACGTCAGCCAACGTTCTCGCGACATATCCAGCCTACCACTTCATCCGGCGCTCACTATAGCTAACGCAGATAAGGGCGCGCTGAGCGCGCCGCCGGGTCAGCCGTATTTCACGTATACGGTCTTCGTCCGCGTGTAGAACTCCATCGCTGCGCGCCCCTGCTCCTTAAACGTGTTGGCGCTGCTGCCCTTAAAACCGCCAAACGGCGCCTGCAAGGCGACGCCGGTTGTTGGCTCGTTCACTTTCACCACGCCGGCTTCGATGCGATCGGCAAAGCGCATCGCCTTGCCGAGGTCGTTGGTGACGATGCTGGCCGACAAGCCGAAGCCGATGCCGTTCGCTTTGGCGATCGCGTCATCGAAGTCCTTGGCCCGGATGATGCCGATCACCGGCCCGAAGATCTCCTCTTGCGCGATGCGCATCTGCGGCTCAACGTCCTCGAACACAGTCGGCTGGATGAAGAAGCCGGCGCCGGCCGGGATCGGCTCACCGCCGACCAGCAGCTTCGCGCCTTCGCTCCTGCCAATGCCGACATACTCCAGGTCGGTTTGCAACTGTTCAGCGCTCACCGCCGGGCCCATCTGCACGCCGTCCTCCAGGCCGTTGCCCACCTTCAGGTTGCGCGCGGCTTCGACCAGCGCCTGGGCGAAGTCATCGGCTACCTTCTCTTCTACGATGACGCGGCTGGTGGCGGTGCATGCCTGACCGGTCAGCCCGAAGCCGCCGCGCACGGCGATGTCAACCGCCAGGGGAATGTTGGCGTCGTTGAGCACGATGGTGGGGTTCTTGCCACCCATCTCCAACTGAGTGCGCACCAGGTTGCGGGCCGTCTTTTCATAAATCTTGACGCCGACGGCGTACGATCCTGTGAAGCTCAAACCGGCGATCTCTTTGCTTTCGGCCAACGTATTGCCCACTGCGCTGCCGCTGCCGACGACGAGGTTAATCACGCCCGGCGGCAGCCCGGCCTCGATCAGAATCTCGACCAGCTTGAGCGCCGTGTGCGGCACGAGCGAAGCGGGCTTGAACACAACCGTATTGCCGTAGGCCAGGGCCGGCGCGATCTTCCACGCCGGAATGGCGATTGGGAAATTCCACGGCGTGATGACGGCGACGACGCCCAGCGCCTCGCGCTTGGTGAACAGCAGCGTATCCGGCGTGTTGGCCGGGATTACGTCGCCGCCAGCGCGAAAGCCTTCGCCGGCATAATACTTGAAGATGTCTCTGGCGCGCGTCACTTCGGCTTTGGCTTCGGCCAGCGTCTTGCCCTCCTCGCGGGTGAGCGTCTCGGCCAGCTCGTCTGTGCGCGCGGCGATGAGCTGACCGGCTTTGTCGAGGATGGCCGCGCGGCTCGGCCCCGGCAACGCAGCCCACTTCGGCAGCGCCTCTTTTGCCGCCGCAATGGCGCGTTTCGTATCCTCAGCCGTCGCCGATGCGAAATGCCCGATCACCTCGCCGGTGGCCGGGTTGATATTCTCAATCGTCTTACCATCGGATGCGCCGACCCATTCGCCGGCAATGTAGTTCTTAAAGATAGACATGGTTCTGCAGGACAGTGGTCGTGAAGCGTGAAATGCGTTTCGCGCAAAAGCGCACCATCGCAAGATCGCCATCACGGCTCCGCGATCGGCGAAAGGCGCGCCGTGCACGGCTTAGTCAAAACGAATCCGCGCTCAGCCGATTATCTAATATTTCGGGACGCAACCGCGATCAACTTGCGCGCCTAAACAAACGGCGAACGTCCGTCCACTAGCCGCGCATCAGCCTTGAGGTGCAGCCGCAACGGCGGATGGCAACGATGACGCCTTCGCTTAGGCCATCATCGTCCGGATGCGCGCATGGACCACGCGGCGCAATTCGCGCAGGCGAGATTCAAACTCCGGGTCGCTATCGTCGGCCAGCGCCTCCGGCGACCAATCATGGCAATCGGCCAGATGCAACAATACGCCGGCTGCCTGCGCGCGTGTCTCCCGATTCACGCTGCGCCGCTCCAGCAGCTCCAGCAGCGTCCAACCTGACACAAGCAGCGTTGTGCGCTCACGAAGGGACTGCCAGAACATGCCGGTTCGGCCGAAGCGACGCTCGTGAATAAGCGCGTGCAAGTCCGCAACGCTCAGGCTGTCGTAGTATGCGCGCTCCTTGCGCGCCTCAGACTCGAATGCCATACAAACGTCACTGCAACTGAGCAATGGCCGGTGCAGTTGGATTCGCCTTAGAGGATCCCTCCCAAGTTCCACGGCTGGAACTCTTCTTCGCCGATGCCCTGCGCTTCGCTCTTGGAGGGCTTGCCGGACGCCACTGCGATCACATAGTCCAGCAACTCATCGGCCACCACTTGCATGGGCACGCCTTCCAGCACTTTGCCGGCATTGACGTCCATATCTTCTTCCATGCGCCGGTAAGTTGCGCTGTTGCTGACCACCTTGATGCTGGGTGCCGGTTTGAACCCGAAACACGAGCCGCGGCCGGTGGTGAACACGATCAGGTTGCAGCCGCCGGCTACCTGCCCCGTTGCGCCAACCGGGTCATAGCCCGGCGTGTCCATGAAGGTGAAGCCCTTTTGCGTGATCGGCTCGGCGTAGTCCACCACATCCACCAGCGGCGTCGTGCCCGCTTTGGCCACTGCGCCGAGCGACTTCTCATAGATTGTAGTCAAGCCGCCGGCTTTATTGCCATGCGACGGATTGTTGTCTATCTCCACGCCGTGTTTAGCTGCGTGCCGCTCCCACCAGTGGATCTTGCGGATGAGCTTCTCGCCCACTTCGCGGCTCACGGCGCGGCGCGTGAGCAAGTGCTCGGCGCCGTAGATCTCCGGCGTCTCGGCCAACACCACGCTGCCGCCCTGCCGGACGATCTCATCGGAGACCATGCCCAACACGGGATTCGCCGTCACGCCGCTCCAACCATCGCTGCCGCCGCACTGCAACGCGACAGTCAGCTCGCTGATCGGCGTCGGCTCGCGCCGATACTGATTGACGACCGGCAACAACGCTTCTACCATCGCAATGCCGGCCTCAATCGTCTTGCGCACACCGCCGGTATCCTGGATCGTGAGCGAGGGCGGCGCAAGATGCGGCGCGCCGGCGATAGAAGGCTGAGGATTCACGTAGCGCACAGCCGGCGCTTCTTTGACGGCGAGATGGTAGTTCTCAACCAGGGCGCTGATTTGGTTGACCTCGCAACCCAAACCCACAAGCACATAGCCACCGACGTTAGGATGTGCAGCGATGCCGGCCAGCGTGCGCTGCAGCAGAATATAGTCCTCGCCGCCGACGCGCGTCGCGCAGCCGAAGCCATGGGCGATAGCAATGACGCCATCCACGTTCGGGAAGTCGGCCAGCCGTTCTGCGGTGAAATAGTGGGCGATGCGTCGCACCGTATGCGCCGAGCAGTTCACCGTGCTGATCACCGCGATGTAGTTGCGCGTGCCTACGCGGCCATCCGCGCGGCGATAGCCCATGAACCGCCGGCGCTCCGCCTCTGGCACTAACGCCACCGGCCTTACGTCGGCGCCAAAGGCATAGTCCTGATCGAATCGCGTCTGTAAAGACGCGCGATCGCGCATTTCTGCGCCAACGGCCAGGTTGTGCACATGCACGTGATCGCCAACTGCAATGTCGCGCGTCGCAAAGCCGATCACCTGGCCGTAGCGCCGCACCGGCCGACCTTGTTTCACCTCACGGATGGCGAATTTGTGGCCGGAAGGGACCAACGAGTGAAGTCGCAGCGACGCGATGTGGCGCGTTCCTAGGACTGCCGTGCCGGCAGCCAAATTCACCTTCGCAATCGCCACGTTGTCGTCGGGATGCAACTGAACGGCAACGTCGTCGAAAGGCAGAGGATTCGATTCATCTGGCAAGAGCAGATCAACAGTTGCCATCGAGGAGAAAGTTTTTGACAATTCGCGCGAATTCATCAGGCTTTTCGACCATCGGCAGGTGGCCGCATGCGTCCATCCAAACCAGCTTGCCACGCGGAGCGAGGCCGGCGGTGTATTCTGCATTGCGCGGCGGCATAATCTGATCGTTGCGACCATGGATCAACAAGACCGGCATTGGCAACCGCGCCAAATCGTGCGGCGTCTCCCAGCTCAACGATGCCTTTACCGTCAGGTCTGCCGTCCGCTCATCCATCTGCATAAAGTCGTTCAGGCCGTCGCGCAGCACGGCGATGTCATCGGGCAGGCGATGGAAGTAGCGGCTGCCGAGCAACTTCGCGAATCCATCGCTCGCGGCAAACGGGAGCTTACGTGCTTTGACCATCAGGCCGGTCACGCCGTGCATGAGAGCGATCATGCGGCGCTCGCGCTCATCGCGGAACGTGCTGAAGTTGCTGATGATCAGCCTTCGCACGCGGGCCGGCTGCATCGCGGCCAGCGCAATCGCCACACCGGAGCCGTAGCTGTGCCCGATCACGTCACACTGCGCGAGGCCCATCGCATCCATGAACTCTAGGACGACGGACGCCAACCCACGGTGGGAATAGGCGTCTGGCCCATTAGGGTTATGCGCAGCAATCGGTGGGGTCAGCGGGGGCGAGAATCCGAAGCCGGGCAGGTCGGGCGCATAACAGCAAAAGGCGTCCGCCAGCGCGCGCATCGCAGGTAACCAATAGCGCGACGCGCCGCCCCAGCCATGAATTAGCAGCAGCGGCGGAAGCGATGACGATCCGACTTGACGATAAGCCAGCTCGCCGCAGCGCATGAGAGCGGCATCGCAACCCCCGTTGTTTTGGAGCGGCATATCCCCGCTTAAGCTGCGTCTCATATCCATCTCAATCGCATGCGCACAATGCATTATATGGAAACGTCGAACATGCCCAATAACACAGCGCCACGCGAAGAGGCGGTTCCAGCCCGAGAGAAGACGGAGATCATCAAGGTGTCAGCGCAATCGCGATCCACGGCGGTTGCCGGCGCCATCGCCGGCATCATCCGCGAGCGCGGGCGCGTGGATGTGCAGGCCATCGGTGCCGGCGCAGTCAACCAGGCGATGAAGGCTGCAGCCATCGCGCGCGGGTATCTCCTTCTCGACGGAATCAACGTCGTGATCATCCCGTCGTTCTCTGACGTGGTGATCGAAGGAGCCGAACGCACCGCCGTGCGACTCTCGATCGAGCCAAGATAGAAACGCCCGTCGCACTGTGGTGTGATAGTGCGATTGCCCTCTTTCGTTTTCGGGCCGCATCCATTATCCTCGGATGGATGCGAACCGAACTTCACTGTCACACTACAGAATCGGACGGGCTATACACGCCCGCAGAAATCGTGCGCCTAGCGCGCGCGCGCGATGTCGCGCTGATCGCCATCACCGATCACGACACCATCGCCGGCAACGACGCAGCCGCAACGGCGGGGAGCACGCAAGGCGTGCGCGTGATCCATGGCATCGAGGTGAGCACGCTCTCTCGCCAGGGGGAAACCCACGTGCTGGGCTACGGCGTACGGCCCAGCGACCCAGCGACGCTCGCCCGGATTGCGGCGCTGCGCGGGGCACGTGAGTCGCGCGCGCGCAGCATCCTCGATAAGCTTGCGCGCTTCGGCATCCACATTCCCTTCGAGCAGGTGCGGGCGCTGGCGGGCGACGCGATGATCGGCCGGCCGCATATTGCCCGCGCAATGGTCATGGCCGGCGCCGTCCAGACCGAGCAGGAAGCGTTTGACCTCTATCTGGCGGAAGGCAAGCCGGCATTCACCCCGCATGAAGGATTGACGCCTGCGCAGGCCGTTCAACTCATCCACGACGCCGGCGGCCTTGCGGTGCTCGCCCATCCCGGCCTATACGCCGGCGACTTGTCCGCTTTGCTCGATGAGATGATTCCGGCCGGGCTGGACGGGATAGAGGTCTTCTACCCACTGCACACGCCGGAACAAACAGCGCGCTTTGCCGAACTCGCGCGTCGGCATCGCTTGCTCCTCACCGGCGGCAGCGATTTCCACGGCCCGCGCGGCGACGCAGAGCTATCACTGGGCAGCATCCACGTGCCGCCGGAACACATCGAAGCGCTACTGGCGCGGTTGGAAGGTTGATAAGCTCGGTGACCTGCCGGCAGGAGCGTCGCGGGCAGAAACGCGGCCTACGCGCGAATCTCCGCTGGCAAGCAAGACGACATCATGCTCAAAAACTGGAAATTCTGGTTCGGCATGGCGATCAGCGCCATCGCGCTCTCCCTCACGCTGCGAGATGTGGACTTTGCAGCGTTCGGCCGAGCGGTGGCTACGGCGCAGACGGCCTGGCTGCTCCCGGCTTTCGTCGCCTTCATGGCCGGCCTGGCCATCCGCGCGCTGCGTTGGGCGACGTTGATGGGCGAATCGCATTTTGGCGTCACCTTCCACGCCATGAACATCGGCTACATGCTCAACATGGCGCTGCCGTTCCGCGTGGGCGAGATCGGTCGCGCCGTCGTCATCGGCCAGCGCACCGAAGTCAGCACAGCGACGGCACTCTCGTCCATCGTGGTCGAACGTCTGCTTGACCTGGCCGCTGTAGTCCTGCTGGCCTTCGGCTTCGCGCGGTTCATTCCGATGGATCCAACCCTCGCGCGCGCCGCGACAATCGGCGCTGGCCTGGTCGTCATTTTGATCGTCGCCGTCGGTGCAGCAATTTG
This sequence comes from uncultured Anaerolineae bacterium, assembly GCA_938034415.1. Classification (GTDB taxonomy): domain Bacteria; phylum Chloroflexota; class Anaerolineae; order J036; family Brachytrichaceae; genus JAAFGM01. The sequence goes on from CALHLE010000046.1 coordinate 32,435, forward strand.
GCAATCGGCGCGCTTCGAGGGAACGCTCAACCGGCTGCTGGCGCGCCTTCCGCGCATCAACGCGCAAATCTGGCTACGGCGCTATCGCGACTTCTGCGCCGGCTTCGGGCTAATTAACTCCACCAAACGCCTCGTCATCGTGCTCCTGACGACGGCGGGGATCTGGCTGGCGCAGCTCTTCGTCGCGTACTTCACGATGGCCGCCTTTCTGCCTCCGCGCGTGGATCAAGCCGGCCTCACGCTCGTCGCCGCCAATCTGGGAGGCGCAGCGCCATCCGCACCCGGCGGCCTGGGGCCGGTGCAGCTCTTCGCCCGCACGGCGCTGGTCGCGCCGTTCAGCATTGACCCGACGCAGGCCACTGCGTTTGTGTTCGTGTGGTCGCTCTGGCAGCAATTGGCGCTGATCATCTTGGGGGTGATCGGTATGGTGCGGATTGGCCTGTCATTTGGCCAATTGCGTCCGGCCAGGGCATAGCGCAGAGCAGGCCGGCGCCTGCTCTGCGCTATGCCTTGATAGCAGCGCAGTTATATGTATATTCCTGCCCGAAGCTGGTAGCCTTTGGAGTCGAACGTGCGCATACTCCAGGTCCTCACCTACTATCGCCCTCATATCAGCGGACTCACCATCTACGTCGAACGGCTCTCGCGCGGACTGGCGCGCGCCGGCCACCAAGTGACGGTGCTCACGTCGCAGTACGACCCCAGCCTTGCACGCAACGAAGTCATGGACGGCGTTTCGATTGTGCGCGCGCCGGTGCTGGCGCGGATCAGCAAGGGGGTGATCATGCCAACCTTCGGCGTGAAGCTGCGCCAGCTCTTACCGCAGTGCGACCTGGTCCATCTGCACCTGCCGCAGTTCGATGGCGCCGGCATCGCCATCAACGCTCGGCTGTTCGGCAAGCCCTCGCTGCTGACAATCCATGGCGACATCCGATTGCCCGACACTCTGTTCAATCGCGTCGTTCAACCGGTGATTAACCTGATGAATCGCATTGCGGGGCACAACGTGGATCGCGTCGTCTCATACACCGAGGACTTTGCGCGGCACTCGCGCTACCTCTCTCGCTACGCGCACAAGCTGGCGGTCATCCCACCGCCGATAGAGATAGAGCTGCCAAGCCAAAGCGACATCGAGGCCTTTCGTCAAAAGTGGCGCGTGTCGCATGAGCAACATCCGCTCATTGGAATGTGCGCCCGGCTGGCCACGGAGAAGGGCGTCGAGGTGCTGATGCGTGCGCTGGCAATCATCCGGGAAGTGCGGCCGAACGCGCGCGTGATCTTCGCTGGGCCATACAAAAACGTCATCGGCGAAGAGGCGTACGCGCGTCGGTTGCAGCCGCATTTCGACGCGCTAGGCGACGCATGGACGTTCGTCGGCTCATTACAAGGCCGCGCGCTTGCGGCCTTCTTCGCCTCGTGCGACGTGACGGTGCTGCCCAGCCTGAACTCCACCGAATCGTTTGGCCTGGTGCAAGTCGAGTCCATGCTGTGCGGCACGCCGTCCATTTGCAGCGACCTGCCCGGCGTGCGCGTGCCCGTGCAGACTACCCGCATGGGCGAGGTGACGCCGGTCGGTGACGCATCGGCGTTGGCCGAGGCCATCCTGCGCGTGTGCGACAACCGCGCCGCTTACGTCAAACCGCGCGACTTCATCCTGCAACACTACAGCACCGAGCGCACCGTGGGCGACTATGAGATGCTCTACAATGCGTTAATTCGAGCGCGCGCGTCGCAGCCAAGCACGGTGTAAAGCGCAAGAGCCAAACTTCTGAAAGAATCTCCGACTGTGATGGAACCGCAAGAACAAACCCACGAATCAACCCTAAAATCCGACCGCGTTGCGCTCAAGTGGTTCGCGTTCGGCGCGGCATTTGGCGCAATCGTCGCTGTTGGCGCCATGTTGGTCTTCACCGCAGCACGCACGCCGAGCGCCGCAACGCCAAAAGGCACGGACGCTGGCATGACGCTGCCCGACGCCCAGCCCTTCCTGCCAAAAGTCGCAGTGCGCGGGCCGAACACCCAGGGCAGCGCCGATGCACCGGTCACCATCGTGGAATACAGCGATTTCAATTGCGGTTTCTGCCGTCGCTTCTACGCCGAAACACTCCAACGCATCCTCGACGAATACGTGAAGACCAACAAGGCGCGCTTCAGCTACAAGCATTATCCCTTCCTGGCTGAATCATCAGCCTGGAAGGCCGAAGCCGCCGAATGCGCCGCGGAACAGGGGCGATTCTGGGACTATCACGCCTTGCTGTTCACGCAGGACATCTTCGGCAATGATGAAGCGACCATGAAACAAGCGCTGACGACCGCTGCTTCCAGCATTCAACTTAACGTCGAGGCGTTCACCAACTGCCTGAATGCCGGTAGCGCGCGCCAGCGCGTGCAGGCCGACGCCGAAGAAGGGCGACGGTTGGGCGTCTCCGGCACGCCTTCCTTTCTGATCAACGGCCGGGCGCTGATCGGCGCACAGCCCTACGAAGCGTTCAAGGCGATGATCGAGGAAGAGCTGGCCAAAGCGCCGTCCAAGCCGTAGCGCGCAGCAGCAACGCGTCCCGCTCGCCGGCAGCGGCTAGCGGTAGAGCGCAAAGGCAGCTTGGCTTCCCCGGCGCGCGAGCAACTGCCCGTGCTGAGCGCCTTTCGCTCGAGCCAGCCGAATGGCCAGCGCCAACACCGCTGCGTCGGCGGATGGCGCAAACGGTTTGCGGCCGCCCGAACCGAATAAGCCTTTCAAACGGATGGCGGGCGCTTCGCCGGTGAAAAGCCGGTCGTCCAGCCGCTCAATGGCATCACAGGCAATCTGTTCATGCGACTGCGGCAAATTTGCTATAGCGATGATGAGGCCGAACTCTGCTGCGGCGCTATCCCAGCCCGGCGCCGCGAGATCGGCGCCGGGCGGAATGCGCAGAGGCAAGCACTGTGTATCGCCCATCACCACCTGGATGAACGGCAAATGATTTTCAATCACCGGCTCATCGTCAGGCGCGCGCAGAACAGCAACCCCCACCCGATTGAGTTCATCGAGGGCGGGCGCGGCGATGCCGATCAAGTCAAGCGGCGTGGCGTAGGCATCGGCCGGGTCGCATAGCACGGCGCCGATGTCATTCGGCGCGCTATTCGCCGGCGCCAGCAACACCGTCAACGCAGAAGTAAGCGGCGTGCTGAGGAGCAGCTTATAAGCATGGCCGGCGATCGGGCCGAACTCAGGGTGCGTCCCGCGCGGCACGACGACCGCGCACAACGCGCCGGGAACGTTCACCCCGGCCGCGTCCTCGACAAAAGACTCCACTGAGGCGCGCAAGCGGCCGGGGTCGGCGAAGTAATGACGACCGGCGTAGCGGGGCAAACGCACCATGGCGCGGATTGGCTAAGGGACGAGCGATGACTGCATCGCCGTCGCGATGAACGTCAGCGCGACCAGGCCAAGGGAGAACGCAGCCACAGGCAAAGCCTGCCGAGCCAGCGAGTTGGTGTCCATCACGATGTCGTTCGACAGCTCGGGCCGGCGGCGCTCGGCGATGACCGGCTCGAAGGCGCGCGCAAACGGATCCATCGGCGCATAGCGTGGGCACAGGACCCAGCCCAGAATCAAACCGCCTACGAAGCCGCCGAAGTGCCCCCAGTTGTCAATGTTGCTGCCGGGCGAGAGGCCGATCAAGACGTTGATCAGCAGAATAATGCCGAGGTTGATCAGTTGCTGCTGGCCAAGCCGGCCGAGCATCCCCCGATGCTTGTAGAAGTACACCACCAGCGCGCCGAACAGGCCAAACAGCGCCGTGGATGCGCCGGCCGACCGACCCTGGGTGAGCATATAGCTGAAGATCGCGCCGGACAGCCCAGACAACAAGTAGATGGCCAGAAAGCGCGGACGACCATACAGCGACTCGATCTGCCGACCTAACTGGAATAGGGCGAACATGTTAAACGCCAGATGGGCAATGCCGATGTGGATGAAGTTGGCCGTGAAGAGTCGCCAATACTCCTGCTGCGTCGTGATCAGCCAGGCGGTGTTAGCGCCGAAGCGGTCAAGCACGGCCGGATTCTGCGTGCCGCCCGCCAGCGTCATAACAACGAAGATAAAGACATCCACCCCCATGAATATGTAGGTCCAGAAAGGCTTCGCCGTGGGGATGGGCGCGCTCAGTTCGGTGAGCGAGGGCGATGGCCGGGGATACAGATTCATCACAGGCAGATCGGCTTGCGGCCGACGCGGCAACGCTCGGCGGTGACGATGGCGACGATTTGATCTACCGCCTCATCCTGCTGGCCGGCGCGGTTGACTACTACATAGTCGAACTCATGGATGCGCTTCATCTCCTCGCGCGCCGTGGCGATGCGCAGCTTTAGCCCATCGGGGCTTTCGGTCTTGCGCTCGGTCAGACGGCGCACCAGCTCCGCCTCGCTTTCCGGCGCAAGAAAGATGGTCACGGCGCTTGGCACAATCTTGCGGATCTTGGCTGCGCCCTGCACATCTATGCGCATTATCACATCTTTGCCGCTGGCAATGGCGTCGCGCACCTGCTGCTTGGGGATGCCTTTGTAATCGCCATAGACCAGGCTGTGCTCCAGCAGCTCGTCGGCCTGCATCATATCGGCGAAGGTGGACTTGCTGACGAAGATGTAATCCACGCCGTCCACCTCATCTTCGCGCTTGGGTCGGGTGGTCATAGTGACGACGAAGGCAAAGTCGTAGCCGCGCTCCTTCAAGCGGTGCAACAGCGTATCCTTCCCTACGCCAGATGGGCCGGACAGCACGACCAACATCGGCGGGCTGGAATACTGATATAGATCAGACACTGGCGCCGGTGACGATGTCCTGCATTCGCATTTCATAGGACGTGCCAGGATTGTAGCGTATGCGGTGCGCGCTGCGCCCCCACTCCGCCAGCTTCCCCCATGATTGGCTCAGCCGGCAGCAGCGACGTATGCGCCGCCGAATCATATTTGCGCAACGGCTGCGCTAGAATGGCGACATGCCGATATACGAATATCGCTGTCAGGATTGCGGCCGCAAAGTCTCTATATTCTGGCGCTCGTTGTCGGCTGTGGACGAAAAGAGCGCGCGATGTGATCGCTGCGGCAGTCGCCGATTGGCGCGGTTGGCTTCGCGCGTGCGCGTCCTGCGCGGCGCGGCTTCGAGCGACTCTGATGCCAGCGGTGGGGAGGACGCCCTGCTGGACGAGATGGCAGGCCTGGACGAGAACGACCCTCGCGCGCTCGGCCGCTTTATGCGAAAGATGGCCCAGGAGAGCGGTGAAGACATGGGGCCGGAATTCGACGAGGTCGTCACCCGCCTGGAACGCGGCGAGGATCCCGAGCAGATCGAGAAAAGCATGGGAGACTTGTTCGGCGACGACATGGGCGGGCCGGACGATATGGACGAAGACTATGGCGCGCCGCCGGAAGACCCAACTATCAAAGCCGAAAAGGAAGCCGAAGAGAAGGACCGCAAAGCAACCGAAAAGCGCCGCACGGTGCCGATGAAGGCCAGTAGCAAAAGCCAGGCCAAGCCTAAAGCCAAGCAGAAAAAGTAAGCCGCAAGGGTAGGCAAGGCTGTGCCCTCGCCTACCCTTGCAATCCCCGCTCAGCATGGTAAGCCTCGGCTCGCATCGGGGCTGACTGCGCTACACAGCAGATACAGGCTGGGGAAGTGCCTTTGCCAAACCGCATCATTGCGTTTGAGGCCGCACCAGCAACACCGGGCAGTGCGACCCGTGCACGACCTGCTCCGCAACGCTGCCCATCAGCAGCCGGCTAAGCCCGGTTCGACCGTGCGTTGACATGACGATTAGATCCACGCCTTCGCTCTTGGCAAACTTGAGCAGCGCTTCGGGCACTTTGCCCTCGAGCACGGCGCTGCTCACCCTTAGACCGGCCAACTGCAAGCGAGAGACGATCTGCTCAAGATACTCTCCCGCGGTGAGTTGCACGACCTCTGGGATCGCAGTGGCTGCCACAAAGCTGCCAGGCGGCGGTTCGTAGGGTTCATCCACGCGAGCGAGGATGATTTCAGCGTCGTCACAAGCGGCCAGTTCGCGCGCATGCGGCAGGGCCTCTTCCGCAAACGAAGAGCCATCCAAAGGCACGAGAATCTTCTTGAACATCGCCACAACTCCGGCTTAGCTCTCCGCAGCCAAGAGCGGGACCTGCTTCTCGCCATGCTCGGCTTTGGCCGGCTGCTCTTCAGCCATAATCGCGCGAAAGATGTCGGACTCGGTGATAATGCCGACCAGCTCGGCGCCGTCCATCACCGGCAGGCCACTTACTTTGTGTTTGATCATGAGCTTGGCTGCGTCGCGCAGCGAAGTCTGCGGCGTCACAGTCACGACGTTCTCGGTCATGATCAGCTCGACGCGCATCTTCGCCGCCTCAGCATTGTCTACTGTTGCATGAGCCTGACGCAGGTCGCCCAGTGTGATGATCCCGACGAGCTTGCCCGCATCCATCACCGGCAAGCGGCGCACCCGGCGCTCCTGCATCAAGGCGTAGGCATCCGGCAGCGGCGTCGAAGGCAGGACGATAACCGGATTGCGCGTCATCCAGTCACCTACAAGACGCTTCTCCATGCTGCACCTCCTATTTGCCGCCATGCGGCGAATCAAGATACGAAGCTCGGCATGAGATAGCATAAACGGGTTGCTAGGAGCCGTCACTGGACACTTGGCGAGTTTGCGCCTGCCTAATCGGACGGTTTAAGACAAGCAGGCCGGCCTGAGGCCATCAGCCGCGCTCGGAACATCTCCAAGAAACGCTGGGCATCTACCTGCATGAGGCAGTTCACCTTCGGCGTTGCCCAGAAAAGGCCCCGCCGGTCAGCAATCGTTGCGCCCATCGCCGGCCCATCCAGCGGCACAACCATGCTCCAGCGTTCGGCCCGAAAGAGAGTTGGGTCAATCAGGTAAGCGATGGCTGATGGATCATGCGTGTCTACGCCGCCATCCGGGTAGCCATATCGCTCACGGTGGAATTGCTGGTAGAAAGGCACGATCCGAGCGATAAACTGGGCCAGCGGGTTGCCAGAGCGGCGGAGCGCGGCAAAGAACGCTTCGTCCATGCGCACCGCCATGGTCACGTCCAGGCCGGCCATGGTCACATCCCAGCCGGCGCTGAAGACCAACGCGGCAGCGTGGGGGTCGTTGTGAATGTTGGCTTCGGCCAGCGGCGAGACGTTGCCGGGCGTCGCCACGCTCCCGCCCATGATGACCACGTTGCGCACCGCCTGCGCAATGCGCGGCTCCAACTGGAGGGCCAACCCAATGTTGGTCAGCGGGCCGACGGCGACGAGGGTTATCTCGCCCGGCCGAGCCATCACCGTCTCGACGATGAATTGAGCAGCAGGCACGCCGAGCGGTTTTTGGTTGGGGTTGTGTACTGCCGTCCAGCCAATATTGCCCATGGCGTCGTCGCCGTGCACAAATTCGCCGGTCTGGCCGCGCGGACGCACCATCGGGCGATCCGCGCCTCGGGCAACGGGGATGCCGGGGCGGCCGGCCAGGTTGAGCAGGTTGAGCGCGTTGCGCGTGGTTGCCTCGACATGCGAATTGCCGAAGACCGTCGTCACGCCCACCACCTCAATCTCCGGCGACACGAGCGCCAGCAGCAGCGCCATCGCATCGTCAATGCCGGGATCGGTGTCAAAAAGGATTTTGAACTTCGGTTGGGCAGTCTGGGCGTCGTTCATCAAATCGTTACTCGTCCATCATCGCTCTTGCGATGTGGGCTGCGATGCGGGCATTGTTGATTAGCAGCGCGACATTAGCGCGCACACTGGCGCCGCCGGTCAGCTTGGCAATCTGATCGAGCATGAACGGCGTAGCGGCCGGCCCGCGAATGCCGGCCTCGTCGGCGCGGCGCTGCGCTTCGATGATGGCCTCCTCGGCGACCTCGCGCGATAGTTCGGCCTCGCGGGGCACTGGCACGCACACCAACTCGCCGCCGGGCAGGCCAAGCGCGCGGCGCGCCCGCACAATGCGGGCGACGTCCTGGGGCGTCTCGGCGCGGATGTCGGCGCGCAGCCCACTGCGACGCATGTAGAAGGCCGGGATCTCGTCCGTTTGGTAGCCGATCACGGGCACCCCCAGCGTCTCCAAGCGCTCGAAGGTAAGCGGCAAGTCGAGCAGCGCCTTCGCGCCGGCGCATACCACCGTCACCGGCGTGCGGCTCAGCTCGATCAGGTCAGCACTGACATCGAAAGGGTGGCCGCGATGCACGCCGCCGATGCCTCCGGTGGCAAATACGCCGATGCCGTGCTTGGCGGCCAAGAACATGGTGGCTGCGACCGTAGTTCCGCCATCCAGCCCCATGCCGATGAGGATGCCTAAGTCGCGCGTGCTGCATTTGCGCACATCTTTGGCCTTGGCCAGCGCTTCGATCTCGTCGTCGTGCAGGCCGATCCTGACCTGTCCGCCCAGCACGGCGATGATGCAGGGCTGAGCTTCGCACTCGCGCACCGCCTGCGCCATCTCGCGCGCTACTTGCGCGTTGCGCGGGTAGGCGAAGCCATGCGTGATGAGCGCCGATTCGAGCGCAACGCGCGGCGTGAGCGTGGACACAGGCAAGATGCTAGCACATTGCAGTTAGCGCGTCGGCAGACGAGACAGATCCGCCATCATTCAAAAACTCATACAGCAAGCCGTGGAAGTGATGCACGCCGTTTTCGCGCTTCACGCAATAGCGGCCGGCGTCATACACCCCCACCAGCAAGTTGCGCCATACGTACTCGCAGATCTCAATGTCTTCGCGCTGGATTTCATCGCTGAAGGCCATCGAGTCTTGCAGGGTGTTCCACGTCTCCGGCGTGCCGGGGTCGGAGAAATACCACTCGAAGATGGTCAATGTGCGGTCGTAGCTCAGCGGCACGATGATGTTGATCTGCAACATGCCGAGATAGATGTTCAGCATGAAGTTGGGGAAGATCCAGTAGTAGAAGGCTTTGTCATCCCCCTGCAGCGCGGTATAGACGCGGCCGGCGGCGTCCTCGGCGCGCACTGGGCGGATGGGCGCATATTGGGAGGAGTAATAGCGGAAGGTATCTACGCGATACTGCTCATAATCCAGCTCCCGATATAAGCCGGGATGCGCCACCGGAACGTGATAGCCCTCAAGATAGTTGTCAATGTAAACCTTCCAGTTTGCATTCACATAGTAGTCGCGGCGTTCTACGCGGCGCATGCCCTCGAAGTTAAATCGCGCCGTTTCAGCGGGGATGTTGCCCAGCGTCTCCAGCAGGCTTGGGCCGTCATTGCTCATGTTGACAAAGGCGAACGGCCCCCACGTCTCGATGCGGATGGGGATCAGGCCATAGTCGCACTTGTCGAAGTCCTGCACACCCTCGAATTCAGGGGCCGTGCGCAACGTGCCATCCAGGTCATACAGCCAGCCGTGATAACGGCATTGCAACGTCTTGCGATTGCCGGCGCCCTGCGCCACCACGCCGGCGCGATGCCGACACACGTTGTAATACGCGCGCAGGTTGCCCTGCAAATCGCGCACAACCACTACCGGCACGCCTACCACGTCCACCGCCACATAGTTGCCCGGAAAGCGCAACTGATCGAGCGACGCGGCAAACTGCCACGTTCGCCGGAATATGCGCCGGTGCTCAAGCTCCAGCCGGGCAGGATCGGTGTACCAATGCGCTGGAATCGTATGGGCGCGAGACAGGTCAGGGTTGAACGTGAAAGATTGAGCGACCATGGCAGGATTCTCTCTCAGCGCAACGCAGCCGGCAAATGGCTGACCGCCAAGTTGTCGTAATGTTATAGCGCTCCAGTTCGCCACGGGCGAAGATGTCGCGCGCAACCTGGCCACCTGCTTACGCATGATAGATGCCGCCGCCGCGTACAAGCCCCACCTGATGGTGCTGCCGGAATTCTGCAACCACATCGCATGGTATGCCGACAAAGCACATGCTTGGCGCGTCGCCGTGACGCTCAACGGCGACTTCCCGGCTGCCATCAGCGAGCGCGCCCGACGCCATCGCTGCTTCATCAAGAATCAACTGCACCGTCCGGCGCGCCGGCAATAGCGCCAGCGGCACAAACATCCTCTTCTCACCCGGTGGCGAACCAATTGCCATCGGCGACAAGCAACTGCTGATGGGCAACGAGAACAATTTCCTGACGCCGGCCGGCGTACGCACGCCGGTAGTCCAGACGCCCATCGGCCGGCTGTGGATATATTGCTGCATGGACGGTGTAATTCCGGAGGTCGCACAAAGCTGATCGTTTTGCCTGAGTTGTTCGGCCTCGCCGACGGACGGGCAACCGACCCGGCGCCGGCGCAGGCAATTGGTCAACAGGTCGTCGCCGCGATGCAGTCGGCCATCGGCAGGAGCGACGCCCTGGTTGCCACGAGCATCACGCAAGGGGCACGCCACCTCGGCGTGCTCACCGGATGGCGCAGCGCCGTCATGGCGCAGCCGCAACTGCACCCGTGCCGGCGACATGCCTGGTGCGTTGAACTGGGCGACGGCCTACAGACTTGCGACGCGCCGTTCGGTCGAATTGCGCTCGTGCTCGGGCCAGACGCAATCTATCCGGAGACCTTTCGGCTGGCGGCGCTGCAGGACGCCGAGATCGTCGTCGTGCCGGCGCATCCGCTAGAAGTATGGGGAGATGACGCTGGGCCTGCCGGAGCGCGCCGCAGAGAATCGGCTGAACCTGGTTGTCGCCTCGCGCCGCACCCACGCCGGCGACAGCGCAATCTTCGCCGCCGGCCCGGACTTCACCCTGTGGACGGAATGGAAGACCCGCTCGTTTGACGGCAACACCAACATGCCGCTCATCACCCGCGCCGAGCGCCCCGGCTTGACACTGGCAACGGCCTATCCGGCGGCCTGCGCTAACCGGATGATTTCACAGAAGACAAACCTGGTCGAAGGCCGGCCGTGGCATTGGTCGAAGCAATCACGGATGCCGCTCGCCCGTCGCCATTGATGCAAGCGCCGCTCGGCGGCCCAGCGCCGCCTAATTTGACCGTTGTCTCAACTCATGCAAAACCCCCCACATGGGAGCAATAGCCGTGAAGCGCTGCAGGCAAGCAGTGCAAGACTTTTTCTCAGAGCTATCGGCGGCCCCTAAACGCTTCCAGGTCATACGCCTGTTGCAAATGCCTCACCCGCATTACTCCGTCAACTGCTTACGCGCCGACATCCCGCCCTAAGCGAGCCGAGTTATTCCTTCACGAGTCACGTTCGCGCTACGAATGCCACGTAGAGCAGAGGAGGAGGAATCGGCATGCGTAGAAACACGGTATCTCTCGCTGTCGTGGGGATGACTTTAATCATAGTCGCAGCTTGCAGCGTGAGTGTCCTGAGCAACAAACCAGCGCCTGGCAGCGTAGCGACTGAGCCGCAAACAGGCTCTCGCGATGTGAGCGTCGCTAATTTTCATCAGTCAACAGAAATCCAGCCAGCAGAAGTCCCCGCTGCGGCGTCACACGCTGTTGACTTGATCGGCGCGTGGGTGGACATCGGCGCACCCCGCACAGCGCCATTTGATAATCAAGGCTACGACGGCAAAACCTACCGGGCTACGTTCAACGAGGACGTATTGCCGCTGTTCACCCAGCCGGACGTGTGGTATCCCGGCGCGCCGGCCTGCACCAGTTGCCATCATGCCAACCTGGAGAACTCGTATCACGAGATGGATCTCAGCAGCTACGAGGGCATCCTGGCCGGCGGCGACCGCCTCTCCAAGCCGCCCGGCGTGCCCATCCTTGGCCAGAGCGCACCCGGCGCCGCCGACTTCAACTGGGCCAAAGCCAGCCTGCGCGGGCGCTTGCGCAACAACCGCACGCCCCGGCATGCCCTTCGACATCACCGCGGCCAACCGCGAAGGGCCGGTCGTTCAGGTCGGCCACTTGGAAGGCAAGCCACGCGATAGCGTCGTCGCCATGTTGAGCAGTGAGCCGCTCAAGCCGCCTGACCCAGCTGTGATCAAGCAACTGGTGGATCGCGGCAGTTGCAAAGCCTGTCACATGACGCCAAACCTGAAAAACGCGAATGGCACGCTTGGCCCGTCGTGGTGCAAAGCGACGGAAGAGTTCAAGACCGGCAAGTATTGACCTAGCGTTCATCTACCCAGTCTATTGTCAATCCAAACGCGATGATCGCCGAGATCCGTCCATCCGTCCAAGCCGCTTGACGTTGTGTTCCAAAACGTGGTATTATCTTCGCTGTTACGTTAGCACTCTGCGCCTATGACTGCTAATCCAAACGCCATAACTACACAAGAGCTGACCCTGCGACAGCAGACGATACTCGGGCTGGTTGTGAAGACTTACATCAACACGGCGACGCCGGTCAGCTCCAAGGCGCTCTTGGAGGCAAATGACCTGGGCGTGTCCAGCGCGACCATTCGCAACGAGATGGCCGTGTTGGAAGAGCTGGGCTACCTCACTCATCCGCACACTTCGGCCGGCCGCGTGCCCACTGACAAGGGCTACCGCTACTTCGTCGAGCGGCTGATCGGCGACGTGGAACTACCGCAAGCCGAGCAGAACATGATCCGCCATCAATTCCACCAGGCCAAGCTGGAGATGAGCCAGTGGATGCAACTGGCAGCGGCGATCTTAGCGCGCTCCGCGCGCAGCGCCGCGCTGGTGACGGCGCCTAAGGTCGAGCAGCCGCGCCTGCGACACCTCGAGTTGATCTCGACGCAGTCACAACTCGTCCTCCTCGTGGTGGTGTTTCAGGGCGGCACGGTGCGCCAGCGCTATCTCACCTTGAAGGAGCCCATGGATCAGGCATCCCTTAGCCAGGTCGCGGCGAAGTTCAACGCGCTTGGGCACGAGCTGGATGTGGCGTCGTTGCGCGCGAAGATCACCGATCCGACTGACTTTGAGTCCGCCATACTCGACCTGCTGACGGAGTTGACCACCGGGAGCGAAGTGCCGATCAACGAGGTGTATCGCGACGGTTTGACCGAGGTGTTGCAAGAGCCGGAGTTCAACAAGCGCGGCGACGCTAATGCGCTGGTCAGCGCCTTCGAGCAACCCACCTTCCTGAACGAGGTCATTGCCTCGCCGGTTGGCACGGTGCAAGTGGTAATCGGCGGCGAGGGCCGTTGGCGTGAACTAAGCGCATGCAGCATGGTGATCGCGCGCTACGGCGTGGAAGGGTTTGCCACCGGCGCGCTCGGCGTGCTCGGCCCGACGCGCATGCCCTACGGGCGCGCCATCGGCACGGTGCGCTACGTTGCCGACCTGATGAGCGACCTGGTGAGCGACTTATACGTAGACTGATGCGATAGGCGCGCTGCGGTATCAGCTTGCATTAAGCGCGCGCGACTATCCTTAACAGAAGGCTATGCCCAACCGTTCGCAGTGGAGTAGTGAAATGATGACGGAGACAACTGCGCAAGACCAGACCACAACGACGGATGCGACGACGAATGCCCCGGAGGGAATTGCCGAAGCGGAAGCGACGGCGCCCGCCGCCGAAGCCGACCCGATCGCGGCTTTGCAGAAAGCCCTGCAAGAGGCGCAGGCAAAAGCCGACGAATATCTTGACGGCTGGCAGCGCGCCCGCGCTGAGTTTGCCAACTACAAGAAACGCCAGGAGCAGCAAAGCGCTGACCTGCGCGCCTTCGCAACGTTAGAACTGATTCGCAAGCTGCTGCCAATCCTAGATGACTTCGAGCGCGCCGCAAAGACGCTTCCCGAAGGCATCGCACACATGACGTGGATCGAGGGCGTGATGCTCATCCAGCGCAAGCTAAAGTTGATCCTGGAGAGCGAAGGCGTCAAGGAGATCGAAGTTCGCAAGAACGACCCATTCGATCCCACATTGCACGAGGCTATCAGCCACGACGAAGCCGAAGGCGTGGAGAGCGGGCACGTCATCGAGGAGTTGCAAAAGGGCTACAAGATCGGCGACCGCGTGATCCGGCCGACCCTGGTCAGGGTAGCGAAGTAAATGAAGTACATTTTGGACTCAACATCTCCCCAGCTTTCGTCTTCTGTTCAGGAGCACGCCGACGCCCTCATAATGAAAGGCGAAAGCCAGAGATGAAAATGAGAGAGCAGATATGGGAAAGATAATTGGCATTGACTTGGGGACAACGAACAGCGTGGTCGCGGTGATGGAAGGCGGCGAGCCAACGGTGATCCCCAGCGCGGAAGGTTCGCGGCTGATTCCATCGGTCGTGGCCGTGAACCCCAAGAACAACGAACGGCTGGTGGGTCAGGTGGCCAAGCGGCAAGCCGTGACCAACCCTGAGAACACGATCTTCTCCATCAAGCGCTTCATGGGGCGCAAATACAACGACCCCGAAGTGCAACGCGCGATCAAGGTCGTGCCGTACAAGGTAGTGCCGGCGCCCAACGGCGACTGCCGCGTGATCATGGGCGGCAAGGAATATTCGCCGCAAGAGATCAGCGCGATGATCCTGCAAAAGATCAAGACCGACGCTGAGGCATATCTGGGCGAGCCGGTCACACAGGCGGTGATCACCGTGCCGGCCTACTTTAACGATGCGCAGCGCCAGGCCACCAAGGACGCCGGCAAGATCGCCGGCCTCGAAGTGCTCCGCATCATCAACGAGCCGACGGCGTCCTCGCTCGCCGATGGCCTGGACAAGAAGAAGGATGAGACGATCGTCGTCTATGACATGGGCGGCGGCACGTTCGATGTAAGCGTGCTCGAAGTCGGCGACGGCGTATTCGAGGTGAAAGCCACCAACGGCGATACTTTCCTTGGCGGCGACGACTTCGACAACCGCATCATGGAGTATCTGATAGACCTGTTCAAGAAAGAGAACGGCATCGACATCCGCAACGATCGCCAGGCGCTGCAGCGCCTGAAGGAAGCGGCGGAGAAGGCGAAGATTGAGCTGTCGTCGGTGATGGAGACGGAGATCAATCTGCCCTACCTCACCGCCGACGCGACCGGGCCAAAACACCTGGTCGCGCGACTGACGCGCTCGCGCTTGGAGCAACTGACAGAAGACCTGATTACGCGCAGCCTGGGGCCGTGCGAGTTGGCGCTCAAGGACGCCGGCATCGACAAGAGCAAGATTGACGAAGTGGTATTGGTGGGCGGCATGACCCGCATGCCGGCCATTCAAGAGGCCGTCCGGCGCGCGTTCGGCAAAGAACCTAACCGCAGCGTCAACCCGGACGAGGTCGTGGCGATCGGCGCCGCAGTGCAGGCCGGCGTGCTAGGCGGCGAAGTGCGCGATGTGCTCCTGCTCGACGTTACACCGCTTACCTTAAGCATCGAGACGCTGGGCGGCGTCGCCACGCCGTTGATCGAACGCAACACAACCATCCCCACCAAGAAGAGCCAAATCTTCAGCACAGCCAGCGACAACCAGACCAGCGTCGAGATCCACATCGTGCAAGGCGAACGCCCAATGGCCGCCGACAACAAATCGCTTGGCAAGTTCATCCTGGATGGCATCCCGCCCGCGCCGCGCGGCGTCCCGCAGATCGAAGTGTCGTTCGACATCGACGCCAACGGCATCCTCAACGTGACCGCCGCCGACAAGGCCACCGGCAAGACGGCGCATATCACCATCCAGCCCTCGTCCGGCCTATCCAAGGACGAGATCGAGCGCATGGTGCGCGAGGCGCAGGCGCACGCCGCCGAAGACAAGGCGCGCCGCGAAAAGGTCGAGGCGCACAACGAAGGCGATAACGCCGCTTATCAAGCCGAAAAATTCATCCGCGAAAATGGCGATAAGATTCCCGCCGACAAAAAAGCGGAACTCGAAGCCAAGATTACGGCTGTGCGTCAGGCCATTATGGGCGACGACATCGCTGCCATGCGCCACGCAACGCAAGATCTCAAGAACACCTTTAGCCAGATCGGCGCGGCGATGTATCAACAAGCCGGCGCTGCCACCGACAGCGCAACCGGCGCAGCCTCAGCGGATTCAGGCGGCGACCAGAAGCCACCCGAAGGCGACGTCGTCGAGGGCGAATTCAGGGAGACGAAATGAGCGTCATGCGTCTCGCCGCTTGCATCCTGGGCCTTGCGCAATGCGCGGAGCCATGAGGCGTAGGCGGTGAGACACGCCGCGCGCAACACAAGCCCATGGCAACGACTAAACGCGATTACTACGAAGTGCTCGGCGTGCCGCGCAACGCCAGCAGCGACGAAATCAAAAAAGCGTTTCGCCGGCTTGCGCGCGAGTATCACCCCGACGTCAATAAGTCGCCAGACGCCGAAAACAAGTTCAAGGAGATCAACGAAGCCTACGAGGTGCTGAGCGACGAGCAGAAGCGCGCTGCGTATGACCGCTACGGTCACGCCGGCGCGCAAGGCGGCTTCGGCACCGAAGGATTCGGTGGCTTCAGCGACATCAACGACATCTTCAGCGAGTTCTTCGGCGGCTTCGCCCGAGCCGGCGCCCAGGCGCGCCGCGGGCCGCGTCGCGGCGCCGACCTGCGCTACGACCTGAAGATAGACTTCCTTGAAGCAGTCTTCGGCGCAGAGAAAGAGATCGAAGTCATCCGCAACGACGTTTGTCCGCGCTGCAACGGCTCCGGCGCGGAGCCGGGCACCAGCCCCATGCGTTGCCGCACATGCAACGGCACGGGAGAAGTGCGCCGGGTGCAACAGAGCATCCTCGGATCATTCGTCAACGTCGCCACCTGCCCGACATGCAACGGCACAGGCGAGGTCATCACCACCCCGTGTCGGCAGTGCGGCGGTCGTAAGCAGGTGCGCGTGACGCGCACACTGGTAGTCAACATCCCGCCCGGCGTGGACACTGGAACACAGATTCGCCTGAACGGAGAGGGAGAACCCGGCGTCAACGGGGGGCCACCCGGCAATTTATATGTCGTCATCAATGTGGCCCCGCATCCCTTCTTCCGCCGCAAGGATGAGGACATCATCGTTGAGGTCTCGATCAACGTCGCACAAGCCGCGTTGGGCGATGAGATCGAAGTGCCCACCGTAGATGGCAGGGAGAAGCTCGTCATCCCGGCCGGCACGCAGAGCGGCAGCGTGTTCCGCATCAAGGGCAAAGGGGTGCCTCACCTGCGTCGCAACACGCGCGGCGACCAAATTGTGCTGGTCACCGTGCAGGTCCCGCAATCACTCACCGCCGAGCAGAAACGCTTGTTCCTGGAGCTATCCAAGACATTAGGCCGGGAAGTCGTCCCGCAACAGGAGAAGGGCTTCTTCGACAAGCTGAAAGATGCGTTCGGCGTCTAGCGCACTGAGAACGGAGAGCGAAGCGCCGAGGAGGTCGCGCTGCCCCGCGCTTCTCTTCATTCTCAATTTTGTGTTCTTGGTTCTGCTTGCCGCTTGCGCCAGCCTGCCCGGCCCGCGCCAGGTGAACGTGTTTCCATCGCCGGTCGCCTACGTGACCGCCGCGCCGCTGCCGGAACCCACGCCAACCCCGACGGTGCCACCGGTCCCCACGCCCACCCCACCGCCGCCCACGGCCGTCCCCAAGCGATTCCCTCAAGAGAGCACAGCAGCCATCGGCCTATGGAGCGACGCCCTCACCGCTACGCAGCCGTTCCCCGGCTTTCTCGACATCGCCGTCGGCGACGCGGCGCGCGATTATCAGCGCGAGCGCAACCCACTGCTGGTCACACTCACCAAGAAAAGCGTCAGCGTAGCCAACGGCGACCAACTCGCCGATCTTCAGGCCAACAAGCCCGATTGGCTGCTCTACGATCGCAACAAGCGAGTGGCCTTCAGTTCAGCGGATAAGAGCGCGCCGCTGCTCGACATCCGCAACGAGGCCGTAAAGGACCGGCTGGCCGAGGACATTGCCGGCGCGATCAACACTGGCGGATTTGAAGGCGTGCTAATTGATGATGTGGGCGTAGACCTGATCCGCCCCACCGCCGCGCCGATATATACCGGCACGCAGACGTTCACCGAGCAGCAGCGCCGCAGCGCCGTGGAGGGTTTGCTGCGCACCTTGCGCGCGCGCATCCCCAGCAAGCTCATCATCATCGGCGGTTACGCCTGGAAGGACGGCCTGGCGTTCGCCGCGCGCAGCGATGAGGCCCAGACGCTCGCTACGCTGGCCGATGGCATTCACATCGCAGAATTTCTGCGCGCCCCGATCAGCAAAACGACCGAGTTCAAATCAGAAGCTAACTGGAAGCGCGACGTGGACTATCTGAGCGTCGCCTCGCAGGACAACAAAATCGTGCTGCTCACCACGCGGCTGATCGGCGCGCCCGAAGACCTGACCCGCCAATGGCTGAGCTATGCCACGGCGTCCTATTTGCTCGGCAAGAACGGCGCGCACACCTACTTTCAGTTCGACGCTGGCGACCCGGCCTATTCCAACGATCCCATCCTGAATGCGCCGATCGGCGCGCCGGTCGAGGCCTATACTAAGCTCAGCAGCGGCATCTACCAGCGCAAATTCAGCAGAGGTTTGGTGCTGGTCAACCCGACCAACGAACAGAAGAAGACCGCGCTAGACGGCGCCTACAAGTCGTTGCAGGGGAACCCGGTGGACGCCGGCATCACGATGGGGCCGCGAACAGGTATCATCCTGCTCAAACCATAGGGCGCGACGAGGACAACACCATGAGATTAAAAGACAAACGCATCGCTTTCTTCGTCGAAGAGGGCTTTGAGGATTTAGAGTTCTGGGCTGTTTACATGCGCTTGCGTGAAGAAGGCGCGCGCGTCACGGTCGTCGCGCCAAAAGCCGGCGTCACCTTCCGCAGCAAGAGTGGAGGCTTAACCGCGACGAGCGAGGCCGCCGCCGACGCGCTCGACACGCGCGACATGGATGCGGTCATCGTGCCGGGCGGATGGGCGCCTGATAAGCTGCGCCGATACGAGAGCGTGAAACATCGGGTGCGCGAGGCCTACGCGCAGGGCAAGATCATCGGCATGATCTGCCACGCCGGCTGGGTCGGCATCAGCGCCGGCATCGTCAAAGGGCATCGCGCGACCGGCAGCGTCGCCATCAAAGACGACCTAGAAAATGCCGGGGCGACCTGGGTAGACGCTCCCGCTTTTCGCGATGGCAATCTCGTGTGGGGGCGCGTCGTTGCCGACATCCCCGATTTCAACCGCGAGCTGATCAAGGCGATCGCGGACGGTTGATGTGCATCGCTCGAACGCCACTTGGGCTTATCTGCGATGATCCCCTTCGACCAATACGCCCGCCACGACGATTCGCGCATGTTCGAGTGGATTGACGGCGCGCTGGAACTGCTGCCTGCGCTTTCGCCGGCTCAGGAGCGCGTCCGCGATCTGTTGCTCGAGCTGCTGGGCGAATACGTCGAAATGAGCGGCATCGGGCTGGTCATCCCCGCGCCGTTCGCCATCCGCATGCCGGAAGAGATGCGGCGCGGGCGCGAACCCGACCTGCTGTTCATCCCCAACGAGTTCGTCGAGACGGTGCAAGAAAGCTACGTGAACAGCCACGGCGTGGGACTGGTGGTGGAAATCACCGACGCGCGCAACCGCCGGCTCGACAGGGTTGAGAAATTCCACGACTATCAGCTCGCCGGCATCCCCGAATACTGGATCATAGACGTGGAACGGCGCGAAGCGATCTTCTTCGTCTTGGAGCGTCGGCGCTACGCGCGCGTGCCAATGGACGAAACAGGCTACTATTATTCCCGCACCCTCAAAGGGTTCGCATTCAATCCGGCTTTACTTTGGTCATCCGACGCTGCCTGATGCACCGTCTATACAACACGCTCGGCTGGTTGACAACTGCCGCCCTATTTGTCTCGCAGCTCTGGCTGTTCAAAGACTTTTCGGTTGACGACGCATTCATCACCTTTCGCTACGTGCGCCAGTTTGTTGCCGGTAATGGGCTGGTATACAACATTGGTGAACGAGTCGAGGGCTATTCAAACTTTTTATGGGTGATGCTGTTGTCACCAGCGGCGGCACTCAACGTGGACCTGCTATCGGCTGCGCGCGTCTTGGGCGTCGCGCTGAGCGTTGGCACACTGCTGCTCACCTACCGCCTTGCCAGCACGAGTCCTGCGCCCATCCTTGCGCCAATCATGCTCGCTGCCTACGCACCCTTCGCCGCCTGGACGATGGGCGGGCTGGAGACCGCGCTGTTTGCCTTCCTCGCCACAGTTAGCATTTACGCTTTCATCCGCGAGGAAGAGCGGGGGCATGGCGCCGCTTCAGGCTTGTTGTTCGGGCTGTTGGCGCTGGCTCGTCCAGAGGGTATCCTCTTCTTCGGCCTGGCCATCGTCTTTCGGCTACTGCGTATTTGGACGAGCAACATCCCCGCCGCTACGCCAGAAGGTCGCATAAACGAGGCGCACACCTCTAGACCTGCTCGACGGCATCCATCGCGGCAAGATGTGCTGCGGCTCATCGGATTCGCTGCACTGTTCATCCCACACTTCCTGTGGCGGCTGAGCTACTATGGTCAGCCGCTGCCTAACACAGTGTATGCCAAGGCGATGGGCCTACATCCACGCGCTTTCATGGAAGGCGGCTATTATCTGTTCAGCGGCGCTGTGGCGCTGGGCGGATTGGGCTTCCTGATTATCCCGATCACGCTCGTCGCGCTCAAGAGGCGCACCCTGCGCCACGACTTCTTGCTCGCGTGCGTCGCAGCCTATGCACTCTTTATCTTCGCCGGCGGCGGCGACTGGATGCCGATGCAGCGTTTTTGGGTGCATGTCGCGCCGCTGCTGTTCGCGCTTGCGCACGCCGGCTTGATGGCCCTGGCTGCCTTGATCTGGCCGCCGCGACCGATCTTAGTCGGCGTCGGGCTGGCGCTGGCGCAGGTTGCTTTCCTCTATTTCGGCGCGCTCGACGCGCGTTTCGTGCAAGGCGTGGGCCGGGCAGAAGCAACGCAAGGCCCCACCATGGTGGATTATTTGCGCGAGCGATGGCGGCCAGGTGATGTGCTGGCCGTCAGTGACGCCGGCGAACTGGCCTATGTGCTCCCGCTCGAGGCGCGCGTCGTAGATATGTTTGGCCTGACCGATGCACATATCGCCCGTCGGAAGCCAGAGTTCCCCAGCGGCCTGTTTGGGCGCGGCGACGGGTTCGGAAAGTGGGATATAGACTATGTGCTTGCGCAGAATCCGCGCTTCATCCAAGTGCATGTGATCGCGAAGGCGGCCGACGGAACTTTCATTGTTGCCCACACCTCGAACCGCCTGCTGATGAACGACCCGCGCTTCAAGGCGCGCTACCGGCAAGTTGCCGATACCCCTGAACTGCGAGGTCTGTTCGAGCGCATCCAGTGAACAAACGCTATGCCAATCGTCACCCCCAAACCGATGAGTGGTTTTCCCGAGCTGCTGCCGGAGCAGCAGCTCGTGTTCAACCGCTGTCTGGACATCGTCCGTCACACCTTCGAGCGCTACGGCTTTGCGCCGATCGAGACGCCGGCTGTTGAACGCAAGGACGTGCTCACTTCCAAGGGCGGCAACGAGAAGGAAATCTACGCCCTATCGCGCCTGTCCGCCGGGCCGGGCGAGAGCGCCGAGACGGAGTTCGCCCTACACTTCGACCTGACCGTGCCGCTGGCGCGTTACGTGGCCCAGCACAAAGACAGGCTGACCTTCCCCTTCCGGCGTTATCAGATTCAAAAAGTTTGGCGCGGCGAACGCCCCCAATCCGGCCGCTACCGCGAGTTGTATCAGTGCGACATTGACGTGATCGGTCGCGGTTCGGTCAGCTTGATGACCGACGCCGAGATCCCCAGCGTGATCTACCACGTCTTCCGCGAGATGGACATCGGCCAGTTCATCGTGCGCATCAACAATCGCCGGCTGCTGCAAGGATTCTTCGATGCCGCCGGCGTGCCGGCGGAACGCAAGATCGAGGTGTTGCGCGCGGTGGACGCCCTGGAAAAGATCGGGCGCGACGCCGTGGCGCACGCGCTGGTCAACAAGATCGGCTTGAGCGAGACGACGGCCGGCCGCATCCTGGACTTCCTGGATAGCAGCCGAGGCGCACACACCGATGACGTGCTGCGCGCGCTGCGCGCGCAAATCGAAAGCGGGCAGATCCACAACGAGGATTTCGCCCGCGGCGTAGAGGAGTTGCAGACCGTCGTCGAGGGCATGCGCAGCCTGGGTGTGCCGGACGACTACTTTGAGGTTGACCTGAGCATCGCGCGCGGGTTGGACTACTACACCGGCACGGTATACGAGACTCGCCTGGTGGCGCATCCCAGCCTGGGCAGCATCTGTTCGGGCGGGCGCTACGATGACCTAGCCAGCTACTTCACCGACGAAAGACTGCCCGGCGTTGGCATCTCGATCGGCCTGAGCCGGCTGGTGCTGCGCCTGCTGGACGCTGGCGTGCTCAAGACCGGCCCTGCGACGCCGGCGCTGGTGCTGGTCACGACGATGGACCCAGCGCACATGCAGGACTACCTGCGGATCGGCGCTGAGCTACGCGCGCGCGGCATCGCTACCGAGGTGTATCTGGAGAAAGCCCGACTGGGCGATCAGTTGAAGTACGCCAGTCGCAAAGGCTTCCGCTTCGCGGTGATCGCCGGCGAGGCCGAGTTTGCCGCTGACTACGTGAAAGTGAAGAACCTGGCCACCGCCAACGAGATCGCGCTGCAGCGCAACGAAGCCGCAGCAGCGCTGGCCGAGATGGTGCAGGCATGATCCAGGCGGTTGGCGTCCTCGATCATCCCAAGCTGCCGGCAACCGGCGAAGTGGCCGACGCAATCAGCGCAGCGCTGCGCGAATGGGGTGTGCTGGCCTATCGCGCCAAGACATGGGACACACCGGCGCTCGAAGCGATCATGCCCCAGGTAGACCTGATCGTCGTGCTGGGCGGCGATGGCAGCACACTGCGCGCCGCTCGCGTGGCTGCGCCGCACGACGTGCCGGTCGCCTCGGTCAACATGGGCCGGTTGGGCTTTTTGTCGGAGATGACCCCAGCTAACTGGCGGGAAACGCTACGGCGCATGATCGCGGGCGATTACTGGCGCGAAGAACGCATCATGATCCACGCCGAGGCATATCGTGAGGAGACGATGCTGAGCGCGCACGAAGCGCTGAACGATGTGGTGGTCAGTCGCGGCACGCTCGCGCGCATTGTGCGCCTAGGCGTGCATGTGGACGGCAGCCGTCTAACGACCTTCGCCTGCGACGGCCTGATCGTGGCCACGCCGACCGGCAGCACGGCATACGCGCTGGCCGCCGGCGGGCCGATCCTGCCCCCCACCCTACAGAACTTCGTGCTCGTCCCGATCGCACCGCACCTCAGCCTAGACAAGCCGGTCGTGCTGTCGCAAGGTTCCACGGTCGAGATCGTCATCCACACCGACCACCAGGCCATCCTGACCGCCGACGGCCAGCATGAGACGACGCTCAAGGACGGCGACCGCGTGCGGGTGCGCGCCAGCGAGCACGTGGCCGTGTTTGCGCGCGTGCAACCTCCGTCGTATTTCTACCGCACCCTGATGGCCCGCTTAAAGGGCGAAGGGTGCGAGCATTGAGCATGCCATGCACCCACTCGTCGCTTACCTGAATGCGCAGCTTCCGACGATGACCGAGCTGCTGACGCGGATCGTGAGCCTCGAATCGTTCAGCGCCGACAAGGCCGGCGTGGACGCAGTTGCCCGGCTGATCGCCCAAGAGCTGCGAGCGCGCGGCGCCGAGGTGACGGTCTTCCCACAGACCACCACCGGCGACCACGTGCTGGGCGTCTTCAATCGCGGCGCGGGATCGCCGATCGCCATGATCCTGCACATGGACACCGTGCATCCACCCGGCTCGTTCGCGGCGCGCTACAAGATCGAAGACGGCAAGATGTACGGCCCCGGTGTGTTCGACATGAAGGCCAGCCACGTCATCGCGCTCTATGCCGTGCAAGCCTTGCAGGCGCTGGGCCAAATGCCCCAGCGCGAGATCCGCATGCTGTTCACCAGCGACGAAGAGATCGGCAGCTTCACGTCCGAAGCGCTGATCGTGGAACAGGCGCGCGGCGCACAACTGGTGATGGTGATGGAGCCAGCGTTGGCCGACGGCCGGCTCAAGTCGTCACGGCGCGGCGTGGGCAATTTCACCGTCGTCGCGCATGGGCGCGCGTCGCACGCCGGCGGCGGCCACGAGCGCGGCATCAACGCCATCCAGGAGATGGCCCATCACATCCTGGCCATTCAAGCGCTGACGGACTACCGGCGCGGCATCGCAACCACGGTGAGCGAGATCAAGGGCGGCATCGCCCACAACGTAGTGCCCGACCGCTGCGAAATCCACGTGGACGCTCGCGCCAACGCGCAGGCCGACGCCGACTGGCTCACCCAGCAAATCTACAGCTTACGGCCGGTCTTGCCCGGCGCACAATTGGAGATTAGCGGCAAGTTCGAGCGCCCGCCGATGGAATGCAACGCCGAGCGACTGACCATCTTCGAGCGCATGAAGCAGATCGCTGCGCCGATTCTCACGCTGGAACACGGCCCGAGCGGCGCCGGCAGCGACGCCGCCTTCACCGCCCCGATCGCACCGACGATGGACGGCCTAGGCGCAGTGGGCGACGGCCTGCACGCAGCCGACGAGCACATCATCCTCTCATCCCTCGTCGAGCGCGCGGCCATGAACGCGCTGATTTTGCAGGGGTGGTAGTAAAGGGCCATCGGCTCAAGCCTCGTGAGCACTTGTACAGTGGGCGAAGGCAGTGCCTTCGCCCACCCGGAGCAGTGCCTCACCTACCCCAGCTTTATCGGCCCGGATCCATCAGCGCTATGGCAGCCTTCACCTGCGGATCGTCTTCCAACGCATAGCGCCACCATTCGACGTTCACCAGCCGGTCAGGCTGCACGCCCTGCCCCTCCAGGAAACGGCCGTTCGGATCGCGGTAGTGCTTCACCGCAACCCACAGCACCGAGCCATCGGGCAAACGCAGCGCCTGCAGCATTTCAACGTTGCCCGGCGTGGGCATCCCCACCACACGCGCCCGACCGCTTGCCTGCATGACCGCGACGAAGATGTCGCCGGAGCTGTTCGTCCCCGGGCCGGCCAGCACCACGACCGGCACGCCGTCCAGCGCGCGAATCGTCCTGCCGCGCGGAATTGTGTAAGCGTCTGCCTCGCCGGATCGGCTCACGTAGCTGCCGGCTGAGCCGCCGTCAATGAGCAAGGCGAGCACATCCACCATCTGCCCGATGATGCCGCCGTCGTTTGCGCGCATGTCCACGATCAGGCCGTTCAGCCGGCCATCGCGCAGCAAGCGCAACAGCGCCTCACGCACGCGCATTGACGCAGTAAACGAAAGGAAGTCGTAGATCGCCAGATAGCCGATGTCGCCGGGCAGACGGCGGGCAACCACCGGCGGCGGGATGAGCGAGGTCGAATAGGTCTCGCGCTCGATGGGTACCTCGCGCGGCGCGCCGTTGGGCGGCTGCACCGTGACGCGCACAACGCCTGTGTGGCCATAGAGCAGATGCGCGCGGTCCTCCCGATCCAGGCGGACGCCCTCAACGGCCACGATGCGATCACCGGGCTTGAGCACTGCTTCGGCCTTCGAGTTGGGGATGACCTGCAACACCAGCAAGCTGTGATCTGGCATTCGGCGCAAGCTGGCCGCTAGGCCGGTGACCGAGGCCGCCCCGCTGCCCAAACGATAGCTTTGCAACGCGCTGGCCTGTTGCGGTGGCAGGAAGGTCGAGTGCCCGTCGTCCAGCCGGCTGACCATCTCCACCATGAGGCTGTAGAACTCCGACAAAGTCTGCGCTGCGCGCACTTTTGGCTCATACTCCTCACGGATAGCCTGCCAGTCCAGGCCGTTGAAATTGGGATCGACGTAGTGATCGTGGACAAACTGCCACGTGCGCATAAACACCTGCCGGGCGCGGTCGAGCTTGAACGGTTGCAGCGGGGCGGCGAAGGGCGACGACGGCTGCGCCCATGCCATGCCGGCGGGCGCTGTCAAGCTGGCAAGCGCAAGGATGAGGGAGAGGAATACCTTGATGCAAGCGTAGGTCATGGTCAGTTCTGCAACTTAGTGGTCTATGATGTAAGCGCCAACCAGGACAGGCGCTAACAAAGGCCGTATGTTAGCGGATGATCCGAAAATCCGGCATCCCATCACGCGCATCTTCATCCGATCCGGATTCCCTGGGAATGGCGCAGAAGTCCCTTGGGGTAAGGGCTGCGCCTCGCCGCCACGCGCAACCATACGACCGTCAAAACGGCCGGAGTGTGAAGATGGAGAGGAGCACGATGAACGCGCCGATGAAGGCAACGTTGCGCCGCAGGTCCAGCGGCGTGATGTCGTTCAGCGGCTGAGCGTGGTTGAGGCCGCTGAACAGCGCGAAGGCCATCCAGATCAACCACGTCGGCGATACGGTCAGGCCGAGCACGGCCATAATCGCCACTGTTGCCAGGCCAACCCGGCGCGCCCATTGGCGTCCCAACGCAGCGTAAGCAATGTGGCCGCCATCAAGCTGACCGACCGGCAACAGGTTCAGCGCAGTGACTACCAGGCCAAAGCGGGCCGCAAGCAGCACCGGATTCATGATGATGCCATAGTCCATAGCTTCCGGCCGGAATAGCGCGATCAACAGGGTAATCAGATAGGAGCGCGTCGGCGGCGGGGGATCGTTAGTCAGCGTCGCTGCAGTCAGGCCGGCCACGAACAGCGGCACGGCAACCAGCAAGCCTGCGATCGGCCCGCCGATGCCAACGTCGAACAGCGCCCGCCGGTTCTCCACCGCGCCGCGCATTTGGATGAATGCGCCAAATGTGCCGAGAGTGCCCGGCAGCGGCACCGGAATGAAATAGGGCAGTGTGACCGGTACGCCATGCCGCCGGGCTTGCACGTAGTGCCCGAACTCGTGCACGGCCAGGATGGCCAGCAAGGTGAGCGAGAATGGGACGCCACTCGCCAGAATTGAGGGCAACGACAGGTCGCCGCCCTGCGTGAGCGCCGCCGCGAACATGCCGCCGAAGAGCGTGGTAGTGAGCACCGTCGCCAGAAACAGCAGCAAATTCACCCACGGCCGCTGGGTCAGCAGCGCCTGCAGGCTCCCTCTGATCGCCATCACCTCCTGGCGCTCATGCGAGTCGCTTTCGCGCAGCAACGGCACGTAACCGAGATCAGCGAAGCGCGCCTTGAGCCGGTCGAACGCTTCCTGTGCGCCAATGCGCAAGCAGCCCTTAAAGGCAACGGCCTGGCCGGCGGCCAGCTCCTGCAACTCTTCGATGGCCATGACCTCGGCCACACGCGCGCGCAGCAGCATCAGCGCTTCGTTGCCGTCGGGTAGGCGATCGGGCGCCGCGCCGGCAGCGTAGATGTCGGGATCGTTCATCGAAGGGCAACTTTAGCCCAGGGAGATGAGAAAGGGGTAAACAACGCCTTTGCCTGCTCGAGCGCGCTTCACGCTGCGCACGCGGCCAGTCCGGCGCGCAGCGCATCCTCCTGCTGCTTAAGGTTACGCCCGATGAACTGGATGAAGCGTTGGCCACTGGCGGCCCCAGCAGGCAGCCGCTCCAACCCAAACCGGCGCGGCACAAAGTTGAACAGCGATGGGCTACTGTCGCCGGCCACTTGCACGAAGCCTTTGGCGCGGTATACATCGCGCACCGCCTCGCTGCGCAGGAAGGCCGCTAGCTTGTCCTCGTCAAGCAACTCAGGAGCGGACAGCGTCACGCTTTCAATCTCGTCATGGCGCAGGTGGTCATGGTCGTGTTCGTGTTCATGTTCATGCGCGTGGTCATCAGTTGGCGCGGCGAGGTCGCGCGCAGCATGTGCGGCGTGCGCGCCGAATAGCACATGCAGCGGCGCATCAGCGTAGCGGGTCGGGATGATGGCGCATTTGCGATTGAAGCGACGCACCTGCGCCTCGACCTGAGCCAGTTGTTCGGGCGTCACCAGATCGCGCTTGTTGAGCAACACGAAGTCGGCCATGTACACCTGTGTCTCCACCGCCGCCGAGTAACGCATGTATTCGAGGAAGCGCTCGGCGTCTATCACGGTGATGACCGAATCCAGCCGCAGACGCGGATGATGCAAGCCGTGCAGCACAGCCTGGGGGTTGGTCACCCCGCTGCTCTCAACCACGACCATATCGGGCTGATGCGCCTCAATGATTTGGCGCAGGGTCGCCTCGAATTCGCCGCGGATGGTGCAGCAGATGCAGCCGGACGAGAGGCGCGCTACGATGCCGGCTTCACCCACTTCTTGCGCGAGCAGTTGACCGTCTACATCAACGTCGGCCAGGTCGTTGACGATGAAGGCGATGCGCCGGCCGGCGGCGAAGTCGCTGCGAATCAGATTTCTCAGCAGCGTGGTTTTGCCCGCGCCGAGGAAGCCGGTCACCACAACATAGGCAATGCGATACGCCATTCCTTATCCGCCCGAAAACGACTTCGGCCAGTTGCGGCGCACCCACTCAAGCGCACGTTGCAGCTTGTCGTCGCTGGCCGCCTCAACCGCGCTGACGCGACAGGCGTCAAACAACTTGCGCAGGGCCTCGCCATCTACGCCGCCATAGCTGCCGATGACCACGATTTGCGTGCGTGGCTTTTGCGTCTGCCATGGCTCACCGATGGTCAGGGTAGCGCGCCGGCCGACCACCTGCATCAGCGCTTTGCGATCAGGAGCTTCCTTCAAATATACGATGCCCTTCGCACGGTAGATCGTCGTCGGCAACGCATCTACAGCGTCGCACAGCGCTTCATACACCAGCGGCTCATCGGCCTTGTAGTGCCAAGTGTTGAACACGAGCGTGTGATCGTGATGATGGTCGTGGTCGTGGTCGTGGTCATGCGCATGGTCGTGCTCGCCTTCGCTGCCGCGCCCGTGAACCTCGTGGGTGTGTATGTCGCGCTGTTCACGTCGGGCCAGCTTCTCGATCGCGAACTCGCCGACGCCGAGTAGCAATTCCAGCGGCACCTGGCCGTAGGTCGTCTCTAGGATGCGCGCGCGGGGCGCCACTTCGTCAATCCAGTCTTTCACCTTCTGTAATTGCTCCGGCGTCACCAGGTCAACCTTGTTCAACACCACGATGTCGGCCGCGCTCACCTGATCTATGGCCAGCATGGCATTATCATCGCGGAGGTCGCGAATCTGCTCGGCATCTACCACCGTGATGATGCTATCCACCCGCACATAAGGATGCAGGGCAGGCAGGAAGAACGAC
Source organism: uncultured Anaerolineae bacterium (assembly GCA_938034415.1). Lineage (GTDB taxonomy): Bacteria > Chloroflexota > Anaerolineae > J036 > Brachytrichaceae > JAAFGM01. The sequence goes on from CALHLE010000046.1 coordinate 61,468, forward strand.
TGCGCTACGGCATACGGGTCGGAGACGCCGCTGGTTTCGATGAGGATATATTCCGGCGGCGGTTCGCGCTCGAGCAGGTTGAGGACGGCGCGCACTAAATCATCGCGGATGGTGCAGCAGATGCAGCCGTTCGCCAAGCTGACGGTTTCCCCTTCGACGCCTACGATCAGTTCAGCGTCAATGTTGACCGCGCCGAAATCGTTCACCAACACGGCCACGCGCAGGCCGTGGTCGCCTTTCAAGATGCGGTTGAGAAGCGTCGTCTTGCCAGCGCCGAGGAAGCCGGTCAGAATCGTAATCGGGACGGGTTTGGGTTTCTTGCTCATGAATTCTTTGTCTGCTCCTTCGTCGCCGGCTTGGGGCGACGGGGGGCACAGCATGGGCAACCCGGCGGGTGAGCCGGTTTGCGCACGGTCGGATCTTTCTCCTTGCGCCCTAGGCTGACGAAGAAGTTGGTTACGCCACGCGCGCACAGGCCGCCGCACACCGGACAGCGCAGCGGATCATCGGCCTTGCCGGCAGGGCGCAGCTCTTCAACTTCCAACCCACAGTTAGGGCAAGCATACACGTAGATCGGCATCGGCGACGAAAGTCTTACTCAAATTTCATAGCTCGGCTAGCCACACGCACACGCCGCACTTGGGGGCGCGCGAGCCTAACTTGACTTGATGCAAATGCCTCGCGCTGCGCAGCGCAACCGGCGTTTAGGTCAATCCGGACAAACCCGTTGCGGCGCGCCGATACGCCACAACATGACACCAGCGCCCGCCGCCGACGACAGCAACGGGTTGTTGCTGCGTCATAGGGTGATGACTTGGTCCGGCGGGTTGCCAGCCAGCGCCGCGTAGAGCTGCGGGAAGCAGCCGGCCACCACACCATCCACCAACCCTTTGGCTTTCACTTGGCCCAGGCCGCACTGCGAAAAGTCACCTTCGGCCAGCCCGCGCTCCACCGCGCAGCGATCGCACACCATCAACAGGATATTGTGCTCGCGCGCCACTTTGGCCAAGCGCTCGCCGATCGGTTCTCCCCGGCGCAACACGTAGAGGTTATCGTCGAAGAACATCATACCAACCACCTGCGCGCCATGAATGCCCTGCTCTAATTGCGGCAGGATCATCTTACCGAGCTTGTAAGTCGCAGACATATCGGTCGCAAAGACATAGGCTACTTTCATCGTGTTTCTCTCCTGTAACAGTGAGAAGAGCGACGTCGCGCGCGCCATGCAGCACAACGAGGCTCATCACCAGCTTGGGAATGGGTCGGCGAGGAGCCGCCACGCCTGAGGGCCGGCGGCCATCTCCTCATCGGTGAGCAGGCAGGAATCCATCACCGCCTGTACCAACTCGCGCTTGAGATCAGCGCCGATGAAGACGATCTCCTGGCGGCGGTCGCCGAAGGGTTCTTGCCAGTGCGATTCGACTTCGGCGCGCGCATAGTCCGGCCACTGCTCGCGCGGCGTCGCCGCATACCACCGGCCGGCATACTCAATGCGCAGCAGCGCGCCGGCTTGTGACCACAAGCCGGCCTCATCCATGCGCGAGGCCAACCAGAAGAAGCCCTTCGAGCGGAGCACATTCGTGCTGCCCCAGTCGGCGTTCACCACTTCCCACAGTCGCTGCGGGTGGAAGGGCCGCCGCGCGCGATAGACCAGGCTGCTCACCCCATACTCTTCCGTCTCGGGCACATGCTCACCGCGCAGCTCCTTCAACCAGCCCGGCGCCTGGGCAGCCTTCTCAAAGCTGAATAGGCCGGTGTTCAGCACGGCGTCCAACGTCACGCGGCCATGCGTGGCGCGCACGATGCGCGCATCGGGATTCAGCCGACGCAGGATGCCCTCCAGCCTGATCAGCTCCGACTCGTTGACGAGGTCTATTTTGTTAATGACGATGACGTTGGCAAACTCAACCTGTTCCACCAACAAATCGGTGATGGTGCGTTCATCTTCCTCGCCGGCAGCCAAGCCCCGCGCGCGCAGGTCCTCCGCCTCGGTGAAGTCGCGCAGGAAGTTGTATGCATCCACCACCGTCACCATCGTGTCCAGCCGGGCCACGTCGGAGAGCGAGAAGCTGCGCCCCTGGCCGTCCTCTAGCTCGAAGGTGAAGGTTTCGGCGACCGGCAGCGGCTCGGAGATGCCGGTGGACTCGATCAGCAAGTAGTCAAAGCGGCCCTCGCGCGCCAGTCGTGCCACCTCCACCAGCAAGTCCTCGCGCAGGGTGCAGCAGATGCAGCCGTTGGTCATCTCCACCAGCTTCTCTTCTACCCGGCGGAGCTGCGCGCCGTCGCGCACAAGCTGGGCGTCAATGTTGACCTCGCTCATGTCGTTGACAATGACCGCGACGCGCCGCCCCTCGCGATTGTTCAGCACGTGATTCAGCAGCGTGGTTTTGCCGGCGCCCAGAAAGCCGGAGAGCACCGTCACCGGCAAAGGTGATTGAGAGGTTGGAGTGGCATCTATCATTTGTTACACCCCAGCGAAGAGCTTGTTGATCAACAGGCCGATAGCCATCGTGTATGCCGCATACCAGGCCACCACCTTCAACGTATTCCGCCGCGAGATCAACCGATTGAGCATTGTCACTTCGGGGATGGAGGCGACTGTGGTGGCCATCATGACGCTCACCAGCGTGCCCAGCGGCACAAAACTGCTCGCGGCCGCCAGGATCGGCGCCGTCGCCGCTGCATTGACATCGAGCGGCAGGCCGACCAACGTGGCGACAATCGGCCCCCACCACTGAAACTGCGCCCGCTGCAAAACCTGGACGACCGTAAGGTTAAAGTTCACCAGCAGGCCGGCCAACGCACCGCTGATCAACACCGGCGCTAACAAGCGCTTGCAAAGGGCCAATGCCTCCTCAAAGGCGCGCTCCATGATGCTGTCGTTGAATGAGGCTTGATGCGAACAGGCGCTCTGCTTGATCGCGATGAGATGTTGAGGATTCAACCCTAGTAGCGGCGAGAGATAAGCCGTTGCGACCGATGCCAACACGCCGGCGGCCACGTAAACCACCCCACCCCACAAACCGCCGAAGATGAACATGAAGACGATGGCAAACTCGTTCAGCGCTGGGCTGGCGAACAGGAACGCTGCGGACGCTCGCCGGCTTGCGCCTCCGGCGACTAGACCCGCATACAAGTTGGTGACCGTGCAAGAACACACCGGCGTCAACATGCCGAGCGCAGTGCCGCCCAACACGCCGAACAAGTCATCGCGCCCCAGCGTCTTCTCGATGCGCCGGACGCCCGCCTTCAGCCGCAGCAACGTCATTCCAAACGTCGTCAAGAAGAGCAGGAGCGGCAGCTTGACCCACTCGTAAATCGTGTAGGCAACGGTATATCGAACGGAGAGCGGCCCCAATGGGGTGGACAGTGACAAATCTGGCAGCCAACCAGTCAACGCAGCGCCGACCGCTTTGCCAAAATCGGCGACCGGCTTTTCTATGACCGGCACTGCTTGGTTCCACAGCTTACCAACGAGCAGCGCCACAGCAAACTGGCCCGCAGCATGCGCCAGCATGAAGCCCAGCACAGCAAGGGCGGCGTAGGCTAGATAACGACGCCACGCGACATGCCTGGACAGAGTGTTCCCATTGACCATCCAGTTATCTTCCCCTCTCAACAGCGCTGATCAGTCGCCGGAGACAGGCCATGTGCGGCTCAATCGCTCGCGCAGCGCGCGCAGCACCCAAGCGGTTAAGAAGCACACAATGCACGTCAACACAATCGTCGCACCGGAGGAGACATCCAAGTGATAGGAGGCCAGCAGACCGACTAGCGTAGCCACGATGGCGATTGCGGAGGCTAACGCCATCATCGGCACCAGGCGGCGCGTCAACATCGCCGCTGCTGCCGCCGGCACGATCAGCAGCGCGCTGGTCAACACCACGCCTACGGCTTGGATCGCGCCGACCACAGCCAACGCCATCAGCACCAGCAGCACGTCGCGCAGTCGGTCGGCGCGCAGGCCGATGACCTGAGCGTGCGTCGGATCAAACGAGGTCAGCTCTAGCTCTTTGTGCAACAGAATGAGCACAACAAGGACAACTAGCGCGATGAGCGCAAACAGGCGCAACTGCGCATCGGTCACCCCGACGATGTAGCCGAAGAGCATGTGGGTAAAGTCACGGAAGCTGCGCACGCTGCTCATCAGCAAGATGCCCAGCGCGAACATGCCGGTGAACAGGATGCCAATGGCCGTGTCCTCGCGCACCTCGCGGCGGCGGGAGAGCCAACCGATGCCAAGCGCCGTGGCGATGCCGGCCAGGATCGCGCCGACGGTCATATTCCAGCGGTTCAGGTAAGCGATCACCAGGCCCGGCAGGACGGTGTGCGCCAGGGCGTCGCCGATGAACGCCATGCGCCGCAGCACCACGTAGGCGCCAAGGGATGCGCACGTCAGGCTTACCAAGACGCCCGCCAGCGCTGCTGTGCGCATGAAGGTGTATTGAAACGGCGCAAGAAACCAGTCGAGGACGTTCATGCCGCAACTGCTACGCGATGGTTGCCGAGCAACTCGTGATGGACGCGCTCGCCAACGGCGCTGACGCCGCGCGCCACAACTCGGCCATCCATGAGAAACAGCGCATCGTCGAAGTCAGCTTGCAGACGGTCAAGATCGTGAGTGGCGACGATCACCGTCCTGCCTTGGCGCTGCAGGTCGCGCAGCACAGCCGACACCACCTCGCGCGTCGCGGCGTCCACCGCGTTGAGCGGCTCGTCCAGCAACAACAAGTCCGCCTCCTGCGCCAGCGCGCGGGCCAACAAGGCGCGCTGTTGCTGGCCACCGGATAGCTCGCCGATTTGGCGCTCGGCCAAGTCGAGCAACTGCAGTCGCTCCAGCGCCTCGTCGGCGCGTCGCCAGTCGGCGCGCGTGGGCCAGCGCAGCCAACCCAGATGGGGATAGCGGCCGGTGAGCACCAGCCGGCGCACGCTGATCGGGAAGTGCCAGTCCAACTCGCCGCGCTGCGCCAGGTATGCCACGCGGTGGCGGAACGCGCCGACCGGCGCGCCAAAGACAAGCAAGCTGCCTGCGGCGACGGGCAATAAGCCGGCGATGGCTTTTAGCAAAGTAGACTTGCCGGCGCCGTTTGGGCCAACCAGCGCCACCCGCGCGCCGCAAGGCGCTACCCAGTCCAGGCCCTCTAAGGCTGCCCGCGCCGCTCCTGGATAGCGCACCGTCACACCGTGCGCCGCCAAAGCCGGCGCGTTGGTTGGAGGTTGCTCACTGCGACTTCCGCCGTAGGGCAAACAAAAGCGCATTACTCGCTTCCGTCACTGCGTCAATGCGTCGCGGATGGCGCGCGCGTTGTAGCGCATCATGTCAATGTAGGTTGCGCCCGGCTCGCCCGGCGCGCTCAGCGCATCGGTGAAGAGCGACGGGCCTACGCGGATGCCGGCTTCGCGGGCCAGGCGCTCCACCGCCTGGGGATTGGTGACGTTCTCCAGAAAGATCACATCCACGCCCTCCGCTTTGACGGCCTCGGCGAGGTTGGCGAAGTCTTGCGCGGAAGGCTCGCTCGCCATTGCCGACATGGTGCCCAACACAGCGCCGATCATCTCAAACCCGTAACGGTCGGCGAAGTAGCCCAGCGCCTCATGCGAGGTCACCAGCTTGCGCCGCGCTTCGGGGATTTGCTCGACCAGGCTGACGATCTCTTCATCCAGCGCTTCAAGCTGAGCGATGTAGGCTTCAGCGTTGGCGGCGTAGAAGTCGGCATTCGCAGGGTCCGCCTCGCTCAGCGCGCGAGCAATGTTGCGCACCATCTGGATGGCGTTGCGCACGTCCTGCCACACGTGCGGGTCGAATTCGCCGTGCTCGTGGGCGTGACCGCCGGCCTTCTCCTTGTCGTGGCTATGCTCCGCTTCCTTGCTGCCTTCTTTGCCATCAGCATCGTGCTCGTGGCCATGCTCATCCTCGCCGTGCACCTCTCCGAATGGGCGCGGGTCTATCCCCTCGCTCAACACCACGCGCTTGGCGCGCGAGCCGGAAGCCTCGTAGAGGCGATCGAGCCAAGACTCGAACATCAAGCCATTCTCGAAGATCAGTTGAGCATCGGCGACCTTGGCGACGTCGGACGGCGTCGGCTCATAGTCATGAGAGTCGGTGCCCGGGCCGACCAGGGTAACCAATTCCACTTTGTCGCCGGCCACATTCTGCACAAAGTCGGCGATGATGCTAAAAGTCGCCAGCACCTTCAGCTTCGGCGCTGCAGCAGCATCGCTGGGCGTCGGCTTCACAGCGGGGGCCGCGGACGCCGGCGATTGCGCCGGCGCAGCGGGCGCGGTAGGAGTTGGCGGGGATTGCGGCGTAGTCGGCGCAGCGCATCCTGCCATCGTGAGCGCTGTCGCCGCGAGCAGCAAACTTGCTTTGAACATGGAGCAGTTCTTCATATCTGCCTGACCTCCTCTCAGTCAATGGCTTCCTTCTTATTGAGAATGATTCTCATTAAGCGTGCAGAGTATACCAGATGCGAGTCGGCTAGAATCGTGGCATGCGCAAGCGCACACGCGACATCCAAAAAGCCCTCAGCGAATCGGGCTATCGCATCACACAGTCCCGCCTGGCAGTGATCGAGGTCATCATGCGCGCTCGACATTCGCTCAGCCCTGAGGAAATCCTGGCGCGCGCGCGCAAGATAGAACCGAGCGTCGGCCTAGCCACAGTGTATCGAACGCTGGATGTGTTGCACGCCGAAGGTTACCTCGAGCGTGTGCGCATCGGCAACAAGGGCTACACACTGGCGTGTGAGGAGAAGTCGTTGCACTTCCATCTCATCTGTGAGCGCTGTCGGACGGTGATCGAGTTGCAATCCAACCACTCCTCTGATGCGCTATTGGCGCAACTGCGCGCTGCCGGTTTTAAGTCGCGAAAGAATGCCGTTGAGATCGTCGGCCTGTGCGCCAAATGTCAATCGCCGGAATGAAGTACGATTGCCGATGCTATGGCTGAACTCCATGCCGTCTTCGGCGCATCTGGCGCATTAGGCGCGGCAGTCGTCCACCACCTGACGGAAGCGGAGGGACTGCCGGTCCGCGCCATCGCGCGCGATCCGGCCAAAGCTGCCGAGATGCTGCCGGATGGCGTCGAAATCCTCGCCTGCGATGCAATAGACCCTGAGAGCGTCATCGCAGCCTGCAAAGGCGCAAGCGTGATCTACAACTGCATCTACGCAGGCGATAAGTTAGAGTTGGTCACGCGCAACCTGCTCGCCGGCGCACGGGCCGCCGGTGCCCGGCTGGTGTATCCGAGCAACGGCCTTGTATATGGCCCGCTGCAACACATACCGGCCACGGAAGATCACCCGCTGGCTGCAAACAGCCGCCGTGGATTGATGCGCAGGGTCGCCGAATCATTGGTGATGGAAGCGCACGCCCGAGGCGAAGTGCCCGCCGTGATCGCGCGCCTGGCCACGTTTTATGGGGCGCACGTGCGCGGCACGTTCATGAGCATGATCTTCGAGGCGGCCTATCAGGGGCACAAAGCAGTATGGTTCGGCCGGCTCGATGTGCCGCACGATTTGCTCTACTTGCCCGACGCCGCGGCCGCATGCGTTCTGTTGGCGCTTAACGACGAAGCTTACGGCCAGACCTGGCACGTGCCCGGCGCCGGCCCGCTCACCGGCGAGGAGTTCATCCGGCGCGTCTTCAAGGCTTACGGCAAAACGCCGAAGATCGGCGCAAGAGGGCGCACCTTCTTTCGATTGGCCGGCCTAGTCGCGCCGCGCATCAGCGACGTCGCCGAAGTGCTCTACCAGTTTGAGCAGCCGTTCGTCCTGGACGGCACGAAGTTCGCCGCAGCATATCCCGACTTTGAGTACACGCCGCACGATGTAGCCATCCAGGACACGGTGAACTGGTATCGGGCGTATTTCAACGCCGGCGAGTGAGCGTCAGCTCAACATGGGTTGGGCGCGCATGACGAGCTGCAACGTCATGCCCCACGGATCGCGCAGGAAGCACAACTTGTCCCCGGCCGGCGTCGTCGTCACCTCGCCTTCGGCTGTTGCACCGGCAGCGATCAGCCGTGCCCGCGTCGCCTCGATGTCATCTACGGCGAAGGCGATGTGAAAGGCCACGGGATGCAGGCGCGCGAAGCCGGCCTCGCCCGCCGGTTGCTGGTAGAACTCGAACATCATGTTGCGCCCCTGGTCGGCCAGAAAGGTCATGTAGGGCGGCTCATTCATCGCGCGCATCACCACCAGGTCGAGGTTGCGGACATACCAAGCGACAACTCGCTGCGCGTCGCTCACGTTGATCGCGATGTGCTCGAATCGAATGCTCATGGGCTTGCCTTTGAGGCGTTTCGCACAAGTCAGTATACTCACGGCGCGCGCGTCACGCATTCCATATCCCATGGCAAGCGACGCCCGACGCATCTCATGACCAACCGCATCCTGCGCTGGGGACTGCTCAGCACGGCCCGCATCAACCGCTCGCTGATTCCGCCGCTGCGCGCGTCGCCGCGCAATCGGCTGATCGGCGTTGCCAGCCGCGATCCGGCCAAAGCCGAAGCCTACGCGCGAGAATGGAACATCGAGCGCGCCTTCGGCAGTTACGAGGCCATGCTGGCAAGCCCGGATATTGACGTCGTTTACATCTCCCTGCCCAACCGACTGCACGCCGAATGGACGATCAAGGCGCTGCGCGCCGGCAAGCATGTGCTATGCGAGAAGCCCCTCGCTACGCGCGTCGAGGATGTGGACGCCATCGCGGCGGCAGCGGCAGAAGCCGGCCGGGTCGTCGCCGAGGCATTCATGTATCGCCACCATCCACAAACGCTCCGGGTGAAATCGCTGATCGAGCGCGGCGCGATCGGCGAGGTGCGCCTGGCGCGCGGCGCGTTCACTTTCACCCTGACCGACCGCGCCAACGTCCGCATGAACGCCGACCTGGACGGCGGCAGCGTCTGGGACGTGGGCTGCTACCCGATCAGCTATGCACGCACGATGATCGGCGCCGAGCCGGTGGAGGCGTTCGGCATGCAATTCGTCGGCCCCAGCGGTGTAGATGAAGCGTTTATCGGGACATTGCGCTTCGGCGAAGACGCCTACGCGCAGTTCGACTGCGGCTTTCGCGCCCCCTTTCGCATGCACATGGAGATCGTCGGCAGCGAAGGATTGATAGTGATCCCGCGCCCGTTCAAGCCCACAGCGCTTGAGGCGATCTACATCGGCAAGGCCAGCGACCAGCTCGAATCACTCACTATCGAAGGCCCAGATCTGCTCTATCTCGGCGAAGTGGAGGACATGGCAAATGCCATCTTGGACGGCGCAGCGCCACGCATCAGCCTGCGAGACAGCCGGGCTAACGTTGCGGCGATCCTTGCCCTGCTGCGCTCGGCGCGCGAGGGCAGGCCGGTCCCAGTCTAGCTTCAGGCTGGCAATTGCCTTAGGATTAGGCTATGAGCAAAATGATCGAATACGAAGATGCCAGCGAAGAAGTGCGCGCGATATACGACGACATCCGCGCCACGCGCAAGACCGAATACATCAACAACTTCTGGAAGGCGCTCGCGCAACATCCCCCCACCCTGCGACGCACCTGGCAGATGGTGAAAGAGGCCATGACCGGCCCAGGCGAGCTTGATCCGCTGACCCGCGAGCTGATCTACGTCGCCGTGAGCGTGACGAACGGCTGCGAGTACTGCATCGCCTCGCACACCGCCGCTGCGCGCGCAAAGGGCATGACCGATGCAATGTTCGGAGAGCTGATGGCCATCGTCGGCGCGGCCAACATGACCAATCGGCTGGCCAAAGGCTTTCAGGTCGAGGTGGACGAGATCTTCAAGCGCTGACGACTAGCGGGACAGCCATCCACCGTCCACCACCAACGTGTGGCCGTGCACATAGCTGGAAGCGGCGCTGGCCAGGAAGATCACCGCGCCGACCAGCTCATCCGGCTCGCCCAGCCGTCCGGCGGGGATGCGGCTCAGGATGGCCGGCCCGCGCTCCGGGTCGTTCATCAGCGGGGCAACCATCTCGGTGTTCATGTAGCCCGGCGCGATGGCGTTGACGTTCACCCCGCGGCTCGCCCATTCGTTGGCCAGCGCGCGGACCAGCCCAACCATCGCATGCTTGGCGGCGCTATAGGCCGGCACGGTGATGCCGCCCTGAAAGCCGAGCACGCTGCTAACGAAGATAATCTTGCCGGAGCCGCGCGGCAGCATGTAGCGCGCGGCCTGCTGGCACAAGTCCATGCCCGCGACGACGTGCAATTGATAGATTGCCTCGAAGGCGTCCAGCGGATAGTCGGCGGCCGGTTGGCGATGCTGCTGGCCGGCGCAATGCACGAGCACGTCAATCGTCCCCAGCGCAGCCACAGCGCGATCTACCAGGCCAGCGCGTGCGTCCGCAGCTATCAGGTCACAAGGGAGGAAGCACAGCGTTTCAACCGGCGGCGCCGTGCGCGCCGCAACGGCCACTTTCGCCCCAGCGGATGACAGCCCCTGGGCAATGGCCAGCCCCAACCCGCGCGAGCCGCCTGTGACCAAAATTGCTCGACCTTCGACGCTGAACAAATCGGTCATGGCGTTCCGGCATCCAACATGGCAAACGGATCGAAGCGTCGTCGGCGTGATCGCCGCGGGCTGTCCTCGCCGGTGGGCTGAGCCGTCACAACCCGCTGCGTCGAATCATCCACCTCCTCAGCCTCGAACTGCAGGCTATACAGCTTGTAGTACAAGCCGCGCGCGGCCATTAGCTCGTCGTGCGTGCCCAGCTCCACCAGCCGCCCCTTATCCAGCACGGCGATGCGGTGGGCCACCTGCACGGTGCTCAGACGGTGCGCGATGATGATCGTGGTGCGGCCTTGCATCAGCCGCCCTAGCGCTTCTTGCACCAGACCTTCGCTTTCGCTGTCCAGCGATGAAGTGGCCTCGTCGAGCAACAAGATGCGCGGGTTCTTCAAAATGGCGCGGGCGATGGCGATGCGTTGGCGCTGGCCGCCGCTCAGCTTTATCCCGCGCTCGCCGACAAGCGTATCGTATCCTTTGGGCAGTGCAAGGATGAAATCGTGCGCGTTGGCCGCCTTAGCTGCCGCGATCATCGCCTCCTCGTCGGCGTTCAAGTCGCCGTATAGGATGTTCTCGCGCACGGTGCCGCTGAACAGCATTGTGTCCTGCGGCACAATGGCGATGGTCGAACGAAGGCTCGCCACCTTTAAGCGGCGCAGGTCAACGCCATCGAGCAGCACTGCCCCTTTGGTCGGGTCGTAGAAGCGCGGGATCAGGTTGAACAAGGTGGATTTGCCCGCGCCGCTTGGGCCGACGAGCGCCAGGATCTCACCGGGCGCAATATCGAGCGAGACATCGCGCACTACTTCACGATTGTCCTCATAGGCAAAGGAGACGCAGTCAAAGGTGATCTGCCCCCGCACGACGCCGACCTCGCGCGCATCCGGCGCGTCGCGCACTTCGGGTTGCGTGTCGAGAATCTCGAAGAGCCGGCGCGTCGCCCCGATCGCCTCCTGGAACTGCGCGAAGATGTTCGCCAGCCCAGAGATGCCGCCGGCGATCACCGCGCCGTAGAGCAGAAAAGCCACCAAGTCGCCGGCGCGCAGCCGCCCGGCGCTCACCTCTTGCGAGCCAAACCACAACACGCCGACCAGCGCAAAGAAGAACATCAACCCGATCAGCGGGCCGAATGTCGCGCGAATGCGCGAGAGCCTAAGCGAGGCCCGAAAGACTTCCTGTGACGCCCGGTTGAAACGCTGCACCTCATACGGCTCGCGACCGAAGGCCTTGACCACGCGCACGCCGCTGATGGCTTCCTCGGCAATCGCGTTGGCTTCGGCCAGACGATCCTGCGCCTTCGTGGCCAGCGGGCGCAACGAGCGGCTGTAGAGCCGCGCAATGAGCGTCGCCAGCGGGAAGATCAACAGCACGATGCCCGTCAGCCGCCAGTTGATGGTGACGACGAGCGCTGCCGAGCCCACCACCGTCAAGATGCTGCTGAGCAAAGTTGCCACGTTGTTCACCAGCGCAACGCGCACGACGGTGACATCCGACGACAAGCGCGAGGTCAACTCGCCCGTGCGCCGGTTGGCAAAGAACCCCAGGCCCAGATGCTGTAGATGGGCATAGACGCTCTGGCGCAAATCGCGCGTCACCGATTCACCGGCTTGGGCGATCAAAAACTGGCTGCCGATGTCCACGGCCGCGCGGGCGACGAAGACGGCGACGAGGATGCCGATGATCTGCCCAACGCTTAGCCCGACGGGGACGCCGGTCACCGCGTTGACCAACTGGCCGCTCACCAGGGGGAAGACCAGGTTCAGCGCCGTGCTAATGACGAAAAGGATGGCAGCGACGACGATCACGGCCCGATAGGGCCTGACGTAGCGCATCAGCCGCCATGTGATGTTGCTTGACTTGAACAATGCGGCTCCTCACTTCTTCCCAGACGCGCAACCGCGCTTCATTGCAACAATCCGCGCAACAATCCGCCGGCGCAGTGCGCTCAGCGACCGCCGCACGCGGCTAGGCCGGCTTCCACGTTGGCGCGGATCTCCTGATCTCCTGGAGCAAGTTCGAGCGACTTAGCCCACATCGTGCGGGCGTTATCGCACTCCTGAATCCAACGATAGGCGAAGCCGTAGTACAGGTAGTCTATCGCGCTCAGCGATGCGCCGGACTGCTGCGCGATGGTAAGCGCGCGCGTGTAATCTTCGACCGCACCGAAGTAGTTGCGCACCTGGAAGTTGAGCAAGGCGCGTTCGGTCAACGCGCGCAGCCGCGTCGGCTCCAACTCAATCGCCTTGTCCAGCGCCTCGCGCGCTTTCTGTCGCTCGCCGATGAATCGATACACCATCCCCAACTGCTGATACGCCTCCGCATGCTGAGGGTCCATCTCGATGATGCGCTGAAACGTTTTGATCGCATCGGCCGTCCGGCCTGTGACATAGAAGATCCGCCCGATGGCGCTTAACACATGGGGCATGTTTGGATCGCGCTCTAGCGCCCGCTCGTAGTGATAGCGCGCCTTATCGTATCGGCCAAATACATCGTACACATAGCCAAGGTTGCGCAGCGCGTCAGGGTTATTCGGCTCCAAGTCCACGGCCTTCTGCGCGGCCGAGAGCGCCGCTTTGAAGTCGCCGCTGTCGGCCAACGCTTCGGCCAGATAAGCGTAACCGGTGGCGTAGTTCGGATCGGCGTCAACGACGGCCTGGCACTCCACAACTGCCTCGGCGATGCGCTTCTGCCAGTCCAGCGCCATGCACAGCACCGCGCGCGAAGGCAGGTGGCCGGGAGCGATTTCCAGCGCTTTGCGAACCCGTTGCTCGGCCCGCTCCGGCTGGCCGATGAACACCATCAGGCGAGCAACGCGGCGATGCAGGTCAGGATCGTTAGGGCGGCGGCGACTGGCGCGGTCATAGGCGTCAATCGCCGCACGATAATCACCTCGCGCAGCCGCCTCCTCGGCAGCGCGAATCAATGAGTCCACGCTGCGCGTAGGCGTTGGGGTTAGCGCAGGCGTTGGCGTTCGCACGTTCCGGCCGAGCTGAATCCCGTTATTGAGCCGGATCTGCACCAGCAAGTAGCCGCCGGCGACGAGGATAACGACAGACCACAAAACCAGCCAGGCGCAACCACGACCACCGCGCCGGCGGGTGGGCTGCACATATCTTCGATTGCATAACCGCACAGCGTGATATTAGCACGCGCGCGATCGGCATGAAGCATCGAGGGGCGTCGCTGGACGCCCCTCGACTCGATCAGCGCTTTCGGCTGATTAAACCTTCTCCGGCTCGTAGAGCATGCCTTCCAGCAAACGCTCCACGGCCATTGTGTGGCTATCTACGCCGTGTTTCTTGAAGTACTCAGAGTTGCAGCTCCACTGCCCGTGATCGTAGGTGACGAGATACTCTCCGTTATCCCCGCGCACCATCACCTGGAAAGTCAAGAATTGGAATCGGTCGCGTTCCTGAGCGTAGCGATGCGCCTTTTCGACCTTACCGATCAGGCTTGAATCTGTCATTTGCTTTACCTCCTGTGAATGAAGACAAACAGTAAGGCACGCGACGCAGTCGCGTGCACGTGCCTTATTCTCGCCTTGTTGGATTTACCGATGACGACAGCGAAGGCGCTTCCCTAGTCACTTTCGCTTGCATCGCTTTGGATTCTATTAAAACGCCGCGCGATGTCAACTCCGCACAGGACTTTAGTGTCTGAGGAGCGGACCGCAAGATCAAAGACCTGTCGGGAGAGCGCCCGCTGGTGCTGGATGGGCAATTCAGCTACCTGGGCTGCTTTTGCATTTTTCCTGGCTATCGCGCGTTAACCCCGTCCCAGCGCGCGCCGACGCATACAATGCGCTCATGAGTTGCGAAGCGCCCGAGCTGATCGCCATCATCGGGCCGACGGCGGCCGGCAAGTCGGCCTATGCAATGGCGCTCGCTCCACAGGTGAATGGCGAAATCGTCTCTGCCGATTCGCGCCACATCTACCGGCACATGGACATCGGCACGAACAAACCGACGCCGGACGAGCAGCGACGCGTTCGCCATCACTTGCTCGACCTGCGCGACCCGCATGAGCGTTTCTCGCTCGGCGAATATGTCGAGCTGGCGCAAACTGCAATTGCGGACATCCACGCGCGCGGCAAGACGCCGTTGCTGGTCGGCGGCACCGGCCAGTACGTCCGCGCAATCCTGCGCGGTTGGCGCGTGCCTCCCGTACCTCCCTGCGACGATCTGCGGGAGAAGTGGCTACGCTACGTCCAGGCGCACGGCGCAGCGGCGCTGTTTGCCGAGTTGATTGCGCGCGATCCTGATGCCGCCCGAACGATTGACCCGCGCAACATCCGACGCGTCGTGCGCGCGCTCGAAGTCATCGAGGTCTCCGGCCGGCGCTGGAGCGAACTGCAGAAGCGTGAACCGCCCCGCTGGCGCACCCAGGTGATCTACATCAACCTGCCGCGCGATGCGCTTTACGCGCGGGCCGACGCGCGCCTCATGCGCATGATCGAGCAAGGATGGCCGGCCGAGGCCGAGGCGCTGCTCGACTTTCTCAGCCGGCATGGGTTCGATGCCGACGCTGCATTGCAGCTACCGTCCATGTCCGCACTCGGCTATCGAGAAATGGCGCTTGTCGCCATGGGACGCATGACGCTCGACGAGGCCATTATCGCGATCAAGCGCGCCACACGCCGCTTCATCCGCGCGCAGGACGTCTGGTTTCGCCAGGAAGCAGCGCAGGCTGCATCCACCGGTGACGTCGTGCGAATCGCACCTCCGCCGTAGCGCATGAAGTTCAAATGATGCCGTCTTAACACGCCGCCACGTAGAATCGCTCGCATGACAGACATCCTGACGCGGCGGCTACACTGGGAAGGCTGCTTGAATGTGCGTGACCTGGGCGGGCTTCGCACCCGTGACGGCCGGTCCACGCGCTGGGGGGCGCTCGTGCGCATGGACAATCCCGGCCACCTCACCGACGCCGGCGTCTGCGCGCTGCTGGATTACGGCGTGAATACGGTCATTGACCTGCGCTATCCTACGGAGACTACCCGTTACCCTCATCTGGCCCAAGCGCTCAATTCCGCGCGCGACCAGGTAACCATCCAGCACATCCCGCTGCTCGATGAGGCAAACCGCACCGAAGAAGACATCCTGTTCGCCCGCTCGCGCGACGAATGGCATACCTACGTGCTCGACCGGCGCGGCGAGGCAATCGCCGAGGTCATGCGCACCATCGCCTATGCCGCCCCCGGCGCTGTCGTTCTCCACTGCACGGCCGGCAAGGATCGCACCGGCATCGTCTCTGCGCTGTTGCTCGACTTCTTGTGCGTAGCGCGCGAGGACATCGCGCAGGACTACGCGGTGAGCGAGGAGTGGCTGCGCCCGCGCACCGAACAATGGCTGGAACCGCTCGACGAGGCCCAGCGCGCTTTTGCGCTCAGCCTAATGCGCACGGCGCCAGAGTATGTGCAGTTCGCGCTGCGCTATGTGGACGAACGCTACGGCGGCACACGCGCCTACCTCCAAAGCATCGGTTTGTCGCCAGACGACCTGGCTGCCTTGCGCGAGCGTTTGACCGAGTGACGATCGGCGAGCCTTCAGCAAGCCGAACGCTCAAAACCCCAGCGCTTCGTAGCCGGTCATCTGAGCGCGCAACCCAAACGCCGAGGTGAGCAACAGCACGGCCGCATAGAGCAGGACTGCGCCCCGGTCGTCGCGTCCGCGCGTAAACGCAAACACCGCCGGTGCGCTGATGATGACAAGTGCGCCATACAGATAGTGGACGAAGCGCACGTTCACGCCCAGCCCCAGACTGACCAACACTAATCCAACGGCCATTTGTGCCAAGCCGAGGACGGGGCTGAGCGCAACGGCGCCGAGATAGCTGCCATCCAAGCCATCGCCGCGAAAGAATTTGACCATGCCCCACAAGCCGAGGATGGCGTTGAAGAGAATCACCGCCGTCGCCAGACTGGCGTGAATTTGTATAAGCCCCATAGGCGGGGGATTATAGGTAGGACACCTTACCCGGCGATGAAACGTCACATACGCGCAAGTGACGCCTGCGTCCCACCCAGCAGGCCGTGCACCTCGGCGACTCGAAAGAAGCACCCCGGCAATGGTAAAATAACGTCGTCGATTCAGCTTGCGCGGTTTATCTGCGCCTTTGAGCGGATCCGCGCGTTTCACGAAAGGAGTTCAAACACAAGTGGCTCTCAGCAAAGGTGAGAAGGCCGCCATCATTGAACAGTTTGCGGTCAACCCCAACGACACCGGCTCGTCGGAGGTTCAAATCGCGCTGCTCACGCGGCGGATCAACCAATTGAACGAGCATCTGAAGGTGCACAAGCACGATGAAAGTTCGCGTCACGGCCTGCTGGTCCTTGTCGGCAAGCGGCGCGCGCACCTGAAGTACCTGGCAGCCAAGGATCCAGCCAGATACCGCGACCTTTTGGGTAAGCTCGGATTGAGGAAGTAAGTCAAAGTCAGTCGTAGTCGTAGAGGCACAACCCATGTGCCTCTACATCAAGAAGAAAGTCAGGGTGAGAGGGTAGCGGTCGTAGATGTTAGAGGCCAGCTTCGGAAGGCGCTAAAGGTCAGGGCAGTCTGGATTTAGCTTCTGCGGTTGACCTCTAACCTCTAACCGCTCCCCTCCCTCCCGCACACGTTCAACGATAAGCGTTGGCGCGCGATGCGTTCACAGCGTCCGGCCCACGCAGATCGTCTATCTTAGGAGAAAATTCAAGATGTCTACAGATGTAACCCGCATCGTTGAAGCGCCGATGCCGGTCAATTACGTCTACACCGCGCGAATCGGCGAGAGGGAGATCCGAATCGAGACAGGCCGTCTGGCCCGTCAGGCAGGCGGAGCAGTGACAGCGCGCATGGGCGACACCATGGTGCTTGCCACTGCCACCATGTCCAAATCCGTGCGGCAGGGAATTGATTTCTTCCCGCTCAGCGTGGAGTACGAGGAGCGGCTCTACGCTGCCGGACGCATCCCCGGCAGCTATTTCCGCCGCGAAGGCCGGCCGCCGGAGGCGGCAATCCTGATAGCGCGGCTGGTGGATCGGCCGCTGCGCCCACTGTTCCCCGACGACCTGCGCAACGATGTGCAAATCATCGTGACTGCGCTGTCGCATGACCAGGTCAACGACATTGATGTGCTCGCTGTGAACGCCGCCAGCGCCGCGCTGATGGTGAGCGACGTGCCGTTCGACAATCCGGTCGGCGCCGTGCGCATCGGCCTGATTAACGGCGAGCTGATCATCAACCCGACCATCCCAGAGATGCAATACAGCGACCTGGACCTGCGCGTGGCCGGCACGAAGGACGCGATTGTCATGGTGGAGTGCGGCGCAAACGAAGTAGACGAAGCGACCATGGTGCGCGCGCTCAAACTGGCGCACGACGCGATCCAGGAGTTCATTGCGGTGCAGCACGTCATGCGCCAGGAAGTCGGCAAGCCCAAGGCCGACTACCCCAAGTTCGGACGCGACGAAGCCTTCAAACAGCGCGTGCGCGAGGCGCTGGGCAACCGCGTCCAAGAGGCGATTGACCAGGAGCTGGAGAAAGCCGAGCGCCAAGCCATCCTGGATGCGATCGAGGGCGAGGTGCTGGCCCAGATGCAGTCCATCGGCGATGTGAACGCCGATGAGCTGCACCAAGTGGTGAAAGACGTAACCAGCGAAGCCGTGCGCATGCGCATCCTGCGCGACGGCATTCGGCCCGACGGGCGAACGCCGAAGGAGATTCGGCCGGTCTGGGTAGAAGTGGGCGACCACCTTAGCCCCCGCGCGCATGGCGCCGGCTTGTTCACCCGTGGCGAAACGCAGATCCTCTCGATCGTCACGCTGGGCAGCAAAGCCGACGCCCAACCGCTGGACGGCCTCTACCCCCAGGAAGAGAAGCGCTATATGCACCATTACAACTTCCCGCCCTTCTCGACGGGCGAGGCAAAGGTGCTGCGCGGCAGCAGCCGACGTGAGATCGGTCACAGCGCGCTGGCCGAGCGCGCGCTTCTGCCAGTCATTCCCGACGAAAACGAGTTCCCGTACACGCTGCGCGTCGTGAGCGAGGTGTTGTCATCGAACGGCTCGACCTCGATGGGCAGCGTGTGCGGCAGCACCCTAGCGCTGATGGATGCCGGCGTGCCAATCCGGGCACCGGTGGCCGGCATCGCCATGGGCCTGATCACTGCGCCGGGGGGCATCTCCGAAGGATATGCCATCCTCAGCGACATCCAAGGGCTGGAAGACCACATTGGCGACATGGATTTCAAAGTCGCCGGGACCCGGAAGGGCATCACCGCATTGCAGATGGACATCAAGATCGCCGGCCTGACGACCGAAGTGCTTGAGCAAGCGCTGGCGCAGGCGCGCGAAGGACGCCTGGCCATCCTGGAACGCATGTTGGCGGTCATCTCCGAGCCGCGCCCAACGCTGAAGCCGCACGCGCCGCGCATGCTGGTCGTCACCATCGACCCGGAGAAGCTGGGGACGGTCATCGGACCAGGCGGCAAGACCGTGCGTTCGATCCAGGATCAGACCGGCGCCAAGATTGACATCGAGGACGACGGGCGGGTCTTCATCTCCTCCCCCGACGGCGCCGGCGCCGAGAAGGCGCGCGAGATGATCGAGAGTATGACAGGCTCGGTCACCCTGGGCGGCATCTACACCGGCAAAGTGGTGCGCATCACCGAATTCGGCGCGTTCGTCGAGATCATGCCGAAGACAGATGGCATGGTGCATGTGTCGCAACTCAGCGATCACCCGGTGCGCAACGTGGCCGATGAAGTAAAAGTCGGCCAGGAAGTGACGGTGATGGTGATCGGCAACGACAACGGCAAAATTCGCCTTAGCCGCAGGGCAGTGCTGGAAGGCATGACGCTGGAAGAGGCGCAGGAAGCCGACCGCGCCGGCGGACGCGGCGGCCCACGTCGCAACGGCGGAGAACGGAACAACCAGGGCAGCGGGCGCGAACGCGAACGGCGTCCTCCCTTGCGTCGCAGCGGGCCAGATCGCCAACGCAGATAGCGCAAACGCCAATCCCGATGATTCCTAGCGGGTGGGCGCAGGCAGTGCCTACGCCCACCCGCATTCATTGATTGGGTATCATTTGCGCCTTGAATGGACGCGAACCACCTGATCCGCATGCGCGAGCGACGGCGGCGGGCGCGCCGCGCCGGACCGATGCAACGCGCGCTGCAGATCGCCGTGCCGGCGCTGATCGGACTCCTGGCGATTGCGATCGCCATCCCCGCGATAGGCGTGCTGGCCGCTGGCGCGGTCTATGCCTCATTCACCCGCGACTTGCCTGACCCCTCACAGATTAAGAGGGTCGAGGAAGATTTCCAGACCACGAAGATCTACGACCGCAAAGGGGCGCTGCTCTACGAGATCATTGACCCAACCGGCGGCGACCGACAGTGGACCGAGCTGAACGCTATCTCGCCTTACCTGCTGTGCGCCACGGTAGCCATCGAGGACAAGACGTTCTACGACAACCAAGGATTCGACTTGCGCGGCATCGCGCGCGCGTTCGTCGCCAACCTGCAAGGCGGCGCAACACAGGGCGGATCGGGCATCACCCAGCAGCTCGTCAAGTCGGTGATTTTGCCTCCGGAGGAACGCGCAGGCCCAGGACGCACCACCGCCGTCAAGATCAAAGAAGTGCTCCTGGCCGCCGAAATTACCCGGCGCTATTCCAAGAACGACATCCTGGAGTGGTACCTGAACACCAACTTCTACGGCAACCTAGCCTACGGCATTGAAGCCGCCTCGCGCGTGTACTTCAACAAGAGCGCAAAGGACTTGACGCTGGCCGAGGCTGCGATGCTGGCGCCCATTCCCCAGTTCCCCAAGCAAAACCCTTTCGATAACCCGAATGAAGCCAAGTTCCGACAAGCACTGGTGCTGGACTTGATGGTGGAACGTAGCCAGATGGGCGTGCCGGGGTGCAACGTCACACAGAAAGAGGCTGCGGAAGCCAAGCTACAACCGCTGCGATACGCGAACCGGACGCAGCGCTTCAACATCCAGGCGCCGCACTTCTCGGTTTACGCCAAAGACAAGGCGATTGAGCTGCTCGGCGATCATCTGGGCATCGGCGCAGAAGCGGCGCGCCAGCTTGTCGAACGCGGCGGGTTGAAGATTTACACCACGCTCGATCTCGACGTAGACAACCAAGTGCGGGCGTTGGCTAACCGGCACGTGGCGACGCTGCAAGCGCAAGGCCGGAACGTGAACAACGCCGCCGTCGTCGTGATCCAGCAGGACACCGGCGAAATCCTGTCCATGGTCGGCAGTCTGGATTACTTCAACGACGCGATAGACGGCAAGTTCAACGTCGCCACCGGCCTGCGCCAGCCCGGCTCGGCTTTCAAGCCGATCACCTATCTGGAACTGCTGCGGCAAGGCGCTTCGCCGGCTACGTTGTTCTGGGATGTGCGCACGGCGTTCGACGTTGGCGGCATCGAACCTTACATCCCGGAGAACTATGACCGCAAGTTCCATGGGCCGGTGCTGATGCGCCAAGCCTTGGCACGCTCCTACAACATCCCCGCAGTGGACGCGCTCAACCGCGCCGGCATTGGCAATGTAATTCGGCTCGCGCACCGCCTCGGCATCACCGACCTCGACCGTGGCTTAAGTTTCTATGGCCTGGCGCTTACGCTGGGCGGCGGCGAAGTCAAACTACTAGACATGACCTACGCCTACGCCACCATCGCCAACGGCGGCTCGATGATCGGCGCGCCGCGTCCGGCCTCTCAGAAGAAGTTCGGACACCGCGACCTCGACCCGGTCGCCATCTTGCGCGTCGAGGATAGCAAGGGTAGAACGCTCTACGAATACCGCCCGGCGATTAACCCGAACCTGCTGGGCCCGGACAGCGAGCGACTGACCTATCTGCTCAAGAGCATCATGTCGGATCCACAAGCGCGCGCCGCAGCGTTCGGCTATCCTTCGGTGCTGGATCTGTCCGGGCCGCGCCCGGCCGCCGTGAAGACCGGCACCACCAACGACTACCGCGACAACTGGACGGTGGGCTTCACCACAGATTTCACCGTCGGCGTATGGGTGGGCAACACCGACAACAGCCCGATGAACCGGGGCGTGACCGGCCTCACCGGCGCTGCGCCCATCTGGCACGACGTGATGGAATATCTGCATGTGGGCCGGGAGATCCGCAATTTCCCGCGCCCGGATGGGCTGATCGCGCAGCCGGTCTGCCAGATAGACGGCTTAGCGCCCAACGGCGTTTGCCCAACCATCACGGAACTATTCATCCCGGGCACCGAGCCAAAAGAGCAAAGCACGATGGTGCAGCTATTTCCGATCAACATCGAGACCGGCAAACTCGCTTTGCCGGGCACGCCGCCGGAGCTGGTGGAGGCGCGCCCGATGTATGTCTTCCCTCCGCAGGCGCAGGATTGGTATGCCTCGCTGAGCGACGAGGAGAAAGCTAAAATGCCACAAGCGCCCACCGATTTCGACACGCGCTTCGGCGGCCTGGTCACTTCCGGCGACGTTGCGATTAGCTACCCGGCCAACAACAGCTACATCAGCGCTGTGCCTTCGCCGGCTTCTGATCCCAATGCGGCGGCAGATCCCAATAACCCGCTGCCGCCTCCTTTGCCCTCGGGCATTGTGCAGATTCGCGGCAACGCGCGGGGCGGCAACTGGATGTCGTATCGCGTCTCATTCGCGCCGGGCTGGTCGCCTGCGCCGGAGCAGTGGATCCAGATCGGGCCCGATCACGCAGAGCAGGTGAGCGACGGCGTGCTGGAGAACTGGGACATCACGGCGCTGCCGGCCGGGCCGTATTCCCTCAAAGTCACACGCTTCGAGAGCGATGGCAACGTCGTAGAAGCCGTGACACAGGTGACGATTGATAACACGCCGCCCACGATCACGCTTGTGCAGCCACGCCCCAACGAGTCCTTCAACAGCGAAGATGACGAGTGGGTCCCCGTCATCGCTGACGTGCAGGACGATTACTCAATTAGGAAAGTGGAGTTCTTCGTCAACGGCGAGCCATTCGCAACGCGAACCGTCGCGCCGTTTACCGCTAAATGGACCATTCGCGATGATGGGCTTTTCGAGTTCTACGCAGTCGCCTACGACGCTGCCGGCAACCGGGCTGAGAGCGCGCGCGTGAACGTCAATGTGAGCGTCAAGCGCCGACCGGCATAACCTGAACTTCTCCTAATGTATTCGAAAATCCTGAATGCCCCGCGCGTGTGGTACCGTTGGGCGCGCCGACCGGTCAAGGGTCTGCTTCAGCTCACGCGCTACAAAGAATACGTTTTGTTCGTCACCGTCACCACGCTGCTGGGCGCCAAGCTAGGCGGCGGCACGTTCGACCTTCGTTTACTCATCGTCCTCGCCGCGAATATCTTGGTGGTGGGCTTCGCCTTCATGTATAACGACGTGGAGGATGCGCCAGACGACGCGCTAGACGCGAAGAAGGCGCGACGCAATCCGATCAGCGCCGGGATCATCTCGCCGCGCATCGGCAGGGTTGCTTGCCTAATCGTCAGCGCGCTCGTGCTCGGCCTATATGCCACGTTAGGCGGGATGACTTTCCTGCTGGGCGCATTGTGTCTGGGATTGGCGTTCCTGTATTCTTGGCGCGTGGCGCGCCTGAAGGCCGTGCCGGTGGCCGACCTGCTCTCTCACGGCCTCTCGCTGGCCGGGCTACAGTTCCTGTGCGCCTACTTTGCTTTCGACCAAGGCAAGCCCTATAGCTGGCTCTTCTTCCTCTTCGTAACGCTGATCTCGGTCTACGGCGAGTTGAACAACGAGCTGCGCGACATCGAGGTGGATCGTAAGGCCGGCATCCGCCACACAGCCGACCTGCTTGGCGTGCGTTGGACGAAGGCGCTGATGGTTGCTTCGCTGATGTGCGCCGTGGCGCTGCTGGCAATCTTCCTGGCGATGGAGATGATTCCGCGCTGGTTGCCGATCGTGCCGCTCGTCGTGGCGCCGATGTTGTTCGCCGAGCAACTGTGGAATCTCATCCGTCGCGAAGCCGACGTCATGGACAACCGCGAGGACATGCACGATCCGGCTATCCTCGTTGGATTGGTCACCTGCGTCGTTTGGTTCGTAGCGGACAAGATGCCGTACGTGCGATTTTTCTAAGCGTCGTCGGGAAAGGCTACAGACCAATCCAAACCGACTTGACGTTGGTGTATAGCTCCAGGGCTTCGTGCCCCATTTCTCGACCAAATCCGCTTTGCTTGTAGCCGCCGAACGGCGAGGCCGGATCGAACTGGCTGTAGCAATTCACCCACACTGTGCCCGCGCGCAGCAACCCCGCCAGCTTGTGCGCTTTGCTCACGTCGCGCGTCCACACGCCGGCGGCCAGGCCGTAGGGCGTATTGTTCGCCCGCGCGGCCACCTCCTCGATCGAGTCAAAGGGGGTTGCTGCCAGCACCGGCCCGAAGATTTCCTCGCGCATGATAGCCATGTCATCGCGCACATCTTCAAAGAGGGTCGGGGCGAGAAAGTAGCCGCCTTCGGGCACATTCGGCGGACGCGCGCCTCCTGCCCGCAAGCGCGCGCCCTGTTCCAAGCCGGCAGCCACGTAACCCTGCACACGGGCGAACTGCTCGCGCGACACGAGCGGTCCCATCTCGATGCCAGGCGTCATCCCCGGCCCAACTTTGATCGCCGCGGCGCGCTCGGCCAGCCTGGCCATCACCTCGTCGTAGACCCGGCGCTGCACAAACAGGCGTGAGCCAGCGTTGCAACTTTGGCCGGCGTTGCTGAAAATGCCGTAAGCTGCACCCATTGCCGCTTTGGACAAATCGGCATCGTCGAAGATGATGTGCGGGCTTTTGCCGCCCAGCTCCAACGACACACGCTTCAGGTTGCCGGCCGCGGCGCGCATGATGATTTTGCCCACCTCAGTGCTGCCGGTGAAGGCGATCTTGTCTACGCCGGGATGCGCAGTCAGCGCCGCGCCGGCTGTCTCGCCGAAGCCGTTGATGAGCTGCACGACGCCATCGGGGAAGCCCGCTTCTTGCACCAGCTCGCACACACGCACTGCCGTCAACGGCGTCTGCTCGGCCGGCTTGAGGATGACGCAGTTGCCGGTTGCCAGCGCCGGCGCCAGCTTCCAGGCGATCATGCTCAGCGGGAAGTTCCACGGGATGATCGCGCCGACTACACCGACCGGCTCGCGCAGCGTGTAATTGAGTCGGTCGGGAATAGAGACCGGTTTGACATCGCCCTCGATCTTGGTCGGCCAGCCGGCGTAGTAGCGGAACATGCGCACGCTTGAGGCGACTTCGCCCTCGCTGGCCGCGAGCGGCTTGCCGTTCTCCAGCGTGATAAGCTGGGCGAGCATCTCATGGTTGGCCTCGACCAGATCAGCCAACCGGTGCATCAGGCGCTCGCGGTCATGCGGCGTCATGCGCCGCCAGGGATGATGCGCATCGTCGAAGACTGCCCGCGCAGCAGCCACAGCGCGGTTCACGTCCTCGGCATCGCCTTCGCATACACTGGCGAAGACGATGCCTGTGGCCGGATCATCTTTGTCGAATGTCCGGCCTGCCACTGCAGTAACCCACCGGCCAGCGATCAGTAAGCGCTTGGGCTGATCGTGCAAGAAAGCGCGCGTATCAGGATGAAGCCGGTCATCGTGGGGCAAGGCGCACATCGCTAGCACCCTCTCCAACCCTCATCATCACCGGCGGTCCTCACACACCAGCCGGCTGCAAAAAGCCGGTCTCCTGGCCAACGCGCTCGAAGATTTCGAGCACGGTTTCGATCTGCTCGTCGGTATGCGTGGCCATGTAACTGGTGCGGAGCAGACTCTTAGAGGGCGGCACGGCCGGCGGTAGCACCGGGTTGGTATATACGCCGTGATCGTAGAGCGCTTTCCACATGAAGACGGTGTGCATTTCATTCTTGATGAACACCGGCACGATTGGCGTCACGCTTTGGCCGCAGTCGTAACCTAGGCTGCGCAGCCCATCGCGCACCTTGGCCGATTGCACATGCACCCGCTGCACGTAGCTCGGATCTTCCTCGATAACATCCAGACAAGCCAGCACGGTGGCGACGTTAGCCGGCGGCATGGAGGCGCTGAAGATGAGCGAGCGGGCATGATGTTGGATGTAGTCAATCACGTCGCGGTCGCCGGCGACAACGCCGCCCAGCGAGGCGAACGATTTGCTGAACGTGCCCATGATCACATCCACCTCGTCCACACAATCAAAGTGGAAGTGGGTGCCGCGTCCGCCCTCGCCCATCACACCCAACCCATGGGCATCATCCACGAACAGGCGCGCGCCGTAGCGCTTCGCCAGGGGGACGATCTCAGGCAATGGCGCGAGGTCGCCGCCCATCGAGTACACACCATCCACCACGATCAGCTTAGGCGCGTCCCCGCATTCCTTCAGCACGCGCTCCAGGTCTTCGAGGTCGTTGTGCTTGAATCGCTTGAACTGGCAGCCAGCCATCTTGATCGCATCCACCAAAGAGGCGTGGATTTCGCGGTCGCCTATAACGATATCGTTCTTGTCCATGAGCGCCGTGATCGCGCCCAGGTTCGCCTGGTAACCCGTGCCGAAGATCAGCGCCGCCTCTTTGCCCAGGAAATTTGCCAACCGGCGCTCCAGCTCCTTATGCAGCTCGAGGGTCCCGTTTAGGAAGCGGCTGCCGGTACATGATGTGCCGTAACGCTCAATCGCCTCGATCGCCGCCTGCCGCACCCTCGGGTGAGTGGTCAGGCCGAGATAATTATTCGAGCCGATCATGATCAGCCGATGGTCGCCGATGCGCACCTCGGTGCCCTCGGTTTCTGACAGCGGCTTAAAGTAAGGATAGATGCCTTGTTCACGCCCCATGCGGGCAGCGGCCAATACGGGGTCTTTTGGAATCTTATCAAACAGGTCAGCCATCGAAATTCAATCCTTGTGATAAGTCATGTGGCATGCGCGCCAAACCTGCGCGATTATACGTTTGCGCACGAAAGGCCGCACAAGCTTAAGCGCATCTCTCATCGCCGAGGAACAAATCAGCGCGCCCGCAAGCGCACTGCTGCAAAAAGCCCCTTCCTCTAGGAGAAGGGGCTTCTGCGCGCGCATTCGAGAAGGCGTTTTCTGTGAAGGTCATTCCTCTTCAGCTCGCACCTCGGCCTTGTGATTGGCGATGATGGCCTGAGCGATGTGGGCGGGAACAGGCGCATAGTGATCGAACTTCATCTCGTAGTAGCCGCGACCTTGAGTGAGGCTGCGCAGATCGGTGGAGTAGCGCTGCATCTCGGCGAGCGGCGCGTCGGCGGTAATTACGGTCTTGTTGCCGCGCTGGTCCATGCCGATGATTTGGGCGCGCTTGGTCTTCAGGCTGCTCATGACATCGCCGGCGTTGGCCTCCGGCACAACGATGGTGAAACGGTAGATCGGCTCCAGCAGGACCGGGCCGGCCTGCTCGAACGCCTCGCGGAACACGTTGCGCGCGGCAATCTCGAACGCAATGGGCTTCGAGTCCACCGGGTGCTCTTTGCCATCCAGCACGATGCACTTGACATCGCTCACCGGATAGCCGGCGATGACGCCGGATTCCATCACCTGCTTGATGCCCTTCTCGATGCTGGCTTGGAACGAGCTGCTGATCGCCCCACCGAACACGCGCCACTCGAACTCGTAGCCGGCACCCGGCGCGCTTGGCTCGACGGCCATCTCGATCTCAGCAAACTGGCCGGCGCCGCCGGTTTGCTTCTTGTGGCGATAGCGCGCCTGACCATGCTTCGTGATCGTCTCGCGATAGCTCACTTTGGGGACCGACGTCTCGACATCTACGCCAAACTTGTTGTGCAAGTGATGAATCGCTACGTCAATGTGCGCCTGCCCCATGCCGAGCAGCAAGGTCTCCTTGGTGCTCGGGTCGCTCACGTGACGCAGGCTGGGGTCTTCCTCACACAGGCGCGCAAGCGCGGTGCTGATCTTTGCAGCATCGTTCTTGGTCTTGGGGTGCAAGGCGACGGCAAACAGGGGATTGGGGAACTCGATGGGCGGGAGCTGGACGCAGTGCGCGCGATCACACAGTGTGTCGCCGGTCTGCGCGCTGTTCAGCTTGGTCACCGTGCCGATGTCGCCCACGTGCAACAGCGGGACGGGAATCTGCTCCTTGCCGCGCTGGACGAACAATGTGGCAATGCGTTCCTCCTCGTTCGTCCGCGTGTTGACCAGGCGCATCTCTCCGCCCCGGATCGGCCCTTCGACCACGCGGAAGTAGCTCACCTTACCTACGAACGGATCGGCGGTGGTCTTGAAGATATAGAGCACCTGGCCGTGTTGGCCGTCATCAGGATCGGCGCCCATATCGAACGGCATCGGCGCGTAACTCACCAGCGAATAGAGCATGGCATGGACGCCGATGCCCAAGGCAGGCGCCGCGCAAAACACCGGTACGAACGTGCGCTTGCGAATGGCGCTGCGCAAGCCGCGAATGAACTCCTCGTCGGTAAGCGCGCCGACCTCGAACCACTTTTCGATCAAGTCGTCTTCGCCCTCGGCTGCCGCTTCCATCAAGCGTTCGCGCGCCTTCTCTACGGCTGCGACCATGTCAGCGGGAATGTCGGCCACTTCACCCTTGGCACCCTTCAGATACCTGCGTGTCACCAAGTCAATTACGCCGGCGAATTGCTGCTGGCTACCAACCGGCAACATCAGCGGCACGATGTCTTGGTGAAAGGCTTCATGCAGCTGCGCCAACACGGCGTCGAAATTGGCATTCTCGCGATCCATGCGGCTGACGAGCACCGCGCGCGGGATCTTCGCTTCATCCACCGCCTGCATGGCCAGCTCGGTGCCCACCTCCACGCCGGACACCGAATCTACGAAGATCAAGCCGAGATCGGCCACGCGCACAGCGCTCTTCACCTCGCCGTAGAAATCGGCGTAGCCCGGCGCATCCAGCAAATTGATCTTATGGTCCTTCCACTCGATCGGGATGACGCTCAGGCTGATAGACTGTTTGCGGCGCTTCTCTTCTTCGTCGTAGTCCGAGACGGTCGTGCCATCCTCGACTTTGCCCATGCGTGTCGTGCCGCCGCTGGCAAACAACATCGCTTCTGCGAACGTCGTCTTGCCGCTCGAACCGTGTCCTAACAATGCGACGTTGCGCAGCTTCTCAGTTCCGTATTCCTTCATGACAAACGAGCCTCCCGACTGCATCGGTGTGTTTCGAGAATCTCAATGATAGCGCTCTGCCTCCTGTAAGCAAACGCGCGCAGCCGTTGCGCGCAAGACGCATGCGGGCCAGCTCATCCACACGCAGATGAGGCCTGGGCACAATGGTGCGCCGCCGAGCTTCGGCAAAGCGCTCACCTTACGTCCTCATAGGCACGATTTCGTGTTACCGCGTCGCCTTCAAAAGAAAACGGCCTATGCCCCCGGCGAACTTGACTTCTTCGGGCCGGCTCTGATCGTGCCCGACATGCGTGCCGGAGTAGTACACCCACCATGCGTTTGGGTCGTCGGTGGGGATCAGTCCCGGCGCAACATAGATGCCCCGACTGTCAAACCCGGCGCATAGCGGCAGAAATGGCGCGCAGCTATACCGTGTGAAAGTCCGACCATCTGCGCTGACGGCAAGATGGGGAATCACCAAGTCCTCGCCAGTGTAAAACGCCGATGGAAACATCAAGTACAACCCCTCACGCGCTTTGGCCGCCGCCGAGTTATAGAAGTGCAGATTAGGCGGATCGGCTTCATCCGGCGCTAGAATCGGGCAAGGGGGCGGGAAGTCGTCGAAGCTGGGCGACTCGGTGTAACCCACCAAACGCTTGCCTTGAAACGCCTCGGCGCTCCACATGCGGACATACAGCCGATAGCGGTCGCCGTCGCGAAAGCATACGGTTTGCGTATCGCTGTTGTGGCGGAGCAGCGGTTCTTCACGGTGCTGCCAGTGAATGCCATCCGCAGAGGTCGCACCGAACACCCACCAGCCCCCCTCGCGCCGGCTCACGAAGACGACTTTATATCGCTCGTCCGCCGGCGCACAGGGGTCAACGAACACGCTGCTGCCGTGAACCCCGCCTCTCCGCCGGCCATCGAGCAGGATGTTGTTGGCGCGGCTGCCGGCGTGTTCGATCAGACCCAGCGCAGGCTTGCGCCAATGCTCGCCATCGTCCGATTCCGCGTAACACAAAAAGCCGTCGGCATCATCGCGATACGTGTGATCGTATGCGTCGTACCACATGCGCCACTGTGCGCCATCGCGCAGGACGGTGCACCAGCCAATGGCGAAGTCCTCATGCGGCTGATCTGCTCTCAAGAGAGGCTCAACGGTGCGATGCGAGATTGCAAATTTCATTGCGCCCCGGTTATCAAATCCTTGCTCTTTCATGCGCCTAGCCTACTCCAGCTCGTCATTTCCGCCACCCGGTTGGCTCGCAGCAGTTTGGATCTCATCCGAAGATCGGCCAACCGGCCAGGCGCAGCTTAACCAGGCGCATAGTGTCTCGTGCAGCATCCTTCGCTAACCTCATCTTAAATGGCGATTCACCCAACGCATATCGGGCAAAGGCGCCACGAGGCCAAGGATGGACAAGGATGGATCTGACGACGACTTACCTGGGATTGAAACTGGCGCATCCGGTCGTGCCGTCAGCCTCGCCGCTCTCGCGCAACCTGGATAGCATCCGCCGGCTGGAGGATGCCGGCGCGCCGGCGATCGTCATGCATTCGCTCTTTGAGGAGCAAATCGAGAACGAGAGCCAGGTGATGCACCACTTTCTGGAGTACGGCGGGGAGAGCTTCGCCGAGGCGTCGCGCTATTTCCCCGACTGGCGCTACTACAACGTCGGCCCGGAGGAGTATCTCAAGCTGCTCCAATCGGCCAAAGCCGCAACCAACATTCCGATCATCGGCAGCCTGAACGGCATGTCCACCGGCGGCTGGATCGAGTATGCGCGCAAGATCGAACAGGCCGGCGCGGATGCGCTTGAGCTGAACATTTATTACATCCCCACCGATCCACACGTCACCGGCTGGCACGTCGAGGAACGCTACCTAGACATCCTGCATGCCGTGCGCCAAACGGTGAAGATTCCGATTGCGCTGAAAATCGGCCCGTTCTTCAGCGCGCCGGCCAACATAGCGCTGCATTTCGCCAACGCCGGCGCCAACGCGCTGGTGCTGTTCAATCGCTTCTATCAGCCTGACTTTGATCTAGACCGACTGGAGGTGACGCCGCACCTGGTGTTGAGCGACAGCGACGAGCTGCGCCTGCCGCTGCGTTGGGTGGCCATCCTTTACGACCGCGTGCCGATCGAGCTGGCGATCAGCACCGGAGTGCATACGCACCTGGACGTGCTGAAGGGGCTGATGGCCGGCGCGCGCGTCACGATGATGACCTCGGAGCTGCTGCAGCACGGCATCAGGCGCATCGGCGAGATCGTCCGCGACTTGCGCCAGTGGATGGAGATGCACGAGTATGAATCGGTGGCGCAGATGCAGGGCAGCATGAGCCAGAAGTCGGTCGCCAACCCAACGGCATTCGAGCGCGCTAACTACATGAAAGTGCTCGACGCATGGCGGCCCGATCCTTCTGCCGTGCTGCCAAGGTCGAAGCCGCCTGCCTCATTGCCGCTGCGCTTTAGCGGCGAACGCCCAAACGAATGATTCGACGACAGGGAGACTATGAGTATCAGCACAACGACCACACCGCGACAATCCGCCGGCCATGGCGCTGCAACCGCGATGTCCGCTGACCCGACGGCCAGTGACAAGCGCTACAAGATCATCGAAGCGACGATGCGCCGCTACGGCTACCAGAGCCATGGGCTGATCGAGGCGCTGCACAGCGCACAGGAAGCCTTCGGCTATCTGGACGATGTCACGCTCTGGCACATCGCCCGCACGTTGCATTTGCCGCCCAGCAAGGTGTTCGGCGTGGCGACGTTCTACAACCTTTTTACGCTCAAGCCGCAAGGCGCGCACACCTGCGTGGTGTGCCTGGGAACGGCGTGCTACATCAAGGGGGCGCGCGAGGTGCTGGCAGCGCTCGAAGCCGAATACGACGTTAAGGCCGGTGGCACAACGCGCGACAACCAGCTCTCGGTGCTTACTGCGCGATGCTTCGGCTCGTGCGCGCTGGCGCCGGTGATCACGTTCGACGGCGAGACGATCGGCAAAGTGGCCCCTGCTACCGTAACCCAGCAGATTGCCCAACGCTTGGCAGCGGTTCAGCAAACGGCATGAATATGTTTGGATAAATAGAGGGATCGGCGTAAATGAATCTGGAAGAACTCAACGCAACTGCAGCAAGCGAGCGGCTGGCGCAAGCGAAGAAGCGGCATCACATCCGCGTGTGCGTAGGCACGGCTTGCCAAGCGCTCAACAGTGAGCAGCTCGCCAAGGAATTACAAGCGGAGTTGAGGCGGCGCGGTCAGAATGGCGATGTCGAGGTGAAGTGCGTCGGCTGCCCTGGCCTATGTTCGCTTGGCCCGCTGGTCGAGATCGAATCGCAAGTCAACGGACAAGCGGCCATTGCCGGAACAGAGGGAGGCCAACGCAAGTCCATCTTGTACCAGTTTGTCAAACCCGAAGACGCCGGCGAGATCGTCGCTCACCTAGGCGGCGAGCCGATCAAACGACTAGAGACGCCGCTCGACCAGCCCTTCTTCACCCGACAGACTAAGATCGTGCTGGAGCACTGCGGCAAGATAGATCCGGAGCGCATCGAGGACTACATCGCCGTCGGCGGCTATCAAGCGTTGATGAAGGTGTTGACCGAGATGACGCCGCAGCAGGTGATTGACGCGATCACCCGCAGCGGGCTGCGCGGGCGCGGCGGAGCCGGCTTCCCCACCGGCCTGAAATGGGGCACCGTCGCCAAGGCCGACCCGAACGCCTATCCGACCAGCGTGCCGGTCGGCATTCAGTCGCGCAAGTTCGTGATCTGCAACGGCGACGAGGGTGACCCCGGCGCATTCATGGATCGCAGCGTGATGGAGGGCGACCCGCATCGCATCTTGGAAGGCATGGCGATTGCGGCCTACGCAGTGGGTGCCAATCACGGCTTCATCTACGTGCGCGCCGAGTATCCGCTGGCCGTGAAGCGGCTGCGCACGGCCATCCGCCAAGCGCAGCGCGCCGGCCTGCTGGGCAACAACATCGGCGGCACGGCATTTAGCTTCAACGTGGACATTCGCCTGGGCGCCGGCGCGTTCGTGTGCGGCGAGGAGACAGCGCTAATGGCCTCGAT
Organism: uncultured Anaerolineae bacterium; assembly: GCA_938034415.1. Classification (GTDB taxonomy): domain Bacteria; phylum Chloroflexota; class Anaerolineae; order J036; family Brachytrichaceae; genus JAAFGM01. The sequence continues at coordinate 94,152 of CALHLE010000046.1, forward strand.
CGAAGGCGGACGCGGGGTGCCGCGCCCACGGCCGCCCTTCCCCGCAGAGTGCGGCCTATGGGGCTGCCCCACGCTAATCAACAACGTCGAGACGCTGGCCAACGTGCCGCCCATCATCATGAAAGGCGCCGACTGGTTCGCTAGCATCGGCACCGAGAAAAGCAAGGGCACGAAGGTATTCGCGCTCACCGGTCAGGTGGCACACACCGGATTGATCGAGGTGCCGATGGGCATTACGCTGCGCGAGATCGTATTCGACATCGGCGGCGGCATTCCCGGTGGGCGACAGTTCAAAGCGGTGCAAACCGGCGGGCCATCCGGCGGGTGCATTCCGGCGCAGTTCCTGGATATGCCGGTGGATTACGAGTCGCTGGCCAAAGTCGGCTCAATCATGGGCAGCGGCGGCATGATCGTGATGGACGATTCGACCGACATGGTGGAAGTAGCGCGCTTCTTCATGGAGTTCTGCATGGATGAGTCGTGCGGCAAGTGCATCCCATGCCGCGCCGGCACCGTCCAGATGCACCGCATCCTGACCAAAATCCAAGAGGGCAAAGCCACCCGACGCGACATCCAGATCCTGGAAGAGCTGTGCGACCTGGTGAAGCACACCAGCCTGTGCGGCCTGGGCCAGAGCGCGCCCAATCCGGTCATCAGCACGCTGCGCTACTTCCGCGACGAATATGAGAAGAAGCTGGCAGCCGACGAGACGAACGGCAAAACGCCGCAGCCATCGGCGCAAGTTGCCAATCCAAGCGCGTAGATCGACAAGTCAAATATGCCAAGGACACTCACGATTAACGGTCAAGAAATCAGCGCCCGGAGCGACCAGACCATCCTAGAGGCAGCGCAAGACGCCAACATCCGCATCCCAACGCTGTGCCACCTGGACGGGCTGACGGATGTGGGCGCATGTCGAATGTGTCTCGTAGAGGTAGCCGGCGCGAGCAAGCTGCTACCGGCCTGCACCACGCGCGTGCAGGAGGGCATGCAGGTGCAAACCGACACCGAGCGCTTGCGCGCCTATCGCCGACAGATCATCGAGCTGCTGTTTGCCGAGCGCAATCACATCTGCGCTGTGTGCGTGGCCAACGGCCACTGCGAACTGCAAAACGCCGGCATCGCCGTCGGCATGGATCACGTGCGCTACGACTACCTCTTCCCCAAACTAGGCGTGGATCTATCGCACGAGCGCTTCGGCATGGATCACAACCGTTGCATTCTGTGCACGCGCTGCGTGCGCGCATGCGACCAACTGGAGGGCGCCCATACCATTGACGTGATGGGTCGGGGCGCCCACTCGCTCATTGTTCACGACATGAATGTGCCGTGGGGCGAGGCGACCACGTGCACGAGCTGCGGTAAGTGCGTGATGGCCTGCCCCACCGGCGCGCTGTTCAAGCAAGGCTCAACCGTCGCCGAGATGGTACACGACGCCGAGAAGCTGGCCTTCTTGAAGGCGGCGCGGGAGCGAAAGGTGTGGAACGTGTAACTTCCGCAGCGCCGGCCAATCCATCGTTCGATAATTCGATAAATGGTTGAATTCGGATAATCAACAGCAAGATGGGTAAACTCAGATTTGCTTCGGTGTGGATGGGCGGCTGTTCCGGCTGCCACATGTCGTTCCTCGATCTGGATGAGTGGCTGTTCGACTTGGCCGAGGCGGTGGACGTGGTGTATAGCCCGGTAGCCGACGTCAAGACCTTCCCGGAGAAGGTAGATGTGACGCTGGTCGAAGGCGCAATTGCCAACCAGGACCACCTCGAACTCATCCACGTCATTCGTAAGAACAGCCGCCTTGTAGTGTCGTTCGGCGATTGCGCCGTCACCGGCAACGTGACGGCCATGCGCAACCTGATCGGCGAGGCTGAGATCGTGCTCGACCGCGCTTACAAGGACGCGCAACTGCTGCGTCCGCAAGTGCCGCATGACGATGGGATTGTGCCGCCGTTGATAGAGCGCGTCGTGCCGGTGCATGCGGTCATCCCGGTGGACTTGTACATCCCCGGCTGCCCGCCGCCGGCCAAGCGCATTCGCGCCGTGCTGCAGGCGGTGATCGAAGGCAAGTCGCCGGAGATGATCGGCCGCGAGATGTTGAAATTCGGATGAACGATTCGCCGGGTGCGGGGAGCAGGCGCCGGCTTCTCCTCAGCCCCGCTCTTTGAGCTATGAGCCAACGCATCGTCATTGACCCGGTCACTCGCATCGAGGGCCATGCCAAGATTTCGATTTACCTGGACGACACAGGGGAGGTGAGCGACGCGCGCTTCCACGTAGTGGAGTTTCGCGGCTTCGAGAAGTTCTGCGAAGGCCGGCCGCTGGGCGAAATGGCCGGCATCACGGCGCGCGTGTGCGGCATCTGCCCTGTCAGCCACTTGCTGGCCAGCGCCAAAACCGGCGACGACATCTTCGCCGTGAGCATTCCACCGGCGGCGGAAAAGTTGCGCCGGTTGATGAACCTGGGCCAGATCGTGCAATCGCACGCGCTCAGCTTCTTCCACCTCAGCTCGCCCGATCTGCTGCTGGGCTACGACAGCGACCCGGCTCAGCGCAACATCTTCGGGCTGATCGCGCGTCATCCCGACCTGGCGCGCAGCGGCATCCGTCTGCGCCAGTTTGGCCAAGAAGTGATCGAGCTGCTGGGCGGGCGGAAGATCCATCCGGCCTGGGCCGTGCCGGGCGGCGTGCGCGAACCGCTGACACAACAAAACCGCGACTACTTGCGCAGCCGGCTGCCCGAAGCCTTCGACACCACGCAGCGAGCACTCGATTTCTTCAAGCGCTACGCCGATGCGCATTCGGAAGAGGTGGAGCATTTCGGCAACTTCCCCACCCTATTCATGAGCCTGGTGAGCAAAGACGGCGGCCGATGGGAACACTACGACGGTTGGCTGCGCATCACCGACAGCGAAGGGAACGTGCTGGTGGATGGGTTCGACCCGCGCAACTACGCCCAAATCCTGGGCGAAGCGGTCGAGCCGTGGTCTTATCTCAAATCGCCGTATTACAAACCCCTTGGCTATCCCGGCGGCGCGTATCGCGTTGGGCCGTTGGCGCGGCTCAACGTGTGCTCCAGCATCGGCACGCCGCAGGCCGACGCCGAGTTGACCGAATTTCGGCAACGCGGCAACGCGCGCGGCGTGGTCACGTCATCGTTCATGTATCACTACGCGCGCCTGGTCGAGATCCTGGCCGCATTAGAGCGCATCACGCTGCTGCTCGACGATCCGGACATCCTCTCGACCCGCGTGCGAGCCAGCGGCGGCATCAACAAGCTACACGGCGTGGGCGTCAGCGAAGCGCCGCGCGGCACGTTATTCCACGACTACGAAGTAGACGATCGCGGCATGATCCGTCGCGTGAACCTGATCATCGCCACCGGCCAGAACAACATCGCCATGAATCGCACGGTCAAGCAGATCGCGCAGCACTGGATCCATGGCGCGACCGCCGGCGTTCCGGAAGGGCTGCTGAATCGAATCGAGGCCGGCATCCGCGCGTTCGACCCGTGCCTGAGCTGCTCCACCCATGCCATCGGCCAAATGCCCATGATTGTGACGCTAGTCGGCAGCGACGGCGCGGTGCTCGCCGAGGTCAAACGTGAGTAAAGAGGTTGCCACCGACTTTCTGATCATCGGCTACGGCAACACGCTGCGCCGCGACGACGGCGTCGGCCCGCGCGTAGCCGACATCGTGGCATCCTGGCGTCTGCCCAACGTGCGCGCCATTGCGTCGCACCAACTCACGCCGGAGCTGGCCGACGCGCTGGCTACTGCCGAAGTGGTGATCTTCGTGGACGCGCAACGCGCCGACTCAAACGCCCAACCGCCCGCCGGCGTGACCTTCACCGCGATCGGCGCAGCGGAAGATAGCACGCGGGCTGCGGACACACACATGAGCGACCCACGACGGCTTTTGGCGCTGACGAAGCAAGTCTACGGACGCTGTCCGCAGGCCTGGTTGGTCTCGGTGCCGGGGGTGGACTTCGACTTCGGCGAGTCGCTCTCCGAACAAGCGCGTCAGGGCGTCGAAGTCGCGCTGCGCCGAATCCGGCTGCTCTTCACCAGCCAGTGAAGCAGAATCATCCCTCGCTCAGCATGACGGTCTAGACTTAGAGCTATGACCACCATTACTTCATCGGCCCAACTCGCAACGCTGCCTGGGCGCCAAAGCCCGCTCATCGTCGACGCGGCGTGGGACATCCGGCGCAAAGGCTTTCTGCAATTTCTACATGACGAATGGCGCCGACATGGCGACTTGTTTCAAATCCAGATCGGCCCACGCAAGATGACGTTGGCTATCCATCCTGATCACGTGCATCACATTAGCATCGTCAGACGCGACGTCTACGATAAGCGCGAGAGCTACGACATCGTGCGCGAGCTGCTGCTGGGGAACGGGGTGTTGACGGCCACCGGCGCCGCCTGGCGCAAACAGCGCCAATTGATGTCGCCTTTCTTTACGCCGCGCGGCGTAGAACAGTTCCTGCCGGTCATCATTCGCGACGCGCAGCAATTCATCGCGCGCTGGCAAGGCAGGGTCGGCTCCGTCGTCGAAATGCTCGACGAGATGATGTTCGTGACCGCTTCGATCATCCTGCGCAGCTTGTTCACCACCGAATCGGACGAGACCTTGCTGGCGCTGAAGAGCGACGTTGAAACGATGATCCAGTTCACAGCGACCCGCCAGACCAAGCCGCTGAGGCTGCCGATGTGGCTAAAAATCGGCGAGAACGGACGCTACCGCCACGCGCGCCGGCGCGTGCATGCCTACATCCAAGATGTGATTGGACAACGGCGCGCCATGCCGATTGAGCGCTGGCCGAACGACTTGCTAAGTAAGCTGATGCTGGCGCGCGACGAGGAGACCGGCGAAGCCATATCCGATGCGCTGCTGCGCGACGAGACGATCACCCTTTTCTTCGCCGGCCACGAAACAACCGCGCGCACGCTGACCTTCGCCTGGTATGCGTTAGCGAAACAGCCAGAGGTCGCCCGCCGACTGCGCAACGAAGTTGACGAAGTGCTGGGTGATCGCGAGCCAACGGTCGAAGACCTGAAGCGCATGCCCTATACCTTGCAAGTCATCAAAGAGACGATGCGGTTGTATCCGGCGGCGCCGCTCTATGCGCGCGACGCGACCCAGGACGACGTGATTGATGGCAAGCGCATCACCGCCGGCTCCACCGTCATCCTCTCCCCCTTCCTCACGCATCGCCATCCGCAGTTCTGGGATGAGCCGGAACGATTCGACCCGGAGCGCTGGACACCGGAGCGTGAAGCGTCGCAACATCCCTATGCCTATCATCCTTTCGCAGCCGGGCAACGCATCTGCCTAGGCAACAACTTCTCGCTATTCGAGTCACATGTCCTGCTGGCGATGCTGGCGCGGCAATTTATGCCCGAGCTGGCCGACCCGCGACATGAGCCGCAGCTCGACATGGCCGGCACGCTGATCGCTCGAAATGGCATGCCAATGCGCATCGTTCAACGACGGTGAGCCTGCCACAGAGCCAAAACCGGAATCGCGACAGCTTACCCCGTTGCAAGGCTGCGTTACTGAGCCACCGGCAGGGCAGCCACCTCTAAGGTGGCACACAAGCCCACGTGGTCCGACGGATACAGGGTTGGATCGGAGGGCGACGGCGCATTCAACACCACATCGCAGGATCGCACGTTGAAGTTGTCGTCCACGAAGATGTAATCAAGCGTGCCGCGCCAAGGCTCCGGCTGGCGATGGGCGATCAGATTGCCGACCATGCTCAACCCTTTGCGCGCGGCATGGAACCGATACACCAGCGGCGTCGGACAGGTGTAATCTGGCTCGCGTCCGTGCACGACCTCGTACGCCGACGAAAACGATTCCTTCATCATGCGGATCGTGCGCATCTCGGGAGTCGCGTTGAAATCGCCGCAGACGATCATCGGATAGCTCGCCGCAGCCAATCGCAACCAATTCAGCACCCGATGCACTTGCTGCGTGCGCTTGATGTGGTCGTAGACGTGAAACATGAAATGGCCGTTGACGATCACAACCGGCCGCCCTCCGACGCGCAAGCGCACGGCCTGCGCGACGCGCGACTGCGCAACCAGGCTGAGCGTATGACACGCCTCGACCGGCAGGCGGCTGAGCGTGGCAACGGCTTCGCGCTCAGCCAACGCGCCGGTCCTGGGTGAGGTGTGCACGGTGTACCCGCCGAGCTGATCCGCGAGCCACTGCGCGTTGTTGTGCGGCAGGCTCACCTCCTGCAGCGCGATCACATCGGGCTGTAGTTCGGCCAACTCGCGGATGATCAACTCGCGTCGATGGTGCCAGCGCGATGGTTTGTTGAGCAAGTTGAACGTGACCAACTTAAACATTGCTATCGCCTAATTGAATCCTTGCACGCCACTGACCCATGTCACTTTTGCTGCCAGATCGCGATTGAACGGCGGGGCGCGCACAATCAGCTTGCCATCCGACGCGACGACATCCGACGCCGACAACAGCGCACCGGAGACCGTGTCGAACCACTGCACGCGATGCCGGCCGGCGCCCAGCGCTTCCAGTTCTAACGCCACGTCATCGAGTCGGCGCGGCTCGAACCGAAAGGTGTGTTCTTCAGCTTGGCCAGTCGCGATCTGAACGCCGTATTGATACGCGCCCTCGTCCATGTTGTAAGCGCGGTTGCGCAGCCAGACCAGGACGCGATCCGGCGCGCGCAACCCCAGCGCGATGGCGTCTTGCTCCGATGCGACGACCGGCGTCGGCGCGTAACGCGCCAGGTCCTCGCCGCGCAGGAAGGTCGAGAGGCCACTGTAATGCGACCATAGGCCGGCCGGCTCCACCAGCGTATCCCACCACCAATACATGGCCGCGCCGGCAAAGCCGTTGAAGGTCGCCGCCCACAGGCCATTGTGGAATTGGATGCCCTCGCGCGTCAGCGCGTTCGGCTGCTCAAGGGTGAAGGTAGCGGCAAATTCGCCGATCATGACCGGTTTGCTTGCAACATCCTTCATGTGCTGGAAGAAGGCGCGCCCGCCGTCAACAGGTTTGAACCATCGCGCATCCTCGCCGATATATTCGTGGCGCTGCACCACGTCAATCTCCGGCATGTTCCAGATGTGCGGATCGCCTGGGACGGAGTAACTTGTGGTGACCAGGTGGCGATAGGGGTCATGCGCGCGCAGCGTTGCTGTCATTTCCTCAATCCACCGTCGGAGCAATTCGGTCTCCGCCATCTCGGTGAAATCGACCTCGTTCCACCATTCCCACGCCAGCAGATGCGTGGAATAGGCCCAGCGGGCCGCGATATAACGCAGCCGCTGCTTGAACAATGCACGCGCCGCCGGATCGGTCGCAAAGTCGCGCGGCCGAGCGCATGGCCCGCCGTTCGCTGCGTTGTAAGGGTTCTCATGCCACAGCGGATATACGTTCAGGCTAAACTGACTGTAGTCCAGTAAGGTGAGCTGGATGTAGATGCCGCGCGCCTCGGCCATCTCGAAGACTTGGTCCAGATAATGCGCGCGATCCATGCGCGCGGTGTAATCGCCCAGCGGCGTGTCGCGCCACTCCAGGCTGAACGATTGCGGCGCCATCCAGATGCGCGCCGTGTTTGCGCCGTTTGCCTGCAGCGCACCAAACCAACGCCGGTAGTCGCCAACTGGATCAGCGCTCCACCACGCCAGGTTGAGGCCGATGGCGAAGAAGGGCGTGCCGTCATCGAAGGCCAGGTAGCGCGGATTGCGCCGGTCCACGCGCAGGAAGCCATGTGAATCAGGCAACGGCGGTGAGACCTGAAAGGTCACCGGCTCACCCGCGAAGGCGAACGGCTTGCGGAGCCACGGCTGTGCACGCCACTCGCCTTCTACAGTCGGCGAGAAGCGCGCCCGCCATCCTTGCCGACCGTCGTGGCTGTAAAAGAAGGCCGGCACTTCCATCACGTCACCCTGCGGCGAAGTGAAGCGCACATTGATCTCGATTTGATTCGGATCGAAGGGATTATGGGCCCGAACCGAGGTGATGAGGTCGAATTCGAGTTTGCGCCATTTTGGGATGCGACGACTGGATACGCGCCGGATACACAGCGTAGCGCAGTCGGCGTCTGTCTCGAATGGCTCGGGGGTGAAAGCCGGCGCCCGCACTGGCGGCGCTGGAGGCAGCGCAGTTGCACAACCCACCAACCACACAGCGCAAGCCAGCGCCACAGCACGATGACTCATGCAACTGTCATTGTAGCCGTCCAGTCAGGGATCGCTCGCCGCAAGCAAAGCGCATTACGCAAAGATCGCAGCAGCCCACTGCATGCCGCCGCTACTGCAGGCGCGCGTTCACCCCATCCGCCGATAGATGAACTCTTCGGGCGGATAACCTGGCCCGGCAGCGACCTGCGACGCAGCCGCTGCGTCTGCCATCCAAAATAGCTTGCCGCGAGTCGGTGCGATGAGTTGCGCAGGCAAGGCCTCCGGTTGGTATTCGCCAAGCAGCACGCGCCGCAGCGTCCCCGCCTTGCCTGCCCCGCTCGCCAGGAAGCACACCACATCCGCAGCGTTGATCAACGGCGGGGTGAACGTGATGCGCGCTGGGACATTCGCCTGAGGCACGACCTGCGACACGACTAGCCGTGCCTGTTCTGCCAGCGCCGGCGTGTGAGGGAAGAGCGAGGCGGTATGACCGTCATCACCCATACCCAACAGGACCAGGTCAAAGGTTGGCAACGAAGGATCAAAAGCAGCAGCGACTGCCGACCGGATCTCAGCCTCGTATCGCTCGGCCGCGTCCGTCGGGCCGAGTTCGGTCTGCGCGCGATGAACGTTCCCCGGCGGGATGGGCACATGAGCGATCAGCGCGTCGTATGCCAGCTTGTAGTTGCTATCCGGGTGATCAGGCGGCACGGCGCGTTCGTCGCTCCACCACAGATGCACGCGCTGCCAATCGAGCTGGCCAACGTAGGGCGGGCCGGCAAGGCGCCGATACAGCGCCCTCGGCGTGCTGCCGCCGCTCAGGGCGAGATGGAAGGCGCCGCGCCGCTCAATCGCTTTGCGCCCCCAAAAGACCACTGCCTTAGCCGCCAGCTCGGTCATCGCCTCCGGCGTCGGCTCGACCTGCAGATGGTAGGTGCCATCGTCGTTCATGACGATGACGAAGGGCGCGCCGGACATCACACCACGTGCCACTTGCGCCCGTCGGCGGCGAGGAAGTCATCAGCCTCTTTCGGCCCCCATGATCCCGAACGATACAGCTCAATGAACGAACCGCCGCCTGCTTCCCAGCGCTCGATCACCGGCGTGAGGAGCGCCCACGACGCCTCAACCTCGTCGCTGCGGGTGAACAAGGTCGAATCGCCCAGCATCGCATCGAGGATCAAACGTTCGTAGGCTTCCGGCGTCGCATTTTTGAAGGTGCTGCCGTAGTTGAAATCCATCACCACCGTTTGGATGTTGTCGCCGCTGCCGGGCACCTTCGCGCCAAAGCGGAGCGAGATGCCCTCATGCGGCTGAATGTTGATGACCAGCAGGTTAGGCTCAATTGCGCGGGCAATGGTCTCTTTGAACAGCAGCAGAGGCGGCATCTTGAACTGGATGACGATCTCGGTCAGGCGTTTGGCCATGCGCTTGCCGCTGCGGATGTAGAAGGGGACGCCGGCCCAGCGCCAATTGTCCACAAACAGCTTCATCGCCAGATAGGTCTCGGTAGTGGAATCGGGCGCCACACCCTCTTCCTGTGTGTAGCCAGGCACGATCTGGCCGTCTATCTTGCCGGGGCCGTATTGGCCGCGCACCGTGCCATCGCCGCGCGATGTATCCACGCGCAGCGCCTTGAGCACTTTCACCTTTTCGTTGCGCACGGCATCTGCGCTGAACTCCGCCGGCGGCTCCATCGCCGTCAGCGCCAGAAGCTGCAGCAGATGGTTCTGCACAATGTCGCGGATGACGCCGGCCTTTTCGTAATATGAGCCGCGATTGCCAATGCCGATGCTTTCGGCTACCGTGATCTGCACGTTATCCACGTAGCGCCGATCCCAGATCGGCTCGAAGATGCCGTTGGCGAAGCGGAAGACGAAGATGTTCTGAACCGTCTCCTTGCCCAGGTAGTGGTCAATGCGATAGACCTGCTCCTCGCGAAAGAAGCGATGCACGTGCTCGTTTAACTCGCGCGCCGATTTCAGGTCGTGGCCGAACGGCTTCTCGATGATGATGCGCGACCAATGACGATCGCCGCCAGCGGCGCCGGTGCATAGCATGCTGCCGACGTTCTCGATGATGGTGGGATACACCTCCGGCGGCGTCGCGACGTAGAACAAACGGTTCGCGCCGCTGCCATGCGCTTGCTCAATCGCCGCCAGACGCTTACACAGCACCTCGTAATCGGTCGCTGAGCCGTAATCGCCCTGCTGATAGTGCAGGCTGCGGGCGAATTTCTCCCAGATCGCCTCGTCGATCGGCTTCAAGCGGGCGAACTCCTCGCACGCCGCGCGCATCTCTTCGCGGAACGATTCGTTGGTCTTCGCCTTGCGCGCAAAGCCGATCATGGCGAATTCATCGGGCAGCAACCCATCGCACATCAGGCTATAGAGCGCCGGGATGAGCTTGCGCTGCGTCAAGTCGCCCGATGCACCAAAGATAACCATGATGCACGGTTCAGGTCTCTTGGAAGGATTCATAGCGAGCAGTTGGAGGTCAGGGGCCTGGGAGATTCCGGCAGCCGGCGCAGGAGCGACGAGGCGCAAGCGCGCAACCGGCCGCCGGAATCAGCACCCATGAGGACTCCAGTTCATGTCGTTTTAATCGCATGGCCGCCGAAGCCTTTGCGCATCATAGCGGTGACCTTTGCGGCGAAAGATTCTTCCTGGCGAGAGGCGAAACGCTGGAATAGCGAGAGCGCGATCACCGGGGCCGGCACGTCCTCATCGATGGCCGCTTGAACCGTCCAGCGTCCTTCGCCGGAATCTTCCACATATCCCCGCACCCGCTCCAGCTTGGGATCGTCTTTAAGCGCTTCGGCGAGCAAATCGAGCAACCAGGATCGCACAACGCTGCCTTTGCGCCAGACTTCGGCGATCTGGTCCAACTTCAGGTTGAACTCGCTCTTCTCCATGATCTCGAAGCCTTCGGCGAAGGCTTGCATCATGCCGTATTCAATACCATTGTGAACCATCTTGACAAAGTGACCGGCGCCGGCCGCGCCGCAGTGCAGGTAGTGCGTGCCATCGGGCGCGAGCGATTTGAAGGCCGGTTCCAGTTGCTTGAACACCGCTTCATCGCCGCCGATCATCAAGCAGTAGCCGTTCTGCAATCCCCAGATACCGCCACTGGTACCCTGATCCATGAAGTGCACGCCTTTGGCTTTGCACTCGACGTAATGTCGCTTGGAGTCCCGCCAGTTGGAGTTGCCGCCGTCCACGATCGTGTCGCCGGGTTGCAGCAGGCCGAGCAGCCGTTGAATCATTGCGTCGGTCGTCGGGCCGGCCGGTATCATGATCCAGATCGCGCGCGGCGGCGTGAGCGCCGCCACCAATTCCTCAACTGTGTAGACCCCGCGCAGGCCCTCCGCTTTCAACTCGTCCACTGGCTTGGGGCTGCGATTGCACACGATGACGTCGTGCCCATCACGGTGCCATCGCCGCGCCATATTCGCGCCCATCCGCCCCAATCCGAACAATCCGATTTGCATGATATCTCTGTCTCCCTTTGATAAAGCGTCTATGTGAAATTGATGTTATGCGATGCGCTTCGCTGATTCGACTTTGCGCTGCTTCGCCGAGGATCGCTCGGCGGACACGCGCGACTCGTCGGACTTCGCCTTCGTGGCCCGCCTCGATCGGGCGCGTGACGTCGCCGACTTAGACGGCTGAGTTGACGCGCCCAACCGACGCGCGCCACCGCTCACCACCTTGATCACTTTCCCCAACGCCGCTTCCAAATCTGCGCCCAAATGCAGCCGCAGAATGCGCCGCTGGTGCGCCTTGAGCGATTCAAAGTCGCCGAGCGCCTGCGCGCGAAGCAGTGTGCCGAACGAGAACGGCTCCCCCGCAATCAGCACGTCCTCCTGTGGATCGTAGGTCAGTTGCAGCGCCACGACGTTGTTCGCGCCGCCCTTGTGCAACTGTCCGGTGCTGTGCAAGAAGCGCGGCCCATAGCCCACAGTGACCGGCACGCCGATCTTTTCGCGGATCAGGTGGCGCAGCTGCGTGAGCTGTTGGGCCACCGAGTCGGAATACGGCAAGTAGGCCTGAATGGCTATATAGTCGCCAGGCTTGGCTTGACGCAGGAACTTATTAAGCTGACCGTTGGCCGAGCGGCTGGTCAACTCGTTGCTGAACGTGCCGCTTTGCTCGAACTCGTCAAGCAGCCGCCTCGTGTTGACTTTGCTCTCGGTGACGTTCGGCTCATCGAAGGGGTTGACGCCGATCACCACGCCGGCGATCGCCGTGGCAAATTCCCAACGGAAGAACTCCGCGCCCAGGTCATAGGCGTCGCGCAGCGTTAAGGTGAGCACCGGCAGGCCGGCCTTAATGAGGTTGGCGACGAAGCGTTCGTAGGTCTCATCGCCAACCAGCCGCATATACACAAAGAAGCGATCAGGGCTGAGCGCAGCGACGCCTAATTTGTCATGCGCCGCATCGCGCAGCGTCACCAGCGCGCCATCCGCGCTCAGGTCGCCTTCCACCGGCACGATGCCGCGCTCCTGCTTGCCCAGGCTTTCGGCTATCAGTTGCTCGACCCAGTAGCCAAACGCTTCGATCCCCGGCGAGAGGATGAAAGTGACCTTGTCGCGTCCGTTCAAGGCCAACCCGCCCATGAGGGCACCAAGGTACAGGCCGGGATTGGTCGCGCTATCCGGCTTGCACCAATGCGCCATCTGGGCCGCGCGCTCGAGCAATTTGGCGATATCCAGACCCTGCAAAGCCGCTGGCACCAATCCAAAGTAGGATAGCGCCGAGTAACGCCCGCCGATGTCCGCTGGGTTGATGAACACCCTGCCGAATCCCTCTTCGACAGCCAGGCGCTGCAGCGACGTACCTTCGTCGGTAATGGCGACGAAATGCTGGCCGGCCGTTTCGCCCACTGCCTCGTCCACCTTCGCGCGGAAATACTTATAGAAAGCGTTCACCTCCAGCGTGCTGCCCGACTTGCTGGCCACGATGAACAGGGTCTTCTTGAAATCGAGCCGGCGCTCCAGGCTCAGCACCGTCGTGGGATCGGTGGTGTCCAACACGTGCATCCGCAGGCCGGTCACGCCTTCGGCGGGGGTAAAGGTCACGCGCATGACATCGGGCGCCAGCGAGCTGCCGCCCATGCCCAACACCACCGCATCGGTCATGCCCATGCTCCGGGCGTGTTCGCGGAAGGCGTGTAGTTCATCCACGCGCGGCTTCATCGTCTCGATCACCGAGAGCCAACCCAGGCGATTGCTGATGACCTTGATGTGCTCCGGAGCCGTCATCCACAACGACGCGTCGCGCTGCCACATGCGCGAGGCCGCCTTCATCTTCACCAGTTCCTCGACATAGCCCAGCGCCGACGACACGCCGGATGCTTCGCCGCGCGCCACGACGGCTGCGCGTTTATCTTCGATGCCCTTCAGCAGCGACTCGAAGGCATCGGCGAACAGCTTGATGCCGTCGTCCTGTAGCTTTTGCAACACCTGCCGCATCGAAATGCCGGCTGCTTCGAGTTCCTCGAGCGTGCGTCGAGCTTCGTCCACCCCTTCGCGCAAAGTCGGCGCGACGACGCCATGGTCGCGGAAGGCCTTCAGCGTCGCGGGCGGCAGCGTGTTCACCGTATGCTCGCCGATGAGCGCCTCAACGTAGTAGGTGTCCTTGTAGGCCGGGTTCTTCGTGCTGGTGCTCGCCCACAACACGCGCTGCGGGCGCGCCCCCTGGTCAGCCAGCGCTCTGAACTCCGGCTCTGAGAAGATGCGCTGGAAGATCTCATAGGCCAGCTTAGCGTTGGCAATAGCCGCCTTGCCCTTCAAGGCTTGTAGCCGTTCGCGCTGCGCCATATCGTGCTCGGGTAACGCGGCGATCTTCTCATCGAGCAGCCTGTCCACTAGCGTATCCACCCGGCTGACGAAGAAGGAGGCGACCGAGGCCACGTTGAGCGACTGACCCTTCATCGCGCGCTCTTTCAAGCCGGCCAAGTAGGCGCGTGCAACGGCCTCGTAGCCGTCGAGCGAGAAGATCAGCGTCACGTTGATGTTAATGCCGTCGGCAATTAGCGTCTGGATGGCTGGGATGCCTGCCGGCGTGGCCGGCACCTTAACCATCAGGTTCTTGCGACCCACGAGCTTGAACAGCCGCCGCGCCTCGCTCACCGTGCCTTCGTAGTCGTGCGCCAGCAGAGGCGACACCTCTAGGCTGACGTAGCCATCTAGGCCGTCGGTCTGTTCGTAGATCGGTTCGAGCAAGTCGGCCGCTGACTGAATGTCAGCGATGGCGAGCGATTCATAGATCGCGTTGGCGTCGGCGCCGCGCTGCGCCAGGGCAATGATGTCCGCGTCATAGTCGGCGCTGCCGGTGATGGCTTTCTCGAAGATGGCCGGGTTCGAGGTCAGACCAAGGACGCCATAGTCATCAATCAGCGCCTGCATTTCGCCGGAGGTGATGATGCTGCGCTGAATGTTGTCGTACCAGAAGCTCTGGCCATACGTTCGCACTTCAAAGTTGGGATTTCCATTCTGGCTGGTCATAGCTTATGACAAAGATTCAGACGCGCCGTGCAGAGCGCGCGCCGTTGCTTGAATGTCAAGCGCAAGAATCGCGCTCCATTTGCTCAACTTTCTTCAGGCGGGCAACATAGCGCTCGATGCCGTTGAAGCGCGCGCCCAAAAATGCGCGCAGCGCTTCCGCCGCCAACTCGACGCCGATGATGCGCGCGCCGAACACAATCACGTTCATGTCATCGTGTTCCACGCCTTGGTGCGCGGAGTAGGTATCGTGGCACACACAGGCGCGAATCCCGCGCATCTTGTTCGCAGCGATGCACGCGCCGACGCCGCTGCCGCAGATGAGCACCCCGCGTTCGGCCAGGCCGCGCTGGAGCGCCTCGCCCACGGCGCGCGCAAAGTCAGGATAATCGGATCGCTCCGTGTTAAACGCCCCAAAGTCCAGCACCTCGTGGCCGTCTTGCTTGAGGATTTCGACAAGCGAGGCTTTGAGCGGAAAGCCGGCGTGGTCGGCTGCTATTGCAACTCGCATCTGCTTCATTATATGCGGCGAACCGATCTTTATCCAGTTTCGCCTCGTGCAGTCCGGCCATCATACGACTGTCATTTCACGGCCGCATACTATAATCATCGAGAGTTTTACCAGTTTACTTTCCGCAAACCGCCGTGGGCTACAGCACGAGCGCCCAGGGCGTGACTCGTATGGTGCGCGCATCACCCTGGGCTGGCGCGTGCAGGTCCCAGACCCGCGGATTGCGGTGCAATTTAAGGAATCATCAGGAGGTATCTGTGTCAGAGATCGTCGTTGAGTCTCTCTGCAGCCTGTTGCCGAAACGCATTCAGAAGCTGGGAGAGATTGCTTACAACCTTTGGTGGACTTGGCATCCCGAAGCGCAACGCATCTTCCAACGCATCGATCCGGTGTTGTGGGAGGAGGTGTATCACAATCCGGTCAAATTCCTGCGTCGCGTGCCGCGCAAGGCGCTCACAGACGCGATCAAGGATCGGCGCCTGCTGGACGCTTACGACCGCGCCGCAGCCGAGTTCACCGCCTACATGAACGGCCGTGAAAGCGGCAACAGCAAACCCTGGTTTGAAAGCGACGCTCACGCATGGCCAACGCAGCGGGGTGTCGTGGCTTACTTTTCGTTCGAGTTCGGCCTGACCGAGGCGCTGCCGATGTACGCCGGCGGACTCGGCGTCTTGGCCGCCGACCACCTCAAGGAGGCCAGCGACCTGGGCGTGCCGATGGTCGGGTTGGGCTTCCTCTATCTGCAGGGCTACTTCCGCCAGCGGATCACCGAGGACGGCTGGCAGGAAGCCGAGTATGAGCATCTCGATTTCGAGCAGTTGCCGATCATCCAGGTGCACGACGATGCCGGCGACCCGCTGGTGCTGTGCGTGGAATTGCCGGGGCGCTGCGTGTACTTCAACTTGTGGAAGGCCCAGGTGGGGCGGGTGCCGCTCTACCTGATAGACACCGACCTGCCGGAGAACGCGCCTCAGGACCGCGTGCTCACACAGCGCCTGTATAGCCCCGATCCCGACACACGCATCAACCAGGAGATGGTGCTGGGCATCGGCGGCGTGCGCGCGCTGCGCGCGTTGAAGATCAACCCGGCCGTCTGGCACATGAACGAGGGGCACTCCGCGTTCAGCACGCTCGAACGCGCCCGCGAGCTGGTCAAACAGGGCATGAGCTTCGAGCAGGCCAGGGAGATAGTGCGCCAGAGCACGGTGTTCACCACTCATACACCCGTGCCCGCCGGCAACGACCGCTTCCCGAAGTGGCAGATAGACCAACACCTGAACGGCCT
Organism: uncultured Anaerolineae bacterium; assembly: GCA_938034415.1. Classification (GTDB taxonomy): domain Bacteria; phylum Chloroflexota; class Anaerolineae; order J036; family Brachytrichaceae; genus JAAFGM01. The sequence goes on from CALHLE010000046.1 coordinate 110,615, forward strand.
GTGGAACGAGCTGGGACTCACCCGCGAGGAGTTCATGGCGCTGGCGGAGGACGAAGGGGCTTTTGGGATGACGCCGCTGGCGCTGCGCATGTCGGCCAAGGCCAACGGTGTGAGCGAGCTGCACGGCGAGGTCTCGCGCGCGATGTGGCGGTGGGTATACCCTAATCAGCCCCCACCGATCTCGCACATCACCAACGGCGTGCACACGGCCACCTGGCTGGCGCGACGGATGCGCCGGCTGTTCGACGAATATCTCGGCGCCGGCTGGTACGCCCGCTTGGACGACCCGGCCACTTGGCAGCTCATCCACGAGATCCCCGACGACGAGCTGTGGGCGGTGCGCAAACACCTCAAGCGCAAGCTGGCCCAGTTCATGCGCGAGCGCGCCCGCGCCAAGTGGGTCACGCACAGCCAGCACCCGGTGCAGACCATTGCCAGCGGCGTGATGATTGACCCCAACGCGCTAACCATCGGCTTCGCGCGTCGGTTCGCCACTTATAAGCGCGCCTCGCTCATCCTGCGCGACATCCCGCGATTGCTGCGCATCCTCAACAATCCGGCGCGGCCTGTGCAGATCATCTACGCCGGCAAAGCGCATCCTAACGACGAGCCTGGCAAGCGCCTCATCCAGGAGCTGTATCGGGTGATCAAGAACGCCGATACCGCCGGGCGCATGGTGTTTATTGAGGACTACGACATCAACGTGGCACGCCATCTGGTTCAGGGCGTGGACGTGTGGATGAACACGCCGCGCAGGCCCTACGAGGCCAGCGGCACGAGCGGCATGAAGGCCGCGCTCAACGGCGCGATCAACTTCAGCGTACTTGACGGCTGGTGGCGCGAGGCGTATGACGGGACAAACGGCTGGGCCATCGGCGAAGACCGCGCCTATGACAGCCCGGAAGAACAAGATCGAGTAGACTGCGAGTCGCTGTTCAATACCCTGGAGCACGAGATCGTCCCGCTCTACTACGACACGGACGACGACGGCATCCCGCATCGCTGGCTACAGCGCGCGAAAGCATCCATCGCCTCGATTGCGCCGCGCTTCAGCACCCGCCGCATGCTGAAGCAGTATGTCGAGGAGATGTATGCGCCGCTGGTCAACCACTCGGCTGAGACTTCAAGCGGGCGCCTGGTCGGCGAACCGCTGCGGGTGTGAACGTGTAGCCCATCCACAGCGCAGCGCGCTTGGGGCCGCTATCGAGCGGCAAAATGCGCATCCAGTAGCGCGATGACGGCGCGCGGCTCATCCCAATGAGCCAGCGCGCCGGCGTTCGGCAGCGATTGAATGCGCCAGTTCGGCTTGTTGCAAAACTCACCCACCAGCTCATAGCCGGCAAAAGGGTCCTGGCCGAAGATCGCCAAACACGGCTGCGGCAACTCGCGATATACCTCTAGGATAGTCGGGGTAAAGAGCTGGAAGGCGAGGAAGTAATACGGCGCATTTTCGGCAAGCGGCTGGTGGCTGGTGGCGTAGGCGTAATCCACCAGCGAGCGATTGAGCCGAGTGCGGCGGCTGGATTGTAGAAAGAAACGCAAGCCCAAGCGCGAGGTGAGCAAGTCATAGATCGGACGACGCCAGACCGGCACGCGCAGCGCGCTGAGGAGCAGATTGCTGGCGCGCAGCGACCTGCTGCGATAGCTGAAGCCGGTTGGGGAGAGGAAAGCCAGCGAGCGAAACAGCGACGGGCGCGCCTGCGCCGCCAGGGCGAGAAACTCGCTCCCCAGCGACAACGCCACTGCATCTACGCTCGCGCCGTCCAACTCTTGCTCGATTAGGTCAAGGATAGCATCGCGAAACAGCTTCGGCTTATAGGCGCGGTCACTCCGATCCGAGAAGCCGTAGCCCGGAAAGTCCAGGGCAATCACCCGCCGCGACTGCGCATAATGCTCATAAAGTGGCTTCATCTCGAACGATGAAGCCGCCGCATTAATCGAGTGAAGCAAAACCAGCGGCGGCGCGCCCTTGCGAAGCGGTCCGGCGACGTAGTACGCCAACTGTCCTGCGCGTCGCCCACGGAAACGAACCAACTCGCCATCAAGTGCTGCCGTCAGCGGCACGTTGTGATTGACATAGTTGCGCGACCAGGCGATCAACGACAGGCCCAGCCCTAGAAAGGCGCCCATGGCAGCGGCTAACGCAACGGGCTGCAGAGCCGGTTGACCAGGCGATGTGCGATCTGGCGTAGATGTGATGTTCCGTGTAGGCGTCTGCGGCATAGAGCAATTTCCTTTCGTATTGGATGAGGTCGCAGTTGTTCTCCTCGCGGACAGGCCGCGTATCCATATATCAGCCCAGCATTGCAGATAAGAATCGGCATAGGCCGCCGTTGCACCGTTGCGCATCCGATGATAGCGCAAGCGTAGCGGAGGATGTTAAGCTGCCGGTTCTGCCCTGAATGCGCAGCAAACCAAGCGCCCAAAACGTCAGCGATGAGCAGGTGCCCCTGCATCAGGCAAAGGTGCGCCTAAACGGCGCTCACCCTGTCGCGGAGGAACGCTGCGCGGCGATCTATTTCGTCTTTATCTTGCGCCGCGCGGAGGATGAAGAGAGGGCCGTAATCCTGTATGGCCAGCGAAGCCGCCACCGCGCCGGCGATCGCTGCGCGCACGGGATCGCCATGTGCGACGAAATCGGCCATGAAACCGCCGCAAAACGCATCTCCGGCGCCGGTCACATCCACGACAAGCACCGGCAGCGCCGGCACATGCCAAAATCGCCTGCTGCGGCGCTCGTGCACCAGCGCGCCATCTGCGCCGAGTTTGAGCACCACCACGCGCGGCCCGCGCTCGGCGAACCACTCGGCGCATTGCCGGACATCTACCTTCGCCGGTTCGTCATACAGCAGGCTTTTAACTTCTTGGACGCTGGGCAGAAAGACGTCCACCTGGGCCAGCATCGCTTCCACGTATGGCATTAGCCTCGGTCGCATCGCGCGCTCGCCCGGGTCGGCGCTGACGATGCTGACGCCATGGCGTCGCGCCACCTCGGGCAGATACCGCTGCGCGCGAATGCTGCTTGGGGCGACGTGCAGCCCAACTGCCGGTTTGCCGCCTTCGCCGGACGGTGATCCGGGAGGATCAGGAGTGAGCGGCGAGGAAGCGGTGGCCGGATGAAGCGCCGATGCGTATAGCTCAAAGTCTTCGGGAGTAAAAGCGAGCGGCTCGTAGCAATGCGGATCGTCCTGTCCGGGCGTAGAATGCACGTAGTCGCGCAGCGCAGCCGGCAACGGCAAGCCCCAGCGGGCAAAGTGCTTGGCCGGTTCGGTATCTACGCGCGTGTTCTCATCGAGGTAGGCGTAGAACGTGCGATGATCCTGTGAGCCAGGCACCCGACGAATGCCGCGCACATCGAAGCCACAGTCGCGCAGGTCATCCAGCCAACTTGCGGGGTAATTATCGCCAACGCGGGCGAGGATGGCGACGCGCTCCAGCCACACCCGCGCGCCGGCGGCAGCGTAGAGCGCATTGCCGCCCATCTCCATCAGCCGCGCTTCGCCGCGGGCCGTGATGATGTAATCGGTGCGCAGCCCGCCGCAACACAACAACGCGGGCACCCGGTTCACTTCGCCAAAGCGACCAGTTCGCGCACCTTCTCGACGTCCCACTCAACCGGCACGCCATCGCGGGGTGGCAAGCCGCGACGAATGAACGCGGCATGCACGATGAAGTGGTCGGCCCGGTTGACGAAAAACTTCATCGCTTGCGGCGAAGCGCCCCCGCCCAGGATGAGCGGCACGGGCAGCTTGAGTGGTTTTACCTCGTCGAACATGCGAATAGACTGCTCGGGCGTCCGGCCGGTCAGGATGAGGCCGTCGGCGCGACCAAACTCGACGGCTTGACGGCACATGTCCGGCAGCGGAATGGGCGCCAGAGGCTCACCCAACCGGTCATACACATCGGCCAGGATCTTGATGTGCTGCGCGTTGAGATGATGGCGCGTCTTGATGGCTTCGTAGGCCACGCCCTGCACGATCCCCTCGGCCTTCAGCATCGCACCGACGTAGACTTTGATGCGCACGAACTGCGCGCCGATGGCATGCGCGATCTCGATGGATTCTTTGCCACTGTTCTGCATCAGACACACGCCCAACGCCACATCGGGGAAGGCACGACGGAGTTCCTGACCGACCGTTGTCATGTGCGACACGGTGTGTTCGGCCACATGCGGACCGACCGGCGTGTCGTTCACGTCCTGAAAATAGAACGCGCGCACCCCGCCTTCGTAGGCGATCTGCGCGTGGATCAGCGCATGGTCAATGATCTTCTGTAAGGGCTGAAAGTCGGGGCGAAAGGATTCCCGGGACGGCAACAGATGAATCGCAGCGATGATGCGAGGGAGCTTTGTGGAGTCGGTTGTCATAGGCCTGTGCAACTACCGGTAGCAGCTTGGGTATGAGGCTAGATTGTAACGGAAGATGAGCGCCCAGCACACGTGACTGCCTCTGCACAATTCGGCGTCACCACCTCTACGGCAAATAGAGCAACGGATTCTGCGGCACGCCGCCGTAGCGAATCTCAAAGTGCAGGTGCGGGCCGGTTGAATTGCCAGTGCTGCCCATCGCGCCGATGATCTGCCCGCGCGAGACGGCCTGGCCGGGATCCACATACCACTGGCTCAAGTGCGCATAGAGCGTGGAGAAGCCGTTGCCGTGGTCTATCTGCACCATGTAACCATAGCCGACGTTGCTCCAGCCGGCGTAGGTCACATAGCCGCCGTCGGACGCATAGATCGGTATGCCGATGGCGTTGGCGATGTCGATGGCGCGGTGATAGTAGCGGAAGCCCTGAGAGATGTAGCCGCGCGCCGGCCAAGCGAACGCTCCGCCGGCAGTGAAGCGCGGGGCGGGTCCGGCATAGCCGGCGCCGCTGGCCGGCGCGCGCCTGACGTCAACCTGGACGACGCGCGGGACAAACGGCTTAATTCCGCCGGGCACGACGATCCGCATGCCGGGCAACAGATTCGCACCGTTTGACAAATTGTTCAACGGCGAATTCAGGATATCCTCCACTTTGGCCTTGAATCGCTCGGCGATGCCCGAGAGGGTGTCGTTAGCCTCAACCGTGTATAAAATGCCATCCACCGGCAGGATGTTAAGCACCTGGCCGACCCGCAATACGTCGGGGTTGTCCTCGATCTCTCGATTCGACCACACAATTGTGGTGGGCAGCAGACCGAAGCGCTGCGCGATGGTCTCGACGTTGTCACCCGGCTTGACGGTGTAGGTGATGATGCCGGCCCGCGATTCGGCCGGCTTGGCCGCCGCGAACACCAGGTCGCGCACGATGAGCGACGAATCCTGATTCGCCGCGCCGAAAGACGAGAATGGGCTGAGCAATGCGCCGGGCGCAGCGAGAACGTCGCCTCCGGTGAGGATGGTGGGCGAACGGGCGCCGCCTCGAGTCGCGCCGGATGGCGTAGGCGCGGCGATCGCTGCTGCGCTGCCCCTGCCGGCCGCTCTGGCGCCCAAGCCGGCCAGGATCACGGCTAAGATCAACACACAGACGATCGCGCTATGCGCCGTGAAACGCCCGACGACGACAAGAGCGCGCCAGCGCGCATCCTCCGAACGCAGCAGCGCCTGGGCGGCCAACATCGCCTCGGTCGCGCGCTCGCGCATTGGCCGCACTAAGCGCTGCGCGCGCGCGGCGAGCCATTGGCGCTCAGCCGATTCGTGATTTCGTTCCGAGTCCATGATGCACGAACGACCTTCCGAAGCGCCGGCGTCGACGAACTCGGCACACGCGCTGCTCAGAAGGTGACGCCAAAGCCGCTATTCTACCGTCACGGCAACAGAGACCACGGGTTGACCGCGCGGCCGTTGTAGCGAATCTCATAATGTAGATGCGGGCCGGTCGAGCGTCCAACCGATCCGATCGCCGCAATCACCGCGCCGCGTTGCACCTGCTGGCCGCATTGCACGTATAGCCGGCTGGCGTGGGCGTAGAGGGTTTGATACCCGTTGCCGTGATCGAGCACGACATACTGGCCATAGCCCACCGGCCGGCCGGCCGCGTTCAACGAGTATCCGGCGTAGATCACCGTGCCGGCATCCGAAGCATAGATCGGCTCACCCAGGCGGCCCGCGATGTCCAAGCCCGGATGCACGTTGCTGAAGTTGTAGCCTGACAGATAGCGCCGGTTGGCCGGCCACACGAATGACCCCGTCCCCAACGGCGGGATGGCGACTTCGCCGCATACGCCCACGCGATAAACGCGCACGCCGGACACCATGCGCCTCACCTCAACCGGCTTCGGCACTTGCCAGATCACTGTCTCGCGCTCGCCGCCCGGCACATAGATAACCTGGCCGATGCGCAGCGGTTGGTTGATGTCGCGCAGGCCGTTGATCGGTTCGCTCACGATGCGCTCCGGCGGCACGCGAAAGCGACGCGCCAAGCCGTCAATCGTGTCGCCCTCCTCAACTTCCACGATCAAGCCATTCTCCGGCGGGATGATGAGCTGCTGACCGATGCTAAGCAAGTCGGGGTTGTCTTTCAGGGTCTTGTAGTTTGACCATAAAATGGTCTCCGGCGTCAGGCCGAACTTGAGCGCGATGCCGAAGAGAGTATCACCCGCCACCACCGAATAGGTGTTGAGTTGGCGCGGCCGTTTGCTCGTAGAGCCGCCCAGCGCGCTCGAATCGCTGCCGAGCGGCACGAAGTCGCGCTGGATCAGGTCGGGATTGGCTTCCGGCAACCCGCCGATGACAACCGGTTCTATGGTCGCGCGGATGCTCCGATTGATCGCCTGCACGCCGGGCAAGGAGAAGGGGGAACGGGAACCCACCTGCTCCGAATCGGCGGGGGCGCTCAGCCGCGCGCCGGCCAACAGACCTGCGCCCACCAGGATGGTGAGGATGAAGAAATGAGTCAGATAACGCGACAAGCCAGAGGCAGAATGCCGGGACTCGTAAGGTTGCAACGTCGGCAGGGGGCGACCAGCCCGGGACGGCAGTTCATAACGACTGCGCCGCTTCATTCGTCGGCATTATAACGATGCGCGCATAAAATAGCAGCCTGAGCAGCGCCGTTCGAGAGTGACGAGGCTTTGGTCGCCGATTACGCAAGCTAACCGACTCGATCAGGGGTAAAGATAGGGTTGCGCAGGCTGTTGCGTGGGCTCCACGCGCTCGGCGACAATGACCGGAATGCGCTCGCCGGCAAATTCGCCCATCGCAAACTTGCCGACCACGCGCACCCAGCTATCTATTTCCAGCGTCTCGGCGTCTTTGGTTCGCACCAACAATCCCAGCGCCGTCGCATCGGCCACACAACAACTGACGGCGAAGCGCGAAACCCAGAATTCATCTTGCCTGGCGCGTGCATCCTTGTAGACGAAGCCGATCACATCCGCTTCTTTGCCCTCGAAGGCGCTTAGATCGGCAGCGCGCGAGAATTCGCGCAACCAGTCGAGGATGTTCTTCGGGCCGGTTGCGACGCGCTGCGCCTGCGTAACGCTCCCGGCGCGGTCGGGCGCGGTCAAACCAATGCCTCGGCTTTGGATCGCGCTTGCGCCGAGCGGCCGCGCCGGCGTGAAGAAGCCGAGCAGGGCCGGCAAGGCGAGCAGGCCCAACGCCAGCCACGACGCGCGATGGGCGTTCGGCCGGCGCGGGTGGCGCGCCTGAAGCGGAATCACCTCGAATTCGGCCAGCTTGCCCAGCGGCCGATCGAAGCGACGATGCTGGCCAGCCTTGTAGGCCATCGTCATCGCCAGCGCCATGTAGATGAGGACGGCCACCAGCGACAACCACGCGAAGCGTTGGTTGATGTAGAAGGCGAGTGTGCCATCGCTGATCTTGGCGTAGAACATCAGACCAGACGCCGCCAGCACAACCGCCTTGAGAAGATACTCGACCCTCGGATTCATCGTTGCTCCGCGCTATGTTCGGTGATGAACGCGGCGATCGTCTCGAACATCTCCGGCGCATCAGGTTCCAGCGGCAGCGCATGCCCGCTCTTTTCGCACCACACCACGCGCTTGTCCTTCGAGCCGACGCGCGACGCGATGACCTCGGCGCTGTCCGGCGCGATGACGTGGTCGCGGCGCCCTTGAAAGAAGAGCGCCGGCGTAGTCACGCGCGGCAATTCGCGCATCACCAGCCGGTTGAGTTCGAGCAACTCATGAATCGCGCTGACGGGGATGCGCACACTCTGAACGATCTGCTTTTGCACGCGCGGGTCATCGAGGTTCAGTTCGTCGCTGTTCAGCCCCAAACGCCGGTGGATACTGTCCCGGAAGTTCGGATCGTTGAAATTCGCGCCCTTCAGCGGATAGTAATACGGCACGAAGTAGCGCGCGAAGCGGACGAGCCGGGCGCGCGAGTCGTTCACCGCTGTCGGCGCAGCCATAACGATGATGCCGCGCAGGGGCGAAGGCTTGCCGTTGCAGGCCGCGCGGTAGCACTCGCTGGCCGCAAGGTGCAATGTGATCAGCCCTCCCATCGAGAGGCCGGCGATGAAGACATGCGGGCAACGATCTGCGAGCGCGTTCAACGCATCGCGCGCGCAGGCTACCCAGCCACGCCAAGTCGCGCCTTTGAGTTCGTGCGGCATGCCGCCGTGCTTCGGCAACAGCGGCCCCTCAACTGTGAAGCCCCGCTCGGCTAGGCGCTCACCTAACGGGCGCATCTCCGCCGGCGAGCCGGTGAATCCATGCAGGCACAAGACGCCAATATCGCGATGCTGACCGCCCGCGAATGAGAAGGCGCGTTGCGCCTGGCGTATTTCGTCGGGAATTTTCAGATCCATATCACACCCTTCCCTGCCCATCCAAAAATGGAAATATACATCCCACGACGGAGTGACCTACCAGGGATCAGAGGCCGTCGGCTACAATCGCGCTGCTTGTCCCTCCCGCCCATGCGCCGCCGTTGGCTAGACGGCCTGTTGCCGCTCATCTTAATCGTCGCCGTTGGGGCAGCGCTGCGCTTCTATCGCATCGGCGCGCTGCCGCCCGGCCTGTATCGCGACGAGGGCTACTACGGCCTAGATGCGCTGCGCGTGCTGCAGGGCGACTTTTCGATCTACTTCGCCGCAAACAACGGCCGCGAAGGCCTTTTCATGTATGTGCTAGCGGCTAGCGTCGCCCTCTTCGGACGCACACCTGAAGCGCTGCGGGCTACCTCGGCGCTCATGGGGACGCTGACTATCGTTGCGATCTACTTCGCTGCGCGCAACATGTTCTCGCCGCGCATCGGCGCGCTGAGCGCGGCGATCCTCGCTGTCACTTTCTGGCATCTGGCCATCAGCCGAGTGGCCTTCCGCGCCATCACCCTGCCGCTCACATTGTGCGCGATGATGGCGTTCATCTTCGCCGGCCTGCGCGCGAACGCCTCGCGCCCGCGCATCCTATATGCGACGCTGGCCGGCGCGACCTTCGGGCTGACCTTCTACACTTACACCTCGGCGCGGCTCGTCCTGCTGCTGGTCGCGCTGTACGGCCTCAGCCTATGGAGGGACCTCAGGCGCGAGTGGGGCGCGCATCATGATCAAGCCGCCGGACAAGGCCAACCCGCAGCGGCAATCGCCTTCATCGTCGCCGGATTAGTCATAGCCGCGCCGCTGCTGTTCTGGCTCACCCGCCACACCGACCTGTACTTCGGCCGCGCCGGCCAGGTTTCCATATTTAACCCCGACATCAACGGCGGCGATCTCGTCGGCGCGCTGATGGCCAACATCGGCAAAACAGCCGGGATGTTCACCTCCCAAGGCGACCACATCTGGCGACACAACCTTGCGCTGCGGCCGGCGTTCGATGGCTGGCTGGCGCCGGCCTTCGTGCTTGGGCTGGCCGTGTGCGGCTGGCGCTGGCTGCGAAGCCGGCATTCGCACTCCGGCGCGGCTATTGCGGACTTGGCGACCAACGTCGCGCCGCAATTCGTCCTGCTGTGGCTGGCGGTGATGCTCATCCCGACAATCCTGGCCGAAGACGCGCCGCACTTCCTGCGCGCCATCGGCGCCCTGCCGGCGGCGTGCATCATCGCCGCGATCGGCATGGAGGCCGCGCTGGCGTGGCTGTCGCGGCGCGGCGTGCTGGCCGGACTCACCGCATTCTTAAGGCGCTCGATCAGCCCGCCGGCGTTCATCGCAACTTTGCTGCTCGCCGCGAGCGCCATTGACACGGTGAACGACTACTTCAACGACTACGTCCACCGCGACCTCACGCGCTATTGGTTAGAGGATCACAACGTGCAACTCGCGCGGCTCATCAACGCCCGTGCTATGGGCATGGGCGACCGCTCCGCCCTGCCGCCTGCGAACGTCTGGCTCGAAGATCGCCTGGCCAACGACAATCCATCGCTGGAATTCCTCGCCGGAGGCCGCTGGAGAACTGTGTCGAGCACCGGCGGCGGCGAATGGCTTGCCGAGCGCGACCCGCAGTTGCCGGTGGTGCTCATCGTGGATCCAAACCACGACTGGAGCGCCCTGCGGACGACTCTGCCGGCGCCGGCGACGCTCAGCGTGATCGAAGGGCCGCTGGCGCAGGGCGACCGGGATCCAGCACCGCGCCGCGCGTTCGTCGGCGTGCACGCCGCCCCCGCGCCGGCCGGCCAGGGTCAGGTGAGCAAGGCGACGGCGCAATTTGAGGAAGGCATCACGTTGGAATCGGCGGCCATTCGAGGCGGGGCGCAGCCGGCCAACGTGTACACAGTCACGTTAATCTGGAGCGCATCACACCCCATCGGCGAAGACTACGCGATCTTCGTGCACTGGCTGCGCGATGGCCGGCCGCAGCCGCTGGCGCAGGCCGATGGCAGCCCAGCGCAGGGCTATTTGCCCATGCCGGTCTGGCGCATCGGCGATCGCATTGTAGACGAGCACGTGCTCAGTGTGCCCGGCGGCGCGCAGACGGGCGACGCAGTCAGCATCGGCATCTACCGCCGCGCGGACAATCGCCGGCTTGCTGTGCTCGACGCGCAAGGCAAACCGAAAGCGGATTCGGTTATCATTCCCGCCCCACGATAAACACACATGAGCATCCGAAACGCTGCAGCGCGCGCATCCGTCGCGCTGGCGACCTTCTTCCTTGGCGTCGCATCTGCCCATGGCCAAACCGGCCAGCTCATCCTTGCCGAGGGATTCGAGGGAGCCTTTCAAAGTGATCCGGGTTGCAAGCAGGGCATATGCAACGTGCCGGTTGGCTGGGGCGTATGGTTCATCCCGCGCACCGAGAACGATCCGCCCGGCGCCAACTTCCAACCGCAGGCCGATCGCACAACGGCGCGCGTGCGGAGCGGCGCAGCCGCGCAACGCCTGTGGGCCGACAACGCCACCTTCACCGGCGGCATCTACCGCGTTGTGAACGACGTGCAGGTGGGCGCGCGGCTGCGCTTCACCATCTGGGGACAGGTCTGGTCCACCAACGATGAAAGCCCGATCTCGGCGCGCCCATCGCGCGAGATTCGCGTGAAGGTGGGCGTGGACCCGCTGGGCGGCGACAACGGCCGGCCTAGTCCGCTCAACGGCCAGGTGATCTGGTCGCCTGAGCAAGAAGCCAAGGACGAATTCACCCCGTTCACCGTCGAAGTCGAGGCGCGGTCGCCTACCGTCATCCTCTACACCTACACGACGATGCGCGACAGCGTGCGGCACAACGAGGTGTTCTGGGACGATGCCGTGCTCGAATACATCGCCCCACCGCCAACGGCGACGCCTGATCTGCCCTCCGCAACGGCCACGCCTACTGCCGGGCCCGAAGTTGCAGCAACACCCGCGGCTATAGCGCAGCCTGCTGCGCCGGTCACCATCCCGCCTGTCACCTACACCGTCAAAGCCGGCGACACGCTGCTTGGCATTGCGCTCGAACAAAACGTGCCGCTGGCCGAATTGCAGAAGAACAACCCCGGCGTTAGACCCGAGGCGCTGCAGATCGGCCAAGTGCTGATAATCAAGCCGGGGACGACGGCGGAAGTGGCAACCGACTCAGCAGCGTCGCCGCCTCAGGCGGCTGCCGGCCAAGCGTCCGGCGAGGCTAGCGCATCATCGCCGGCGGTGCTGGCAACCCCAACGGTGGGTCAGGCATGCGTTCAGGCGTTCTTCGACGACGACGGCGACGGCAAGCGCGACGAACTCGAAGACCTGGTGCCCAACATTCAGTTCGTCCTTACTACCGGCGGCAACATCATCGGCACCTACACCACCAATGGCGCGGACGAGCCATACTGCTTCGAGAACCTGCCTAACCAGGCCTACACGGTTGCCGGCACGCCGCCAGACATCTACGTGCCGACCACGCCGCTGAACGACACGCTGCGAGTGAATGGCGCGCGCTCCTATTTCTCGCTCGGCTTGCGCCGCATTAGCGACGGCTTCGAGGATATTAGCCCTACCCCGACGCCGCGGCCGCCGCCGATTGCCATGAACAGCAATCTCACCATAGGCTTGCTTTCGCTGGGCGGCGGAGCACTTCTACTGATCGGCGCAGTAGGCTTCATCGCCTCAACCCTCCTGAGGCGACGCCGGTTGTGAACAATCGCGGATGCAACGCTTTCTTCCGCTTGCTGCGCTGGCGCTGATCTGTGCCCTGGCGTCGGCAAACCTATGGCTCGGCCCGGGCATCATCAACACCCGCGCAGGCGGCGATAGCCCCTTCCTGCTCATCCGCACCTATGAGTTGGCGGAGAACTTGCGCGCCGGAGTATTCCCGGCGCGCTGGATGAGCAACGCTGCCTTCGGCTTGGGCTATCCCTTCTTCAATTTCTATGCTGCCCTGCCTTACTACCTCGCCGCCGGATTGAACATACTCGGCGTGGACTTGCTCTCGGCGATCAAGCTAACGCAGACCCTCGGCATGTTTGCGGCTGCCGGCGCGCTCGCGCTGCTCGCCAATGACCTGCAACGTGAAAGCAAGCAGCAAAAGTCGGAGAGCATTCAGACGCGAGGCGCAATGCACAACGCGCGCGATGCGCAAAGCGCTCCCATTGCCCCCTGGGGCGCGGCACTGGCCGGCGCCGCCTACGCCTTGGCGCCCTTTCACCTGGTGAACATTTACGTGCGCGGCGATTCGCTCTCCGAGTTCTGGGCGTTCGTTTGGTATCCGCTGATCCTGTGGAGCGCCGGCCGGTTGATCCATCAAACCTTTCACGACGCTACCGGCAAGGCGGCGCTGACGGCGTTCATCGGCCTGTCATTGGCGTCGGCTGCGCTTGTCGTCACGCACAACGTATCGGCGCTGATCTTCGCGCCCTTCGCCGTACTCTATGCGCTGGCGATGGCGACGCGCTACGCGCGGAGGACGCCCGACGCCATCGGCGCATTCCTGCGCAGCGCAGCATGGTTGACCGCCGCCACCGCGCTTGCGCTGGCGATGAGTGCATGGTTCTGGCTGCCGGCACTCGGAGAAGCAGCCGGCGCACAACTGGGCGACCAAACGACCGGCTACTTCAACTTTGCCAATCACTTCCGCGCCGAGAACCTGGTTCAACTATCGCTCGCCTTCGACTACACCGTAGGGGAAGACCTGAACGCATTCGCCATGGGCGCGGCGCAGACCGTCCTGATCGTCGCCGGCGGCGTCACCTGGTGGTGGCACAACCGGCGTGCCGGCCATTCACACTTCACGCTTGTGCTCATCGGCATACTCTTCGCGCTCGCCACGTTCATGATTACGCCGTTATCGGCCTTCGTCTGGGAGCGCGCCCCGCTGTTGCCGCTGGCGCAATTTCCCTGGCGATTTCTATCGGTGCAGGCTGCCTTCGGGGCATTGCTCATCGGCGGCTGCGGTTTGCCGGCGATCGGGCATCGGCCCGCTTTCGCTGCGTCGGTATTGGCAATCGCTGCCCTCGCCTGGGCAGCCCTTGCGCATTTGCCCGGCGCGCGCCTGAACGTGCGCGCCGAGGACGTGACGCCCGACACAATTCAGCTCTACGAGTGGTACACCGGCAACATCGGCACGACCATCCGTCATGAGTATCTACCGGCGACGGCGCGCCCCACCCCACGCACCGGCCCAGACATATTGGGCCTGCCGCGCGCAGCGCTGATCGCCCAGGACGACGCCGCGCCAGATGCCATGTCCTCGACGCTGCTGTTTGCTTCGCCAGCGCAGCAAGTCTGGCAGATCACCGCGCAACGCGCGCTGACGATTGCCCTGCCAATGCTGCACCGGCCCGGTTGGCGTGCCTGGCTGGATGGCACGCCGACGAACGCCTGGCCATACACGGGTTCAGGCTGGCTAGCCATGGCCGTGCCGGCTGGCACGCATCGCATCGAACTGCGCTGGGAAGGCACGACGCTGACGCAAGCCGGCGAATGGGTATCGCTGGGCGCTGCGATCGCCCTCGCCATCCTGCTCAGCGCGACCCTCGCGCGCGCTTCGCCCGCCGCCCGACGCACAGCGACGCTCGCAGGTCTGGCGCTCGTCGGCGGCCTGATCGCGACTGCGGCAATCGCGCGGTTGGCCTCCGCGCCGGCCGAGCCGCCCCCAATGCAGACGCTCGACTTTGACCACCGCCCGTTTCCTCACCGCGACCCGGTGCGATTCGTCGGCGGGGGCGAAACCTACGAACTGGTTGCCGCCTCCATCGAGCCACAGACACTGCGCGCCGGCGCCCCCTTCACTCTAACACTGCGTTGGCGCGACGACCGCGCGCCGGCGCAGATTACGGTCACGCAGGAGTTGCCGATGGGCGGCGAATTCGCCCGGCTCTTCCGGCACGCGCGTTCACAGACGCCCGGCGACCCGCGCATCAGCCGGCATATCGTCCTGACCGACGCACTGCCCGGCCCGCTGTTGCTCAAGCTCTCGGCCGCCGACTCCGCCCACGCGCCACTGACACCGCTGGACGCCGAAGGGAAGCTGCTGCAGACGATGATCGCCGGCAAACCGGTGCCGGCCATCACGCTGCTCGGGCCGCGCATCGCGCACGCGGCGCGCCCCGGCTCTACGCCCTTACGGCTCAGCGTGACCTTCGACAACGGCATCGCGCTGCGCGAGATAGATTGGTTCTTCGCCTCGGCGCAAGAGGTGTGCTTCAGGCCTATATGGCAGTGGGCGCGGTCGAACGTCAACCGCGCCGACGCGCTGCAGGTCTCACTGCGCGCCTTCGGCAGCGACGGCCGCTTGCTCGCCCAGGCCGACAACCAGCCGCAAGGCGGACTTGCGCCGACGTGGTCATGGCTTGATGACGCGCTCATCCACGACAGCCAATGCGTGGCCGCCAACGACATATTGCAACCCAACGAGCCATACACTCTGCAGATCGTGTGGTACCGCCTGGCTGATCTACAACCGACCGGCGAAGCCATATTGCGCGGCGTCGGCGGCCCTCGCCTGGAGGATTTGAACGTCCCCTACCCCTGACGGGAATGATCCGGTTACTGATTGTCTGGTGTGTCCTGCTGGCCGCGTGCGCGCCGCCGCCGGTGGTGAAGATCGCGTTGGTCGCGCCATTCGAGGGTCGCCTGCGCCAGGTGGGCTACGAGGCTTTTCCGGCCATGAGGCTGGCCATCCGCGAGCGCATCGCAGCGGGCGGCATTGCCCGTGTGCGCGTCACGTTCGTCGCTTATAACGACGACGGCGACCCGGCTGCTGCAGCGCGCGTCGCCCGCAACGTGGCACTCGACCCGGAGGTGATGGCAGTGATCGGCCACCTGGTCCTCTCGACGACGCTGGCTGCGCTGCCGGTCTACCGAGAGGCCGGCCTGCCCCTGCTCGCGCCCTCTGTGCCGGCGGATGCGCTGCCGCGCGACCCGCTGGTCTTTCGGATGGGGCCGGTTACGCAGGGACGCCATCCCCAGGCGAGCAGCGCGCCGTGTTCGGCGCTTGATCCATCATGGGCGGCGGTGGGTTGGCCTTTCGGCCCGTGTGTTGCCGACGCGCCGCCGGTCGCCGAGTTGCCCGGCGCACAACAAGCGCTGACGGCGTTCACCGAACTATCGCTGGGGCCGCTGCCAGGGCCGCGCTCTATCGTCGCCTACGACGCGACGAACGCGCTGCTCGACGCCATTGCGCTGGACGCGCAGGTGCATGGCCAACCAACGCGCGCCGGTGTAGCCGATGCGCTGCGACGCATCCGCCACAACGGCCTGCTCGGCCAGATCGCCTTTGACCGCGACAACATCTGGGCCGACGCACCGACATGGGCGTACGGGCAGTAGCCCGTGCCAGGCGCATTTCTGGCAAGGGGCAGGCGCAACATACGCGGGTGGGTCGGTAAAATCGTCGGCTGTACGGCGTCGAAGGCGCTTTTATACGCAAGGCGAAAGGACATGACAACGCAGTTAGTACTGCCCAAACTGGGCAACTCGGTCGAAAGCTCCATCATCATTGCGTGGCTCAAACAACCCGGCGACCGCGTCGAGGCTGGCGAACCGATTTGCACCGTCGAGACGGACAAGAGCACGCTGGAAGTGCCGAGCACGGTCAGCGGCGTGCTGCTTCAACATCTGGTGAACGTGGGCGACGATGTGCCGGTGCAAACGCCGATTGCGCTCATCGGCGAGGTGGAGACGCCCACACCGGAAGCGCGCGCCGACGAACCACCGGCAACTCCGGCGATCTCCCCACGCGCGCTAAAGCTGGCACGAGCGCACGGCATAGATCCATCGGAGGTCGTCGGCAGCGGCCCCGGCGGGCGCATCATCGAGCGCGACGTGCGCGCGCGGATCGAGGAGAGACGTGAGAGCAAGCGCATGACGCCTGTGGCGCGCGCGATGGTCGAGCGCGGCGGCTATGTCGCGCCCGAGCAAGGCAGCGGCCCCGGCGGGCGCATCACCAAGCAGGACCTGATCCCGATCGGCGATCCGGCCTCGCCGCGCGAACCCGATGCACCCTCCGGCGATTACGAAGTCATCCCCCTATCCGGCGTGCGCCGCACGATCGCCGAGCGGATGCGCGCCTCGCTGCAATCCACCGCCCAGTTGACGCTGCACGCCGGCGCCGACGCGCGGGCGCTCCTGGCCTATCGCCAGAAGCTGAAGGCCAGCGATGAGGTGTTCGGCTTGCGCAACGTCACCATCAACGACCTGGTGATGTTTGCCGTGGCACGCACGCTGCTTCGATTCCCGGCGCTCAACGCCACGTTTGAAGGCGACGAACTGCGCCAGCACGCCCGCGTGCACCTTAGCTTCGCCGTGGACACACCGCGCGGACTGCTGGCGCCGGTGATCCGCAACGCGCACGCGCTGAGCTTGAGGCAACTGGCCGAAGCCGCGAAGGCGCTCGCCGCCGACGCTGCCGCCGGCAAGCTGGCCCCCGACGCCCTCATCGGCGGCACCTTTACGGTCACCAACCTCGGCAGCCTGGGCGTGGAAACTTTTACGCCCATCCTGAACCCGCCGCAGGTTGCCATCCTCGGCGTGGGCAGCATCAACCTGAAGCCAATCCTGCCCGAAGGCGCGCGCGATGTCGTTTTTGCGCCTCACCTCGGCCTGTCATTGACGATAGACCACCAATTCGTGGACGGCGCGCCGGCAGCCCGGTTTCTGCAAGCGCTTGCCCACAACATAGAACAAATCGAATTGTTGCTTGCAACCTAGATATGCCCAAGTCCATCTTGATTGATCCGGCGGAGGCGCGCGCGCCAGGTATGCTGACCGCGCCGCCGATTCCGCTCAACGCCTATGTCTCCGATCCGGCCGCCGAAGCGGCGCAGTATGGCTCGGCCAACCTGGTGCGCATCTATCGCGACATGGTCATCATCCGCGAGTTCGAGACCATGTTAGACAAGATCAAAAAAGAAGGGAACTACGCCGGCATACGCTACGACCATCGCGGGCCGGCGCACCTGTCCATCGGCCAAGAAGCGGCTGCCGTCGGCCAGTGCTATCACCTTACCCCTGACGATTTCATCTTTGGCTCGCACCGCAGCCACGGCGAGATCATCGCCAAGTGCCTGAGCGCCATCGCCAAGATGAGCCAAACGGACGCGCAACGCGTAATGGAAGGCTACCTGGACGGCGCGATTCTGCGCGTCGTCGAACGAATCGCCGGCGCCGATTTCGCCGAGCTGGCGATCACCTACGTGCTATACGGCACGCTGGCCGAAATCTTCGGACGAGCGACCGGCTTCAACCGCGGCATGGGCGGCAGCATGCACGCATTCTTCCCGCCCTTCGGCGTGATGCCGAACAACGCCATCGTCGGCGGCTCAGCTGGTATCGCGCTCGGCGCGGCGCTCTACAAGCGCGTGAATCGCAAGCCGGGCATTGTCATCGCCAACATTGGCGACGCCAGCATAGGCTGCGGGCCGGTATGGGAAGCGATGAACTTCGCCGCGATGGATCAGTTCCATACGCTGTGGGACAAAGCGATCGGCGGCCATCCGCCTATCCTATTCAGCTTCATGAACAACTTCTACGGCATGGGCGGCCAGCCGAAGGGCGAGACGATGGGCTTCGACGTGCTGGCGCGGGTCGGGCTGGGCGTGAACCCGCAGGCCATGCACGCCGAGCGCGTGGACGGCTATAACCCGCTGGCCGTCGCCGACGCCATCGCGCGCAAACGCGGCGTGCTCGAAGCCGGCCAAGGCCCGGTGTTGCTCGACGTGGTGACCTACCGCTACTCCGGACACTCCCCGTCCGATGCGTCCTCGTATCGTGACGCCGAGGAGATCAAACGCTGGCAGCAACACGATGCGCTGCTCGGCTTCCGCCGCTATTTGCTGACCAACGGCCATGCCGACGAAAGCGCGCTCGATGCGATCGTCGAAGCGGCGCAACAGCGCACCCGGCGCGTGCTGGAAGCCGCCGTCTCGCTCGACCTTTCGCCACGTCTGACGGTTCGCGGCGACGAGATCGGCGCGCTGATGTTCTCCGACGCGCCCCGCCCCGCGCAGAGCGCTGCCGGCCGCCCCGAGGTGCTCCTGCCCCGCGAGCAGAGCCGGCTCAGGCAACTGGCCGAGAAGCATCGCTTCGCCTTCGATCCCGACGGCAAGCCCTATCCTAAGCTGAAGACGCTGACCTACGCCGAGGCGCTGACCGAGGCCATGCTGCATCGCTTCTACGAAGACCCGACGTTGATCGCCTTCGGCGAGGAGAACCGCGACTGGGGCGGCGCGTTTGGCGTGTATCGCGGGCTGACCGAGGCGCTGCCCTACCATCGCCTATTCAACACGCCGATCAGCGAAGCGGCCATCGTAGGCGCCGGCGTAGGCTATGCGCTGTGCGGCGGGCGCGCCGTGGTCGAGCTGATGTACGCCGACTTCATGGGCCGCGCCGGCGACGAGATCTTCAACCAAATGGCCAAGTGGCAAGCCATGAGCGGCGGGGTGTTGCAGATGCCCCTGGTGCTGCGCGTGTCCGTAGGCAACAAATACGGCGCGCAACACTCCCAGGACTGGAGCGCGCTGGTGGCCCATATTCCTGGGCTACAGGTGTTCTTCCCGGCCACGCCCTACGACGCGAAAGGGATGCTGAACCTGGCGCTGCGCGGCAGCAACCCGGTCGTGTTCTTCGAGTCGCAGCGCTTGTATCCCGAGCCGGAGAAGCTGACGCCTGGCGGCGTGCCGGTCGAGTACTACGAGGTGCCGCTGGGCCAGCCGGCCGTGCGTCGCGTGGGCGATGACGTCACCATCATCACCATCGGCGCGACGCTCTACGTCGCGCTCGAGGCAGCGCGCGAGCTAGAACGCTACGACATCAGCGCCGAAGTGATTGACCTGCGCTTCCTCAACCCGCTCGACTACGAACCACTCGTCGCCTCGGTGCGCAAGACCGGCCGGGCAATCGTCGCCTCGGACGCCTGCGAACGCGGCTCGTTCGCCCACACGGTCGCCTCGAACCTATCGCAGCTCGCCTTCGACGCGCTCGATGGCCCTATTGCCGTCTTAGGCGCGCGCAACTGGATCGTGCCGCCGGCCGAGATGGAGGACATCTTCTTCCCACAGCCCGCCTGGATCGTGGACATGCTCCACGAGCGCATCCTGCCCATCCCGGGCTACACGCCCAGAACTGCCCAGTCAAGCAACGAAATCCTGCGTCGCAACCGCTTAGGGGTGTAAAGCGGTATACTAACTCGCTGGCCAAGCGGGGCCTGCCCGCGCCGATCTTGCATTCGCGATGACTGTGTTTGAAGTGGATTCTCGGCTGGCGTTCACCAGCGGTGCAATTGCTGCCGTCGTCGTCGTGTTCGGCGCAGTGGCGTGCGCCATCGCGGCCGTGCTAGTTCCCCTATCCGGATTCACCTTCCTGTTCACCTTGAGCGCGATCGCATTGCTGGCGCTTGCAATCTGGCTAGGCTATCAGACTTATCAGTTGACCCGCATCAACTACACGCTCGACCGCAACGCCTTCATAATCCGCTGGGGAGCGCTACGCGAGATCGTACCGATGAGCGATGTGCAGCGGGTGATCCTAGCCGATGAAATAGCCGATGATTTGCGCCTGCTGCGCCTGCCGCTGCCGGGATGGTGGTTCGGCGTCGGCAGCCACCCGGCGCTGGGCAAGATCCGCTTCTACGCGACGGAACCGCCTGAGCAGCAACTCATAGTCATAACGTCGGGGTGTAGCTATGCCATCTCGCCTTATGACGCAGAAGCCTTCCTAGATGCGCTCCGAATCCGGCTAGAGATGCGCCCTACGCAGAATGTGACGTATAGCAGATTGTTGCCCGGCTTCGCAAACTGGCGCATCTGGCGCGACAGAACTGCGCTCGTCTTGTTATTTCTGGCAATTGGGCTAAACTTGGCTTTGTTCGGCATGAGTGCAACGCGCTTTCCGGCAGCGCCGGCGCAGATTGCGCTGCATTTCGACGCCGGCGGTTCGGCAGATCGGCTCGGTGAAAAGTCGCAACTGTTCGTGCCGCCGGTCTTGGGATTGCTCACACTTGCCGTCAGCCTGATCTTCGGGCTGGTGTTGTACGGGAAGGGTGAGAGGTTGGCTGCGTTCATGCTGTGGGGCGGCAGCGCGGCAACGCAGCTCCTGTTCTTCGTCGCAGCGCTTACCCTGGGATTCAGCTTGCCATCATGATTCTCGTCACTGGATCAACGGGTTGCATCGGTCGGGCCGTCGTCGAACGCTTAGTCTCTTCGGGGCACCAGGTCAAGTGCTTGTTTCACTGGGGCAACGAACATCCCTGCCCGCGCCGCGTCGTCATCACCGGCGGCGACGTGCGCAACGAAGACTCGATCTACGAGGCGATCACCGATGGCGGCGCGTGCGACACCGTTGTGCATCTGGCATACCTGCGCCGCGAGACCCCGGAGGACAAGTTCGAAGATGTCAACATCACCGGCACCCACAACGTGATTGCGGCGATGAAGCGGGCGAACATCAAACGCCTCATCGTCGTCGGCTGCCTAGGCGCCGAGTCTCGCTCGCCCTATCCGTTGCAACGCAGCCTGGGCAAAGCGGAGGAGATCGTGCGCGCGAGCGGGCTGAACTTCACCGTGCTCAAGTCGGCAGTGGTGTATGGCGAGGGCGACTGGCTCACGTCTTGGTTAGCCGGCGTGGCCAGCGACTTTCCCTTCGTCATGCCGCTGCCGCACAGCGGCGCGACGAAGATGCAGCCGATCTGGGTAGGCGACGTCGCTGCTTGTGTCGAGCGCTGCCTTAACACGCGCTCCACCTTCCGCCAAGTTGTGCCGATCGGCGGACCGCAAGCCCTGACGCTGGCCGACATTGCGCAGCTCACCATGAAGGCAACGCAACGCCCGCGTCGCATCGTGCGCGTGCCGAGTGCGTTCACCCGCCAGTTAGCCGCCTTCCTCGCGCGCTGCCGCAATGCGTTGAGCGAGATGGAACTGGACGCGTTATCATACAACCGCACCACCGAGATCGGCGGCGTACATCGCGTGTTCGGCTTCGCGCCGGCCAAGATGCCGACCAAACTCGACTATCTCGACCCGCATCGCCCTCCCCCGCCCCTGCCGGTGCGCTTCAGATACCGCAGCTAGTTGCGGGTCATCCACCGCTCCAAGCAGGCTACTTCGCTGCGACCGAATACACGCGACCGGCGGCCAACGGATAGGCGCGCAGCACTTCATCGGCCACGCGCATCGCGCCCATCGTCACGCCGGCCGTGCTCTGGCCGGGGAAGATCGAGTCGCCCACTAGCCAGGCGTTGCGCAGCCCGGTCCACGGCCCGCGTGCGGCGAACAGGCTGGTGAATGGGAATCCACCCACCCCACCGCGATGTCGGCGGGTGTAGAACTTGAACGTCACCGGCGTGCCGGGCAGTTGTAAACGGATGCGCCGGCGCAGCCCGGGCACGGCGCGCTCCGCGAGATCGAGCATGCGCTCCGCATACTCAGCGACGCGCTCATCGTAGGCGGCCTTCGCGCCGGGCGTCTCGCGCAAGCGCCACCATTCAGCAACGCGGGTATGCGTGCTGATCGTCAGCGCGCGGTGACCGGCCGGCGCGCGCCGCAGGTCGCCCCGCTCCGAAAACGACATGAAGATCGAGTTGCCCTCCCCCAACGGTCGTTCGTATGAGCCGACTACTTGGTAATGCGATGCAACTTGCACATCTGCATTCGGCTCGTCTTCGACGCCGAGGTAGAGGGTAAAGGCGCCCCATTGCTCGGCGCGGGCGCGCACCTCGCGCTGCAACGACGGCGGGGCTGCGTCCCCCAGTAGGCGCGCCAGATCCCACGGCGTGAGGTTAGCGATGCACACGTCGCACTCAAAACGCGCGCCTCTGTTGGTATGCGCGGCGACGACGCGGCCATCGCGAACTTCCAGGCGCGTGACCTCTTGCCGAAACAGCACCTGCCCGCCCAAGCGACGGATCGCCTCGACGAGCTGATCGCTGATGCCGCCGATGCCGCCTTCAGGATGCGTCACGCCTTTGCGCGGCAAATCGGAGGCCGCCGCGCCGAATAGCGCGCTGGCGTGGTCACTCGTGGTCTGCGCGCTGATGAGCAACTGGGCGTCGAGGAAGGTCAGTGCCGCACGGTCGGTGAGGCCGGCGCGTCGCGCCCAGCTACCCATCGTCTCGAACAGATGCGGCAAGGTGATCAACGTTTGTGGGCGTAGCGCAGCGGCGGTGCGCAGCAAATCGCCCAGGTTCGACGGTGGCCAGGCCGGTTTGCGCGAAGCGAAGTCCCACACGGCATCGCTCACGCGCTCGGCTGCGCGGAAGAAGCGCACAATTCGATTGCGTTCCGGCCGATCGGCGAAAGCGCGCGCGACCTCGGCATGCCACCGTTCACGGTCACCGAACTGCGTCACGCTGCGGTCCGGCAGCAGCACATGCCAGGCCGGATTGACCGGCCGCACGCGCCACTCGATGCCGAGCAGCCTGCCGACGACATCGTGCGGGCCGCCGGGGTGAAAGCCGCCGGCCAACGTCGCGCCGGCGTCGAAACGATACTTCTGATAATAGAATGTGCCGGCGCAACCGCCTGGGTAGACGTGCGCTTCGAGCACCGTCACATCGTGTCCGGCCTTTGCCAGCAGCGCCGCCGCCGTCGCGCCGCCCACCCCTGCGCCGATCACCACAACCTTCGCCATCCCTCACCTCATTTGTGACATGTCCATCGGCGTCGGCCAAAGCCTGCGCCATCAACGACTCATCTACCCTATCGCGTCCAGGTGTGTGATTGCTGAGAAAGCGCTCAGACCATCAGCGCAAACGGTCGCTCGATCAACTGCTTGATGCGCTGCAGGAAGCGGGCCGCTGGCGCACCGTCCACCACACGATGGTCAAAGGACAGGCTGAGCGTCACGACCGGCCGAGCGACGATGGCATCGTCAGCTGCAACGGCTTTCTTGGCGATCCGCCCTACGCCCAGGATGGCCGCCTGGGGCAGGTTGATGATCGGCGTGAAGCCGTCCACCTCGAACATGCCCAAGTTGGTAATGGTGAACGTGCCATCGCGCAGCTCGTCGGGCGAAACCTGGCCCTCCAGCGTCCGCGCGACCAGTTGGTTCAGCTCATGGTGAATTTGCGCCAACGGCTTTGCGTCGGCATCGCGCAGCACAGGCACGAGCAGGCCACGCGGCGTATCCACGGCGAGACCGATGTGGATGCCAGAATGCCGCGCGACGCCCGGCTGTCCGGGATCGTCGGGCAGTGAATCCACCCAACTCGCGTTCATGTAGGGATGCTCCCGCAAGGCGCGGGCGCAAATAGCGACGAGCAAGGTGTTGTAGCTGATCTTCTCGCCCAACTCGGCGCCGATCTGCTCGCGGGCAATGACGAAGTGCGCGGCGTCGGCCTCGGTGAACAAGGTGACGTGCGGCGCGATCTGCGCATTGGCGGCCAGGCGCTGCGCAGTGATGCGTCGGGCCGTCGACAGCGGCTGGTAATCGGCAGGGGGAGATTGGAGCGCCGGCTGCGTCGCCCCAATCTCCTCCCTGCGCTCCCCGCCTGCGACCCGCTGTCCTCGCGCCGCACGCTCAACATCCTCGCGGGTGATGCGACCCTCGGGACCGCTGCCGGCCAAGGAGGAGAGGTCCACGCCTAGCTCGGCGGCCATGCGCTGCGCAATCGGCGTAGCGCGCAGCGTTTTGGGCTGTCGGCTCTGGGCAAACGACAGGACATCGCGCTCACGAACCGCGCCGTCCGGGCCGCTGCCGGCTACCTGCGCCAAGTCAACGCCCAGCTCGCCGGCGCGCAACCGTGCGCGCGGCGAAACCGGCCGGCGCGGCTGTTCGGACGACGACGAGGACGTCCCAGCACGCCTCACCGCCGACGCCTCACCTGCTAATTGAGCGTCCGGAGTCGAGGTCGGAGAATCGGCAGCAATGCGCTGCGCTTCAATCTGCGCGACCGGCGTCAAACAAGGCACGGTTTGGCCTTCCGGCACAAGGATTCGGACCAGCACCCCCGACTCCGGCGCTTCGTAGTCGAGCGTGGATTTCTCGGTCTCGAACGTAAACAGCCGCTCGCCTTTGCGCACGAAGTCGCCTTCGCGTTTGTGCCACTGCGCGATGACGCCCTCGGTCATCGTCAGGCCGACCTTCGGCATTACGACATCCATAGGCTACAGAGGTCAATCTAGTCGGAGAAGTCGCGCCGATGCGCCTCGTCGCAAAAAGGCATCAAGCGCCGGGAGCGCGAGTCGCCCGTTTAATCCTCGTCAAAGCCCACCACGCTATTGTCGCCGACGTTGAAGCGGCGAGGGCGACCGTGCAGCACGGCATCACGGCCGATCAGGGAATTGGCCAACACATGATCCACGACCTCTGCGCCGGCTTCGACGATGCTCTCGCGCACCACGCTGCTCTCGATGTGGCATCCTTCGCCAATGGTCACGTGCGGCCCGATCACGCTGTTAACAATCTTTGCGGTGGGATGGATGTTGACCGGCGGCACGATGACGCACGCGCCGTTGCGCCACGCCCCGCTGTTGTCGTGGCCGTGCTGAAGCAGGTACCGGTTGGTCTCCAGCACGGTCTGCGATGTGCCGCAATCCAGCCAGACGCTCACCTCCTGTGGGCGCAGCTTCGCCCCGCCCTCGATCATGATATTGAGGGCGTCGGCAAGGAAGTACTCGTTCTTGGTCTTGATGCCGCGCCGCATGAGTTCCTCACAGGCTGCCATCAAGCGCTCGGCATCCCTCACGTAGTACATGCCGATCACCGCCAACCGGTTCTCCCTCGTGGCCGGCTTCTCGACGAAGCGTGTGATGTAGCCATCCGCGCCGACCTGCACCACGCCGAAGCGTCGCGGGTCTTCAACCTCTTTGACGTAGATCACGCCATCGCAACTTTCATCGGCCAGCTTAGACAGGTCAGCGTCGGCCAGCGTATCCACAAACACGATGAGCGTCGGCCCGCTCACCTTATCGCGCGCAAGCAAGATGGCCGGCGCCTGGCCGTTCAGCTCCTCCTGCTCCACATACTCACCGCGCAGCGACGGATACACCGTCTTCACGTAGTGCTCGATCTGTTCGCCCAGGTAACCGACGACGAACACCACCTTGTCCACTTGAGATTCATTGATTAACTTGTCCAGAATGTGACCGAGCACCGGCTTGCCAGCCACGCTGACCAGCGGCTTAGGTTTGGAGTATGTGTGCGGCCTTAGCCGCGTACCAAATCCAGCGAGTGGAATGATGACGTCCATAGTCTGGAGTTAGCGGTCAGGAGTCAGCATACATGGGCCGCTGCAAAGATTAAGGCTCACCTTTCAACCTAGGCTTCTGTAGGTGAAAGTCCGTCGTCTGCTGGAATATATGCGCGACTTCGAGCACGCGTTGCTCGCCAAACGCCGGGCCGATCAACTGTAAGCCGACAGGCAAACCATCGCGGTCAAAGCCACACGGGATGCTGATGCCGCAGATGCCGGCAAGGCTGACCGGCAACGTAAATACGTCGGCCAGATACATCTGGATCGGGTCTTCCGTTTTGGAGCCAAGCGGGAAGGCAGTCGTTGGCGATACCGGCGCGGCGATGATGTCCACCTGGTTAAAGGCTTGCTCAAAATCGCGCTTGATCAGCGTGCGCACCTTCTGGGCGCGGATGTAGTAGGCGTCATAGTAGCCGGCGCTCAAGGCGTATGTGCCCAGCATGATGCGCCGCTTGACCTCTGCGCCAAAGCCCGCGCCGCGCGTCTCCATGTAAGTGGCGATCAGGTCGCGGCCTTGGACGCGCAAGCCGTATTTCACGCCATCGAAACGCGCAAGGTTGGCTGACGCCTCGGCAGGCGCAATGATGTAATAGACCGGCAAACCCAGATGCGTGCGCGGCAGGCTGACCTCACGCACCGCCGCCCCCAGCGACTGGAGATGATCAATCGCCTCGCGCACGCGCTGCGCCACGTCGGGCTGCATCCCACTGCCGAAATACTCCACCGGCACGCCGACGCGCAGACCGCGCAGCGAATCGCGCGACTCGTCCAGCGCCGCCACATCAATCGGCACAACTTCCACCGAGGTGGAGTCAAGCGGATCGCGTCCTTCCATTGCGCGGAGCATGATCGCCGCGTCGCGCGCATCTTTGGTCAGCGCGCCCACCGTGTCCAGCGAAGACGCAAACGCGATCAGGCCATAGCGAGACACGCGCCCGTAGGAGTTCTTCAGGCCGGTCACGCCGCACAGCGACGCCGGCTGGCGGATGCTGCCGCCGGTATCGGTGCCCAAAGCCGCGCAGCACAAGTCGGCGGCGACCGCTGCCGCCGACCCGCCCGACGAGCCACCCGGCACGCGCGTTTCGTCCCACGGGTTGCGCGTCGGGCCAAAGGCCGAATTCTCGGTGGACGAGCCCATGGCAAACTCGTCGCAGTTCAGCTTGCCGAGGAAGACGGCGCCCAGCGCGCGCAGTCGGGCGACGGCCGTAGCGTCCCAACTCGGCGTGTAGTCGGCGAGGATCTTCGAGCCAGCGGTGGTGCGCATGTCGCGCGTAGAAAGCACATCCTTGATCGCGATCGGCACGCCCAGCAGCGGCGTATCCTCGCCGCGCGCCATGCGCGCATCGGCGTCACGCGCCATCGCCAGCGCCGCCTCATCGGCCACGGTCAAATAAGCATTCAAACACGGGTTTAGCGCGTGGATGCGCTCGAGAAACGCGCGCGTCAGCTCCACCGCCGAGACCTCACGCCGTCGCAGGCGCTCACGGGCAGCGTGCACGGTAAGCATAGAAAATCGAGAACCGGAAGGCGCAGACGCCGGAGATCAAGCGTGCGGCAGATCGAATCCGATGCCCCACGCATGACCGTTTGACGTCATTCGTCGTCGAAGGTAGCTTGCACAACGAAGCTGACGCCGTCCGTGTCGGGCGCATTGCGCAGCGCATCGGCGCGCGGCAAGCCGGCAACTATCTCGTCGCCCTCGCGCATTACGCTGTGCACCGCCAGCACGCTGGCGGTGGGCGGGATATCTTCGACATCCAGCTCGGCCAGTTGCGCGGCGTAGTCGAGGATGGCGGAGAGCTGGCTCGCGTAGCGAGCTTTCTCGCTTTCGCTGAGCGCCAGCCGCGCGAGCCAGGCGATGCGTTCGACCTCGGCGACCGTGAGCATCACGACTCGTCCACTTCGCCTTCGATGGCGGCAACGGGGCGAGGTGACGCGATGCGCGGCGGCTCAAAGGCCGGCGGTTCAACGTCGCCGGCCATGTTGGTGTTGCCGCGCAGATAAGCGCCCTCGTGCAGCAGCATGCTGTTCACGTTCAGGTCGCCCCACACCTTGCCGGTCTCGGTGATCTCAACCTTGTTGGCGGTGATGTTGCCCTTGACCTGGCCGGAAATGATGACGTTGTAGGCCTGAATCTCGGCGACTACGCGCGCCGACTCCGCGACGATTAGATTGCCGGTCGCCTGCAAGTTGCCTTCAAAGATGCCCTCAATACGGATGCCGCCGTCGCTCTGCAACGTGCCGGTCAGCCTGCAATTCGGGCCGATGACGGTCTCGATCTTCGGCGTGGTGTTCGCGGCGATCGGAATGGCTTGGGCAGTCGCATTCACCTGACTGCCCTGGTAAGACGATTGCGGTTGTTGTGGCTGTTGTGGTGCACTCTTGTCCCTTCCAAACATGATATTTCGTTGATCCTCCTCGCATCTGACGCATGAAATGATGCGTTGACGCAGGTACCTAGGTGTGTGCGCGTCACTTGAGAAAGTCTTCCCACCATAAACGGGTGGGCGCATGCGTCAAGGGCGGCACAACGACGACCTCGCCTTCTTTGCTCCAACGCGCTTGCACGCGCGCCCACTCCTCGACAAAAGGCTCGCTGCGCGCGTAGTCGAGTGCGGCGCGCAAGCCGACCAGTTTGGCCTCCGCCATGTTCACTTCTCGCCTCATGCGCTCGACTTCGGCCCGCATGCGCGCTTCGGCTTGCAGGCGCGATGCAATGTTGAACGCCAACGGCAACGACAGCAGCAGTGCGCCAATCGAAAACCAGACCAGCAAGCGATTCACTGCGGAGGGCAAGGAGATTCGATCGAACCGGCGAGGCGCGCGTGGTTGAGCCATGTCTGCTGATCCGGAATCAAAGATGCCGAAGCCGGGACTTGAACCCGGATGAGGGAACCCTCACTACGCCCTGAACGTAGCGCGTCTGCCAATTCCGCCACTTCGGCTAAACATTCCGAATTATACACAAATCCGCGCGACTCTGGCCGAGGGCCGAGGCCGAGCGCCGCGATTGCAGTACGATTGCGCCGGCATGGAACTCCCACCTACTGAGTCGCGCAAGGCGCGCTGCCAAACTTTCCCCGCCGCCGGCGAACGCGCCGCATTGTGGTACTTTCCACAACTGACCGGCGGTACGCTGCGGGTGCTGCGCAACGCGCTGTGCATCTACGCTGCGCGCATCGCGCCCGGCTTCGGCATCAAGCGCGCGCTGCTCCGGCTGACCGGCGCGCAGATTGCCCTGCACGCGGCCATCGGCCTGGGCGTGACGCTGGACATCTTCTTCCCGCAAGACATCACCATCGAGGACGATGCGACAGTGGGCTACAACACGACGATCCTGGCCCATGAATTCATGCGCTACGAATGGCGGCGTGGGCCGGTGCGCATTTGCCGAGGCGCGACGATCGGCGCAAACTGCACCGTGCTGCCCGGCGTGATCGTCGGGGAGGGCGCTACGGTGAGCGCGATGAGCCTGGTCAACCGCGATGTGCCGCCCGGCGCCTTTGTCGGCGGCGTGCCGATTCGCCTGCTGCGCGAGCGTTAAAGTTCTTGGATCGTCATCTTGGCATCTTGCTTCCAACGCGGTTAAACTTCGCATTAGAAAACTCACCCAGGAGGCTCATCATGCAACGCGTCGGCTTCGTGCTCAAGGTCAAGCCGGACATGATCGAAGAATACAAGCGCCGCCACAAAGCGGTCTGGCCGGAGATGCTGGATGCCCTGCGCGAGACCGGCTGGCACAACTACTCGATCTTCATGCGCGATGACGGCACGCTGTTCTTTTACGTCGAGACGCCTGACTTTCAAGCTGCGCTAGATGGCATGGCGCGGAAGGAAGTGAACGCGCGCTGGCAGGAATACATGAAGGACTTCTTCGAAGATACCGGCGGCAGGCACGCCGACCAGAGCTTCGTCATGTTAGAAGAGGTTTTTCATCTGGATTGACGACCGATGACCCAATCCGCGGATAGAGAAACGATGTCGGACTACCAACATCTCGCCGACCAACTCGCATCAAAAGGCCTTGACGTCGAGGCCGTCAAAGCGCAACTGAAGGCGCAGAAGATCGAGCTGCCGTCGTGGGGCTTCGCAAACACCGGCACGCGCTTCAAGACCTACGCCTGGCCCGGCGCAGCGCGGAACATCTACGAGAAGCTGGCCGACGCCGGCTTCGTCCACAAGCTCACCGGCGTCTGCCCCACCGTCGCCATCCACATCCCCTGGGACAAGGTGAAGGACTGGGACGACCTGGTCGAGTATGCCGAGGCGCAAGGGGTCGCCATCGGCGCGGTGAACACCAACACCTTCCAAGCCGACCGCTACAAGTGGGGCAGCATCACCAACGCCGATCCGGCTGTCCGCCGGGCGGCGCTGGATCACCACCTGGAATGCATCGAGATCGCCAAGCGCGTCGGCTCGCACGCGATCAGCCTGTGGTATGGCGATGGCACCAACTACGCCGGCCAGGAGTCGTTCGTCGAGCGCCGCCACCGCATGATCGCCTTCCTCAAAGAGGTCTATGCCGCCCTGCCCGGCCACATGCGCATGCTGATCGAGTACAAGCTCTACGAGCCGGCCTTCTACCACACCGACCTCGCCGATTGGGGCCAGGCCTACGCCGTGTGCATCAAGCTTGGCCCGCAGGCGCAGGTGCTGGTGGACCTCGGCCACCACGCGCAAGGGGTCAACATCGAACACATCGTCGCCACGCTGCTCGACGAAGGCAAGCTGGGCGGCTTCCACTTCAACAATCGCAAATACGGCGACGATGACCTCATCGTCGGCACAATCAACCCGCTGGAGATGTTCCTGATCTTCAACGAGCTGGTGGCGGCCGGCGATGCCGCGAAGGATGTGGCCTACATGATTGACCAGAGCCACGTGATCGAGCCAAAGATCGAGGCCATGGTGCAGTCGGTGATCAACATCCAGACGGCCTACGCCAAGGCGCTGATCGTGGATCGCGCCCGCTTGCGCGAACGGCAAGACGCGCGCGACGTGCTGGGCGCGCATCGCACGCTGATGGATGCCTTCGAGACCGACGTGCGGCCGCTGCTGGCGCGGGTGCGTGAGGAGATGGGACTGCATCCCGACCCAATCGCCGCGCTGCGTCAGAGCGGCTACGAACAAAAAATCGCTGCCGAGCGCGGCGTCAGCGAGGTCGGCGGCGGATATCCAGAGGGGGATTAAGCTGACCGACCACGTCGCTCGTTAGTGAACGATGATGGCATGCGAGCCAGCGTCACCTCCTTTCACCCGCTTCATCGGCATAGACTACTCCGGCGCGCAGACGCCCACGTCGAGCCTGCCCGGCCTGCGCGTTTACCTGGCCGAGGGCGACGCTCCGCCGGCTGAAGTGCTCCCCCCGCCCGGCCGGCGCAAGCACTGGACGCGCCGCGGCGTGGCCGAATGGCTCGCTTGCCAATTGCGCGATGGCCCACCTGCGCTGGTCGGGATTGACCATGGCTTCTCTTTTCCGTTGCAGTACTTTCAGAAATACAACCTACCAATGGACTGGCCGGCCTTCCTCGACGACTTCCATTGCCACTGGCCGACCGACGAAGACGGAACCTCCGTAGACTTCGTGCGCGAGGGGCGCTGCGGCAACGGCGCAGCGCGCACAGGCAGCCCGCGCTGGCGTCGGCTGTGCGACATCCGCGCCGGCGCGGCCAAATCGGTCTTCCACTTCGACGTACAGGGCAGCGTCGCCAAGTCCACCCACGCCGGCCTGCCGTGGCTGCGCCATCTGCGCCGACGGCTCGGCGCGCGCATTCACTTCTGGCCATTCGACGGCTGGGATGTCCTACCCGGTCGCTCGCTCGTCGCCGAGGTGTATCCGAGTTTGTGGCGCGCCCACTGGCCGAGCGACGGCCGCACGCCCGACCAGCACGACGCCTATGTGGTTGCAGCATGGCTGCAACAGGTCGCGCGCGACGGCGCGCTCGACGGCTTCCTACGTCCCGCGCTCACGCCAGAGGAGCGCGCCGTCGCCGAGATCGAGGGATGGATCTTAGGCGTGAAGTGAGCGACCCGCGCCTGCGCGCGTTGCTCGTGGCATTGACTCGGCCGGCGGCTCCGCTGTCGCATGCGTTCAACCCATACGCCGAACGCTGCCCGAATTTGGACGCGCCAGACGCACCGCGCATCCGCCTGGCCAACCTGGCATGCTATCTGAGTGAGCGCCGGAACGCCTCCATCGCGCTGATCGGCGAAGCAGCCGGCTATCGCGGCTGCCGCTTTACCGGCATCCCGTTCGCTGCTGAAGCGCAACTGCTCGAATGGCAAAATCCCGGCTACCGCACCACCAGTTCGCGCGGCCGCTACGACGAACGATCCGCGCGCTGCGTCTGGCGCATTATCGGCGCGCGCAGCGACGTGGTCTGCTGGAACGCCTTCCCCTGGCACCCGCACAAACCCGGCCGGCCGTTGTCGAATCGCCCGCCTTCGGCGGCGGAATTGCGCGTTGGTGGTCTCGTGCTTGAGCGCTTTCTGGAGTGGAAGCAGCCGGAGCGCGTCATCGCCGTCGGTCGCGCTGCCGAGCGCGCGCTGCGTATGCTCGACATGACGACGACCTACGTCCGGCATCCATCGCACGGCGGCCAGCGCCACTTTGAAAGCGCGATACACTCACTGCTAGGAGCGATGCGCTGAGAACAGAAGACGCAGGACGCGCAACGTGTAACCTGCAACTTGCAACGTACAACC
This sequence comes from uncultured Anaerolineae bacterium, assembly GCA_938034415.1. Lineage (GTDB taxonomy): Bacteria > Chloroflexota > Anaerolineae > J036 > Brachytrichaceae > JAAFGM01. The sequence goes on from CALHLE010000046.1 coordinate 143,280, forward strand.
AGTAACACAAAGAACATGCCTAAGAACTTGTGGAACGACCATGACGCGGCGGGGCTAAGCCCGCTTGACCTGCTCGCCTATCGCTCGCGGTTGCTGGCCGCCGACCGCAGCATCGTCAACATCTTCGGCGGCAACACATCCGTCAAAACTGTCGAGCGCGATCACCTAGGGCGCGAAGTCAATGTGCTGTGGGTGAAAGGCAGCGGCGCCGACATGGCGACGTGCACCGGCAAAGACTTCGCCGGCCTAAAGCTCGACGAGATATTACCGCTGATGGCGCGCGAGGCCATGAGCGACGAAGAGATGGTCGCCTACCTCACCCGTTGCCAGTTCGAGCCGAACCGCCCACGCCAATCCATCGAGACGCTGCTGCACGCCTTCACGCCGCATCCGCACGTAGATCACACCCACCCCGACGCGATCATCGCTCTTGCCTGCGCCGAACGCGGCGAAGCCGCTGCGCGCGAGGTTTTCGGCGACGCCATGGTCTGGGCGCCCTACATCCGGCCCGGCTTCGCCCTGAGCAAGCAAATTGGCCTGCTGCTGCGCGCGCATCCGCAAGCCACCTGCGTCATCATGGGCAAGCACGGCCTCATCACCTGGGGCGACGACGCCAGGAGCAGTTATCACAGCGCCATCACCCACATCCAGCGCGCCGAGGACGCCCTGCACGAGGCAGAGAAGCGCGTGTTCGGCTTGTCGAAGATCAACGAGGCGCTGGAGAAGCTCACGCTGGGCATCAGCAAGCACACCCGCGAGATGATCGTCGCAGCCGTGATGCCGACGCTCCGCGGCGCAGCGACAGCACAACGCAAGGCCATCGTCATCTTCGACGACAGCGAAGACGTGCTGCGCTTTCTGAACCGGCACGACGCGAAGGAACTTTCACAAGTCGGCGCTGCGTGCCCCGATCACCTGGTGCATACCAAGCGCGTGCCGCTGTTCGTCGAATGGGACGGCGGAGATGTCGAGCAGCTCAAGCGCGCTTTGCGGGAAGGCGTGACGCAATACGCCGCGCGCTACGCGGAATACTTCAACCGCTTCAACCGAGACCCCAACGTGAAGATGGCCGATCCGGCGCCGCGCGTAATCCTGGTGCCTGGCCTCGGCATGTTCAACACCGGCCGCGATGCGGCGCAGGCCGACGTCGCGCGCCAGCTCTACCATCGCGCCATCGCCGTCATGGAGCTTTGCACGCGCGTAGACCGTTTCACCTCGCTGGATGAGAAGGACTCCTTCGACATCGAGTACTGGCCGCTGGAGTTATACAAGCTCACCCTCCGCCCACCCGACCGAGAGCTGGCCGGCCGCGTTGCGTTCATCACCGGCGCGGCCAGCGGCATCGGCCGCGCGACGGCAAAACGGCTGGCGCAGGAAGGCGCGCACGTTGTGATCGCCGACATCAACCTGGCCGGCGCGCAGGAAGTAGCAGAGGAGATCATCAAATTACACGGCATGAAGCGCGCCACTGCGGTCGCATGCAACGTCACCAGCGAGGATGAGGTCAGGGCCGCATTTGCGGCGGCCTGTCGGGAGTACGGCGGCGTGGACATCGTCGTGAACAACGCCGGCATCGCCACCAGCGCGCCGGTCGAAGAGACCACGCTGGCCGACTGGAACCGCAACATGGACATCCTGGCCACAGGCTACTTCCTGGTGGCGCGCGAAGCCTTCCGCGTGATGAAGCAGCAGGGCACGGGCGGCTCGATAATCTTTATATGCAGCAAGAACAGCGTGTATGCCGGCAAAAACGCGGCTGCCTACAGCGCCGCCAAGGCCGCTGAACTGCACCTGGCGCGTTGCCTGGCCGAGGAAGGCGGCGCCAGCGGCATTCGCGTGAACAGCGTGCTGCCCGACGCTGTGCTGCAAGGCAGCGGCATCTGGAACAGCCAATGGCGCGAGGAACGCGCCAAGAATTACGGCATCAAGCCCGAAGAGCTGGAAGCCTACTACGCCGCGCGCACTGCGCTCAAGGTCAACGTCTTCCCGGAAGACATCGCCGAAGCGGTGTTGTTCTTCGCCTCCGACCGCTCGCTCAAGACCACCGGCGCAATGCTGACCGTGGACGGCGGCGTGGCGGCAGCTTACGGAAGGTAATCATCTCTTCCAGCCTCATGACCACCAACTACCGTCACGAGATCGTCGGCGTGTTTGGCGACCCGGTGGACGAGAATCCCACCATCCTGATGTTCGAGGCCGCCTTCAAAGCCAAGGGGCTGCGCTGGCGTTACCAGAACTTCCACGTGCGCGCAGAAGACCTGGGCGCAGCCATGGCCGGCCTGCGCGCGATGCGCTTTCGCGGCATCAATCTGACCATCCCGCACAAGGTCGAGGCGGTGCGCTACCTCGACCGCATCACGCCGGAAGCCGCGCTCATCGGCGCGGTGAACACCGTCGCGCGCGACGGCGACATGTTGATCGGCGCGAACACAGACGGCAAGGGCTTCCTCATGGCGCTCAAACTCAACGCCAACTTCAACCCCGACGGCAAGCGCGTTGTGGTGCTTGGCGCGGGCGGTGCCGCCCGCGCGATCGCCGTCGAGCTGGCGTTGGCCGGCGCGCGCCATATCACCATCGTCAACCGCACCACGCAGCGCGGCGAAGCGCTCGCCCAACTCATCAACGACAAGACGCCTGCGCAAGCTGAGTTCGCCTGGTGGCTGGGTGACTACACGCTGCCGGAAGACGCCGACATCGTCGTCAACGCCACCAACATCGGCTTGCATCCGCACATGAACGACAAACCCAACGTGAACATGGACTCGATCAGGCCCAGCATGCTGGTGTGCGATGTCGTGCCCAATCCACCTCGCACGCGCTTCCTGATCGAAGCGACGGCTAAAGGAGCCAGGACGCTCGATGGGCTAGGCATGCTCGTGTATCAAGGCGCGATCGCATTCACCATTTGGACCGGTCAGGACGCGCCGGTGGAGGTCATGCGTCAGGCGCTAACAGAAGTCTTCGCGTGAGCGTGAAACTATGGACACTCTACGCGCAGTGCTCGTCGGCTGCGGCAATATGAGCCGCGGCTGGTTGCGGACGATCACCACCATCGAAGGATTGGTCATCGCCGGATTAGTAGACCTCGTTGAGGACGCAGCGCGGGCGCGCAAGGATGAATTCGGGCTGGCGCGCGCCCTCATCGGCGATGACCTCGAGGCGATGCTATCAGCGGTCGAGCCAGACATCGTGTTCGACGTGACCGTGCCCGAAGCGCATGCCCAAACTACGCTGACCGCGCTGCGACATGGCTGCCACGTGCTGGGCGAAAAGCCCATGGCGACCTCGATGGAAGACGCGCGGCGGATGGTCGAAGCCGCGCAGCGCGCCGGCAAGCTCTACGTCGTCGCGCAAAACCGGCGCTTCACGGCGCCGATTCGTCGCGTCCGGGAATTCCTGCGCTCCGGCGCCATCGGCGGCCTCACTACGGTCAACTGTGACTTCTACATCGGCGCGCACTTCGGCGGCTTCCGCAATCACATGTCTCACGTGCTCCTGCTGGACATGGCCATCCATACCTTCGATCAAGTGCGCTTTTTGACCGGCCTAGACGCCGTGCGCGTCGCCTTCTGCAGAGAATGGAACCCGCACGGTTCGTGGTATGACCGCGACGCCTCGGCAATCGCCGTGTTCGAGATGGACGACGGCGTGATCTTCACCTATCGCGGCAGTTGGTGCGCCGAAGGGATGAACACGAGCTGGGAGGGCGATTGGCGCTTCGTCGGCGCGAACGGCAGCGCAAGGTGGGACGGCGGCGCCGGCTTCTATGCCCAAACGCCGGAAGCGCCCAACGGTCTGGTTTACAAACAGCGCAACCTGGCGTTGCCTGAGCTAGACGCCAATGACCTGAGCGAGGGGCATGCGAGCGTGATCCGACAATTCGTGCGCTGCGCGCGCGAAGGCGGCACGCCGGAAACCATCTGCACCGACAACATCAAGAGCCTGGCTATGGTATTCGGGGCCATTGAAGCAGCAACTAGTGGGCGACCGATCACCATACAGATTTAACACAACCCATGCACAATATCAGGGCGTGATAAGCTGGCAATTGACCGACCCGGCACACTACAGCGCCGATGTGGATAACAACGCAGCCTTGCGTCTAAACCAAGTCAGTTGCCGGCGCCGCTCGACAAGCGATTTGCGCAAATCGCAAAGAGGTGTAAAACTATGGCCTAGAACCGCGGCACTCTAAGCGGCGGTGGGCCATAAAAGCATAGTTTCAATTCTGGAGGGAACAGCTCATGAAATTCGTAAAGCGTGTCTCGTTATTGATCCCCGCGCTGGCAATCGCGCTTTCCGCATGCGGCGCACCTGCTGCTGAGGTGGACAGGAATAGCGACTTCTTCCTGGCCCTTCCTCGTATAGAAGTCGCACTCGACGATAACGGCACGCCCTCAATTGCGGGCCTGAGTCCAGAACTCCTCAACACACTCACCTTTGGGCAACTCGACCTCAATCAATTCGCAATCGGCAAGGACTGGGTGGACTACCTGAAGAGCACTGGCGTCCAGCACATCGAATTGGCCTTCCATGGCAAAGGCGCATTCATCTACGCTAACGGCAAACAACTGCCATCCATTAGGCTGAGCGAAGAGTCGGTGTCGAACATCGGCGACGTGGCCGAGAGCGTGACGCCCATCTTCGCCCCAGGATTCGAAGGCTACGCCGCGTTGGCGAAGCGATTCCTGCCTTTGGCCCGCAGCCTGGGTCTGGGCTTGGTGATCCGCGTGCCGAGCACCGGCGCGCCAGAGATTCCGCTGCGCGACCCGAAGGCGCCCGCGCCCGCTGCGCCCGCGATGCCCGGCGAAGCTTCAGTGCAAGTTCGCGTCGTCATTGACTACGATCAAAACGGCGTGCCATCTGTCGCCGGCATCTCTGCTTCCGAGCTTGAGCAGATGTTCGGCCTCGACCTGACTACGGTCAAGCTCGATCCGAACTTCGTCCGCGCGTTGATCGATCGCGGCGTGCAGCACGTCTCGATGCGCAGCGAAGGCGACGGCTTGGCACTGGCCTTCAATGACAAGCCGCTGCCCAACCTCGTGTGCGATCAGAACTGCCTGAAGAACACCTCCGAAGTGTTCGTTGCGCTCAACACCTATCCGGAGTTCAGCCAGGTCAACACGTTGGTCGAGAAGTTTGGCCCGACGCTGGCAAGCGTGAACGCCGAAATCGCGCTGCGCTTCCCGCCCGCGCCCGGCGCGCAGAGGATTCCGCTGCCCTTTGCATCGGGTAACTAGTCGCATTCGAGGGCAAGAGAGGTTACACCCATGAACGTACCGCGAAGATACGGCGGGCTCAGAGTCTTGGGGACGATCTTCATCGTCGCAGGCATCGTTGTGCTCGTCTTAGGGCTGATCGGTGGCTTGGTGTTGCTGACCGGCAACTTCTGGCCCGGTTACAACCAGGGCTTCAACATGATCGGCTGGGGCCCAGTTATCCTGGGCCTGGCGAACGGTATTCCGCTGATCGCGTTCGGTGCCTTGCTGCGCCTCCTCACCGATGTCGAGTACAGCTCGCGCGCTGCCATGCAAGTGGCCGAGCAGAGCCGCAAGTCGGCTGAGGCAGCGGTGAAGAACAGCGAGCTGCTGATGAAGAATACCGAGACGCTGATGCGCAATACCGAGGCAGCCGTTCGCAACACGGAAACGGCGTTGAAGAGCATCGGGAGTGCCCTGGCCCCTGCAGCCGCCACAGTATCTGGCGCGACAGACGCTCCAAAGACAGAATGAACAGTGGGAGAAATTCGCCAAGGCTCTTCGGGCAAACTGAGATGCTCTGAACGCTACGTTAGAAGCTAGGTAACGGCCAACTCGTAAGCCTGTCGTACCGAAACTGGGCGTCCCCAAAGGGACGCCCAGTTTTTTGCATTTGCGCCGATAAATTCGGCGTAGTGAAAGCGCAGGCTTTTTGCGCTTACGGCTGGCGCGCCACGTCCAGCGTTCGAGGCGCTGCGCGACATGCGGCGCTAAGCAATCCAGGGCTATTGCGCATTGTCGGGGCCGCTCCACCCGCTCAACGATTCCTCGAGCGTTTTGATGATCAACCAGGCGCTCGTCGCGCCGGCGTCCTGGTAGCCGCGCGCACGTTCGCCCAGCCGACTGGCCCGGCCACGCTTAGGGACGAGATGCCGAGTATTCTCCACGCCAGCTAGTGCTGCTGCCGTTGCCCGACCGAGACCTTCGCGC
>CALHLE010000047.1 GCA_938034415.1 uncultured Anaerolineae bacterium
TTCGGTGAGCGTGCTCGAATATGCGCGCATCCACCGGGACGGGAAGGTCGAAAACGGGACATTCGTCGTCGTTAATCTCACCACTTTCTAACAGCGTCGAGATGCCGCGCGGCAGCCAGGCCCGGAAGTGCGTTTGGCTGCTGCGCGGCATTGCACAGAAGCGCGATGTGCGTTAATAATGAAAGCATGAGAAACACAAAGGGTATCCTGTCGTCATTATTGGTCATTCTTTCTACATCATTCCCTGTTTACCAGGGGAGCTCGACCACAAACGCTAATACCGGCGGCTATTCTTGCCCCAGCGAACCCAAATGCCCAGGCGGAAAACCACTTGAGCTATCTGGAACTCGGTTACGAAAGAGTTATAACACTTGAAAATCTTAATTGCGTAAACGGTGTAGTTGTTAGGGGGCCAGATGAGGTTTATAGATATACTCTTAGCTGTTATGATCCTGGACTTATAGACTTCGATTTCTTTTTTTGGTGAAATGCACGTGGTGCACCGCTACCGCCGAATTGGTCGCCGATTGCGCCACGGTTAGCCGCGAACCCTTCCCATACGGTTTGGTAGGGGTGCCCAATCAGCTTCGTCTGATGGGATGCGGCGGTGGGGTCCAGACTGTTGAGAAAAATGTGCGACCCCTCTGTCTGGACGAAAACGGCAGACCGACCGGGTTGTTGATGGACGGGTCCGACATGCCTTCAAAGCCATCGACGTCAAAATCGTCCTCGCCCTGTATTGCCTCCCCGATCAAACCGTCTGGCAGATGGGGGACCGGGCTGATGTTCAAGGACGGGTCAGCACAAATATGATGCCCCCCTATCGCGGTGACGGCGTGATGCCGCCGGACCGCCCAGATGGGCCAGACCCCTCATTGCAAAATCGCCCTATCCGCGACATCATGGCCGACACCGCGCCGAACGATGATACCAATCCGCTCGCGGTCGAAGGGCAAAGACGGGGGCAATGCATACGCCACATCTACGAGCGAAGTTCAGATGGCTTGGAGCCTAAAGGCCCACGCGCATATCCGGCCGATCAATCGTCTACCCGGCCGAGTGTGCGACTAGAGCGATGTGGGATCACAGGGGACGCGTGGATCTCGCGGAACGCACCGTCATAGACCAGATGACTAGCCACAGCGCGCGTCGGCCTTAAGTGGTAACGTTCAGGTAGAGTTGTTCGCGCACACTCATCACGTCGCGGCGCAGTTGCTCCTCGGTCTCCAGCCGGTCCTTGATGCGCTCCACGCCGTGGAGGATGGTAGTGTGATCGCGCCCACCGAGTAAGCTGCCGATCTCTGGCAGCGAGGCGTCGGTCTCTTGTCGGATGAGATACATCGCAATTTGGCGCGGCTGCACCAGCTCCTTGTTCCGCGAAGGGGATACCATATCGGCCACCGAGATGTTGTAGAACTTCGCCACAGTCTCGATCACCTGAGAGGGGGTGATGTGCGCGCGACGGCCTACCAAGTCGGCCAGCGTGTCGCGGGCGAACTGGATGGTGATCGGGCGGCCGGTCATCTCCGATGTGGCGAGCAGGCGCGTGAGCGCCCCTTCTAGCTCACGCACATTGCTCTGGATCTGCTTGGCGACGAACTCGATCACGTCGGCGGGGATCGTGCGACCCATCTGGGCCAGCTTGTGCTGCAAGATGGCCATGCGCGTCTCCAGGTCCGGCGGAGCAATGTCCACTATCAAGCCCCATTCGAACCGGCTGCGCAGGCGATCCTCCAGCGTGACCATCATCTTGGGCGTTCGGTCGCTGGTGAGCACGATCTGCTTGTTTGCGCCGTGCAGCGCGTTGAAGGTGTGGAAGAACTCTTCCTGTGTGGACTCTTTGCCGGCAATGAACTGCACGTCGTCCATCAGCAGCATGTCCACGCAGCGATAGCGGTTGCGGAACGCTTCCTGCGAGTGCGAGCGAATAGCACTGATCAGTTCGTTGGTGAAAGTCTCAGAAGTCACATAACGGCAGACCAAGCCGCGCTGCTTAGCGCTGTTGCCGATGGCGTGCAGCAGGTGAGTCTTGCCCAGGCCCGATCCGCCGTATAAGAAGAGCGGGTTGTAGCGCTCGGCAGGTGCTTCGGCCACGGCCATGGCCGCAGCATGCGCCATGCGGTTGGCCGAGCCAACCACGAACGCTTCGAATGTGTAACGCTTTTGCAGCCCATCGGACGTTGCGCTGTTAGCATGTTCTGGCGTGCGCGTAGGCTGGGCAGGCGTCGCGCCATGCGCTGAAGGCTCAACCTGACGTGGTGAATCCATCAGCGGCTGATTGGCGCTCTGTGACATAACTACCAGAGAGACATCTACGCTCCGGCCCATCCGCTCACCCAGCATGCGCCGGATTTCGCTGAGCTTGCGCTGCTCAATCCACTCTTTCGCATAGCCGTTCGCCACCCCGATTACAAATTGGCCATCCTCGTATGTGATCAAACGGGCAGACTTCAGCCATGTGACATAGCTGCTGCGGCCCATTCCAACCTCGATTTCGCCTAGCACAGATTGCCATGCTTCTTCCGCTCTCATCGTTCACCTCAATGCGCTGTTTTATGTGTTCTCCGGGCCATAAGCCACAGGAGGTCGAACTTCTGCGGATAAAAGACCGTCGAAAGTCGGCTGTAGCGCGGGAGCATGATTCTATTCATCTCATCGGTCGAAGACAAGACGCTGAGCCGTCTCCAACCTTAAATTGCGCAGAAGTTTTAAGATATTTATGACCTTGTGTAAAAAATGCCCCGGCGATGTGCAAAACCTGTTGACTGCAGCCCCGCAACCTGTTAGTATCATGTTATGCGTTACCGGCTTCACAAGTTGCTCTACGGGCCGGTTGGCAGCACGCAAGTCGAGCATCTCGAGCGTGGACCAACGAAGTTCGACGATGATTTGCAAGTTCCTTACTTGCGCGGCACTCTCGAATTCGTCCGCCTCAGCGATGTCGTATTACTACGTGGATCGGTTGAGACCGAAGTCCCTGTCCAGTGCGCCCGTTCGCTCGAATACTTCAATTTATGTCTTAAGGTGCCTCTAGATGACATCCTCCTTGGCTTGCCGCAGTACCCTCACTCCGACGCCGACCCCGATCGGCGGATCGGCGACGATGGCTGGATAGACCTGACCGAAACCCTGCGCGAAGAGATCATCATGGCCATCCCCATCAATCCCATCCACCCCAAGTATGCCGGAGCAAGCACGGCCGAACTGATGGATGCGCTGGACGAAGACGACCGGGACTGGCTGACCATCCACCTGAGCAACTCTCATGACTCGGGAGAATGATAAATGACCCAGTTTGACGAAGATCAAATCGTTGCCTCACTGTTGATCAAGGCTGAGACTCAAGGCTATGTCGTCACAGCAGACATTTTAGAACTGCTTCCGGAGGGCGAGGACAACTACGAGCAGGTCGAACAAGTGATCAAGCTGCTGGAAGAAGCGGGAGTGCTCGTGCAGGACCTCGTAGCGCAGGAGGAAGACGAATTTGAGCTTGCCAACCTGGACGACGAGGACGATGCCGAGGGAGACGACGAAGAGGAAGAGGAGGACGCCCTGCCCGACGCCGGCGATGACCTAGCCGGCATCAGCGTAGATGACGGCATCGGCCTATACCTGCGCGAGATGACGCGCGTGCCGCTGCTGACCAACGAGGAAGAGGTTCGCCTGGCCCGCGCGATCGAGCGCAGCCGAGCAGCCGAGGCGCGCGTCAAGCTGCGCGGCGACCGACTCTCGCCCCGCGAACGCCGCCACTACGAGAAGATCATCGAAGAAGGACGCCAAGCGCGCGAGCACCTGATCAAAGCCAACACCCGCCTGGTCGTCAGCATTGCCAAGAAATACATGGGGCGCGGCGTGCCGTTCCTTGACCTAATCCAGGAAGGCAACCTCGGCCTCATGAAGTCGGTCGAGAAGTTCAATTACAAACTGGGCTTCCGATTCTCCACTTACGCCACGTGGTGGATTCGTCAGACCATTACGCGCGCCATCGCCGACCAGAGCCGCACCATCCGGGTGCCGGTGCACATGAACGACCGCATTCGCCGGCTATACAAGGCCACGCGCGAGCTGGAGCAGACGCTCGGCCGCCAACCGACGCCGGCCGAGGTCGCCCAAGAGCTGGGCGTGGACAGCGAGCAGGTCGAGTGGATGTTGAAAGTGTCGTGGCGGCCGTTGTCGCTGGAGCAGCCGATCGGCGAGGAAGAGGACAACGAGTTCGGCGCATTTATTGAGGATGAGAACACCCCTTCCCCGGCTCAGACGGTCTATGAGGAGCTGCTGAAGACGAAAATCGAAGAAGTGCTGAGCACGCTCACCCCGCGCGAGCAGCGCATTCTGCGCCTGCGCTTCGGCCTGGTGAACGGCAAGTGCTACACCTTGGAGGAAGTGGGGCAAAAATTCGGCCTGACCCGCGAGCGCATCCGGCAGATTGAGGCGCGCGCCCTGCGCCGGCTGCGCCATCCACGCCGCTCGCGGCACTTGAGAGACTACTTGTGAGCGAAAAATAAACCAGGCTTCTGCGAGAAGCCTGGTTTATTTATTTTTGGAACAGCCTTCAAGCGAACGCAAGCGCGTCCTTCATCCGCCCGATCCCCTCTTTGATTTTGTCGAGGCCCATGGCGTAGCTTAAACGCGCGCAGCCGGGCGCGCCGAAGGCTTCGCCTTGCACGATGCCGACTTTCACCGTGTCGAGCAGATACATCGCCAGCGCTTCGCTGGAATCGCACGCGCGACCATACTTTAGCGGCCGGCCCAGCAGGCCGGTGAAATCTGGGAAGACGTAGAATGCGCCGTCAGGGGAGACGCAGTTCACACCAGGGATTTCGTTCAGCGCGGCCACGATCCAATCGCGCCGCTCCTTGAATGCTGCCACCATCGCGGCGATCTCGGCCTCTAGGTCGCTTGTGTAGGCTGCCAGCGCTGCCGCCTGTGTGATGGAAGTAGGATGCGAGTTGCTGTGACTCTGGATCTTGAGCATGGCCTTGATGATCCATTCCGGCCCAACCGCGTAGCCCAGCCGCCAACCGGTCATGGCATACGCCTTCGACAGCCCATTGATCACGACGGTGCGGTCGTACAGGTCAGGAGCGACGCGCAACCAGCGTGCGTAGGGCGGGTTAAACACGATGCGGTCGTATAGCTCATCGCTCAAGATGATGACGTCGTTCGTCCGCGCCCACGCTGCAATGTCCTTTAGCTCATCCTCGGTATAAACCATGCCGGTGGGGTTCGACGGCGAGTTCAGCACGAAGATGCGCGTGCGCGGCGTGGTGTAGCGCGCCAGCATTTCGCCGGTGACCTTGAATCGGTCGCGCGCGGTAGTCGGCACGATCACCGGCGTGGCCTCGGCCAAGCGCACCTGCTCGACGTAGCTCACCCAATACGGCGCAGGGATCAGCACCTCGTCGCCGGCCTCACACAGGGCCTGAAAGGCGAGGTAAAGCGACTCTTTGCCGCCGGTGTGCGCCGCCACCTGGCTGGCCGTGTAGTCGAGGCCGGTGTTCGCTCGTTCGCGCGCGGCGATGGCTTCCTTGAGCGCGGCCATGCCGCCGGTCTCGGTATAGCGGGTGAAGTTGTCTTGGATGGCTTTAATGGCGGCCTGCTTGATCGTCTCGGGCGTGGGGAAGTCCGGCTCGCCGGCGCCGAAACTGATGACCGGCTCGCCCGCGGCGCGCATTTGCTTAACGCGGCCCTCGACGGCCATCGTCGCCGAGGGTTGCACGGCCGCCGTGCGTGCACTCACCCGCTGCATGGATTTCGTCTGCGCTTGTGTTCCGTTCGTCGTCATAGTGTCACCTTAACTGTAATCAAGGCTTGATTATCGTCAATGCGGTGATGGTTTTTGCTCAGCATTCACCAACTGCGTCACCAGCGGCCCGACATCCAGGATGCTATCCAGGAAGTAGTCGGCGGCGTCGCTCGGCGGGCACTCGATCAAGATCGTCGTCATGCCAATCGCGCGCGCAGCCCGCGTGTTGACCGGCGTATCCTCGACAAAGATCACCTCGTCCGGCTTTACGCGCAGCATCTCTAGGGCGATCTGATAGGACAACGGATCGGGCTTGTTGCGAAAGCTGAGGGCGCGGATGTCTATTACCCGTTCGAAACAATCTTCAATGCCCATGTGTTGCAAGATGCGCAGGGCGTGTTCGATGTTGGAGTTGGTGAGCACGGCGCGCCGGAGCGGGATGCTCAGCAACATCGCGCGCAGTTGTGGATCGGCGGCCAGCACGCCGTCCAACTCGATGTCGTGCACATACGCGAAGTACTCGTCGATATTGACCGGATAGCCCTCTTCCATCATGCCGCGCAGGGCCGTGCCATAGATGCCGCGAAAGCGCCGTCGCAACTCGATCGCTTGCTCGATCGGCACGTTGAACCGATTGGCGATGTACTGATTGATGCGCTCGGTGATGGCATCCATCAATTTCGCCGAGCGCGGATACAACGTCTCGTCAAGGTCAAAAAGGATGAGCCTATACATCTGCAATTACATACTGCCCGGTTGCCGAACTCCCCCTCTCTCCTAACTGCTGCTCCTGGCTTCAGAGCGCCCTGCTCTGGCCGCCATCCACCATGAGCGCCGCGCCGGTGATGTAGCTGGCCGCCGGCGAGGCGAGGAAGACGCATGGCCGCGCAAACTCCTCGACCGAAGCGACGCGCCCCAGCGCGGTATGACCGCCGACCTTGGCCAGCTCCGCCTCGACGGTCGTTCCGTTTCGCCGGGCGTGCGCTGCTGCCAGCTCCAGGATACGATCGGTCGCCGTGTAGCCGGGGCAGATCAGGTTGACGCGGATGTTATCCGGCCCAACCTCACGCGCCAGGGTCTTGACCATGCCGGCGACCGCCAAGCGCAGGCTGTTGCTGAAGACCAAGTTATCGAGCGCATGTTTGACGCTCACCGAGGTAATAAAGGTGATGCTGCCGCCGCCTTGCCGTTGCATCACGGGGATTACTGCGCGCGCTGCGCGGACGGCGCTCATCAGCGTCAGCTCGATGGCGTCGCGCCATGCAGCGTCGTCAAAGTCCATGAAGCGGCCGGCCGGCGGGCCGCCGGCATTCGCCACAAGCGCGTCAACCCGCCCAAAAGTGCGAACCGCCGTGTCTATCAAACGCGCAATATCGGCCGCTTTGGAAGAATCGGCGACCACCGGCAGCACGCGAACATCGGCACAACGGGCGATGTCCTGCGCCGTCGCGTGCAACGCTTGCGCGTTGCGCGCCGAGATCACGACATGCGCGCCCTCTTCGGCAAACGCGCGCGCCGTCGCTGCGCCCAGACCTTTGCTGGCCGCCATGACCACCGCGACCTTGTCCCGGAGTTGCAGATCCATAGTTACATCGCCAAAGGTATGCAGGCTAGCCCCTGGGTCGGCATGGAGTGGGTGAGCAGGGCTGCCGATGCGCCTCGAGCGTGCCTGTTCGACCCTCGCGCCGGGGCATCCGGCGTCTCAGGATAGCTCCGCGCCCTCGCCCAGGCGCTCCAGCAGCTCGACAAAATCGGGAGGCGGCGAGAAATCCAGCGCGTCGCCGTCCAGCTCGTAAGGCAGAGTGATGAATGCGCCCTGCCGAAACCAATACAGGTGCGGGCTGAGCGAGCCAGGCCCTTCGGCATACATGCCGACGATGGACTGCAACATCGAGCCGATCGCTTCGGCCACGCCGATGTTGCGAATAAAGTGCAACAGCATGACATCGCGCCTGGGCAAGCCCACCAATGCGCCATGTGGCAGCACATCCGGCAGATAGGCATCGAGGAGCAGCGCATGACTGGCCGCGTAGTAGGGATCGCCGGAATATAGCTGGATCTCTACGCCGGGGTACAAGGTCACTGCGGTGCGCTTGAGCGAGCCGGCGCGCCGCAAGTTGCGCCGCCCAATCTCGAACAACTCCGGGGCTTCCAGCCCCCATCTCTTCGCCTCGGATTGCGAGATCGTCCGGACGGTCGTTGGCAGATCCAGCACGATCACTTCAATCGTGCCCTCAGGGCCAGGGCGATGGATGGTCTCGACGGACTGGCTCAGTAGGTCTACCGGATACAGCCGGGCGCGCAGTCGCTCGCTCACCTTGTCGAAGTCACCCACGTCCACCATCAGGGCGTTCTGATCGTCGCTCACGGCGAAGATGCAATCGAAGTGCTCCGCGATCAAGCTAGGCCAGCGCTCGATTGCGACCTGGGCGCACGACTGCGCGACATTTTGCAGGCCGAGCACACTGGCGCGCTGGAACATGCCGGACTCGGCTTGCACGACCCCCTCGTCAGCCTTTACCTGCGCAGGGATCTGACGTTCGGCAAAGTAGCGCTCGACCAGCGCAACGAAGGTACGAAACCCCTCCGCGTCCAAGTTGTGCGCCCACGGTGGAGGGGCGCCCTGTGCTGAAGCAGCCATGCGGCAAGTGTAGCATTGTGTTCGCCCGGCGCAGCCGCGCATCCACAGGGCGACCACCGGGGACGGATATAATCGGCCTGCACCCTGGAGCAAAAATGGAGGCAAAGGTCCACGCGCTGCCGTTGTTTCCCTTGAACGTCGTGCTGTTCCCCGGCCAGACGTTGCCGCTGCACATCTTCGAGCCTCGCTACCGGATTATGATCCGGCGCTGCATCGAGAACGACGAGCCATTCGGCGTCGTGTTGGCGCGCGACGAAGAGCCAGATGAACCGCACGACGTCGGCACATCGGCGCGCGTGACCGACGCGAAGCGCTTATCCGACGGCCGGATGAACATCGTGACGCTGGGCGAAGAGCGCTTTCGACTGCATGGCTTCCGCGTTAGCGAACACGGCTATCTAATTGGCGACGTCACGCCGTTCCCATTCGTCGAGGATGCTACGCCTTCCGACCCGCTCGTAAACACAGTATCACGGCGCTTGGCGCGCTACCTAAAGCTGCTAGGCGAGGCCAGCGGCCTCAGTTTTCAATTCGATCACTTCCCCACCCACCCGGTGGATGTTGCTGTGGTCACCGCAATCGCCCTGCGCCTGCCGTTGGAGCAGAAACAATCCCTGCTCTCTCAAGCGCGCGTGACCGATCTACTGGCCATTGAGTCCGAGGTTCTGCGCGAGGAGCTGAAGATGCTTCGCATCGTCACCTCCGCCATCCGGCCTCCGGAGGATAGTCACATCTTCTCGAGGAACTGAACGAGCAGCGAGCGACACAGGAGAAGCGGCTTTCGCCGCGCCTCGTTCGTAAGCTGCCCGTCACAACTGCAAGACCATGAAAATCGTGTTAGATGCGATGGGCGGCGACTTTGGCCCAGGGCCGAATGTCGAAGCCGCCGTGAGCGCCGCGCGCGAGTTCGGCTGGGAGATCGTCCTGGTCGGCCGCCAGGAGATGATTCGCCCGCTGCTCGTGCAGCACAACACCGCCAATTTACACCTGCCGATTGTGCACGCCAGCGAAGTGATCGAGATGGACGAACATCCGGCGCAGGCGGTGAAGACGAAGAAGAACAGCTCTATGGTAGTTGGCATGCAGATGGTGCGCAACGGCGACGCCGACGCCTTCGTTACCATGGGCAACACCGGCGGCGCGTTGGCCGCGGCGCTCTTCCACCTGGGGCGCATCCAGGGCATCCTGCGTCCGGCGCTCTCCGCCGTCTTTCCCACCGCGAAAGGGTGGAAGCTGCTGCTCGACGTCGGCGCGAACGCCGACTGCAAGCCGGAATACCTGGCGCAGTTCGGCCTAATGGGCAGCCTCTATGCCGAGCGCGTGATGGGCGTGCGCAACCCGCGCGTGGCGCTCATGTCCAACGGCGAAGAGGAGACCAAAGGCAACGCGCTGGTGCAAGACGCCCATCCGCTCTTCAAGAAGATGCCGATCAACTTCATCGGCAACGCTGAGGGCCGCGACCTGCCGGCCGGCAACGCCGACGTCTTCGTGACGGACGGCTTCACGGGCAACGTCATCGTCAAGTTGTCCGAGGGCATGGGCGACTTCATCAAGGGCATGCTGCGCGAAGAGATCATGCGCACGCCCAAGAGCAAGCTGGGCGGCTTGCTGATCAAAGACGCCATCGCGCGCATCAGCGACCGCACCAACTACGAGGAAATCGGCGGCGCGCCACTCCTGGGCGTGGATGGTGTTGTAATCATCGGCCATGGCCGCAGCAAAGCGCGGGCGATCCGCTCGGCGCTCATGCGCGCTGCCGAGGCCGTCGAGCGCGGCGTTGTGGATGCCATCGAAAAGGGGCTGGAAGCGCTGCCAAGGACGCCCAACGTCGGCGCGCAGACGCCGGCCCGCTGAGTCCTGCGCCGCGCCTTGAGCCAGACCTCCAAACTTGCGATCCAAGATGGCACGACCCAAACGATTCTCCGGCCTGCGGCGCGGCCTCAGCCGCTTCACCAGCGCCAGTAAACGCATGTTAAGGCGCGGACGAGACGTCGCTGAGCAACCGCGCCCCGTGCTGCATATTCACACGCCGAACAGCAACAAGCGGCGGCGCGTGGTCATCACTGGCATCGGCGCAATCACCGTGCTGGGCCTGAACTTGATGGACACCTGGAACAACCTGGTGGCGGGGCGCAGCGGCATCGGGCCGATCACCCAATTCGACCCCAGCAACCTTCCGGTGCGCATCGCCGGCGAGGTCAAAGGATTTGATCCGCTCAAGTACATTGACGCCAAGGAGGTTCGGCGCATGGCGCGCTGTTCGCAATTCGCCGTGGCCGCCGCCCAGGAAGCGCTTGAGCAATCCGGGCTGCGCATCGACAAAGATGTGAAAGCCGACCGCGTAGGCGTCGTGATGGGAACGGCGCTAGGCGGCTATGAGATGTCGGAGGCCGGCTCGCGGGAGTACTACCAATACGGCTACAAGCGCACGAATCCATTTGCCCTGCCCGCCGCCCTGCCCAACGCGCCCGGCCACCACATCAGCACGCGGTTCGGGTTGAAAGGGCCGCTGAGCACCGTGGTGGCGGCGTGCGCTTCCGGCACGCAGGCCATCGGCGACGGCGCCGAGATGATTCGCCTGGGCAAAGCCGATGCCGTGCTGGCCGGCGGCGTAGAGGCCGTGGTGATCCCCACCGCGATCGCCGCGTTCTCCAAGATGCGCGTGCTCAGCACGATGAACGATCACCCGGAACTGGCCCAGCGCCCGTTCGACATCACGCGCGATGGCTTCGCCTATAGCGAGGGGTGCGCGGTGATGATGTTGGAGGACTACGAGCGCGCCCGGGCGCGCGGCGCGACGATCTACGCCGAAGTGCTGGGCCTGGGCGTGTCGTCGGACGCCTATCACATCGCCATCCCAGACCCTTCGGCCAGCGGGGCGATTCGCGCCATGATGTGGGCCTTGCAGGACGCCGGCCTCGCGCCGCATCACGTGGATTACATCAACGCCCACGGCTCGGCCACGCAAGCCAACGACGCGCTCGAGACGGCCGCCATCAAGCACGTCTTCGGCGAGCGCGCCTACGACATCCCGGTCACCAGCACCAAGTCCATGGTTGGCCACGCCATGGGCGCGGCCGGCGCGATCGAAGCGCTCAGCACGGTGATGACGATCAGGACCGGCATCATCCCGCCGACCATCAATCTGCATCATCCCGATCCGGCCTGCGACCTGGACTACGTGCCGCACAAGGCGCGCCTCAAAGAGGTCAACTTTGCCATCTCCAACTCGTTCGGCCTGGGCGGCCAGAACGCGACGATCGCTTTCGGGAAGGTGTGAGGCAGCGGTAGCGCGATGAAAATCGTCGTTGATGAGAAGAAGTACAAGCGCCTGGCGCTGCTCGGCCGCATCGCCCTGTTCGGTTCGCTGGGCATCCTCCTGGCCGGGTTGCTGCTCACGCTGTTCGGCCCACAACTCGGCTTGCTGACCCCGGAGAACTCCAGCCTGTTCTTCATCCTCTACTTGCTCATCCTCTTGGTCGGGTTTACCGCGTCGCGCATCGGCTTTCACTATGGCAATCGCTACCTCGCGCCGACGCGGCCAGATGTGGTGTTGCGCGAGAGCCTGAAAGGACTGGATCGCAAGTATGCCCTGCTGCTATTCGCCGCTCCGACCAATTACATGCTGATCGAGCCAGGGGGCGTGACCGTGTTCGTGGTGCGTAACCAGGAAGGCCGGATCACATACAAGGGCGGCAAGTGGAAGCGCAAGGAGAGCTTGCTGCGCTTTTGGTTCGGCCGCGATGAGCCGCTGGGCGACCCCACGGACGACCTCAATGAGGAACTGCGCAAGGTCAACCAGGTGCTGAGCGAGAAGCTGCCGACGCTGAAGATCCCCGTGCGCGGCATCATCGTCTTCAGCAATCCCAAGGCCGTGCTCGATGTCGAGCCGTCGCCCATCGCCGTGGTTCGGGCCGAGGATCTGAAGGACTATATCCGCGGCGCCGGCAGGTTGAAGGAGCTGCCCAACTCGCTGCAGCGCAAGGTGCGGGAGGCGCTCGGCGCGCCTGAGCTGCCGCGCCCCGAGGCATGAACGCCGTATGCAAACGCCGGCGCGCGCAGACACTGGGCAGACTTAGCCATGGCGGGCATTGCTCACGCTACCCTGCGCGCCTTCCTCGCGCTCGACTTTGACGAGGACGCGCTGAGCCTGCTCGGCGCGCACCTGCGCCGGCTGCGCGCGATGCCGTGGGCGAATGCCATACGCTGGGTCAGCCCCGATAACCTGCACCTGACGCTGCGCTTTCTGGGTGACGTGACGCCGACCCAAGCCGAGCGCTATGCCGAAGCGTTCGACGTAGGGCTGTCGCAGATCGCCGGACTGGCCAAGCTGACCCTGTCCATGACGCCGCCGCGCTTCTTCCCGACGCCGTCGCGACCGCGCGTGATCGCCTGCCTGGTCGAAGACAACCCTATGCTGTCCGAGCTGGCAAAACTGGCCGAGGCGTGCGCGGTGCGGATCGGCCTCAATCGTGAAGCGCGTCCTTTCAAAGGCCACATCACGCTCGGCCGGACGCGCGATGCGCTACCACGCGACGCCGCACTGCCGCGCGATGAAACAGCTACGCTCGTCTGGCCGACGGCGATCACCCTCTATCAAAGTCGGCTCAACCCACGCGGGGCAATCTACACCGCGCTGCGCTCCTTCTCTCTAGGCTCTCATCTTTGAGTGCTATCTTGGGCGCGACCGGCACATATAATCTTGAATCAAGATGTTCACCGATTTAGGCCACCTTGCCGTTATCTTCGCGTTTGCCGCTTGTCTATATGCCGCCGTTGTCTCGCCGATAGGCGCGTGGCGTAACGATGACCGGTTGGTGCAAAGCGGGCGCAGCGCGGCGCTGATGACCTTTCCGCTGATCCTCATTGGCAGCCTGGGGCTATGGTATGCGCTGCTCACGCACGATTTCGGCGTGCAATACGTCGCCAGCGTGTCCAGCCTGGCGACGCCGGTGTTCTTCCGCATCACCGCGCTGTGGGGATCACAAAACGGCTCGATCCTGTTTTGGTGCTTGATCATGTCGGCGTTCGTCGCCGCGGCGATGCTGCGCGACTGGGACGCTGCCGGGGATAAACCCCTGCTGCCCTATGTGACGATGACGATGGCGCTGGTGCTCGGCTTCTTCCTCTTCTTGCAGCTCTTCCTTGCCAACGCCTTCGTGCGCTACGACTTTCCGCCTCAGGATGGGCGCGGGCTGAACCCGCTGCTGCGCCACCCCGGCATGATCATCCATCCGCCGATGCTCTACGCCGGCTACACCGGCCTGCTCGTCCCATTTGCGTTCTGCGTCGCTTCGCTGATCACCCGCCGCAGCGATGACCTCTGGCTGCGGTCGTCGCGACGCTGGACGCTGGTGGGTTGGGCGTTCCTGACGGCCGGATTGCTGCTCGGCGGGCGCTGGGCACACGACGTGCTCGGCTGGGGCGGCTATTGGGGCTGGGATCCCTCGGAGAACAAACCGCTAATCACCTGGTTGATCGCGACGCCGTTCCTGCATTCAGCGATGATCCAAGAGAAGCGCGGCATGTTCAAGAACTGGAACGTGTTCTTGATGATGCTGACATTTGCCTCGATGTTCTTCGGGACGGCGTTCATCCGCAGCGGCCTGCTGACCAGCGTGCATGCCTTCGCCGCCAGCGACATCGGCCCATACTTCATGGGGGCGATGGTCGTCATCCTGACAGCTTGCGCCGCGCTCTGGTTGACGCGCCTAGACGTGCTGCGCAGCGAGAACAAGCTGGACTCGGTGTTCTCGCGCGAGGGCATCTTTCTGATCCAAAACGTGCTCTTCCTGAGCACGGCGTTCACCGTGTTCATCGGCACGATCTTCCCCATCCTGAGCGAAGCCATCGGCGGCACGAAGATCACCGTTGGGCCGCCGTTCTTCGATCAGACAGCCGGGCCGCAGATGGCCGCGCTGGTTGCGCTGATGGGCGTTGCGCCGTTGTTGGCGTGGGGCAAGTCCAACGGCGCCGCCGTGGGACGGCAGATGCTCGCGCCGTTGATCTTCGCCGTCGCAGTGATGATCGCCCTGTTCGCGGCCGGCGCGACCCAGCCGGTCCCGTTGCTACTGTTCGGCCTGTGCGCCTATACCCTGGCGCAGACGGTCATGGAGTACGTGCGCGGCGCGCGGGCGCGCATGCGCAGCATGAACGAATCTGCGCCGGTTGCGCTCGTTCGACTGGCACAGAAACACCAGCGGCGCTACGGCGGGTATCTGGTGCACATCGGCGTGGTGCTGATGGCCATCGGCGTCATCGGCAAGGGGTTCTACGGCTACGACACCATCACCACGCCGGCGGTGAAGCTCAACGAAAGCTTCACGGTGGGCGACTACACGTTCACCTATCGCGGCATCCGCCCTGTGCCGTGCGAATTCAACGACTGTCAGACGATCCAGGCGATGCTCCTGGTCACGTCGGCCAACGATGGTCGCGTCCTAGGCGCAGTCTTCCCTCACCGCGATCACTACCCGGTGCAGCAACACACTGCCACGATCCCCGCCATTAGCGGCACATTCAACACCGAAGTCTATGTGCTGCTGGCGGCCTGGGAAGACGGCGGCGCGACGGCCTCGTTCCAGGTGTTCATCAATCCGCTCATCAACTGGATTTGGGTCGGCGGGATCGTCATGATCCTTGGGTTCGTGGTGTGCTTCTGGAAGGCACCCGAGCGCGAGGCAGTTGCATCGCCGGCTGCGGCGCGGCGCGTGGTCGGCGCGGGCGCGCCAGCAAGGTAAACACGATGCTACGGTTTGCTCTTCACACTTTACGCCTTAGCGGGCTGTGCTTCCTTGTGGCATGTCTCTTGGGGCGGCCCGTCATCGCGCAGGTTCCTGCGCCGGACGAAGAGACTTATCGCATCGCCAAGCAGTTAAACTGCCCCACGTGCGCAGGGCGCAACCTGGCCGATTGCCCCACCGAGACCTGCGCGCAGTGGAAGGCGGAGATTAAAGCACAGCTCGACACGGGCAAGAGCGCTCAAGAAGTGCTGGACTACTTCCAGGCGCGCTTTGGCCCCACCGTGCTGCAAGAGCCGCCCAAGGCCGGCGTGACTGCGCCGCTATGGGCGGCGCCGGTCGGCGCGGCGCTGATATTCCTGCTCGCCGCCGGCGCAGCGATGTGGCGCGCGTCGCACCGCGGCGAATCGGCCAACGTCGCCGCCGCCGACGCCGCCGAAGACCCGTTCGTGGCAGCGCTGGAAGCAGAAGTGAGGCGCGATGGTTGACGAGCCTTCGGTCGCCCGCCGGCCATCGCGCTCGCGGGGGATGAGCGGCAAACCGTTGATCGTCGCCGGCATCCTGCTGGGCATCGTCGCGATCGCCGGGGTATTTGCCATTGCCTTGAACCTGGTGTCCCAGCAAGGCGCGCGCCCGAAGCCCGGCTCGCCGGCGCCCGACTTCACGCTGACGCTCTACCCCGGCTACCGCGCCGGCCTGCCGGAGCAAATCCGACTGAGCGACCTGCGCGGCAAGGTGGTGGTGATGAATTTCTGGGCCTCATGGTGCGTGGAGTGCTACAAAGAAGCCGACGCCCTGGAAGCGGTCTATCGCAAATACAAGGATCGCGGCGTCATTTTCCTCGGCATAGATTACCTGGATACCGAAGCGCCGGCGTTGGCGTACTTGAAGCAGTACGACGTCACCTATCCCAACGGCCTGGATGTGCAGCAGCGCATCGCCCGCGCCTATCGCATCACCGGCGTGCCGGAGACGTTCTTCATAGACAGAAATGGCGTCGTGCGCGAAGTCACTATCGCCCCGCTGACCGAAGCGCAGCTCATCGCCAAGATCGAGGCGTTGCTCGCCGAGTAGCGCCCGTGGAGGGCTGAACGCAAACGCTCAGATTGCGACGCGGTTCAAATTTGGATTTCAATGTCCCCCGGAACACTCCTGCTCGGCTTTGCCCTCTTGATCATCTTGGCGCTGGTCGTGGCGCTGCCGTTGTTCGACCGCAAAACGCCGGCCATCGAGCCGCCCAGCCGGCGCGAGACGCTGGAGCAAGAGCGCCGCGCCGTCATCAGCGCCATCCGCGAGCTGGACTTCGACTACCGCACCGGCAAGATCGGCGCGGAGGACTACAAACGACTGCGCGAGGCGCGCGTGGCCCGAGGCGCGCAAATCCTGCGCGAGCTGGCCGAGCTGGCCGATGAGCATGACGCTACAGATGTGGAAGCGGAGATCGAGGCGCAAGTCGCGCGCTTGCGCAAGGTCGCTGCATCCGATGGCCGCGCGCCGGCCAGGGCCGTCTGCCCGAGTTGCGGTCACGCAGTCGACGCCGATGATAAGTTCTGCCCGCAATGCGGGCAGCGCCTACGGCCTCGGCAGTCCGAGGCGGCAGCGAGCGCAGAGTGAGTAAATTCGGGCGAGCGATTTAACCTATGAGGCGAAGCTTAGGGATTCTCGCAGCCGCTGCTGCGATGGCGCTGGTCGGCTGCACGATGTCCAGCCGACCGACGTTGCCGGTGGAAGTGCTGCTGACGCCGGCGGCGATGCCGACCGTCGCCGCCGACGGCGAAGCAGCGCCGCTTCAGCCACCTGACGCCGCCGTCGGCGCGGCCATTTATGCGGAGAAATGCGCAGCTTGCCACGGCAACGCCGGCAAAGGCGACGGCCCTAGCGCCGCGCAGATCCGCGCGCAGGGCAAGGTCGTCGCCAGCCTGGTAGAGCCGGCGCGCTTTCGCGCCGCGCGTCCGCGCGACTGGCACAACGTGATCACCAACGGGCGCATCCAGAACCTGATGCCGCCCTTCCGAGGGTCGCTGAACGCGCAGCAGCGCTGGGACGTGCAGGCTTATCTCTGGGCGCTGGGCACAACGCCGGAGAGCATCCAGGCCGGCGAGCAGCGCTATCAGGCCCAGTGCGCCGCGTGCCACGGAGCCAACGGCGAGACGCCGGTTGGCAACGCCCGGCGCTCACTCAACACACCGCGCTTCTTGGCCGAGCACTCGCTGCTGGACATTGCCAATCTGATGCTGCGCGGCGACGCGCACGTCGGCATCAAGCTGGATGAGGCGCAGCGCTTCCAGGTTGCCGACTTCGTGCGCGCACTGGGCTATCGCTACACCGATCCGGCGGCGATCCGCCTGGCGGCCATCACCGGCGACGGAGTCATCAACCTGCGCGCGGTCAACGGCACGCCAAACGGGCAGCCCATCCGCGCGCTTCCGGTGACGCTGCGCGCCTACGACACGAACGGCGAAGTCTTCTCGCGCACGGCGGTGCTGGACGACGCCGGCTTTGTCTCGTTCGACAACTTGCCGACGCGCGCCGCCTACTTCTATCAGGCCGAGCTGGATTACAACGACGGGCGGTTCTACGCCGCGCCGATGCAGTTCCCGATCAGCGGCACGCAGTTGATCAGCGACATCCTGCCGGTGTTCGAGACGACTACCGACCCCAGCACGATTCAAATCAGCGAGCTACACCTCTTTGTGCAGAACATCGCGGAGAACACGGTGACGATCGTCGAGTACTACTTATTCGACAACATCAGCGACCGCGCTTACATCGGCGAGGCAGGTCCTAACAACAGGCGGCGCACGCTCAAGATCAGCGCGCCAAAGGACGCGCAGAACCTGCGCTTTGACGGCCTGGGCCTGGGCAGCCGGTTCTTCCAGGATGGCGAGGTGATCTACGACAGCGATGTCGTAGTGCCCGGCCTGCGTTCAGCGCAGATCGCGATGCTCTATGAGCTGCCTTATCGCGATCGCCGCGCCTTCGAGCGGCGCGTGTTCTACCCCGTCCAGCGCGCCGATGTGATCGTGCCGGAGGTAAGTGGGCCGGGCGTGCCGTTTACGGTGACGGGCGGCCTGATCGACCAGGGGGTGCAGCAATTGGCCAGCGGCAATCTGCGCGTGTTCCTCAGCCCAAAGGCGCTGGCAGCCGGCGAGACATTCTCGTTTGAGCTGCGCGGCCGGCCGTTGGCAGCGCCGGCGCCCGGCTCCGACCCGCGCGCCATCGGCTTCGGCCTGATCGCCCTGGGCTTGGCGATTGGCCTCGCCTATTTCGTCGTGATGCGCGCGCGCGCTCAACGAGCAGCCGAGGCTGCCGCCCCCCAGCGCCGCAAGATCCTCGCGCGCCAAATCGCCGACCTGGACGACAAATTCGCCCTGGGCCAAATCGCGGAAGCGGACTACCGCGCGCAACGCGACCGGCTGAAGCGCGAGCTGATCGCGCTATGGGAGTGAAAGGGCGCTTTGCGCCTGTCGCTCGGCCAGGTACTTCTCCTTGTTTGCGCCGCGCGCCACCTTGCCGCTGCTGGTTTTGATCAACCATCGCGCGTCCACCATCACCACTTGCCGCACAGCAACGTCGGAATTGCGCGTCACGTGCTGGCGGACGGCCTCGGCCACGCGCGCGCGCTCGTCAGCATTTTCACTTTCCGCTTCGGCGACGATCACCACATCTTCGGTGCCGGCCTCGGGGTTGAACACGCCGAACGCCGCCACGCGCCCCGGACGCACGCCGGGCACCTCTCCGGCTAACTGTTCCAGGTCCTGCGGATACACATTCTTGCCGCCGACGATGATCAGGTCTTTCTTGCGGCCAGTGACGTAAACCTCGCCATCCAGCACGTAACCCAAATCGCCGGTGAGATAGAAGCCCTCGAAGAACGCCTGAGCGGTCGCATCCGGGCGGTGGTAATACTCACTCAACATGCAATCGCTCTGCAAGGCGATCTCGCCGATGGCACCTTCAGGCAGGTCGCGCCGATCTTCGCTCAAAATGCGAATGCGCACGTTGGGCAGCGGACGGCCCGATGAAACCCGGCCGGCGTTGCCGATGCCGACGCCCGCGTTGCGCGCGATGGGCGCGCCGATGACGCTCTGCGTGACGGCAAACGTGTTTTCGGCCATGGCATAGCATGTGGCCAGCGCCTCATCACGCAGTCCATAGGGTTTGAACTTTTGCAAGAAGACTTGATGGCTGGCGTGATACACCGGCTCCGAGCAGTTGATCACTGCGCGCAGGCTGGACAGGTCAATGCCGTCTAAATCGCGCTCACGGATGCGCGTGGCGCAGAAGTTATAGGCGAAGTTAGGTAGCCAGGTGAGCGTGCCGCGATATTTGGCCACAGCTTGCATCAGTTTGACCGGCGCGCGCACCCAGTCGAGCGGCGACATGAGCACCAGCGGCACGCCCCGCAGCACCGGCAGCACGAACGACGCGATCAAGCCCATGTCGTGATACAGCGGCAGCCAACTCACAATCACGTCGCGTTCATTCAGTCCGATGGCCGGGGCGTAAGCGTTGAGCTGATTGAACACCGCGCGATGCGACAGGGCGACGCCCTTTTGCAAGCCCGTGCTCCCCGACGAGTGCTGCAACAACACCAGGTCACTGTCGCTGCGCTTCATTCCACCCAGCGAGGCAAAATCCGGAATGGCCGCAGTGACTTCGCCGACCACGATAGGCGCGACGCCGGCCGCGCCCGACGCCTCGATGGCCGATTCGGCCTCTCGGGCAAAATCGGGATAGGTGACGATCGCGCGCGGCCGCGTAACCCGGATGAGGGAGGCGAGGTCCTTGCGATAGCGCTCCGGCAGCAGCTTCTCGGTCAGCGGCGGCAGGATCGCAGGGACTGCGCCGTGCAACACGGCGCCCCAGAACGCATACACCAGCGGCTCGCCGTGCGGCAGGATGATCACGACCACATCGGCCTGCCCGACGCCGCGCTGAGCCAACACCTGGGCGAAGCCGGCCGCGCCGCACACCAGGTCGCGATAGGTGAGCGTCACGTCATCGCGGCGGGCGAATTGCAAGTGAATGGCCGGCCGCTCCGGCGCGTCTGCATAAGCCCGCGCGAGGACTTGCGAGAAGGTCGTCATCGCCGCGAGCGGATCAGGGCGACCAGTTGATCGAGCGTGTCGAATGTGTCGGCGTTGAGTTCGCTGTCATCAATCCGCACGCCGAATTTGTCCTCGACGAACAGGCCCAGGTCAACCAGGTGAAACGAGTCAATCAGGCCGCTGGAGATCAACGGCTCATCTGGCTTGATCGCGCGTTTCGGGTTCTTCAAGATAGCGCCGGCGATGTATTCCGCGATGGGCGCTGCAATCGAATCATCCATCATGTCGCCATTATCCTCGGCCGGCGATCACCGCAGCCAGCGCCTGGGCCAGCATTCGCGATCCGGCCGGCGTGAGATGCACCGCGCTGTTGGTGAACTCCTCCTGGGGCACCAAGTTCCAGGCGTCGAAGTAGTCCACGCGGCGCAATTCCAGATGGTCGCGCAGGAGCGCACGGTACTGGTCATAGGCCCAACGCGGGTAGAAGAAGTTATAGCGGACGTCGCTGTTGCGCCCTGTGCTGACCAGGATCGGCTCGTTGACGACAAGGACGCGCGCACCGGCATCAGCGGCTGTGCGGATGCCGGCATCCAGCACATCAAACGCCAGCGCATCCTTGGGCAGCGTCGGCGGCATTAGGCCCTTGAACGACTCATCGGCGTCCAGGTCGCGCTGCGCCGGCTCGTAGGTCTCCGGGATGTGCTGGTCAATGCGCGTCGCCGCCCACAGCGCACCATAGGTCTGTAGGCGCAGCCAATCGGCGAGCGCGCGACGTTGCCCGACGAGCGTCCGCTGAAGGAATGTGGGGGCAAGGAGGGCCGGATCGTCTGGGCGGCTGCGCAGACGATGCTCGGCGATCAGCGCGCGCACCGCCTCGGCATTGTGCTGCACGACCGGATGCGCGAGTTGCTTATCGGCCGGGAAGGATTCGAGCGTGACCAGCCAGACCACAAGGTCGGGCTGGTATGCCACGGCGCGGCTGAGCACGAGCAGATCTTTGGTCAGCGACATGATCGGATAGCCGAGGTTGTAGGCGCGCACGGCGCGCCCGTCGGCGGTCTTCAGGCGCATGGCGTTGAGCTGACCGGCCAAGGTGTCTTCGTTGCGCTGCAGCCAGCCCCAGGTGGCCGAATCGCCGATGAGCAACACACGGTATTCATCCGTGCGCTTGGGCGCGCCTGCCAACTCGTGAGAGGCGAACATGGTGTTGAGGTCGAACAGGCTTAGGTTGTAAGCCCGCGCGGGATCGTCGCCGTAGGGCAGGCGCGCGCGCCCCGGCCACAGCGCGTTGTAGAGTGAGAGCCGCCCCAGGGCGGGCACGGGATCGGTCAGCGCAAAGACGAGGTTGAGCGCGGCGAACAGCACCAGCGCCTTAGCAGCAATGCGAAGGGCGATGCGAGCGTCAAGCGTCATAGGCCGAAGAGCTTGCGGAACACGTCGAGCGACAGCGCGACGTCCGGCAACGCGAACCACACCCAGCCCAGCGCCACAAAGTGAAAGGTGAGCAGCGCGCCCGCCGCGTTCGTTGCGCGCTGCAGGTGCGGTCGCTCCTGCGAGGAGGTCAATCGCGCCTTGGCGAAATCGGCCCAGCGATTGTGTAGGAACAGCCCGGCGCCGTGCCACAGCCCCCACAGGGCGAAGTTCAACGTGACGCCGTGCCACACGCCGATGAGCAACATGGTCGTGACCTGGCCGACGAAGATGATCGCCGGCGTCGCCCACGCGCGCGTCCGCAACGCGCGGGCGAGCGGGTTGAAGTAGTAGGCGCGAAACCACTGCGCCAGCGACATGTGCCAACTGTTCCAAAACTGGGTCAGGTTGGGCTTGAGATAAGGCCGGTTGAAGTTCTCCGGCAGCCGGACGCCGAAGATGCGCGCGACGCCGATGGCGATGTCGGTATAGCCGCCGAAGTCAAAGTAGATGCGCCAGGCGTAGGCGTAGACGAGCAACCACATCCAGCCGGCGCCTTGCGCCTGCGTCGCATTGACCTCGTTGAGCGCCAGGAGCGCCAGCCAATCGGCCAGGACGAATTTCTTGAACGCGCCGATGGCGATGCGCCGCGCGCCCTCGGTTGCGTCGGGCCAGTTGAAGGCGAACGGCGCGCGCAAATCTTTGAGGAAGCGATCGGGCCGGTCAATCGGCCCGGCGATCAGCGCCGGCGCGAAGACGGCGTAGGTGACGAACTCGCGCAGCGACACAGTCGGCAGCCGGCTCGACGCGCGCTCGCGCAGCGCCGCGATCAACCGGAAGCAAATGTAAGAGAACCCCAGCCAACGCACGTCGAGCGACGACGCCTGCGCGGCTGATTGACCTTGTGTGACGCGCAGGAGCGCAGCGAACGCCTGGGTGAGCGGCTCGTATTTCAGCGCGAACAACAGCGCCACCAGCGCGATGACCAGCGCTGTCGTCCAAGCCGACCGTGGGCCGATAATGCGGCCGGCGGCGACGGCCAACAGCGCGGTGATCGCCAGCGCCGCCAGCACACTCAGCACCGCCGGCGGCGAGGTGCGCGTGATCAACGCGCTGAGCGGCTCGACGAAGCGCAAAGCAGCGATCCCCAGCACGATGCCGCCGATGAACGCCGCATCGGTCAACGTCGCCCGATCCGGCTGCCGACGCGTCGCAAAGGCCGACGACGTTGCCGCCCAAACGATGACCGTCAGCGCGAGTGAAGCCGTCGGCAGCCAGAAATCCATCTGGCGGATGGGCATAGCCGGTTGCAATGCGTAAAGCGCCAGGACGCTGGCCGCGAACAAGGCAAGATTGCGCGCCGGGGCCTGGGCGAGCGCCAAGCGACCCGCAGCTGCCGGCGGGGAGGTCTCGGTCGCCAGCATTCAGAAGCCTTGATAGATCCACTGAGGCGCGCTATCGGCGGAGACGACAATCAGCGCGAGGACGAGCAAGCACAACAACAGCGCGACCAGGTTCTCGCGCGAGAAGATGCGGTGGAAGAACCATTGCATCTGGCAAATTCTACCCAGAGCCTACTCGGCCAACACCCTGCTCGGATGGGCGAAAGCACTGCCTTTCCCTATTCGCCTGCGCCCCCATCGCCTTAATTGCGCAAGCCGCTTTCCTGCTATCATCAGCGCTGCTATGCTGGAAGTGCTCAATTCACTGAAAGACAGGCTGGCCGATGCTCAGGCGCGCATCGCCGACCTGCGGGAGCGTCTTTGACATCGCCGCGAAAGAGCAGCGCATTCGCGAGATCGAGACGCTGACATCGGACGCAAACTTCTGGAACGATCCTAGCCGAGCGCAAGCGTTGATGCGCGAAATGGCGACGCTCAAAGCGAGCGTGGACGCTCACGAACAGCTCTTGCAACGCGCTTCGGACGCAGCGGTGATGATCGAGCTGGCCAATGAGAGCAATGACGAAGCAGCCGCGCGCGACGCGGAGGGCGAAGTCCGCGCGCTAGAGGCAGCGCTCGAGCGCGCCGAGCGCGCGTTGATGTTCTCCGGCAAATACGACCACGCCGACGCGATCCTCACGATTCAGCCGGGCGCCGGCGGCGTGGACGCGCAGGACTGGGCCGAGATGCTGTATCACATGTACTTGCGCTGGGCCGAACGACACGGGTTCAAGGTGAGCGAGATTGAATACACCCCCGCGGAAGTGGCCGGCATCAAGAACGTCACGCTGCAAATCGCCGGCGACTGCGCCTATGGCTACTTGCGCAGCGAGCGCGGGGTACACCGCCTGGTGCGCCTATCGCCGTTCAACGCCGGCAACACGCGCGAGACGTCGTTCGCCCGCGTGGACGTGTATCCCGACATCCAGGACGACGACATCCACATCGAGATCAACCCGAACGACCTGGAGATAGACACCTACCGCTCGCAAGGCGCCGGAGGGCAGAACGTCCAGAAAAACGAGAGCGCTGTGCGCATCAAGCACATCCCAACCGGCATCGTCGTCACCTGCCAGGATCAACGCAGCCAGACGCAAAACCGCGAGCGCGCCATGCACATTTTGAAGGTGCGGTTACAGGAGCTGGAGGAGCGTCGGCGCGAGGCCGAGTTGCGCCAGTTGCGCGGCGAGCACGTGGACGCCGAGTTCGGCAACCAGATTCGCAACTACGTGTTGCACCCCTACCGGCTCGTCAAGGACACGCGCACCGGCTACGAGACCAGTCAAACCGACGAAGTGCTGGACGGCGACTTGGATGCCTTCATGGAAGCCTATTTGAAATCGAAGATCGAGGGGTGAGGACGCAGCAAGCGCGAGCTTCGCTCCTCGAGCATTCTCGGTCCTGAGCCCATCGTTCATGAAACTGCTGGCGGTCAGCGATGAGGTCGTCGCGTGGATTCACAGCCCGCAACTTGCGGAGCGCTGCCGAGATGTGGACATCGTGCTGAGCTGCGGCGACTTGCCCAACGACTATCTGGAGTACATCGCTACGACGCTCGGCAAGCCTTGCTTCTACGTGCATGGCAACCACGACCGCGAAGACCGGCGCGGGCCGGAAGGATGGATTAACCTCGATTTGCAGCGCTACCGGCTGGGCGCGCTGCGATTGGCGGGCCTGGAAGGCAGCCCGCGCTACAAACCCGGCGCGCCTTTCCAGTACACGCAAAGCGATCAGTGGCTTCGCGCGTTCTGGTTGGCGCGCAAAATGGCACAGGGGCTGGCGCGCTGGGGGCGCGGCGCAGACATCGTGATCAGCCATGCGCCACTGCGCGGCATCCACGACGGAAGCGATCCGGCCCACATCGGCTTCGACGCGTTCAACTGGCTGGTCAGGACGTTCAAGCCGCGCCTGTGGCTGCACGGCCACCAACACCGCAACTATGCGCCGATGCAGGCGCGAGAAACTCAGCTCGACCAGACGCTCATCGTGAACGTGCATCCGTATCACATTCTCGAATTGCCGGACCGGCCATGACCCAGATCCCGCGCACGTTCTCCAAGCGCATCACACGCCGCATCAGCCTCGACTATCTGCTGCACCTGCCGCCCGGTTATTCGCGCCGGGACAAGTTCCCGCTCATCCTGTTTCTGCACGGCTCAGGTGAACGCGGCGCCAGCATCGAGACGGTGAAGCAACACGGCATCCCCAGGGCAGTCGAGCAGTGGCCCGACTTTCCCTTCATCACCGTCTCCCCCCAGTGCCCCGAACACACAACCTGGATCATGCAGGCCGATGCGCTATTGTTGCTCCTGGACGATGTGATGCGCCGCTACGCAGTAGACCCGGCGCGGGTATACCTCACCGGCCTGAGCATGGGCGGCTACGGCACCTGGTATCTGGGCAGCGAGCATCCTGAGCGCTTCGCTGCAGTCGTGCCGGTCTGCGGGGGATTCAATAGTTTGCTGGGCTATCCGGAGCGCGTGTGCGGCTTACGTTACACGCCGGTGTGGGCATTCCACGGCGCGAAAGACAAGATCGTGCCGCCGAGCGAGTCGCGCATCCTGGTGCGCAAGTTGCGCAGTTGCGGCGGGCGCGCTCGGTTGACGATCTACCCCGATGCCGGCCACGACTGCTGGACGCGGGCGTATGCTGACCCCAGGCTCTACGCATGGCTTGCGCAGCAACGGCGCTGACGCCTCACCGACTTTGGGCGTTCAACCTGCCGCACCATCATCGGGCTGGCGATACTGCGCCGGCACCAATTGCATCGCCAGCCAACGCTTGAGCGGCGCGTAGTGTTTGCGATAGTAGCGCTGTCGGCTGAGCCACTTTAGCCGCTCGGCGCGTTCGCCGGCTTGCCCGCTGCTTGCCCCGCCGTAGTGGGTGACGATCGCCTGCGGCACGCACCAGATCTCCCAGCCGGCTTTGCGCATGCGCATCGCCCAGTCCACTTCCTCGGCGTACATCTCAAAGCCCTCATCGAGCAAGCCCACCTGCTGGATGGCTTCGACGCGCGCGAGCATCGCCGCGCCGAGTGGGTGGCCGATCCGGAAGGGCATCCCTTCATACCGCGCCGCGGTATAGCGACCGTCCAGCCAGGTATTGCGGAACCGCCACAAGACAGGCTGCGTTTCGAGCGCAAGCTGCACCAAACCCGGCAATGCGAACGCGCCATGTTGCAAGCTGCCGTCTGGGTTGAGCAGCTTCGGCCCGCACAGCCCGCAGCGCGGATGCGCCCGCATGAACGCCAGCAATGCCCGGGCTGCACCGGGGTGAACGACTGTGTCGGGGTTCAGCAGCCAGGCGAACTGTGCATCAGGACCTGCACGCTCGCAACTCGCCCATAGCCGGCAGACGCTCCGCAAGGCGAGGTTATTGCCCTTGACGTAGCCGATGTTCTCGTCACAGGCAATCAGTTCGACCGATGGGAACTCGGCGCGCACCATCGCCGGCGTGCCATCGGTTGAGGCGCTGTCCACGACGAGGATGCGGCGCGGAACGCCGGCGGCGTCGAGATCCGCAATCAGCGAGGCGAGGCACGCGCGCAACAAGTCGCGCACGTTCCAAGAGACGATGACGACGGCCAGCATGATTGCTCACCTTCAGCATCACGGCTCGACCAGCGTGACGAGGATCGGCGTGACCCGGCTGTTGATGGGCGCGATCTCAACTTGTTCCTGAATCAACGCACCCCAGATGCGAAACGGGTTGCGCACCGGCACGCGGTTGAGCACGATGCACCCCCGTACGACGACCTGCCGACCGGGCGGGAGGTAATACAACTTCACGCCGTCGCGCACGACGACTTCCAGCTCATCTAGCGTGCCTACGGCCCAGCGCCAAGGATGGTCTTCGCCGGTGTTGGTCTCAAAATCTACGCCCACGCGCCACACGCCCGGCTCCTCGGGGAAGCCCTTGGTGTAGCGATTGGTCTCCATGGTGTAGCAGTCGTTTGGGTCAAATGGGCCGGCGGTGCGGATGGGCGTGCTGCTCACGTTGCGAATGGTGGTGGTGAAGTAGAGCGTGTCGCCCAGTTTCATTGTCAATTCCGGCGTCGGGCCTACGCCCGACCACTGGATGCCGTTGCCGTTGGGCTGCAACACGATCTCGGCCATCGGCCGGCCGCTGTCGGCGATCGTCAGCGGCGCCGTGACGACGTCACGCTGGCCGATGAGGTCCTCGGCTTCGGCGACGATGACATATTGCCCATCGGGCGGCGGGTCAGCGCCCAGGTCTATGCCGCCGTCGTAGTCATAGAAGTAACGCCCAGCGGGCAACATTTCGTCTGCAGGCAACCGCCGCAACAGCCCCTCCTGGCGCGGCACGTCATAGCGGAAGTTGTCCGGGCCGATCACATACACGCGCAGTTTGGCCG
This sequence comes from uncultured Anaerolineae bacterium, assembly GCA_938034415.1. Taxonomy (GTDB): domain Bacteria; phylum Chloroflexota; class Anaerolineae; order J036; family Brachytrichaceae; genus JAAFGM01. The sequence goes on from CALHLE010000047.1 coordinate 27,406, forward strand.
GCTGCGCGATGAACACGTTGATATATACGTGGTCATCTATCGCGTCGCGGTTCGGCGTGATGACGTTCGTCGAAACGGTGAATTCCTCGATTTTTGGGAAGGGCAAGTCGGCCCCCGCGATCGTGAGCGTGCCGGTATGCGTCGCCGTCCGGCCATCGAGCGCTGTCGCCTCTAGCGTCCAGATATATTCGCCGTCGGGCAGCAAGCGGCCATCTTCGACGATGCCATTGAACAGATATTCGTATGGGCGGGGAATGGCCGGCCGCTCCACATTGCGTCGAATGTCGTAGCGCCGCCCCTGGCGATCGGTCAGGTAGATTGAAATTCGCGCCGGCGCGTTGACCCGATAGCTGATCCGGGCCAGGTCATCCTTGCCATCCGCATTCGGGCTGATCACGCTTGGCGCAACTCGCACCTCACTCACTGGCTGAGAATTGAAAGTGCAGGCCGCAAGCGTGCTCATGAGCGCAAGCAGCACCCATCCTCGTCGCACCATCGCTGCCAGTATACAGGGCAGGCGCAGGCAGTGCCTGCGCCCATCCTCGCCAACCCGGGAGATGCGCTCGAAAATCGCCGCGCAGAACATCCGTGCTACACTGCGGCCATGCCAAAAACAGCCGCGCCCAAGCTGAAGACACAATACGTCTGCGTGAGTTGCGGCAGCGTGCATGCGCGCTGGTCGGGCAAGTGCCCCACATGCGGCGAGTGGAACACCCTGGTCGAAGAAGTGGTCGAGGCACGGCCGGCAGCTGCGGGCCGGCGCGAGCCGGCGCTCGGCGCTAGGCCGCAGAAACTGGCCGACGTGCGCGCCGACGCCATCCAACGGCTACCGTTGCCCATCAGTGAATTCAGCCGCGTGCTGGGCGGCGGCATCGTGCCCGGTTCCCTCGTGTTGATCGGCGGCGACCCGGGCATCGGCAAAAGTACGCTGCTGCTGCAAAGCGCCGTGCTCGTCGCCCGGCACGTCGGCCCGACTTTGTATGTCAGCGGTGAAGAGAGCGCCCAACAAATCAAGATGCGCGCCGAGCGGCTGGGCGTGGGCGATAGTGAACTCTATTTACTCACCGAGACCAACCTCGACGCAGTTGTGCACGCGATCGAGACCCTGAAACCGAGGCTGTGCATCGTGGATTCGATTCAGACGATGTATGTAGATGGCCTGCCATCCTCGCCCGGCACGGTCACCCAGGTGCGCGAGAGCGCGCAACGGCTACAGGCGATCGCCAAAGCCAACGACGTGGCCATCTTCATCGTCGGTCATGTGACCAAGGAGGGCAACATCGCCGGGCCGAAGGTGCTCGAGCACATCGTGGACACGGTGCTGCAACTAGAGGGCGACCGCTTTCAATCGTTCCGCGTGCTGCGCAGCATAAAAAATCGCTTCGGCGCGACCAGCGAGGTGGGCGTGTTCGAGATGACCGGCGACGGCATGCGCGAAGTGCTCAACCCCAGCGAGGCCTTCCTGGCCGAACGCATGCGGCACGCGCCCGGCAGCACGGTCGCTGTCACAATGGAGGGCACCCGCCCGCTGCTGGTGGAAGTCCAGGCGTTGACCAGCGCCACTCAGAACCCCATGCCGCGCCGCACCGCCAATGGCTTCGACTACAACCGGCTCTTTCTGCTGATCGCTGTGCTAGGCAAGCGGGTCGGCATTCGCCTATATGACCAGGATGTATTCGTCAACGTAGTAGGCGGTCTGACGATTGACGAGCCGGCCGCCGATTTGGCCGCCGCAATCGCCATCTCCAGCGCATACAGAAGTGTGCCAGCGCCGTCCGACCTGGCCGTGGTCGGCGAAGTAGGATTGAGCGGCGAAATTCGCAGCGTCGGCCAGTTGAACCAGCGGCTGAACGAAGCCGCCAGGCTCGGCTTTGCGCGCTGCATCCTGCCCAAAACCGCGCGCAAAGTGGAGCATCCACCGGAGGGGCTACAGTTGTTGCCAGTGCGCAGCCTGGGCGAAGCGCTGGATGTGGCGCTGGGCACATAAACCTACGCAAAGCAACCACACCATGGAATTGCTCAACAAGATACTTGTCACCGGTGGCGCCGGATACATCGGCAGCATCGCCACGCAAGAACTCATTAACGCCGGATACGACGTTGTTGTATTCGACAACCTATACCAGGGCCACGCCGAAGCCGTCCACCCCCAGGCAGCCTTCGTGCAGGGCGACCTGGCCGACAAAGCCGCTGTCAAGGCGTTATTCGACGACCACCCCGACATTGACGGCATCATGCACTTCGCATCATATACGCTGGTGGGCGAGAGCATGGAGAAGCCGCTGCTGTATCTGCGCGACAACTTGGTCAACGCCGCCAACCTGCTGGAGGAGGCGACCGCGCGCGGCGTAAGGCGCTTCATCCTCTCCTCCACGGCCAACCTGTTTGCCCTGCCGCCGGATCACCAGTTCGACGCCATAGACGAGGACTTCCCCATCATCCCCGGTTCACCCTACGGCGAAAGCAAGTTCTTCATCGAACGCATGTTGCACTGGTTCAACCGCATCTATGGGTTGAAATACGCTTGCCTGCGCTACTTCAACGCCTGCGGCGGCTTGCCCGATCGCGGCGAGGATCACAACCCAGAAACCCATCTCATCCCGCTCGTGCTTCAGGTAGCGCTAGGTCGGCGTCCGCACATCACCATCTTTGGCGATGACTACCCGACCCGAGATGGCACGTGCGTGCGTGATTACATCCACGTGATTGACCTGGCCCACGCGCACATCCTGGCCATGGAGGCGCTCGACCGGCTGGGGGTGCGCCATTACAACCTGGGCAACGGCAAAGGCTACACGGTCAAGGAAGTGATCGAGACGGCGCGCCGGGTCACCGGTCACCCGATCCCGGCGGTCGTCGGCCCACGTCGGCCAGGCGACCCAGCCGTGCTTGTCGCCTCATCAGAGGCAATCCGACGCGAATTGGGTTGGGAGCCCAAGTACACCAGCCTAGAAGCGATCATCCGAAGCGCGTGGGACTGGCACCGGGCGCACCCGTACGGCTATGCAAAGTGATCTGCCGCCGGCGAAGAGATGCAGCCAAAGCGCGTCTACGAGATCGCTGCCCGATACGCCTGTTCCCAACCTTGATCTGTGCCGTCTTGCATCAGGGCAACGCGGTACGACTCCGCAAGCGTCTTGGCTGCTGGGTTGATACGCGCACCGACAGCCACCGGCACTACGCGCAGCCCAATGCGCCGGAGCAGTGCAGCGCGCCGGACTGCGCGTCGCACATCATTTGCATCTACAACCGAGGATACCTCGACCGCCAACCAGACCTCTTCTGCTCCAGGCTCAGCGAGGCGCGGGCGACCACGAACCAGCAGGTCAAGCGCCAGTAGGTCGTTGACTTCTTTATCAGTAAGCGCAGCGTCAAGTTGATCTTCGATGTCGGTGATCGGCACTACCCGAATGCGACGCAGCCAACGCCCGAAATAAGCTGGCGCCTTTTCGCGGAACTTAATCTCAAGCAAGTCACCACGAACCTCGGCCATCTGGTTGACCAGAAGCCGCACAGTCTGAGTCAACTGATCCACGCGTGCGGTGAGCCGATCCAGCCGCTCCTCTGTCTGCCGCTGCGCCTCGGCAAGCTGATCCAGCCGCTCCTCCGTCCGCCGCTGCGCCTCGGCAAGCTGATCCACCCGCGCCGCAAGCTGATCCAGCCGCTCCTCCGTCCGCCGCTGCGCCTCGGCAAGCTGATCCACACGCGCCGCAAGTTGATCCAGCCGCTCCTCCGTCCGCCGCTGCGCCTCGGCAAGCTGATCCACACGCACCGCAAGCTGATCCAGCCGCTCCTCAAGCCG
>CALHLE010000048.1 GCA_938034415.1 uncultured Anaerolineae bacterium
CGAGATTGTGCGTGCGCGCGGATTTGCGCAGGTGGCCATCAGCACCTGGGCCGATGCAGAGGACGCCGTCGCGCTGTATCGCCAACTCGGCTTCACCGAGATCCCGCCCTTCAAAACTTCGACCGTCCCCGGCCTCATCTACCTGGGCCTCGACCTGTCGCCGGCTCGGACGGCCGGCGCGCAAGTGATCAAAGTCGGCGGCGGCGAGCTGGACGATCCGGCCTTTGTGGCGCAGTTCGCCGAGTCCATCGCGCGGATGAAGCGCGCCGGAGCGCAGCCGATCATCGTGCACGGCGGCGGCAAGGCGCTGACCCAACTGCTGGCGATGATGGACGCGCCGACGCAATTCGTGGACGGCTTGCGGGTGACCGATGCCCGGACGCGCGACGCGGCGCTGATGGTGTTGAGTGGGCTGGCGAACAAAAAATTGGTCGCTGCCCTGATCGGGCGGGGCGTGGACGCCGTCGGCCTCAGCGGCCTGGACGCCGGCTTGATTCGCGTGGAGCGCTTCAACGACGCCCTCGGCTTCGTCGGTCGGCCCGTCAGCGCGCGCGCGTCGCTGATCGCTGCGTGGCTTGCGCAGGGCCTCACGCCGGTGATCGCGCCGATGTCGCTGGGCGCCGATGGCGAGATCTACAACGTCAACGCCGATCATGTCGCCGGCGCGATTGCCGTTGCGGTGGACGCCGGCATGCTCACCTTCGTGACCAACGTGCCCGGGGTGCTCGGTCCAGACCGCTCGCTCATTCCGCATCTCTCCGCGGCGCAAGTCGAAGCGATGATCGCCGACGGCGCGATCTTCGGCGGCATGATCCCCAAGGTGCGGGCGGCGCTGGAGGCGCTCGACGCGGGCGTGCGCCGCGTGCGGATCACCGATCTGGGGGGATTAGCCGGCGATGGCGGCACCGTGTTTACCCGCCCGACTCAGCATTGACGCGCGCAGATGAACGACTCTCTACACTTTACTGATCTGATTTACTGAGCCTGAAGAGCAGCACCTATGTCAAGAATCTTGCAATCTCTACCCAAGGGCGAAAAGATCGGCATTGCGTTCAGCGGCGGCCTGGACACCAGCGCGGCTGTGACCTGGATGCGCGAGAAAGGCGGCATCCCCTACGCCTACACGGCCAACCTCGGCCAACCCGATGAGCCGAACTACGACGAAATCCCGGAACGCGCGCTCAAGCACGGCGCCGAGAAAGCGGTGTTGGTGGATTGCCGCAAGCAACTGGTTCAGGAGGGCCTGGTGGCGCTGCAGTGCGGCGCGTTCCACATCAGCACCGCCGGCAAGACGTACTTCAACACCACGCCGCTGGGCCGCGCCGTGACCGGCACGATGCTGGTCAACGCCATGAAGGAAGATGGCGTGAACATCTGGGGCGATGGCAGCACCTACAAGGGCAACGACATCGAGCGCTTCTACCGCTATGGCTTGCTGGTGAACCCTAATCTGCGCATCTACAAACCCTGGCTCGACCCGGAATTCGTCGCCGAGCTGGGCGGGCGCAAAGAGATGAGCGAGTGGCTGGAGCGGCGTGGCTTCAAGTACCGCATGTCGGCCGAGAAGGCTTATTCCACCGATGCCAACATCTGGGGGTGCACGCACGAAGCCAAGCACCTGGAATTTTTGGACACCAGCGCCTACATCGTCAACCCCATGATGGGCGTGCGGTTCTGGGATCCGTCGGTGCAGATCGAGCCGGAGGTGGTCAAGGTCACCTTCTACGAAGGCATGCCGGTCGAGATCAACGGGCGCGAGTATCGCGATCCGGTGGCGTTGGTGATGGAGGCGAACAAGATCGGCGGCCGGCACGGCTTGGGCATGAGCGACCAGATCGAAAATCGCATCATCGAGGCCAAGAGCCGCGGGGTATACGAAGCGCCCGGCATGGCGCTGCTGTTCATCGTCTATGAGCGGCTGGTCACTGCCATCCACAACGAGGACACGATCGAGAACTATCGCACGCTGGGCCGCCGGCTGGGGCGCAAGCTCTACGAGGGCCGCTGGTTCGACCCCCAGGCGATGATGCTGCGCGAGAGTCTGCAACGCTGGGTGGGCAAAGCGATCACCGGCACAGTCACGCTCGAGCTGCGCCGCGGCGACGACTACACCATCCTGAACACCACCGGGCCGCACCTCACCTATCACCCCGAACGGCTGAGCATGGAGAGCGGCAAAGCCGAGTTTGGCCCGCTCGATCGCATCGGCCAACTGACCATGCGCAACCTCGACATTGCCGACAGCCGGGAGAAGCTCGGCGTGTACGCCAGGGCCGGCGTGCTGAATTTGGAAGGCGGCGCGGAATTGGGCTTGCTGGAAGCGGCTGAACGGCCTACTCCGCCCGCGCCTCAGGCCGAATCGGCCGGCGACGGCAGCGAGTGGATCACTGATTTGGAGGGCTAGAGGGCCGGTTGCCGTGACAATCACCATTCGACCCGCGACGCTCGACGATGTGCCGGCCATCGTCATGCTGATCGCGCAGAATGCGCGCAAGGGGGGGCTATTGCCGCGCGACGAAGCGAGCGTGCGCGCGCACATCGGCAATTTCCTGGTTGCCGAGCAAGTTGCCCTGAACGAAGGATCGTCGGAGGAAAGACCAGGCGCGCCCGACGCTCCATCCAGGATCGTCGGCTGTGGTTCGCTGTTGCCGATGAACGCCACGCTGGTTGAGCTGCGTTCGCTGGCGGTGGACGAGGCCGCGCGCGGCACCGGCATCGGTCAACGGCTCGTTGCGGCCCTGGTTGAAGAAGCGCGCCGCCGCCAGTTCGGCACCATCTTCGCGCTCACCCGCGTCGTCGGGTTCTTCGAGAAGTGTGGCTTCGCCGTAGCGCCCAAAGAGTTCTTTCCCGAGAAGGTGTGGAACGATTGCGTCGCCTGCCCGATGCTGGAGAACTGTGACGAAGTCGCCGTGATGATGCCGTTGCAACTAGGCGAATCCAACGCCATTCGCGTCACCGCCGAAGATCGCGAGCGCGTGCTGCAAGCCATCCAAGCTGGGCGCATCGCGCGGCGCGGCGTCAGCCGTGAGAACCTCATCCCGCTGGAGACGGTCACCCGCCTGGCCGAAGAGGTCAAGACGCACCGCGCGCAGGGCTTCGTCGTTCCCAAGCGCGACGTGCGAAAGGTGGTGCTGGCTTACAACGGCGGGCTTGGTTCATCGGCCATCGTGCCGTGGCTGATCGAAAACTACGGCTGCGAAGTGATCTGTTTCGTCGCCGACATCGGCCAGCGCGAGGACTTCGAGGCCATCCGGCAGCAAGCGCTGCGCGCCGGCGCGAGCAAGGTCATCATCAAAGACCTGCGCGATGAGTTCGCCAACGAATATCTCTTCCCGCTGATCCAAAGCGGCGCGATCTACGAGAACAAGTATCTGCTCGGTTCCTCGATCTCGCGCCCGCTCATCGCCAAGCATCAGGTGGACGTGGCCGAAGCCGAGGGCGCGGACGCCGTAGCGCATGGCGCGACCGGCAAAGGCAACGACCAAGTGCGCTTCGAGCTGACTTACATGGCGATGAACCCCAAGCTGCGCGTGATTGCGCCCTGGCGCGAGTGGGAGTTCGACGGCCGGCAGGAGGTCTATGAATACGCCCGCTCGCGCGGCGTGCTGCTGGGCGAGTATGAGAAAGGCGTGTACACGATGGACGAGAACCTCTGGCACTTCAACCATGAAGGCGGCCGGCTGGAGGACTTGGAGTACGAGCCGGAGGAGTGCTTGTGGGAATGGACGAACGCCATCGAAGAGACGCCCGATCAGCCGGAATACGTCGAGGTCGAATTCGTCAACGGCATACCGAAGCGGCTGAACGGCGTCGCGCTGGGCGGCGCCGCGCTCATCGAGCGGCTGAACGAGATCGGCGCGCTGCACGGCATCGGCCGCGCCGACCTCGTGGAGAACCGCTTGATCGGCATGAAGGCGCGCCGGCTGGACGAGGCCCCCGGCGGCACCATCCTGCGCGTCGCCCATCAGGGGCTGGAGGAGATCACGCTGGACCGCGAGACCATGCATTTCAAGCAGATCGTGGCGCTCAAATACGCCGAGGTGGTCTATAACGGCCAGTGGTTCACGCCGCTGCGCGACGCGCTGCAAGCCTTCGTCACCGTCACTCAGCGCGACGTCACCGGCAGCGTGCGCGTCAAGCTGTTCAAGGGCAACGCGATGGTCGTGCAGCGCCGGGCTGCCTATTCGCTCTACCGCGAAGACCTGGCCACCTTCAACACCGACGCGACCTACAACCACGACGACGCCGACGGCTTCGTGAAGCTCTACGGACTGCCGATGCGCGTCAAAGCGCAGCTCGACCGAAGACGTGTGGCGCGCGCGCCGTCGCAGGATTGATCCTCGCCCGTCGGCGGCTCATCCGCTGTTGCCCAGCTTTTGGCTCAGTGCGGCGAGCGCCTCCAGCTTCTTCAGGGCAGCGCCGCTGCGGATGCTCTCGCGCGCCATTTCGATGCCGGTCGCGATGTCCGGCGCAGCATCGGCGGCGTAGAGCGCCGCGCCGGCGTTCAACAGCACCACATCGCAGCGCGCCTGCACGTCCTCGCCGGCGAGGATGGCGCGGGTGATGGCCGCGTTGAAGTCCGGCGAGCCGCCGCCCAGGTCGTCGAGCGTCGCCGGTTTGAAGCCGTAATCGAGCGCGTCGAGTTGATACTCGGTGACCTGGCCGTTGCGCACTTCGGCGACCATGTTGGGGCCGACGGTGGTCAGCTCGTCAATGCCGGCCACCTGCGGCGACGAGCCGCTGACGACCAGCGCGTGCGCGTCTTCCAGTTGCACCAGCACATCGGCCATGAGGCGCACATAGCGCCAATCCCACACGCCGAGCAAGTGATGGCGGGCGAGGGCGGGGTTGGTGGCTGGGCCGATGATGTTGAAGATGGTGCGCTGGCCGATCTCGCGGCGCGCGCCGGCCACGTTCTTCATGGCCGGATGATGCACCGGCGCAAAGGCGAAGCCAATGCCGATCTCGTCTATGCATTGGCCGACCTGCTCCGGCGTCAGGTCCACTTTCACGCCCAGCGCGTTGAGCACGTCGGCGCTGCCGCTTTGCGACGACGCGGCGCGATTGCCGTGTTTGGCCACCGGCACGCCGGCGCCGGCCACCACAAACGCAGTCGTCGTGCTGATGTTGAAGGTGTTGGAGCGGTCGCCGCCGGTGCCGACCACGTCAATCAGCTTGGGCTGATGGGTGGGGATGCGCGCCATGTGCGCCCGCAGCGCGCGCATGCTGCCCACGATCTCATCGGCGGATTCGCCTTTCATGTGCAGCGCGGCCAAGTAGGCGCCGATCTGCGCCGGCGTCGCCGCGCCGCGCATGATTTCGTTCATCGTTTCCTCGGCCTCCTCAGCCGTGAGCGAGGTGTGGGTGAACAGCTTGGCGATGGCTTGTTGGATCATGATCAGGGATTATCGCCGAGCGCGCCGGCGATGCACAATTGGATAATCCGCTCCGGCATCGCCGATCTGTTTTTACCAATAGCCGAACGCCAGGTAGCCGCCGTCCACGTAGAGCGTGTGACCGGTGATGAAGGCAGCTCGCGGCGAGCACAGAAAGGATACGGCGTTGGCGACGTCCTCGACTTTCGCCAGCCGGCCTAGCGGGATGCGCTTCTTCAACACATCCACGCTCACCACGCCCCGGCGGATGTTCTCGACCGTCATGTCGGTCTCGGTGTGGCATGGCCCGACAGCGTTGACGCGGATGCCGTACTGCGCCCACTCGATGGCCAGCGTCTTGGTCATCATGTTCACGCCGGCTTTGGCGCACGAGTAGGCCGCGCGCATGGGGAAGGCGGCCTCGGCGTTGATCGAGGAGATGTTCACGATGCAGCCGCCCCAACCTTGCTTGACCATCTGTCGGCCGGCAGCCTGCGAAGCGAAGAACACGCCGTTGAGCTGCACTTCGATCATCCGCCGCCAGCTCTCGGGCGAAACGTCGAGCGACGGTTCGGGCTTGCTGATGCCGGCGCTGTTCACCAACACATCCACCCGCCCAAACGCCTCCACCGCGCGGGCGATCATAGCGGCGCATGCGTCGGGGTCGGTGATGTCCACCGATAGGGCCAGGGCCGGCCGGCCCTGCGCGGTGAACGTCTCGGCGGTTGCTCGCGCGGCATCGTCGCGCAGGTCGGCGATCACCACGGCGTAGCCGTCGGCGGCGAGTTGGGCGGCGCAGCCTCTGCCGATGCCGCCGGCCGCGCCGGTGATGACGGCGACGGGAAGGGATGCGACTTCGTTCATGCCCATATTCAAGCCCGAAGCGGTCTCCGGCGCAACAGGCGATGGGTCCGCCTCTCCGCGCTAAACCATTGAGTCAGCTAATATTTTGTTAATCATTAGGCAAGCTGAGCTTAACGTCGGAGCGATAATGTCCTTTCTCGGCAAAGGCAAGCAATCATGACGTATCCCGCTGTGTCCGGCCAAGTCGCGCCCGAAGCGCTGTTTGTGCCGCCCCTACGCCAACCGCGCCTCGACCGCGTTGCCGGTTGGATCTCCAACGCGACCCATCCCCCCATCGTCGGCGTCTTCAGCGTGCTCGTCGCTGCGCTTGTCTCGGCGAGCGTCGCAGCCTGGATGTGGGGCGTGGGGTATCTGGCGCTCGCCGTCCTGCTGCCCACCCTCTACGTGGCCCGGATGGCGCGGCGCGGTGAGATCGCCGACATGCAACTGCCGGACCGCCGTCAGCGCCTCAAGCCATATAGCATTGCCATCCTGTGCATGACGCTGGCTGCGCTGGCGCTGCAATGGGCGCACGCGCCGCGCCTGCTGCAGCAGATCGCGCTGATCAACGTCATCCAGTCCGCTGCGCTGTTCCTGGCGACTCTGCGCTGGAAGATCAGCGCGCATTGCGCCTCGATGGGCGCGCTGGCCGTGTTGACCTGGGCGCTGTTTGGCGCCGGCAGCCTGCCGTTTTGCGCTGCGGTGCCGGCGGTGGCCTGGGCGCGTGTGAGATTGAAGCGGCACGATGCAACACAGGTGCTGGCCGGCGCGGCGCTCGGCGTCGCCGTCGCTTGGATCGTGCTGCGCTAATAAGAACGCTATGCGCATCGCCCTATTTACCGAGACCTTCCTGCCGCGCGTGGACGGCGTGACGAACACGTTGTGCCGCTTGCTCGATCACCTGACGGCGCGCGGGCACGAGAGCATCTTGTTTGCGCCCGAGGGCAGCCCGCCGCGCTATGCGCACACGCCGGTGATCGGATTGCCCGGCCGGCGCTTGCCGATGTATCCGGACTTCAAGCTGATCTCGCCGTTCGCGCCCGTTGCCGGGCCGCTGCGCGACTTTGCGCCCGACCTGGTGCACACGCTCAATCCCATCACGTTAGGCCTGGCAGCGATTCGGCAGGCGCGCAAGATGGGCGTGCCGGTCGTGGCGTCGTATCACACCGACGTGCCCGGCTTCATGATGCGCTGGGGCTATGCCTTGCCGGCCCGGTTGATGGCGTGCTACATGCGCTGGGTGCACAACCAGGCCGACCTCAACCTGTGCCCGTCGTCGGTGACGCTAGAGGCGTTGGCGCGCCAGGGATATCGCCGGCTGAAAGTGTGGGGGCGCGGCGTGGATACCGTCCTCTTCAACCCCAACAAGCGCAGCGCGACATGGCGCGCCCGCCTCACCGGTGGGCAGCCGGAGCGTCCGCTGCTGCTGTTCGTCGGGCGGCTTTCGCACGAGAAGCGCGTGCACTGGATCCATCGCGTCCTGAATGCCGTGCCGGATGTCCGGCTGGCGATTGTGGGCGATGGGCCGGCGCGCGCGGCGTTGCAGCGTCTGTTCTTCGATGCGCCGGTCGTCTTCACCGGCGTGTTGCATGGCGAGGACTTGGCAGCCGCTTACGCCAGCGCAGACATCTTCGTCTTTCCCGCCGCCAACGAGACGTTGGGCAACGTCGTGCTGGAGGCGATGGCGTCCGGCTTGCCGGTGGTGGCGCCGCGATCGGGCGGCTTGCTGGATCACGCCGTGCACGGTGAGACGGCGCTGCTGTTCGAGCCGGAGGATTGCCAGGCGCTGGTCGCTGCCGTGCGCGAACTGACGCACGACCCGATGCGAGCCAGGCAGATGGGGCAGGCCGGCCGCGCGCGCGTCGAGCCGCGCACGTGGTCGGCGGTTTTCGACGGGTTGCTAGACGACTACCGCGCGCTCCTGGCGTCGCAGCCCGCGGCCGGCGCCGAGCGATCCCCTGCGCCGCGCCGGTTGCAACAAGCCGACCATCGCAGCCTTGCGTAACTTGCCCGGCCGATGGCGCCTACCCCAGCGACCGAGACGCGCCTTACGCTTCTGCGGCTGGTTGCCATCGTCGCCGTCAGCTTTGGCCTCACGCTCATCACCAGCACGCTTGAGCCGGCCTTGCTGGGCAGCAAGGTCATCGCAATTGTCCCCGACCGCTCGGCCGATGCTGCGGTGTTCGGCGTAGTCACATTCAGCGGCTTGCTCATAGCTATCTTCGCCCAACCGCTCATCGGCGCCTGGTCAGACCGAGCAAACACGCGGCTGGGCCGGCGGTTGCCATTCATGCAGGCTGGGGCAGTCGGCGTCGTCGTCGGTCTGCTCCTGATCGTCATAGCGGACTCAATTGCGCTGCTGGCAGCCGGCTTGCTTCTCACCCAGCTCGGCACGAACAGTGTCCTGGCCTCGTGGCAGCCGATCATCGCCGAGGGCGTGCCACAGGCGCAGCGTGGCCTGGCTTCGGGTTTTAAGGCCGGTTTTGAACTCCTGGCGGCGATCGTCGGACGGTTGGCGGCTGCGGAACTGGTGAGCCTTCAACCGGAGTGGGGAAACGCTGCGCTGTATGCGGCGATCGCCGTCCCGATCGCCGGCCTGCTCCTCACGCTGCTTGTCACCATTTGGGCGATGGGCGTGGACCGGTCGCCGCCGAGGTCCGAAGCGCCGCCGACCATTGCAAGCGCCCTGCGCCAAGCCTTCACCGTGGACGCGCGCGCGCATCCGGCCTTTGGCTGGTGGTTCGCCAATCGTGCGTTGTTCTGGGCCGGGATGATCGGGTCGAGCGTCTTTTTGCTGTTCGCTGCGCGCGACGTGTTCGGGATGAGCGAGGCTGAGGCGCAGCGCGTGATCGGCCGGGTGACGGTGGCGCTAGGCGTGGCGCTCGGCTTGGTGATTATGCCGGCGGGCTGGCTTGCGGATCGGATAGGGCGCCGGCCGATGGTCATCGTCGCCGGGTTGATGGCTGCCGCCGGCGCAGCGCTTGCCGTGCTCAACTTCAACCTGATCCTGCCGGTCGCCATCCTGGTCGGCGCAGGCGCCGGCATCTACCTGAGCAGCAGCGTGGCGCTGATCAACGACATCGTGCCGAAGGCGGACGCGGCGCGTTACCTGGGCGTGGCCAACATTGCGACGGCCGGCGGCAGCGCCTCGGCGCGGTTAGGGGGCGGCGCGCTCATCAGCGGGCTGAACAGCGTGAGCGGCTCAAGCGTGATAGGTTATCAAGCGCTCTATGCAGTCGTTGCCATCTGCTTCCTGCTCAGCGCAGTTGTGATGGCGCTTGCGCCGGCGGCGCGTCCGACCAATAGCCCCAGTCGTGCCCGCGCCAGCGCGACGGCAGCAGATTGAAATACAGCAGGAAGCACCGCAGCGAGGAGTGGATCACCTTGCGCATCACGCCGCGCTCCAGCCGGCGATGGTCGCGCGCATAGACCACCAGGCTGGGCGCGAACATCGTCCGGTAGCCGCGTCGCCGGATGCGCCAGACGATCTCGGAGTCTTCGTTGCAAGTCAGGCGCAGGTCAAAGCCGCCCACGTCGCGAAAGGCCGCGCGGCTGATGAGCAGGTTCGAGCCGGTAGCGGCCGGAATGCCCAGCCAGGCGAAGAAGCGCTGGGCGCGGGTGAACCAGCGATGGTAGGGGATGAAGCGGTCGCAGGCCTTCTTCGCGCCGTAGATCGCACCCAGGCGCGGGATGCTCTCGTCTAACCGAGCCAGATCGCCAAAGTAGGTGAGCGCGAAGATCACGTCGGCGTCGGTGAAGAGCAGCCAGGGGGTGTTGGCCGCTTCTGCGCCGATCTGGCGCGCGGCGACGACGTTGCATGGCTGCTGAATGATGGTCGTGTTGCGCGGCCGGATGTCGCGCACAAGCTGGGGCGTCTCATCGTCGCTGGCGTCCACCACGATGAGCTGCGCGTCTTCGGGCAGCGACGCCAGAAAGGCGCGGATGTTGTTGCGCTCGTTGCGCGTGGGTAGGATGATGGTCAGATCCTCGATCCGCACAATCAATCGTCCTCTTCGCTCAACAGCCAGTGGGCCAGCCGGCGCTCCAGCACCACTTGCGCGGTGTCCGCAGCATCGCCGGTTTGCGCGGCCGGCTGAAGCGCAATCTGGCACACGCGCCAACCTTGCTGGCCCCATTTGTTGAGCGCCTGCGTCAATTGCTCACTGGCCGGCTTACAGCGCTCAATTGAGACGGTCTCGATGCGATACTCGAATCGTTGCACGCTCTAATCATCGGTCGCGCGCATTGCGCTGTGATTAAAAAATGATTGAGAAAAGGTGAAGAGTCCGGCGGCGATGACTAGCTGCGCAGGCTATATAGCGCGCTGACTATCCTCTGTCACACTGCCGCAACAGCGATGGGGATTTGATGTGCCCTTCATAGTATAGAATCTACTAATGATGGTGGAAGTGGCGTCGGCGCGCGCGCGCCGAGAGCGCGATAAGCTCAATCAGCGCCAGGCCATCCTCAACGCGGCGCGCGAGATCGCCGCCCACGAAGGCCGGAGCGCCGTCACCACCCGCCGCGTCGCTGGGCGCATTGCATACACCCACCCCACCATCTACGAGCACTTCGAGAGCAAAAGCGCATCGCGCGCCGAGCTGACCCGCGAGGGCTACCGTCTGCTGCCGGCCGAGCTACGGATGACCCGCGCCGGAGCAAGCGGCCCAGATCAGGCTATCCGCGGCGTGGCGCAGGCGTACTGCGTCGGCTGCCCGCGTCGCGGATGACTTGTTGTCGGCCTGGTGAGTGATGGAGATGCGTCTAGCCGTTTGGATCACACCTAGGTGCGAGCGAGTGGTGTGAAGTCTCGTCTGCGCGCCCTCATGACGCGCAGCGCGGAGGAGTGAGCATGAAATTCAAACAACCGTTTGCGGCAAAGAAGGAAGATGCCGGCAGCGGGACGGCCTCGAACAGCCTGCGCGAGGGAGCTGCCCCCGTCGTATCCGCGACGCAGTCCGTTGACAAAGCGCTCGATTACTTCGACTTCGATTCTTTGTTGCGCCCCGAGGAGCGCGAGGTGCGCGACCGCGTGCGCGCTTTCGTCGAAAGCGAGATCACGCCGGTTATCAACGAGTACTGGGAGAAAGACGAGACGCCGATGTTTCTGCTGGAGAAACTGGCCGCGCTGAACATCTGCGGCGGCTCAATCCAGGGCTACGGTTGCCCGGGCTTCTCGCCGCTGCTCGCCGGCCTAGTGCAGTTCGAACTCACGCGCGGCGATGGTTCCATCGGCACGATGTTCGGCGTGACCAGCGGGCTGGGCATGATGAGCATCTACTTGTGCGGCAGCGAGGCACAGAAGCAGCAGTGGCTGCCCCGGCTGGCGCGCTTGGAGGCATTCTGCTCGTTCGGCCTGACCGAGCCATACATCGGCAGCGACGCCTCGCACATTCAGACCATAGCGAAGAAAGTCGGCGACACCTACGTGCTGAACGGCGCCAAGCGCTGGATCGGCGGCGCCACCTTTGCCGATGTGACGGTGATCTGGGCACAGGATGACCAGACCGGCCAGGTGGGCGGCTTCCTGGTCGAGAAGGGTACGCCGGGCTTCTATCCGACCAAGATGAAGGGCAAATTGGCGCTGCGCGCGTTGCCCAACGCGGACATCAAACTGGAGAACTGCGTCATCCCGGCGAGCAATCGCCTTGAGAAGGCCAACTCGTTCCGCGATACGGCGGCCGTCTTGCGCGCCACGCGCCTGGGCGTAGCATGGGCGGCGATCGGGCATGCGCAAGCCGCCTATGAGCTGGCCCTGGCCTATGCCCAGAAGCGCCAGCAGTTCGGCCGCCCCATCGCCGGCTTCCAGTTGATCCAAGAGAAGTTGGTGAAGATGCTGGCCGAGCTGGAGTACATGAAGATCACCACGGCGCACCTCAGCCGGCTGAGCGAGACGCCGAGCAAGCTGACCGACGGCATGGCCTCGCTGGCCAAGATGAACAATGCGGCCAAGGCGCGGCAGATCGTCGCCATGGCGCGCGAGATCCTGGGCGGCAACGGCATCCTCCTGGAGCATCACGTCATGCGCCACTTCGCCGACATGGAGGCGGTCTATAGCTATGAGGGCACGAATGAGATCAACACCCTCGTGGTCGGGCGCGAGATTACGGGGCTGCAGGCGTTTGTGTGAAGCGAATAGAATCCAGAGGCCAGATATCGAAGTGGAGGCGCCGGATGCACAACTATGAGAACCTCAAGGTGTGGCAGCGTGGGATGGATTTCACCGTGAGCGTGTGTCACGCGAGCGCAAGATTCCCGGCAGAGGAGCGATTTGGCCTGACGAGTCAACTACATGGCTTATAAAATCCAAACCGCCGTCGTCCTCGGTGCCGGCACGATGGGTGGGGGAATCGCCGCCTTGCTCGCCGGCGTCGGCGTCCCCGTCACGCTGCTCGATCTGCCGGCGCAAGAAGGCGACCGCAACAGCCTTGTCAAGGCGCTGTGGGAACGGCAAGTGAAGGCCAGCCCCGCGGCGCTGTTCTATCCCGACGCCGCCCAGCGCGTGACGCTGGGCAACCTGGAGGACGACTTCGATGCCGTCAGTCGCGCCGATTGGATCATCGAGGCGATCGTCGAGCAGTTAGAGCCAAAGCGGACGCTGATGGCGCGCGTGGATGCGGCGCGCAAGTCCGGCAGCATCGTGTCGTCGAACACGAGCGGCATCCCGATCCGCGCCATCGCTGAAGGCCGCAGCGAGGATTTCCGCAGGCACTTCTTAGGCGCGCACTTCTTCAACCCGCCGCGCTACCTCAAGCTGCTCGAAATCATCCCCACGGCAGACACGCGGCCCGAGGTTGTGGCCTTCATGTGCGACTTCGGCGCGCGACGGTTGGGCAAGGGCGTGGTGATCGCCAAAGACCGCCCCAACTTCATCGCCAATCGCATCGGCGCGTTCATCGGCCAGTACCGCATGCAGGCCGCGATTGACAACGGCTATACCGTCGAGGAAGTGGACGCGCTGACCGGCCCGATCATCGGCAACCCGAAGACCGGCACCTTCCGCCTGGCTGACCTGGTGGGGTTGGACGTGATGGCACAAGTGGTCAACAACTTGTACGAGTATGCGCCGGAGGACGAGAGCCGCGCGGCGTTCGTCGTCCCGGAGGTGATGCAGCGCCTGATCGCGCAGAAGGCGCTCGGCAACAAGACCGGCGCCGGCTTCTACAAGAAAGTCACGACGCCCGACGGCGCGACCGAATATCACGTCCTCAATCTGCAGACCATGGAGTATGAGCCGCCGACCAAACCGCGCTTCGACGTGATCGGCGAGACCAAAGACCTAGAGTTGCCCGAACGCATCCGGGCGATCTTCGATCGCTTCGCCGACGATCGCGGCGGCATGTTCATTGTTGAGACCACGCTGCCGATCTTGGCCTACGCCGCGCGGCGCATTCCGGAGATCGCCGATAGCATCGCCGACGTTGACAATGCCATGCGTTGGGGCTTCAACGCTGAGGCCGGGCCGTTCGAGCTGTGGGACATGATCGGCGCGCGGCGCGGACGCGAGATGATGCGCGAGCGCGATATTCCCGTGCCGCAGTGGGTGGACGATATGCTGGCCGCCGGCATCGAGTCGTTTTATCAGCGCGTGGATGGGCGCGTGGTCGGCGCATATCAGCCGCAGGCGCACTACGCGCCGCTGCGTCGCTCCAAATTTCACATCGTCCTGGCCGAGAACCGCGGCACGCCGCGCGAGCTGCGGCGCAACGCCAGCGCCAGCATCCACGATCTGGGCGACGGCATCCTCAACCTGGAGTTTCACTCCAAGGGCAACACGCTGGATCACTACATCAACGACCTGGCGCTGGAAGCGCTGGAGATGCTCGAGCGCGACGAGTGGCGCGGCCTGGTCGTTGCCAACCAGGGCAAGGACTTCTGCCTCGGCGCGAACATCGGGCTGTTCATTTTGTTGGCCGGCACCGGCACCCCCAACGCCATCGAGAACGCGGTCAAAGGGTTGCAGGATTACCTGATGGCCTTTCGCTTTTCACCCAAGCCGGTGGTGACCGCGCCGCGCCAGCGCGCGCTGGGCGGCGGCGCCGAGGTGGCGATGGCCGGCGCGCGCGCCGTCGCCGCCGTGGAGACCTACATGGGCCTGGTCGAGTTCGGCGTGGGCGTGATCCCGGCCGGCGGCGGCTGCAAAGAATTGCTGCGTCGCGTGGTATCGCCGCACATGACCAACGACAAGGTGGACGCGCTGGGCTACCTGCAGCAAGTGTTCGAGACCATCGCTTACGCCAAGGTGAGCGAGAGCGCGTTCATCGCCCGCGAGCTTGGCTTTCTCTCGCCTTGCGACTCAATCGTGATGAACGACGACGACCTGATCGGCGTGGCCAAGGCGACGGCGATCCACCTGGCCGAGGCCGGCTACACGCCGCCCGACCGCAACGCGGCTTCGATCTACGCCATTGGCCGGCGCGGCAAGGCGGCGATGGAGATGGCAGTGAACACGTTGCGCTGGGGCCAACGCATCAGCGAGCACGATGCGCGGATCGCGCGCAAGCTGGCGCATGTGCTGTGCGGCGGCGACTTATCGGCCCCGCAGTGGGTGACCGAGCAGTACATCCTCGACCTGGAGCGTGAGGCGTTCTGCTCGTTGCTCGGCGAGCCGAAGACGCAAGAACGCATCAGCTATATGCTGAAACATGGCAAGCCGTTGAGGAACTAGTTACAGGAAACGGAAGCAATCATGCCAGAAGCAGTCATCGTCAGCGGCGCAAGGACCGCCGTGGGAAAGGCGACGAAGGGGAGTCTGAGGACGGTGCGGCCGGACGACATGGCTGCTGCTGCCCTCCGCGCCGCCATCGCGCGCGCGCCCGGCCTCGATCCCGGCGAGATTGACGACGTGATCCTCGGCTGCGCGATGCCGGAGGCCGAGCAGGGCTTGAACGTGGCGCGCTTGGCCGCCCTGCGCGCCGGATTGCCGGACTGCGTGCCGGCGCAGACGGTCAACCGTTTTTGCTCGTCCGGCTTGCAGACCATCGCCCTCGCCGCGCACCAGATCATGGCCGGCCAGGGCGAGGTCATCGTCGCCGGCGGCACAGAGAGCATGAGCATGGTCTCGATGTCCGGCAACTTCTTCTCGCCCAACCCCGACTTGGTGGATGTGAACCCGGAGGTGTACATGCCGATGGGGCTGACCGCCGAGGAGGTGGCGCGGCGTTTCAACATTTCTCGCCACGATCAGGACGAGTTCGCGCTGCGTTCGCATCGCAACGCCTCGGCAGCCATGGACGCCGGCAAATTCGACGAGGAGATCACGCCGTTGGAGGTGAGCGTCACGCAGTTCGACGGCGCGCGCGCTGTGACCCGATCCTACACCTTCCAGACCGATGAGGGCGTGCGGCGCGACACCTCGCTGGAAGCGTTGGCCAAGCTCAAGCCGGTCTTCCATGCGCGCGGCACAATCACCGCCGGCAACGCCTCGCAGACCAGCGATGGCGCGGCTGCCGTCGTGGTGATGAGCGCGGACAAGGCGAAGCAGCTCGGCCTGAAGCCGATGGCGCGCTTCGTCAGCTTTGCCGTGGGGGGCGTGCCGCCGGAGGTGATGGGCATTGGCCCCACCGTAGCCGTGCCCAAGGCGCTCAAGCTGGCCGGATTGACCCTCGATCAGATTGACCTGATCGAACTCAACGAAGCGTTTGCCGCTCAGGCGCTCGCCGTCATCCGCGCTCTGGAGCTGGATCTCGAGAAGGTGAACGTGAACGGCGGCGCCATTGCGCTTGGCCATCCGCTCGGCTGCACCGGCGCCAAGCTCACCGTCACGTTGCTGCACGAGATGCGCCGGCGCAACGCGCGCTACGGCATGGTGACCATGTGCATCGGCGGCGGCATGGGCGCGGCGGGCATCTTCGAGAATCTCAGTTAGCAACCCAGGCTAGGGGCAACGGGTTCGATGGCCCTTGTTACACCGGCAACACTTCGCTCAGCCGCTCGCGCTCGACCACGGGCTGCGCGTCGTATAGATAGCATGCGGCGACCTGTTCCGGCGCGACCCTGTAGAGCGGCGGCGGCGCCTGCCGACACTTGTCCATCGCGAACGGGCAGCGCGAGGTGAACTTGCAGCCGGTTTCGACGCTCCCGTGCTCTTGTTCGCGCGCGACGATCTCCGTCTGACCCCACTTGCGGTTGATGTCCGGCCAGGGGATCGAGTCGATCAGCAGGCGCGTGTAAGGGTGCTGTGGTTCACGGATCACCCGGTCAATGCTGCCGGCCTCCATCACCGAGCCGCGATACAGCACGATGATCGAGTTGGCCACATGATAGGCCGTCGTGAGGTCGTGCGTGATGTAGATGATCGAGATGCCGTGTTCGCGGTTGAGGTTGCGCAGGCTCTCCAGGATGGTCGCGCGCAGGCTGGCATCCACCATTGAAACCGGCTCATCGGCGACCAGCAAGCGCGGCTTGAGCAGCAGGGCGCGCGCCACGTTGATGCGCTGGCGCTGGCCGCCGGAAAGCTGGTGCGGGAAGCGCCCCAGGACATCTTCGGGACGCAAGCCGACGGCGCTGAGCGCCTCGTCCATCCGGTCGCGCGCTTCGCGCTTGCTTCGCGCCAGCTTGAATTTCTCGATGGGCACGGTCAGCAAGTGATCGACCGTGTAGAACGGGTTGAATACGGCGAATGGGTCCTGAAAGACAGCCTGTACTTCTTTGCGAAAGTTAACCTTCTCCTCACCTCGCAGATGCGCGATGTCTTTGCCTTTGTATAGGATTTGCCCACGGGTGGGCGCGATAAACCCCAGCAGCAGCATCGCCAGCGTGGTTTTGCCGCTGCCGCTTTCGCCGGCGACTGTCAGGATCGTCGGTTGGTCGTCCTCGATCTTGAGCGACACATCGTCCAGCGCCGTCGTCGCTGCGCGCGACAGCAGCCCCTTGGTGTAGACCTTTGTGACGTTGCGAAATTCGAGTAGGGGTGTCATGAGTTTGCTTGAGAATGCGGGAAGCACACCACGGCATTGTCCATTCTCAACCCGCCATCCTCAATTCGGCGTTCACCAGATTGCCTTCCCGGTCGTATAGGTGACAGGCGACGAATCGTCCGCTGGGTAGGCGCTCGAGGGCCGGCGTGACGCTTCTGCAGATCTCCATCGCATGGGCACAGCGCGGGTGGAAGGCGCAGCCGGGCGGCCGGCGGATCAACGACGGCGCCAGGCCGGGGATGCCTTTGAACACGCCCTTGTTTTCGAGCGTGGGCAGGCTCTCGATCAGCGCGCGCGCGTAGGGATGCAAGGGATTGGTGAACATGTCGCGCACCGGGCTGATTTCGGTGAACTTGCCGGCATACATCACCGCCACCTTGTCTACAAATTGCGCCATCAATCCCATGTCGTGACCGATCAGGATCACCGCCGAACCGAGCTGCTTTTGCACGCGGTCGAGCGTCTCCATCACCTGGCGCTGGGTGACCACGTCCAGCGCGCTGGTCGGCTCATCAGCGATGATGACTTTTGGACCTAGCAAGATGCCGATGGCGATGCACACGCGCTGCTTCATGCCGCCGCTCAGCTCATGCGGATACATGCGCGCGACGCTGCGCCGCAGCTCCACCGATTCGAGCGCGTGATAGATGCGCTCTTGAATCTCGGCCTTGCTCATCTCAGGCTGATGCTCTTTGATCGCGTCGCGCATTTGCGCCTCGATGCGCAGCACGGGGTTCAGCGAGTTCATCGCGCCTTGTGGGATGTAGCTGATCAGGCTCAAGCGCGCCCTGCGCATCTGTTCTTCGGAAAGGGCAGTCAGCTCGGTGTCTCCTACGAAGACCTTGCCGCCCTCGATGCGGCCGGGCGGCTTGATCATGCGCATCATCGCCAGCGCCATGGTGGACTTGCCGCAGCCGGACTCGCCGACCATGCCCAGCTTCTCGCCGGGATACAGCTCCAGGCTGGCGCGGTCAAGCGCCAGCGCGCGGCCGGCTTCGGTGTAGTAGCTCACCTGGAGGTCTATGACGCGCAGGATTGGCGATGAAGTGGTCATTCAGTCCTCCGCACGCGCGGGTTCGCCAGCTCGTCCAGGCCGACGTTGATCAACGTTAGCGACACGAAGATCAGCACCAGCGCCAGCGACGGCCACAGCGGCCACCACCACCAGCCGTTGAAGAAAGCAGCCTGCTGCTGCGCAAACCAGATGGTGTTGCCGATCAACGGCTCGCGCAGCGGCCCCAGGCCGAGCACCGACAAGCCGAACGAGGCGAAGATGCCCGCGAATACGCCGCTGACGAAGCTGGCCAGGATGAACGGCAGCATATTCGGCAGGATTTCCTTGAAGACGATCTCCAGGTTGCTCATGCCGGAGAGTCGGGCGACGTTGACGAACAGCCGCTCTTTGAGCGAAAGCACCTGCGCGCGCATCACGCGCGTCGGCCCCATCCAGGCCAGCAGCGACACGATGATCGCCATGGTGTAGATGGTGACCGACTTGCGGTCTATCGAGCCGGCGATGATCACCAGGATCAGAAAGGCCGGAATCGGCAACAGCACCTCGGTGATGGCACGGATGAGCGTATCCACGGCGCCGCCGTAGTAAGCCGACAGGAAGCCGAGGATCACGCCCACGCCGGTGCCGATTGCGCCGGCGATCAGGCCGATCACCGCCGTCTGCCAGATGCCGCGCACCATGACGGCCAGCAGGTCGCGGCCGAAGAAGTCGGTGCCGAGCGGATATTCGGCGCTGGGCGGCTGCTTTGGCTTCACCGCCAGCGGGTAGGCGCGCTTTTCGGTGTCAATGGTCAACGAGCCGATCACCGTGAACAGCGTCAAGGCGAGCACGATGGCCAGGCCCAAGACCAGGCTCTTATTCCGTCGCAGGTAGCGCCAGATGAGCGTCAGCCGCGAGGGTTGCTCGTAGCGGGCCTCCCGGGCGTCCGGTTTAGGTCCAACAGCAGCGATCTGCGTCATCTTGATTCGTAGCGTATCCGTGGATCGAGCAGCGGGTAGATCAAGTCAACCAAGAACATCAGTATGGCAATCGAAAGGATCACGAAGAGTGTGATGCCGTAGATGACGAAGTAATCGTTTTTTAGGATGGCGTCCCCGAGCAAGCCCCCAAGGCCGGGCAGGCCATACAACTGCTCGACCAGCACGCCGGAGACGATGACGCTGCCGAACGCCAACGCCAAGCCGGTGACTTGGGGCAGCAGCGCGTTGCGCACGTAGTACTGCGTGAAGATCGTGCGGGGATGCAACCCCTTATGCTCGGCGAAGTTCACGTAGTCTTCGCCCTGGATGGTGATGCCCATGCCGCGCATGCCCAGCGCCCAGAAGCCCAGCGAGGCGAGGATGAGCGAGATGGCCGGTAGGATTTGGTGCCGCGCTGCGTCGAGGATGAACTCCAGCGTCAACGATGGCGTGATGCCCTGCGAATATGCGCCGCCCATCGGCAACAGCTTCAGGCGGAAGGCGATGAAGAAGATGAGCAGCAGGCCGAGCAGGTAGGCCGGCACCGCTTGCAACATCATCAATGGGGCCATCAAGCCCTTCACGAACCCTGGGCTGCGCGGCCATGCGGCCAGCGCGCCGAGCAAGTTGCCCAAGGCAAATGAGATCAGCGTCGTGAGCATCAGCAGCACGATCGTCCATGGAAGCGCGGAGAAGATCAGCTCCAGGACGGTCTTGGGGAAGCGCGTCAGCGACGGCCCGAGGTCGCCGCGCAGCACGCCGCCCATGTACTCGACATATTGCTGGAGCAGCGGCTTGTTCAGGCCGAACTTCACTTCGTAGGCGGCAATGATTTGCTCCAAGTCCTTCGGGGCGAAGCCCGTTGAGCGAGCAATCTCGGCGAAGCGCTCGCGGATCGGATTGCGAGCGGATAGGCGTGGGATAAAAAAGACGATCGTCGCGGCAACCCACACGACCGCAATCAGGAAGAGGATGCGTCTAACGAGATATCCTAGTCTCATCGGATCGCTCAAGGCAGAGCAGGAGCATCATAGCCGAAAAGCAGGCAGCTATGAAGGGGGTATGACGCCCTGGCCGCCCCATCCGGGGCGGCCAGGGCGAACTGCGCGCTAGTTCTGAGAGCACGCTTCGGGTTTAGCCGGCCGGCTTCAACGCGGCGATGACGCGCGGCCCGGTCCAGTGCCAGAATGCGCCGTTGTAGCCCTCGCCCACGTTCGTTTCGGTTGGCCAGTTGACCCAGTAGGTCTGGTTGTAGGCGATGCGGTGCAGCCACTGGATGATCGGCACGTCAATCACGTCTTTGTAGTAGAACTCCATCGCCTGGAGCGCTAGCTCGTCGAACCTGGGATCGCCGGCAGGATACTTCGCCATCTCCAGCACCAGCTTCTCGTATTCGGGGTTGTTGTAGCGCGAGAAGTTGTTGCTGCCGGCCGTGTTGCCCGTCGGCTTGGTGTTGAACAGCTCGAACACGGCGAATGGATCGCGCAGGCTGGCGCCGTGGCCGAACATGTACAGGCCGGGTCGGCCTTCGGCCATATTGTTATAGGCCTCCGGCGAGAAGTCCGGGCCTTCGCCGGTGTCGAAGCCCGCCTGTCGCAACATTTCGGCCAAGACCGGCACGATGTCCGAGTGGATGCCGGCAAAGCCGCTGATTTGCGCCGGCACCGTCTTGCCATCCTTCTCCCACAGGCCGTCGGCGTTCTTCTTGTAGCCGGCTTCTTCCATGAGCTTGGCCGACTCCGCCAGGTCGAACTTCCCCGGTTGATATTTCTCGACAATCGCCCGGACGCCCGGCGAATCGGCGAACTTCTGGAGCGGCGGATAGAGCGGGAAGGGGTAGATGGTGCTTACCTTAGCGCCGCCGTACACCACCTCGTCAATGAGTTCCCGATTGACTGCGCGGTTGATCGCGCGGCGCACGCGCACGTCGCTGAATGGCTCGATCTCGTGGTTCATCCACAGCGAGTTCGGCCACCAGTCGAGGTAACCGTGTGGCTCCTTGTCGCCGGTGTGGGTGGTCACCTTTGGGTTCTGCTTCAGGATGTTGGCGATAATGTCGTTGCGGAAGTCCAGCGCCGTGTCTAGCTCGTTGTTGACGACGCGCTGGGCGACTACGCCCATATCGTCGCCGATGCGCTGCATGATCACGCGCTTGACTTCGGGCATGGGTTGGAAGCCGGTCTTGATCGCCCACCAATCTTCGCGCAGGTCGAAGATCTTCTGGTTGTTTGTCCACGACACCAGCTTATAGGGTCCGGAGTGCGGCATGTCCAGGCCGCCGGGGAAGGCGGTGACGTCAGCTTCCTTCTCCAGCACATGCGCCGGCACGATCGGGCGGCCGGTGTCGAAGTGCACAGTGAGCACGTCGAACACGAAGCGCGGTGAAGGTTGCTTGAAGATGATCTTGACCGTCTTGTCGTCAACGGCAACCGCTTCCTTCACGTAGGGCGCGACGCGGCTGTGGTAGTCCAGTTTGTCGTTGTCGCGCCAGGTGTTGACGGTGAAGACCACGTCCTTTGAGGTGATCGGCGTGCCGTCGCTCCACTCGATGCCGTCGCGCAGCTTGATCGTCACCTCGGTGTAATCGGCGTTGTACTCCGGGTCGCCGGCCGCCAGCCACGGATACACCGTGTCCGAGAAGGCCGCCCAATAGTACAGCGGATCCCACAGCGCCGAGTTGAAGTTCTGGTGGGTGTGACCTGCCGCGAATGGGCTGGTCACGCCGATGTTGTCGAAGTCGCTGGAACCCCAGCCCATGATGACGGTTCGGTTGCGGGGCACCTGCGGAATTTGCGCTGTCGTAGGTGCGGGTGTGGCTCCGGCAGCGGGTTGCTCGGCAGACGGGGCTGCGGGGGCGCATGCGGCAATCACTGCGCCGGTGCCGGCGAGCGCCGACAAGCGCAGCAGTTGCCTTCGCGTGATCTTGTTCTTGTTCATATCGGGTTTATCCTCCTGGACTGGATCAAATACCGGAAATTCACTGGCTGTCAGCGTGGCCGCCGAAGGGTGAACGGATTCTCGCGCGTCACCGAATCTCTTCTCCTCCACTGCAGACTGACATACTTTTAGCACAACCTTCCCAGTTAGCCAAATCTGGTTGGCTGCGTTGGTTTGTAGCGTTCTGCGCCGCGCAGCACGTTCACCATCTGATTGAGCCACACGCCGCCAAAGCCCAACATGTAGATCAGCATCGGCGCGGCCGACAACCAGTAACCCAGCCGCAGGATGGAGAGCACCACGCCGCCGACGTATAGCGCCAGCCCCAGCTCGATCCACATCGTCCAGTCCGGCCGAATCAGATAAGCCTGGGGCGCGTCGTGCAGGGCGCTGCGGTGCAGCTTCGGCGTCCGCGCGAAATCGCCGGTTTGTTTCTCCAAGAGCGCCTTGAGCATGGCGACGGTGTTGGAGAAAGAGACGCCGATGCCGAGCATCAGCGCGGCCGGCAAGTCGCGCAGGAACTGGAGCGCCGGGCGCCCGCGCGCGGCGTGCGCAGCGAACATTGAGGCAATCGGCGCGAGGCTCAGCAAGCTGATCGCGTTCACCCACACGGGCAAGCCGGCGGACGCGCCGCGGTGGATGCCGAGCAGGGCGTGCAACACCAACAGTGGCGTAGTTAGGCTCATGAGGAAGATGAGCGGGTGAACGAAATAACCGGTCAGATGCATCCAGGCGGCGAGTTTGCAATGCCACGGCAGCGAAGAGGCGACGATGGCGGGCAGCAGCTTGCGCGCGGTCTGTAGCGTGCCGCGCGCCCAGCGCGCCTGCTGGCGCTTGTAGGCCAGCACGTCGTTGGGCAGTTCGCTCGGCGCCGACTCGTCAGCCAGATAGACGCCGCGCCAGCCGCGCAGCTCTGCGCGATAGCTCAGGTCGAGATCTTCCGTCAGGGTATCGTGCTGCCAGCCGCCGGCGTCCTCGATGCACGCGCGGCGCCAGATGCCGCCGGAGCCGTTGAAGTTGATGAGCAGGCCGTGGCTGCTGCGCACCGGTTGCTCGATGATGAAGTGCACGTCCAACGTCATCGCTTGCGCCCGCGTGAGCAAACTCGTGTCGCGGTTGAGGTAATCCCAGCGCGTTTGCACGAAGCCGACGCGCGGGTCGTCGAAGACGCGCCGTTCGCAGATCAGCCGGCGCAGGAAGTCCGGCGCCGGCTGGAAGTCGGCGTCGAAAATGGCAATCAGGTCGCCGGGGGCGCGGGCCAGGCCGGCGGCGAGCGCTCCGGCTTTGTAGCCCGTGCGGTGAACGCGGTGCAACAGCTCGATGCGAATGCCGCGCCGGCGCGCGCGCGCTATGGCGCGGCATGCGATCTCGGTCGTGTCATCGGTCGAATCATCCAGCACCTGGATGTATAGCTTGTCGGCGGGGTAGTCCTGCGCTGCGGCCGCAGCGATGACCCGCTCGGCCACATAGCGCTCGTTGAATAGCGGGATCTGGATGGTGACGCTCGGCGCGTGGCGGCAGGCCTGGCAGGGCTGCGCTGCCGGGGGGCGGCGCGCCGTCCCGCGCAGATACAGCGCCAGCAACACGCCCTGGTGAAGGGCATACGCCGCGAGCAGGATGAGGCACAGCGCGTGCAGCGCGATGATGAATTCCATGCCGATGGCGACTGCAATGAAACCAGGCAAACAAAAAGCCACGCAGGTGTTCATCCGGCGCGGATGAACATGCGTGGCTCATCCCCGACCGCGTTCGGGGATCATTTCTTGTCCAGATCGTCTAGGTCGAGCGTGCTGAGGAAGTCCTTGAAGGCGCCGAGGTCTTCTTCCGGTTCTTGGCCGGCCTCTTCTTCCGGCTCTTGGCCGTGTTGCGCCATGATGTCGTCGTCCACGTAGATCGAACAACCGACGCGCACGGCGATGGCGATCGCGTCGCTGGGGCGCGAATCTATGCTCAGGTCTTTGCCGTCGCGCGTCCTCAAGACCAGCCGGGCGTAGAACGTCTCTTCGCGCAGGTCATTGACCACGACGTAGCGCACCGTCGCGCCAAGCTCGCGAATGGCATTGACGATCAGATCGTGCGTCAGTGGACGAGCGACCCGCGTGTTCGTGAGGTGAATGGTGATCGCCTCAGCCTCAGCCTGCCCGATCCAGATCGGCAAAAAACGCTCGGATTCCAGGTCTTTCAGGATGACCACCCGGTGCGAACCCATCAGGTTGACCCGCACTGCATCCACCTTCACTTCCACCATGGGGTATGTGCCTCCTCTCGTATCTATCTCCTGCCAAGCTGCAACCGCGCGTTGCCGCGATTTGTCCCCGGCGGCTTTCAAAAGTCCGCCGAGCCGCGCGGACGGTCATTTGTCCTTATCCAGGTCGCTCAGATCGAGCGAGCTGATGAAATCGTCGAACGCGCCCAGGTCTTCCTCTTCGGCCGTCTCCGATTCTTCCAGCGGTTCGACGCCGGCTTCGTCCAGGACGTGTTCCTCAACGAAGATAGGGCAATCCAGGCGCACGGCGATGGCAATCGCGTCACTCGGTCGGGCGTCTAGCGTGATTTCTTGCTCATCGTCCCCGATGTGCATGATGATAGATGCGTAGAAGTGTTGATTGCGAAGGTCATTGATGACCACGTGGCTGAGTTGCGCGTCGAGCTTGTTGAGGATGATGGCGGCCAGGTCGTGGGTGAGCGGTCGCGGGACGCTGGCTCCGCTGAGGTGGAGCGCGATCGCGTCTCCTTCCGGTCTGCCGACGAAGATGGGCAGGCGGCGCTCGCCATCCAGCTCTTTCAGGATGACCACCTGCTGATTCGTGCTCATCAGGCTAACACGAATGCTTTCAACCTTCATCTCGATCATGCGCAAGCAGCCTCCGCCTGTATTGTGACGCAAGATTATACTCACGAGCGCGCCAGGCAACGTCGGATGTTGACCACGCCGGCAACATCCCTCATCTGACCAAGAGCGGTTTCTGCGGCGATGTGGTCTGCACGCACGCGACGCGCGACTTGTGCGCGGTGATGCTGCGCGACTCCGGCGCGCTCCAGGAAGAAAACGTCGGCTATCTCAACCGGCATCGCAAATCCCCTCAGCCGTTAGCGCCGATCTACACCCTGGCCGATGCCGAGCGATCGCTGCGCCGATTCGTCAGCTACGATTACGCGCGCCGGATCCCGATCACGCCTTCCTGGTGCACGGCGAGAGCGGCCGATGCGCGCGTTGGCGGAAGGGCTGATCGGTCTGGGGATCAGAGACGTGCGCTTGCCGAAACGAGGCGAATCGTATGCGCTGTGAAGGTAATGCAGGGCTAAGCTGAATGCGGTCGCCCCCTCTGTAAGGCGAGAGCGCGCCTGCGCCGGCGGTCGTTTCGGTTCTCAGTCGAGGTGCCGAGATTTGAACTCGGGACCCCTTGCACCCCATGCAAGTGCGCTACCAGGCTGCGCCACACCTCGATTGGCTTGATTTTAACACGCCATGCGCTATGATTGCGCTTGCAAATGGTCGCAGGCATTCTGAAAATCACCGGCGCCTCGATGCGCATGCCCGATGTGTAATACCACGCGGGCTAGGTGATCACGCTCGACCGCTTGTCACTTGAGGAATCAGCCGCCCGCCCATGCGTCGGGCGGTTCTCGTTTAGGGCTATAGACGACGATCTGATGCGGCGATCAAGCGCCGCGTTCACTCGACTAGCAACCGGCAACTCGTCACCGATTACTGAAGCATGGAGAACATTCTCGTTTGTGTCGCCTGGCCGTATGCCAACGGCGATTTGCACGTGGGCCATGTCGCGGGCGCATATCTGCCCGCCGACATCTTTGCGCGCTATCACCGCCTGAAGGGCAACCGCGTGGTGATGGTCAGCGGCAGCGATGCGCACGGCACGCCCATCGTCGTGCGCGCCGACAAAGAGGGCAAAACGCCCCGTGAGGTGTTCGAGTACTTTCACGGGCGCTTCCTGGAGACGCAGCGGCTGCTCGGCATCTCGTATGACCTGTTCACGCATACCGACACGGAGAATCACCACGCGATTGGTCGTCAGATGTTCTGTCGGTTGATGGAAAACGGGTATCTGTTCAAAGCAACGCAGAAGCAGCTCTATTCGGAGACGCAGGGGAAGTTTCTCCCCGACCGCCTGGTGGAGGGCACATGCCCCATCTGCGGCTACGACAAAGCGCGCGGCGATCAGTGCGATAACTGCGGCAGCCTGCTGGACGGCACACAACTGATTAACCCGCGCAGCCGCGCGCACCCGGACGATACGCTGACGATCCGCGAAAGCGAGCACTACTTTTTCGACCTGCCGGCGCTGCGCGCGCCGATTTTGGCCTACCTTTCTGACAAGGATCACTACTGGCGCTCGACGGTGTTGGAGTTTTCGCGGCGCTACGCCGAGGAGATGGAGCCGCGCGCGTTCACGCGCGACCTAACTTGGGGCATTCCCATTCCCGTCCAGGGCGCGGAGGGCAAGTGCATCTATGTGTGGTACGAGGCCCTGCTGGGCTACCTGTCGGCCACGGTCGAGTGGGCCGCAGTTTCCGGCCAACCCGACGCATGGAAGGAGTTCTGGTATCAGCCGGATAACGCGCGCATCTACAACTTCATCGGCAAGGACAACATCCTGTTTCACACCGTGCTGTGGCCGGCGATTCTGATCGGCATGGGGCAGCTTGGCGGGCCGTGGGATGGCCTCGGCGACGTCCCTGCGTCGCGCGCGGACGATCGGAAGTTCAACTTGCCCTACGATGTGCCGGCGAACCAGTACCTTAACCTGGGCGGGCAGAAGTTCAGCAAGAGCCTGGGCGTCTCGCTCGATGCCATCGAGCTTGTTCAGAAATACGGTGCCGATCCGCTGCGTTTTTACCTTACCTCGATCATGCCCGAAACCAAGGACAGCGATTGGAGCTGGGGCGATTTCGCCCAGCGCAACAACAGCGAGCTGCTGGCCAAGTGGGGCAATCTGATCCAACGTGTGCTCTCGCAAATCTGGCGCAACTTTGAAGGGCGCATTCCGCAGCCCGGCGAGTTGACCGAGGCCGATCGGGCGTTGATCGCAAAAGCTGAAGCAGCTTTCGACTCAGTGGGCGAGAAGCTGAACGCGATCAAGCTGCGCGACGCGCTGAACGAGGTGCTCGACCTGGCGACGGCGACGAATCAATACCTCGACTTCGAGGCGCCGTGGAAGACGATCAAGGCCGATCGGGCGCGCGCCGGCACACAGCTCTACGTCGCGGCGCGGGTGATTGACTCGCTGACTGTGTTGTTTGCGCCCTTCATGCCGGGGTTGTCGGAGCGGGCGCGCGCGCAGCTAGGCTACACCGACCCGCTCTTCGGCGAACAACGCATCGAGACGCTGCATGAGCGCGCGCGCAGCCACGACGTGCTGCGTTACGACGCCGGCCGGGCAAAGGGCGAGTGGAGGCCGAGCCAACTGCCGCCGGGACAACCGCTGGGCGGCGAGCCGAAGGGCTTGGTCAGCCGGATCGAGCCGCCGCCCGACGCTCAATAGGCGTTCTCGTGCTCGCCGGTGATCGTCTGCCAGATCGTCATCAGGATAATCTTGATGTCGAGCCAGACCGACCAGTTCTCGACATACCACAGGTCGTACTTCGTGCGCTCCTCGATTGAGGTATCGCCGCGCAGGCCGTTGACCTGCGCCCAGCCGGTCATGCCGGCCTTCTCGCGGTGGCGCTCCATGTAGCGCGGGATGCGCTTGCGGAATTCCTCCACGTAGATCGGCCGTTCGGGCCGTGGGCCGACCAAACTCATGTCGCCCAGCAGCACGTTGATGAGCTGCGGCAGCTCATCCAGGTTGGTCCGCCGCAGGAAGGCGCCCAGGCGCGTCTTGCGCGGGTCGTCGCGGCGCGTCCAGCCGGGGCCGCTCTGCTCGGCGTCAACCCGCATGCTGCGGAACTTGATCAAATAGAAACGCCTGCCGTCCAGCCCCATCCGCTCTTGCGTGTAGAACGCCGGGCCGGGCGAATCAAGCTTGATGAGGACGGCGATCAGCAGCATGAACGGCGACAACAGCACTAGGCCGACTGCGCTGCCGATCAAATCTATGGCCCGTTTGAGCG
Source organism: uncultured Anaerolineae bacterium (assembly GCA_938034415.1). Lineage (GTDB taxonomy): Bacteria > Chloroflexota > Anaerolineae > J036 > Brachytrichaceae > JAAFGM01. Next base: position 28,121 of record CALHLE010000048.1, read on the forward strand.
AAACCTTCCAGCCGCGCAGCGCCACGTCGCGCAGGTTCAACAGCGGCAGGCCGCTCAGCTCGCTGATGCTGAGCTGACCGGCCATGATCTGAAACTGATCCGGAAGCACTTTGATGCTGATCGTGCTGCGGTCGCACTTGGCGATCACGTTCAGCAACTCCTCACTGCTTGCTTCCGGCAGGGCGATGATGACCTCATCCACCGCCTCGCGCGCGACCAGGCGCGAGAGGTCGTCCAGCGAGCCGAGCAACCGCACGTCGTGCCTGGGCTTCTGGCCGTCGTATGGCACCATGCCGACCACGTCGTAGCCTAGTCGCGGATTTTGCTGGATGCGCTGCAGCACGGTGGCCGCCGGCTCGCCAGCGCCGACCACGACCACGCGCGTTCGGCCAATGCCGCGCGCTTGCAACGCGCGCTGGATGCGCGCCTGTATGTTGCGCCCCAGAACAACCGCGATGATGGTCAGCAGCCAGGCGTAGATCACCATAACGCGTGGGAAGTCGGCGATGGCGGAGTCGCCTCTGAATGTGAGCGAGACCAGCGCGATGCTGATCAACGTGCCGACGGAAACCGCCGAGAAAATGGCGGCTAGGTCGTCGGTGTTATAGCGCGTCCGGCGCCGGTGATACATCTTGCCGAAGAAGAAGGCGCCGACAATCGCAATGACTTGCAACGCCAGCAGAGGCAGGAACTGGGTGAAGCCCGGCACGCTGCGCGCCGGCTCGGGCAAGGGGATCAGCAATCGAAGGCGATAGGCGACGAAGAAGCTGGCCGCGATGCTGAGCGCGTCCACGGCCAGCAACGACAGGGTGATGAGAGTCTGATAATGTCGCTGGAGAAAGCTGGGACGCGACTTGGCCGCGAAGAGTGTAGTCGTGTGCATAACGCCTGATAACGCCTATACCCGGTTAGCTAGGGTTGCTGGACACCTTGCGCCTAGTCAATTTTATTTTTGCCAGGGCGTTGCAGCGATTATAGGGCGTTACGCAATTCTGCCGCGCGACCAACGGGCAGCCGGAAAGGTGCGTAGGCGCAGGCAGAGCGCGTCGAAGCCTACGGGGACGGCGATGAAGTGAGAACTCGCCGCCGAAGTTGCCGAAGCCGAGGCCGCCCGCGCCGCCTGGGTCGTTCATCGCGCCGGCCTCGAGCAAGCCGCCACCGCCGAACCAACGGTGTTTGTGGCGTCGGCTCGCTCAGCACGCCCGGCATCGTCCAGCCTCCTGTTCCCCAGAAGGCGTTTGCGCTGAGCGACGCGCTGGCATATAACGCATGCGAGGTGTGCTATGCCAACTGTCGTTTTGATCGGCACGCTCGACACAAAGGGCGCAGAATTTGACTTCGTTCGCAGACGGATCAAGCAGCACGGCGCGGAGGTGATCCTGGTGGACGCAGGCGTCCTGGGCGCGCCGCCGATCAAGCCCACTATCACCCGCGAGGAAGTGGCCCGCGCTGCGGGCGCGGAGATCGCTGCTTTGGCGACATCCGGCGACCGTGGCGCGGCGGTAATGACCATGGCGCGGGGCGCGGCGGAGATCGCCAAGCGCCTCTACGCCGAGAAGAGGCTAGATGGCATCATGGG
>CALHLE010000049.1 GCA_938034415.1 uncultured Anaerolineae bacterium
ACTGGGAGGCCGGCTTCGCGCTGCAGATTCTGGACCGCTCCGACGCGCGCGGCAGCCTCGCCAACCGGATCACCTCCCAGCGCCTCTCCACCGTGGTCACCTCGCAAGACGACACCGGCGCGTGTGCCTTCAGCCCCTCGCACTACTGCGACAGTGGGCTATATAACACGCGGCCCTACGACTTTGGCTTCTACATCTACTACGATCAGGGCGCGGTGTACGACCAGTATTGGAGCGAATACGCGACGTGGGTGGTGAGCAACGACAACCTCTACTTCCGCAGCGCCGACGGCGCGATCGTGGCGCTCACCAGCGGCAACCCGCTCTCCGGCATGGCCGCGATGTCCAGCCTCGACGCCACGCCTGCCCCGCGACCGGCGCCCGACTCAGCACCGGTCGCGCAGATCGATCACACGCAAGCCCGCGCCTGGGCCGGCCGCATGGTGACGGTTACCGGCACGCTGCGCTACGTCTTCAACAACGGCAAGCAGGTGCTGCTCGGCTTCTCGAACCCGCATCAGGGCAGCTTCAAGGCGATCATCGCGCGCGAGCACTGGGCCAACTTCCCCGCGCCGCCAGAGCAGCGCTATCGCGTCGGCCAGCGGGTGGCGATTGTAGGCGTCGTGGGCTGGTATCAGGGCGACCCGGCCATCCGCGTCACAGCGCCGGCGCAGATACGGTAGGCGACAGGTGGCACGATGGGTAAAGATATTCAGCGCCTGTTTGCAGTTGCGCTGGCGATGCTGATCGCCGCTGCGCCGGCGCAGGGCCAGGGCGGCGTCACTCTCTTTTTGCCGCTGGTGCAAGGGCCGGCCTGCGGCAACGCGCGCCTGCCGCGCATCAACGCCCCCGGTTTCGGCGGCAGCGCGATCCCTTTCGCCCAAACCGCCATCGCCTGGTTTGGGACCCTCTCGCCCGACAGCAACTATGCCGACCTGCGCGTGGGCTACAACAACGCGCAGCTCTACGTGTACTTTGCCGTATTCGACCGCCATCTGTGGCACGACACCGCGCCGACGCCGGCCACGCTCGCGCAATGGGACGCAGTGACGTTGCTGCTCGACACCGCCGGCGGCAACGCGCTCTCTCCTTCCTCGTGGCGCTTCGTAGCGCAGCTCTACGGCGATCCAGATCCGGCCTATCGCGCCGTGTACCGTGGCAGCAGCGCCGGTTGGCAGCCCGCTGCGATTGGATTTAGCGCCGTCCCCGGCTGGCGCGGCAACGCGCTGAACGACAACTCAGACACCGACCGCGGCTGGGCAATGGGTTTCACGATTCCCTTCAGCAGCCTGGGGCTGAGCGGCCCACCGGCGCAAGGGACGCAGTGGCGCATCGCAGCTATCGTGCATGACCGCGACACGCAGACCGGCCCACCATTCCCCGACCAGCGTTGGCCGGCGGCCATGTCGCCCAACAGCCCGCTGTGCTGGGGCTGGTTGCGTTTCGGGATGCCCACTTATGCCGCAAGCGGATCGCCCACCGGCTACGCGCTGATCCGCCGCCCGACGCAAAATAGCCCGCTGGTGCCCGACGCTGACGTGGGCGGCGCTACCTCCAATCAGTGCCCCGGCGACGATGCGCACATCTGGGGCCAATGGGCTAACCTGAACTACGGCGGCGCGCCCGACTTCAACATTCAAAATCAATCGGACGTGGCCGACTGGCCGTGTTTCGCCAAATACTACGTCACCTTCCCCTTGACGGCGATTCCGCCCGGCAAAACGATTCTTTCGGCGACGCTGACGCTGCATCAGTTCGGCAACTCCGGCGGCTCGCCTCCGCCGTCCTCATGGATTCAAGCCCTGCTGGTGAACGGCGACTGGCAGGAACACACGATTACCTGGAACAACGCGCCGCAGGCCGAAGAGAACGTGGGCGGGACATGGGTGCCGCCGATCGTCAATTTCCCCGGCTGGCCGGGCGTCCCGCGCACATGGGATGTCTCTTATGCGGTGGCAAAGGCCTACGCGCGCGGTGAGCCGCTGCGCCTAGCGCTCTACAGCGCCGATTCGGACTACCACACCGGCAAGTACTTCGTCTCATCCGACACCGGCGACTGGAACATAGACGGGCGGCCTCGGCTGGAGGTGTGGTGGCGTCATTGAACCGCGCGATGACGAGGGGCGCACAAGCATGACGATCGTCGTCTTGCGCAGCGCCTTGGGCGCAGGTTCCGCGCTGCCTACCGCTGTCTGTGAACCACGGCCCGCTGAATGTCGTTGGCCAGCAAGTAAAACGCAAAGACGGCTAGAGTAATAGTCAGGCCAGGCGCAACCGCATACCACCACGCAATTCCCACATAGCGCTGCGCTTCTTGCAGCATACGGCCCCAACTGGGATCAGGGGGCTGCGTGCCTAGGCCGAGATAACTTAAGCCGGCTTCACCCAGAATCGCAGCAGCCAAATTGATCGAGGCGGCTACTAGAATCGGCGTGATCTGATTAGGCAGGACATGCCTAAAGATGGTGCGCATTGATGAGGCGCCTAAGGCACGCGCCGCCAGCACATACTCCATTTCGCGACCCACCAGAAATGCGCTGCGCGTTACGCGCGCAATGACGGGCGTGCCCATAACGCCCAGGGCCAACGCCGTGTTGACCAGACCGACGCCCCATACGGCCACGATCAGCAAAGCAATCACGATGCCGGGTAAGGCAAGCACGGCGTCCATCAGGCGCATCAGCGCGTCATCAATCCAGCCGCCAAAATAGCCTGCCAACATGCCGATCAAAGCGCCTGTGACTACGCTGAAAGTCGTGGCGCCTGCGCCGACGGTCAGAGAAACGCGGCCGCCAGCCATTAGACGGCTGAAGATGTCACGACCAAACTCATCCGTGCCGGCCGGATGCGCCCACGAAGGCGGCCGCAGACGCACCGGCACATTCATCTCATTCGGCAGGTAGGGTGGAGCCAGCCAGCCCCAAAGTGTGATCACTAACAACGCCCCCGTCAGCCACCAGCCAGGGCCAACTAAGGAACGCCTCGTGCGAGGCACTGTCTGTTTTGGCAAAACAGCGTCATGCATCCTGCGCACTCCTGCCAAGTCGAACGCGCGGATCAACGACGCGGTATAGCAAATCTACTACGAGGTTGAGCGCAACTACCACAGCGGCGATATAGAGTGCCAAACCCTGAATGAGGGGAAAGTCTCGATAGCTAACTGCGTTAACCAGCAGCAAGCCGATGCCAGGCAGTGCGAATACTGTCTCGATGATAACCGTGCCGGCTACGATGTCGGCAAAAATCACGCCCAGCACTGTTGTGATTGGCATAAGCGCGTTGCGCAATGCATGGCGGTAAACCACACGATGAAAGGATAACCCTTTGCTGAGGGCAGTACGCACATAGTTCTGGCGCAACTGATCTACGAGCCCGCCGCGCACATAGCGCACCACGATCGCGATAGCAGGTAGGGCAATCGCTACTGCCGGCAGTACCAGCGCGCGCAGAGAGGCTGCTGCGTCGCGCTGCCAATTCACGGTTTCACCTAGCGGGATCCAGCGCAATGCCAAGCCAAACAGCAGCATTAGCAACAGGGCGGCCCAGAAGGATGGTATCGCCATGCCTAACTGACTGAGGTAAGAGAAAGACAACTCAACGAAGCGATTGCGCGCCAGTGCAAGCAACACACCCAGGGGGATAGAAACAGCGATGACCAGCGTGATGGACAGCAACGCCAGCGGGATGCTTACCGTCAGCCGATCAACGATCAACTTTGTCACCGGCTGCTTGAAGCGCAGCGAAATGCCCAGATCGCCTTGCAGGGCCCCGAGCAGCCAACTAGCAAACTGCTCGGCGATTGGACGATCTGTCCCTAGCTGGCTGCGCAACGCCGCCAACTGCGACTCATCCGCTTCAATGCCCAGTGCGATTAGCGCAGGGTCGCCGGGGATCACTCGAAAAGTAAAGAAGATCATCACCACGACCAAGAGCATGGTGATGATCATCGAGCCGAGTCGGCGAATCAAGTAGCTCACAGCTACGCGGCAACCGCCTCAGTTGATCGAACAACACACATCAACGAGTTAGCCGCAGGCGCGACAAATCATGGAAGAAGATCGGATAAGGGGTGTAGCCTTCAAGCTGAGGCTTCATCGCCCAATTGAACTGATAGTCCAGCAAGAAGACCGCTGCTACATCCTCTGTCAGCATCTTCTGCGCCTGCTTGTAGCGTTCAACTTGTGTAGCAGGATCGGTGGCGCGCACGGCCTGCTCAATTAACTGATCGTAAGCTAGATTGCTGTAGTTGATGAAGTTGCGGCGGAAGGTAGAGGCATAGCGCCCAAGCACGGCCTGCGGGTCGAGCTTGCCGGTGAAGTCTATCAACGTCATCTCGAATTCGCGATTAGTGTAGATTCGCTCTAGCCACACTGGCCACTCCACCATCTCGATAGCGACGTCAAGCCCGACTTTTGCAAGCTGATCGGCGACGATTTGAGCGGTGCGGCCATATAGGTCAGCATGGGAAGAAACAGAGAGGGTGACCGTGAAGCCTTTGGGATAGCCGCTCTCAGTCAGCAACGCCTTTGCCTTGTCCAGATCATAGGGATAGATGTCTTGTAGCCCATCCTCGTAGAAGCGCGCCATAACCGGACTCATGTTCGAGCCGAGCTTAACAGCGTAGCCGCCAAACACGGCTTGGATGATGGCGTCCTTATCAATCGCATGAGCGATCGCCTGGCGCACCGCCTTGTTGCTAAAAGGCGAGCGGAGATGGTTCATCGCAAGAATGAACACCGAGTTGGCCGGATGGCTCACAACCTTGAAAGCGCTGCCTAATGTCGGCAACTGTTCTGCAGATACGCCCGTGAAGTCAATAGCGCCGGATTGCAACTGCAACAGGGCGGTCTGGTCGTCTTTAATGATGCGGAACTCAACCTGGTCAATCATGTCGCGAGTGTCCTGCCAATAGTCGGTGAATTTCTCTAGGACGATGCGCTGCTGCGGCTCGTAGGACACAAAGCGATATGGACCTGTGCCGATGGGCGTATTGCCGTGCTGGCCGTCGTTCGATGCCGGAAGAATGGACAACGTAGCCAGCAGGTTGATAAACGAGGCGTTGACCTGCTTCAGCGTAATCACGCATGTAGTGTCATCGGGAGTCGAGATATTCGCGACATCAGCCAAGCTGGCCGTCAGCGGTTTGCCATCCGGACTGCCCTTGCCCATCAGGCGGTCAAAGCTGTATTGCACATCGGCAGCGGTGACAGGCTGGCCATCGTGAAAGCGCACGTTGGCACGCAGCTTGAAAGTGTATGTGAGCCCATCGGGGCTGACGGTGTACGACTCGGCCAAGCCGGGAAGGACGCCACCGTCGGGGGCCGGCTTAACCAGCCCCTCGAAGACGTTCAACATGATCTGCTGAGTTAAAGAAGCTGCCGACAGATGTGGATCGAGATTGTCGGGGTCGGTTGGGGTGCGCATCACTAGACGAGTGGGCTGGGCAGGCGCAGGAGTGTTCGTTTGCGCTGCCGACTGATTGCTCCGTTGCGCAGTCGGCGCAGGAGGAGGAGCAGCACAGCCACTGCTCGTGCTCAGCAAGGCTGCAGCGAGTCCGAATGCCAGCACCTTCCCAAACTGCGAGTAGGTCATTTTCTTCTCCATAATGATAACTACCTGCTTAAGAGTAAATCGCTATATCATCCTACAAGCAAGATGCTAACCATAGTTTAAGCCATCATTTAATAAAACTCACGCGCAGCATTTGCTAAGTCGTGCACCCTTCCGCCGGGCAAATGTAACTGCTGCAGTAGAATCCCTCATCGGTGAAGCGATTCCATCTTCTCATCACCTCGGCGCTCTGCCTGGCCGTGCTCACGGCCTGGCAGTTGCCCGCGCCGCCCGAACCACCGCCCGGCGTCTCGGCCCGGGCCTGGGCGGCAACTGCGGTTCAAGGCGCCGTCGCCGATGTGATCGTCACGCTGCCCGGCTACCCCGACCTTTCACCCGCTCGCGCGTTGCGCTCAAAGCGCGAGAAGACCCGCTTCGTCGTCCAGGCGCTGCAAGCGCACGCCGAGCGCGCCCAAGCACAACTGCGCGCCGACCTCGCCGCGCGCGGCCTGGATTTCTTCCCCCTTTGGATCACTAACCAAATCGTCGTCCGGCGCATAGACCGCCCGACGCTGCGCTGGCTGGGAACGCGGAGCGACGTAGTCCGCGTTGACCTGGACGAACGAACGCGCGGCCTCGACAATCAGGCTGAACACCAGCGCCCAAAATCTCGCGCCGCGCTGCACGCCCCCCATTCCCCGACCGCCATCGAATGGGGCGTCCAGCGCGTGAATGCGCCACCGGTCTGGGCTATGGGTTACACCGGCCAGGGCATCGTCATCGCCAACCTGGACACGGGCGTGCGCTGGGATCACGAGGCGCTCAAACCCCACTATCGCGGCTGGGACGGCGTCGCCGCCGACCACGACTACAACTGGTTCGACGCTGCGCCGGAGGGGAGCGATCCGCCGTCCTCGACGCCGCAGGACGTAAACGGACATGGCACGCACACCACCGGCACCGCCGTCGGCGATGACGGTATGGGCAACCAGATCGGCGTTGCCCCTGGTGCAAAGTGGATCGCCTGTCGCAACATGGCCGGCCCAAGCGGCATCGGCAGCGTGGCCCGCTACGTCGCTTGCTTCCAGTTCGCGCTCGCGCCGACCGATGTGAACGGCAATTCCCCCGACCCCGACCGCAGCGCCGACATCACCAGCAATTCCTGGGCTTGCGATCCGGGTTACGGCGAGATCGGTTGCGACGTGCCGACTGCGCTCGTCACCGCGACCCAGGCGCTGCGCGATGCCGGCATCATGGTGATTGCATCGGCGGGCAACAGCGGCCCAAGCTGCGGAACGGTGAGACTCGCGCCGGCCACCCTGGATCAGGCGTTCACGGTCGGCGCGACGAACGGCAGCGACACGATCGCTGGCTTCAGCAGTCGCGGCCCTTCATGGCTCACCGGACGCATCAAGCCGGATGTCGTCGCGCCCGGCGTCGGCGTGCGTTCGGCGCGGTCGCTCGCGCCAAACAGCTACGGCTTCCTCAGCGGCACCAGCATGGCTGCCCCCCACGTCGCAGGCGTCGTGGCGCTGCTGTGGTCGGCGGCGCCCGAGTTGCGCGGCGAAGTCGAGACGACCGAAATGCTCTTGCGCCAAACCGCGCGACCGCTGACCGACAGCCAAATGTGCGCAGGCGTGCCGGGGTCGGCCTGGCCTAACAACACCTACGGCTATGGCCTGGTGGATGCGCTTGCGGCGGTGAACGTCGCGCTGGGCGCACCCGTCGTGACGGCGCCTGCCCACGCGCCTGTGAATCAGCCTTTTACGGTAGTCATCAGCACAACCAACGTCACGCCGCTCACGCGCACCGGCGCTGTCATCTCGATCAGCCTGCCGACGACCATAACGCTCATCTCGTCCGAGCCGCCGGGGATAGTGAGCGGCAATGTGGTTTCCTGGACGTTCCCCAGCCTCGCCCCGTCATCTACCCTCACCGTCTCGCTGACCATCAGCGCAGCGCTGCCCGGCCTGGTCACGCACCAAGCATATCTTCGGTTTGACGGGCTGCCGTCGCCCATTCCCGGCAAAACTGCTGCGACTCTCCTGAGTTATCGGCTGATCTTCCCCTTGATCGTGCGCAGTCCGGATTAAAACGGCTATGCGCGGTCGATCGCGACGCGGAAGGGATTGAAGTTGGTCTGCGCGTCGTAGGCATCCGCACCCTCGGCGCGCTTGAGCCAGCCGACGAGCGCATAGGTCAGCGGCGTGAACAGCGCTTCGACGCCGACCTTAAAGACATAGTTCGACGCGATGACATCCCACAACACCCCTGCGCTCATCGTGCCGGCAAACGCGATCATCACAAAGAGCAAGGTATCCACGGCCTGGCCGACGATTGTTGAGCCGATGGTGCGGGTCCACAGCCAGCGCCCCTGCGTCATGACCTTCATGCGGGCCAGCACGAAGGCGTTGGAGAACGCGCCGGCCCAATAGGCGATGAGCGAAGCGAGCACAATGCGCGGCGTGCTGCCGAGCACGGCGTTATACGCCTCCATGCCGACGCGGCTCGACCATTCGGCCTCGCCCGGCAACAGGCCGACGAGCCAAACCGTCAGGCTGAAGAGCGCAGCGGCGATGAAGCCGATCCAAATCACCCGACGCGAAACCGAATAGCCATATACCTCGGTCAATACGTCGCCGAAGATGTAACTCAGCGGGAAGAGCAACGTGCCGCCGTCGAAGGTGAACGGGCCTAGCGTGACGATCTTGGCCGATGAAGCGAGGTTGCTGATGATGAGCACAGCAACGAACGTGCCGATCACGACATCGAGATACTTATACGAGCGCATAATCGAAGCCAGGTCAACGTGACGGCTCGAAGACCGGGGCAAGCCGACGGAAGGCGAGGTAAAAAGTCGAAGAGTCTTCTGGCAATGACCTACTCTTGCACGCAGTCGCCCACGTACTACCATCGGCGCTGACGAGCTTAACTTCCGGGTTCGGGATGGGACCGGGTGTGACCTCGTCGCTCAAATCACCAGAAGACTCTTCGTCAAAAGCGACACCCTAAAAACTGAATAGGACGCGACGCCAAACAAGCACTATGCAGTTTCATGTGAGAAGTTCAATTTCTCTGCATCATGTGAGAAACAAGCCAAACGGCCATTAGTATGAGTTGGCTAAACGCCTTGCAGCGCTTACACCTCTCACCTATCAAGCGAGTCGTCTTCTCGCGGCCTTCAGGGGGATCTCATCTTGAGGCGGGTTTCCCACTTAGATGCTTTCAGCGGTTATCCCTGCCGCACATGGCTACCCAGCGATGCTCCTGGCGGAACAACTGGCACACCAGCGGTGCGTCCATCCCGGTCCTCTCGTACTAAGGACAGCTCCTCTCAAATCCCCTACGCCCACACCGGATAGAGACCAACCTGTCTCACGACGGTTTGAACCCAGCTCACGTAACGCTTTAACGGCCGAACAGGCCGACCCTTGGGACCTTATCCAGCCCCAGGATGCGCCGAGCCGACATCGAGGTGCCGAGCGAGGCCGTCGCTGTGGACGCTTGGGCCTCACTAGCCTGTTATCCCCGGGGTAGCTTTTATCCGATTGCCACGACCTTTCCACTCAGCATCGTGGGATCACT
>CALHLE010000050.1 GCA_938034415.1 uncultured Anaerolineae bacterium
TTGGTCCCGTCGCCGAGCTCGCCATCCCAGTTGCCGCCCCAACACAACACGCCGCCCGGCTCGGTCAGCGCGCAGGTGTGAGCACCGCCCGTAGCAATGGCCTTGACGCCTTTATCGAGGCCGCGGACGGGGACGGGCGCGCTGCGGTGCTCTTTGGTCCCGTCGCCGAGCTGGCCAACCCGGTTGCTGCCCCAGCACAACACGCCGCCCGGCTCGGTCAGCGCGCAGGTGTGAGCGCCGCCCACAGCGATGGCCTTGACGCCTTTATTAAGGCCGCGGACGGGGACGGGTGCGCTGCGGTCCTCTTTGGTCCCATCCCCGAGCTGGCCAAACTCGTTTCTGCCCCAACACAATACGCCGCCCTGCGTGGTCAACGCACAAGCGTGCTGCCCGCCGAGGTAGATCGCCGCGAAGGTGTAGCCCGGCTGAGGGGTTTGCTGGGCCGGCGGCGCGGCCGGGCGGGCGAAGGCGGTCGCCGGAACACACAGGCTGCTGAGAAGCGACAAGGTGATCACTGCTACTGGCATCAAGCGTTTCAGTTAGTCCTCCTTAAAAAGTCATGACTCGGCCGGCAAGAGTGACTTGATACAGCGCGGGGATGATGGCTTCTATGCTGCGGCCTAGCGACAATCTTATTTATCGTTGCGCGGGCGTCAAGCGGCGCGCAACCGTCACGCCGCCCACTCTGCGTTCGCGCAAGCCGGCACCGTCGCGCATCCGCCCCGGCCGGTGCAATTTGACAACCTCACCCGCGCCGATATACTCCGCCGCCAATCGTTGATTATCAATAATCAATAACCGACAATGGAGATACGCTGGCCTTCCACACCACCGCCGGATTGCCCTTTTGCGTCATCCGCCGCGTTCGACGGGCTGACCTTCACCGGCCGCCATGCCGAATACACGTACGCCGACACCTGGTACCCCAGTTGGGCGTCCGACGACCACATGTACTCCCCGTGGACGGACGGCAACTTCGAGCACAACTGGGCGGGCGCCTTCCATGATCCCAACGCCGTAGAGTGCAGCTCGAAACTCGATAATCCCGCCAACGCCGGTAAGGGCGGCAAGTCCGGCACCGGCCAGGCCAAGATCATCGGCGACGACCCGCTCAGCCTGGAACTGGTGAACTTGGGCATCCACTATGCCTCGCCTCTTCCCTATGGCGGGCGCTATCCCTGCGGCAGCCTGGTCTACGACGGCGTGTGGTACTACGGCACGTATTGCCTGGACGAGACCGATCGCGGGCTGAACTGGGATGTGCTCGGCCCGTTCGTGGGCTTTCGCATTTCGCGCGACTTCGGGCTTACCTGGGAGGAATGCGCCCATACGCCTGCCGACCCGATCTTCGGCGAATCCGGCAAGCGCGGGGCAAAGGTCAAGATCGGCGCGCCGCACTTCGTGGATTTCGGGAAGAACATGATGCACTCGCCGGACGGCAAGGCTTACCTGGTCAGCCACGGCGCGACGCGCCCAGACGCCGAGCTGGCCTGGATCGCCGGCGATCAGGCTTACTTGATCCGAGTGACGCCTTCACCGGAGAACATGAACGACCCAGGAAAATACGAATTCTTCGCCAGTCACGACGCGGCCGGTCGGCCAATTTGGAGCCACAACTTCGGGGACATCCGGCCGCTGCTGGAGTGGAACGGACGCATTGGCCATGTCACGGTGACCTACAACGCGCCGCTGCGCAAATATCTGATGTGCGTCACGGACGGCTGGCCCACCATCAGCACGATGAACACCTTTCTGCTGGAGGCCGACGCGCTCACCGGCCCATGGCGGCTGATCACATTCATGGAGAAGTTCGGCGAGCAAGGATACTTTGTGAACATCCCCTCGAAGTTCATCAGCGCCGATGGCATGACCTTTTGGCTGTGTTACTCGGCCAATTTCACCAATCAGCCCGGCGTGCTTGGCGCACGGCTCAAAGCCAACCCGCCAGGCAGCCGCTACGGCATGTGCCTACAAGAAGTTCGGCTGCAGCGCCGAACATGAAGGGCGCAGACGATTAACGCCAGATGACGGAAGACCTTCGGCTGATAAAGAACGGCACCGTGAGCCGCTCGTTAGCGAACCAGATTGTGCAACGGCTGCGGACTGAGATCATCCACGGCAAACTAGCGCCTGGCGAGCGATTGGTCGAGCTTGACATTGCGCGGCGCATGGGCACCAGCCAGGGACCGGTGCGCGAGGCGTTGCAGATGCTCGAGCGCGACGGCCTCGTTGAGCGGCGCGCGCACACGGCCAGCTTTGTCGCGCCGCTGTCCTTCGACGACATGTACGAGCTGTTCAAGATCCGCAGCCTGGTGGAGAGTTACGCCATCCGACGAGCGGCGCAACGCATCAGCGACGCTGACTGTGATGAACTTGACGCCCTGGTGAGTCAAATGCGCGAGGCCGGCCAGCGCGGCGACATCGTCACGCTCGTCGAACGCGATATGGCCTTTCATCGCTGGCTCTGCGAACGCTCAGGCAGCACGACGCTCGTGCAGATGTGGATGCCGCTGTATTCGCAGATCCAGCGATTCGTCGTTCAGAATCATCCACAGCACTTCAGGAACCTGGCAGACATCGCCGACACCCACAATCCAATCGTCGCTGCCCTGCGCAAGCGCAAGCCGGCTGCCGCCGCGCGCGCTGTGCGCGAGCACATCATGCTGATCTGGTCGCTGATGGGGCATCGCAACGATCCAAAACAAAAGCGGAATCTATCGGCGCGCCGGACGGGAAGCGATACGCGGCCCAAGTCGTGAGAGGAGCGAGGAATGCGCGCGACATGCCTAAAACGCAGTGTTACTTCCACACTATCGCTTGACATCATCCGCTGGATCGCTATTATCCTCGGCAGCGTTACCGGTAGCGGTGCCGGTCATAAATCAATGAGCGCGTCCAGCAACGCCATCACGATTGCAGACATCGCCCGCGCCGCCGGCGTGTCGGTCTCTACGGTCTCGCGCATCCTCAACAACAAGCCGGACGTGGCCGAAGGGACGCGCCAGCGCGTGCAAGCCATCATCGCGGAGCTAGGCTTCACGCCACATGCCCAGGCGCAGCGGCTGGCCGCCGGTCGTAGCCGCACCATCGCCCTGCTCTTCCCTGACGCGCAGCTCAGCCTGATGCGCGAAGAGTTCATCCTAGGCGCAGCCAAAGCCGCAAGCGACGCCTCATACACGTTCTACCTGATGACGAGCGACCTCACGCGCCATCAACTCATGGCGCTCTGCCGCAGCGCGCTGGCCGATGGCATCATCCTGATGGAAATTCATCTGCGGGACTGGCGCGTGAGTTACCTGAAGCGGATCGGCTTCCCGTTCGTCATGATCGGCCGCTGCGCGAATAACAAGGGGATCAACTTCATTGACATGGACTTCGAGCGCGGCATCGCGCAGGCCACAGAACACCTGGCCAGCCTGGGGCATCGCAAAATTGCCCTGCTGACCTTTCCCGACGACGCGCACGAGCGCGGCTATGGGCCGGCAGTGCGCAGCCGCGACAGCTATATGCGGACCTGCAAACAACTTGGCCTGCCGACGATCGTCGCGCCGGCCAACGACACGCGATCGCAGTTGGCCGAAGCAACGGATGCGCTGCTCAATCGCCATCCCGATCTCACGGCGATGATCTCGATGCACGGCGACACGACCATCGCGGTGTATCGCGCGCTCGAAAGGCGCGACCGGCGCATTCCGGCGGATGTGTCAGTGATTGCATTCATCACCCGTCGCGCAGCAGAGCTGTTCACCCCGCCGCTGACTGCGATTGACTTTCCGGCTTACGACTTCGGCTATCAGGCCGGGCGCATGCTCATCGCGCAACTGCAGGGTTCGGGCGGCGTGGAGCATGTCCTTCCTCCGCCTCAACTCGTCCTGCGCGAGAGCGTGGCGCCGCCCTGCGCGTCGCGACGAAACGGCTCGGCCTGCCCCGTTGGAAATCACGAAAGGAGGGATGCCTATCGGTAACCGCTGCGACTGCTGTTTTCAGATCCAAATAACCGTTCGATTCAGCTTATAAGCCATCGCTTAAGTTAACCGCAAACCGTGACTGCAAAATCCAGGAGGATTCCATGATTACCACACGCAAGCCTTCTTGGGCATCTGCCCTGCTTGTCGGCGCGCTCGCCGCGACGACGTTCGCCACTTCTCCTGCACAAGCTGCCGATCTCAACCAGAGCAGCGCTAAGTGGTGCCAAGGTGTGCGCATCCGCTTCTTCGTCGGCGGCGAAGCCGGCGACGCATTCGCCTCAATCGTTTACAAGGGCGCGCAACAGGCGGAGAAAGACCTCGGCCCCAAGGTAGAGTATGTCTTCTCCGGATGGCAACCCGAAAAGATGGTTGCGCAACTGCGCGACGCGATTGCGTCCAAGCCGGACGGCATCGCCATGATGGGACACCCCGGCGATGACGCGATCATGCCGCTGGCCGAGCAAGCGACGAAGGCCGGCATCATCATGATGTATCAAAATGTGGACGTGCCGAAGGTGCGCGAGAAGTTCGGCGGCGGCTATGTAGGCGCAAACCTCTACCCGCAGGGTCAAGCGTTGGCCGAAGAGGCCATTCGCACGCTCGGCTTGAAGAAGGGCGACAAGGCGCTGGTGTTCGGTGCATGGGGCCAGCCGGGCCGCTACATCCGCGAGCAAGGCACCGCGGATGCCTTCATCAAGGCCGGTTTGCAGGTCATCACCGTCACCGCGCCGCCTGCGGTGGCATCCGACCCCAGCCTGCTCACCCCGCAAATCACCGGCGCGTTCGGCAAGAACCCCGACATCAAGGTCATCGTGCACGCCGGCGGCCAGACGTTGGGCGCTGCGCCTACGTACATGAACGCCATCAAGAAGAAGCCCGGCGAGGTGCTCAACATCGGCTTCGACACCAGCCCGGCCATTATTGACGCGTTCGACAAGGGGTTCGTCCAGCTTACCTCAGATCAGCAGCCGTTCTTGCAGGGCTATCTGCCTATCCAGAGCATCTGCCTCACCAAGAAGTTCGGCTTTGCTCCGCTGAACGTGGACACCGGCGCCGGCTTCGTCAACGCGAAGAACTACAAGAGCGTCGCCGACCTGGCCAAGAAGGGCTTGCGGTAAGCCCGCGGCTTTTGCCGGCGGCATCGTCTAGGTTTTCTTTGTTGCACTGCGTATCACGCGCAAGGCCTTCTTGCTGCGTGATACGCGGTGCCATTCACGGTCGGATGGCTACCCCCTTTATCGAACTCAAAGACGTTTATAAATCTTACGGCAGCGTCAACGCGCTCAGCGGCGTCAACCTCACCATCGAGGAAGGGCGCGTGCTGGGGTTGATCGGCGATAACGGCGCAGGCAAATCCACGTTGATCAAATTGATCGCCGGCGTGCATGCGCCGGATCGCGGTGAGATGTGGGTGAAGGGCGAGAAAGTGACGCACTGGTCGGTTGCTCAGGCCCGCGCAGCAGGGATTGAAACGGTGTTTCAAGATCGCGCCTTGGCCGAGCAGCAAAGCATCACGCGCAACATCTTCATGGGGCGCGAACTGACCAACCGCCTAGGGTTGGTTGACATGAAACGTCAGCGCGCCGAAGCGGAGCGGCTGATGCGCGAGATCGGCTTTACCTCGAAGGTGTTCTCGCCCGATTCGCGGGTGCTGACGCTCTCCGGCGGCGAGCGCCAAGGTGTGGCCATTGCGCGCGCGATCTACTTCAAGTCTCAGCTCGTCATCCTCGATGAACCTACGACCGCCCTCTCGCTGACCGAGTCGGAGAAGGTGTTTGCATTCATTCGCGAGCTGCGCGCGCGCGGCGCTGCATGCATCTTCATCAGCCACAACATCTACCACAGCTACGACGTGTCGGATTACTTCGCCATCCTCGACCGTGGCACCGTTGTTTACACTGCTGACAAGTCTGAAGTCTCCTCCGCAGAAGAGCTGATCCACAAACTGCAAACGGTCGCGCGGCATGGCACGCTGGACGTTGCAAATTGACTCAGGAGTTAAGTTACGATGGAAGCGACCGCCGTTCCTTCCGCAGCAAAAAAATCCGGCGAGCGCAGCCGGCTGTTGAACTGGCTCGACCAGAACCGGCGCGGTCTGAGCGCATTCGGCATTTTTATAGCGCTGTGGGCGTTCTTCTTGATCACTGCGCCCGAGACGTTCTCCAACCCGGACACCTATCGCGCTATCTTCACCACGCTGCCGGTGGACATCATCCTCGCCATGTCATTGGTCTTTGTGGTGACCGCCGGCGAGACCGACCTTTCCTTTCCATCGGTGTTTGGCCTATCGGCCTATGTGTTTGCCCTGTTAGCCTCGAACGAGGTGTCTCCAGTGCTGGGGCTGCTGGCGGCCTTGCTCACCGGCGCAACGTGCGGTTTGCTCAACGGCTTTCTCATCACTCGCCTGGGCTTGTCTTCGCTGGTGTCCACGCTGGGCATGAACTTCTTTCTGCGCGGCCTGATCAATGTGCTCACAGAGGGCATCGGCATCCCGCTGACTTTTATGGTGGATACGCCGTTCTACGGCGCGATGGTTGGACAAGTGGGCGATGTGCCAGTGGCGGTGTTTTGGGCACTGCTGTTTGCCGTCCTATGCTTCATCCTCTTCAACCGGCACAAGATCGGCATGCACATCGCCATCGTAGGCGATAACCCGGAAAGCGCTAAGGAGATGGGCATCAATGTGGCGTTCACCAAGACGCTGGCGTTTGTCATCGTAGGCGTGTGCGCGGCATTTGGCGGGGTCATGTCTTCGCTGATCAACAACACCTGGTGGCCGACCGCCGGCGATGGTTATCTCCTGCGCACCTTGGCCGCTGTGTTCATCGGCGGCACGCCAACCTGGGGCGGCGTCGGCACAACTATCGGCGCGATGCTCGGCGCGATGTCGGTCGGCTTTATCGAGACCGGCCTGATCGGCGCCGGCCTCACCGCTTTCTGGACGCAGTTCGCCTACGGTCTCGTGATCATCCTCTCGCTCATCGGCCACCGCTTCAACCAAGGA
>CALHLE010000051.1 GCA_938034415.1 uncultured Anaerolineae bacterium
CAAGGGCTGCGTGATTTTGTTCGCCGCCGGCAACGGCAACGAGAGCGTGGACAACGACGGCTACGCCAGCTACGAGAAGGTGATCGCCGTGGCCGCCTGCAACGACATGGGCACGCGCGCCGCCTATAGCGACTACGGCAAAGCCATCTGGTGCGCCTTCCCCAGCAGCAACGGCCGCCCATCGCTGACGCCCGGCATCTGGACAACCGATCGCACCGGCGCAGCCGGCTATAACCCCGGCCAGGCCAGCCGCGGCGACGCGCAAGGCAACTACACGAACAGCTTCGGCGGCACGTCGAGCGCATGCCCCGGCGTGGCCGGCGTCGCCGCGCTCATCTTGGCGCGCAACCCTGACCTGCGCTGGGACGAGGTGCGCGAGGTCATCAAAAACGCCTGCGACAAGATAGACGCCGCCAACGGCAACTACGACGCCAACGGCCACAGCCCCTGGTACGGCTTCGGACGGGTCAACGCGCGCCGGGCGGTTGAGTTAGCAGCGCCCCCGCAGTCCCAGCCAATGGTGATCGTCTCGGTCAAACAAGATGTGCCGATCCCCGACCTGAAGTCGGCCAAACTCAGCGCAATGGTCGCCGAGACGCGCCCGCTCAAGGCGTTGAAGGTCTGGGTGGACATCGAGCACACCTACCGCGGCGACCTGGTCGTCACGCTCAAGCCCCCGCCGGCGTCCGGCATCGGCGACATCGTGCTGCACAACCGGCAAGGCGGCGCCGCCGACCACATCAAGCAAACTTACGATGCCGCGAATACGCCGGCGCTGGCCGCAGTCGCCGGCAAGTCGCCCAGCGGCGAATGGACGCTGCTGGTCGCGGATAAGGCGCGTTACGACGTCGGCAAGATCCGCGAGTTCAGGCTGGAGATGATCTTCGAGTAGCCGGAGCGCAAGGGGAATGATGGCAGCATCGGGTGGGCGACGGCACTGCCGTCATTCACCCCAATCAATCACTCTTCCAGCGTCGTCAGGTCGCCTTCGGGCAGGCCCTGGGCGCGCGCCTTCAACACGCGGCGCATGATCTTGCCGGAACGGGTCTTGGGCAACTTGGCGACGAATTCGACCTTCTCCGGCCGGGCGATCGGCCCCATGACTTTGCCGACGTGCTGGCGCAGCTCCTCGGCCAGCTCCGGCGTGCCCTCGTAGCCCGCGCGCAGGATGACGTAGGTGTAGATGGCGTTGCCGCGCACTTCGTGCGGCAAGCCGATGGCCGCTGCTTCGGCCACGGCTGGGTGCGAGACCAATGCGCTCTCCACCTCCGCCGTGCCCAGGCGATAGCCGCTCACCTTGAGCACATCGTCCACGCGACCGATGATCCAGAAGTAGCCGTCCTGATCTACGCGCGCCGAGTCGCCGGTGAAGTAGCGACCGGGATAGCGCGACCAGTACGTTTGCACGTAGCGCTCTGGATCGCCGTAGATCGTGCGGGCCATGCCAGGCCATGGCGTCAGGATGGTCAGGTAGCCTTCCTCGTTAGGCGGCACCGGATTGCCGTTGTCGTCCACCACCTCGGCGCGGATGCCGAAGAACGGTTTGGTGGCGCTGCCGGGTTTGAGCGGCGTCACAGGTAGCGGAGTGATCATAAAGCCGCCGGTCTCCGTCTGCCACCACGTGTCCATGATCGGGCAACGCGAGCCGCCCACGTGGACGTAGTACCAGCGCCACGCTTCGGGGTTAATCGGCTCGCCCACCGAGCCGAGCAAGCGGAGCGAGGACAAATCGTGCTTCTTGGGCCATTCCTCGCCGAAGCGCATCAGGCCGCGGATGCCGGTGGGCGCACAATACAGGATCGTTACGCCATACTGTTCGACGATCTGCCACCAGCGGTCCGGCGCAGGATAGGCCGGGCCGCCCTCATAGAGGATGCTAGTAGCGCCATTCATCAGCGGTGAATACACGATGTACGAGTGGCCGGTGATCCAGCCCGGGTCGGCGGCGCACCACCAGCGGTCTTCGTCCTGGATGTCGAAGACGTAGCGCATCGTAGTGTAGGTGTACACGGCGTAGCCCCCATGGGTATGCAATAGCGCCTTGGGCTTGCCGGTCGAGCCAGAGGTGTAGAGGATGAAGAGCGGATCTTCGGCATCCATCACCTCGGTCTCGCAGACCGGGCTAGCATCTTTCATCAGGTCGTGCCACCAGTGATCACGACCCTCGACCCAGCCGATCTCGCGGCCGGTGCGCTTGAAGACCACGACTTTCTCGACGATAGGCGCTTCTTTGATGGCGTCGTCGGCGATCTGTTTGAGTTCGACGACTTTGCCGTTGACATAGGCGCCGTCGCAGGTGACCAGGACTTTGCTTTGCGAGTCGAGGATGCGGCCGGCCAGCGCCTGCACCGAGAACCCGCCATACACAACCGAGTGCACCGCGCCGATCTTCGCGCAGGCCAGCATTGCAATCGGCAGTTCGATCACGCGGCCCATGTAAATCGTCACGCGGTCGCCTTTCTTCACGCCGAGCGACTTCAGCACGTTGGCGAACTTGCACACCTCGCGGTTCAAATCGGCATAGGAAATCTGCCGCTCGGAGAAATCCTCGCCCTGCCAGATGTAAGCGACCTTGTTTCGGCGCCAGGTCTTCATGTGGCGGTCCAGCGCGTTGTGGACGATGTTGAACTTGCCGCCGACGAACCACTTGAAGAAGGGCTTGTTGGAGTCGTCGAGCACACGCTCCCATGGGCTATACCACTCGAGTTCGGCCGCCCGCTCGGCCCAGAATTGCTCCGGATGCTCCGATGCGAACTTGCTCACAGCGTCCCAATCTTTGATGCGCGCGCGCGCGATAACTTCTGGCGACGGCGGATAGAGCGTCTTGTGGTCAACGGAGATCTCCGCTGCTTGCGCCTGCGGTTGGGATTGATCGGACATCGTGGCCTCCAGCTTGAGAATTGCCGAGATTGTAATTTCGCCGCGCCATGCCGGTCAAGCTAATGCCAACGTCACGCTGACGAAGCTGGGCAGCAGCGTGATGCCGCCAGAAGTGATCGCCGCGATGATGGGCGCGGCGCGCTTTCACGTGGATTCTCGAAGAGCTGCACGACCGCGTGGGCGAAAGGCTTGCTGCGCTGACCGGCAACGAGGCAGCGATGGTCACAACCGGCGCGGCTGCGGGCATCCTGCTCGCTGTCGTCGCATGCGCGTCTCAGGCGGCGACCGAGAACTGGCGCGGCGACTGCCTCACACCGATGCACTCGACAAGAACGAGGTGCTCATGTTCACCTCACACCGCAACGGCTACGACTTCGCCGTGCGCCAGACCGGTGTGAACGTGATCGAGATCGGCGGCGAGACGCATACCGACCCGGACGAGCTGGAAGCAGCGTTTAGCCCGCACACGGCGGCGTTCGTCTGGTTTCAGGGCGACTTCACCGGCCGGGGCGATTTGCCGATCAAGTGCGTCATCGCGGCGTGCCGAGCGCGCGGTATACCGGTCATTTGATGCGCCTGTTTGCCCGGCGTAGCGAGATGAGCCAGATGTCCTCCCGGACAGCAGCGTGAGCAGGGGATGAGGCCCTGATGCGTTTGCACGCGGGCAACTTGCCAACTGCTCACGCGACAGACGCCACAAGCCTGTGGCGCAGCGCTAGCCGGTAGTAAACTTGCCGCGAGAAGTGTTATAATATCTTCAAGTCGCGGGAGTAGCTTAGTGGTAGAGCGTTTGCTTCCCAAGCAAAAAGTCGCGGGTTCGAATCCCGTCTCCCGCTTGAGCCGGCAGGCCAAAAGCCTGGCGGCTTTTTCTTTGCCATGCCGCGCCTCACCGTTCTCATCGGCGATGTGACGCACGCGCTGGAAGTGGAATCCGGCGCGAATTTGCGACACGCCCTCCTCGCGGCAGACCTCTCACCTTACGCGCCTCTGGCCCGTAAGGCGAATTGCGGCGGGCGCGGTCTGTGCGCTACCTGCGGCGTGCATATTCTCTCCAACGAGCCGGCACCGATCCATTGGCACGATCGGATCGCGGCGCGCTTCGGCTATCCTCGCTTGTCGTGTCAAATCACCGTTCACGATGACATGACCGTGCGCATCCTCACCGATAAGTGGATCTGGGGCAGGCGCGAATCTTCCAAGGCCGGAAATTGACCGAAGCTCGCCAAGCAGGCGAGCTTCGGTCAACGCACAACCTCAGGAGGTAGCTGATAACCTTACTTCAGGCTCGGCGGCAGGATCACGGTGTCGATCACGTGGATCACGCCGTTGCTGGCCATCACGTCGGTGGTGACCACCTTCGAGTCGCCGTTGAGGATCACTGCACCGCCGTCCACCTTGATCGCCACTTCCTCGCCCTGAACGGTCTTGGCGCTGGAGAGCTTGACCACGTCGGCGGCGGTCACCTTGCCCGGCACGACATGATAGGTCAGGATGGCGACCAACTTGTCCTTGTTCTCCGGCTTGAGCAGGTCTTCGAGCAGGGCCTTGTCGAGCTTAGCGAAGGCGTCATCGGTGGGGGCGAAGACGGTGAACGGCCCTTCGCCCTTGAGCGTGTCCACCAGGCCGGCAGCCTGCAGAGCGGTGGCCAGCGTGTTGAACGAGCCGGCGGCCAGAGCCGTGTCCACGATGTCCTTCATTTCCATTGCCGGCGCTTCGGTGGGCTGAGGGGTTGCGGTAGGGGACGGCGCCTGTGTAGGCGCAGGCATCGGAGTCGGCGCTGCACATGCTGCCAGAACCATCGCACTCGCTACACCCATCAAAAGCACTCTTTTCTTTAACATTCGTTCTCCTCCAGTGAGCAGATTGCTGTTGTTGTGAGCATTTATCTCGCTTGCGCGCATGCGACAAGCGCTTTGCCACTCTGCATAGACTATGCGCAGTTATCGTGAAAGCCTTGTGAAGTTTGGCTAAGGAAGCGCTAAAGAGAACGAGAGTAACTAACTAGGGTAGGCTGAGTTGTTCGTGAGAAGGCAGGCGATGCATGGCAGTTGCCGAGTTTCAGTTGGGATGAAGCCATCTGGCGCCAATATCGCGGCGGTAGTACATGCCCTCGAAGGAGATGTGCGCGACGCCGGCGTATGCGCGCCGCAGCGCATCGCCAAGGCTTTCGCCTCGTGCCGCTATGCCCAATACTCGCCCGCCGTCGGTGAACCATCCGCCTTCAGTGTGACGGGTGCCGGCATGGAAGATCATCACGTCGTCGGGCACGGCGTCTAAGCCGTGTATGGGCAGGCCCTTGCGATATACCCCGGGGTAGCCGCCTGAGGCGAGCACGACGCACGCGCACGCGCCGGCATGCCACTCGACCGGCTGCGCGCTCAATCGGCCTTCGATACATGCCAGGGCGATCTCGGCGAGGTCGGTCTTGAGCAGTGGCAGCACGGCCTGCGCCTCCGGGTCACCGAAACGACAATTGAACTCCAGCACTTTGGGGCCGTCGCGCGTCAGCATCAGTCCGGCGTAAAGCACCCCGCGATAGGGCGCGCCTTCCTGCGCCATGCCGCGCACCGTCGGCTGCAAGATGTGCGTCAGGCAGTGCGCGACGGCTTCGCGGCCCATGAGTGGCGAAGGACAAAATGCGCCCATGCCGCCGGTATTCGGGCCTTGGTCGCCGTCAAAGGCGCGCTTGTGGTCTTGCGCCGGCAGCATTGGAACCACCGTCTCGCCGTCGCAGAAGGCCATCAGCGAGACTTCAGGGCCTTCGAGTCGCTCTTCGATCACCACCTGGTCGCCGGCAGGGCCGAAGATGCGTTCCACCATGATGGCGCGCAGCGCAGACTGCGCTTCGCCGGAGTCGCGCGGCACGATCACCCCTTTGCCCTGAGCCAGGCCACTGGCTTTGATGACTACCGGATAGTCCACCTGCCGAAGACGGCGCTCCGCTTGCGCAAAATCATCGAAGATGGCGAAGCGCGCCGTTGGGATGCCATGCCGAGCCATGAATGCTTTGGCGAACGCCTTCGAGGATTCGAGCTGCGCCGCGGCCTGGCTGGGGCCGAAGGCGGGTATCCCCGCACGCGCCAGGGCGTCCACCAGGCCGTCGGCCAGCGGTGCTTCCGGCCCGATGATGACGAGCTGCGCGTCTCGAGCGATGAACGATGGTTCACGGGTCGGATCGTAAGGGATCAGTTCGGCGCTGTGGCCGTCCTGCTCCAACTTCCATTTCAGCGCATGTTCGCGCCCGCCGGAGCCAATGATAGCGATGTGCATCGGTAGGTTTGTGTGTGCGCTGGCGCGTCGGGACCGGTTAGCCGAACACGCCCTCGAATACTTGTTTATCAGGGATGTCTTCGATCGCCAGCGGATAACGTCCGGTGAAGCAGGCGTTGCAATAGCCGCCGGCGCGGCCGAGGGCGCGCATTAGGCCTTCCATGCTGAGGAAGGCGAGCGTGTCGCAGCCGATGTGCGCGCGCATCTGCGCCACGCTCATGCGGTGGGCGATCAGCTCATCGTAGGTAGCCATATCCACGCCCATGTAGCACGGGTGGGCGATGGGCGGGCAGGTGATGCGCAGGTGGATTTCGCGCGCGCCGGCTTCGCGCACCATCTTCACCAACGGCCCGCTGGTGTGGCCGCGCACGATGCTGTCGTCAATTAGGATGACGCGCTTGCCTTGCACGTTTTCGGCCAGCACGTTGAATTTGAGCCGCACTCCGCTCTTGCGCAGCCGATCGCTAGGTTGGATGAACGTGCGGCCGATGTAGCGATTCTTGATCAGCACCTCGCTGATCGGAATGCCGGACTCGCGCGAGTAGCCCATCGCGGCCGGCGTGGCGCTATCGGGCACGCCGCATACGACGTCGGCGTCCACATGGCTTTCGCGCGCCAACTGCACGCCGAGTTGCTGGCGCACATGGTGGATGACGTGGCCGTCCCAGATGCTATCCGGTCGCGCGAAGTAGATGTGCTCGAAGGTGCACAACGCGCCCCGCTCTGGCGCGACGGCCTGCGTGCGGTGGAAGCCATCGGCGTCCAGCCGCACGATTTCGCCCTGGTGCACCTCGCCTTCGTATGTCGCGCCGATGGTGCTGAGCGCGCACGACTCCGAGGCCACGGCCAAGCCGCTGGGGCCATCCCCATCGCGCGCAGCCGGCAGCCGGCCCCACACCAGCGGCCGAAAGCCCCATGGGTCGCGCGCCGCGTAGATCGCCCGAGGGGTGAGGATAGCGATCGAATAGGCGCCGTGCCACTGGCGCATGCACGCGCTGATGCGCTGCTCCATGGTCTCGCCCGGCGCGCCAGCCAGCATCAACGTCATCACCTCGCTATCGGATGACGACGTGAGGCCGATGCCGCGCTGCAGCAAATCGCGGCGCAACTGCGGCGCGTTGATCAGGTTGCCATTGTGCGCCACGCCCAACGGCCCGTGCAGGGTCTCGATCAGGTAAGGTTGCGCGTTGCGCAAGTGCGCGCTGCCGGTGGTGCTGTAGCGCGTGTGACCGATGGCCAATTCACCCTTCAGCGGCGCGAGGTTCTCTTCGTTGAAAACGTTGCTGACCAGCCCCATCGCTTTGTGGATGTGGGCGGTGCGGCCATCGGACGAGCAAATGCCGGCCGATTCCTGTCCGCGATGTTGTAAGGCATGCAGCGCGAAGAACGTCACGCGCGCTGCCTGTTCGCCCGGCGAATAAACGCCAAATACGCCGCACTCGTGGCGCGGTTTGTCTAGGTCAATCATGGTCGCGGTTGCCTTCTGTTTCAATGGCTTTGGCCGCCGCGCGCGCCAGCCGGTCGGCGATGGCTTCGCCCAGACCGCTGCGCGGCGCCTCGGTAGCCAGGATCACATCCACGCCGGCGCTGTCCAGCGCGCGCAAGCCGGCGTATAAGTTGCGCGCCGCGTCGCTCAACGTTTCACCGAGCACGAATTGCGGGTGTAAATTGTTGCACGCTTCGCGCTGGCTTTCCAGGATGAGCAGGCCGATTTTTAGTCCGCGCGCTGCGAAGTCGGCGCGTCGGTTGAGCAAGCTGTCGGTGTCGCGACACAACACTAACTTTGCCCGTGGCGCGTAGTGTGATGGCAACATGCCGGGGGAGGGCAGGGGCATGGCGCGCGACGATTGAGCGGTGAGCGATTGGGGATCGCTTGCTGCCAGCTGCTGCCCTATGTTGGCCAGCGCGTGCGCGATCTGCTCTCGCGTCACGCCGCCGGGCCGCAGGATGCGCGGCGGGGCGGTGGTCAGATCCAGCACGGTGGACTCAACGCCGATAGGCGTCGCGCCGCCGTCCAGCACCAGGTCGATGCGGCCGTCTAGGTCGTCGAGCACGTGCTGCGCCGTGGTCGGGCTGACGTGGCCGAAGCGATTGGCGCTGGGGGCAGCGATGGGGACGCCGGCGGCGCGAATCAGCGCCTGGGCCACGGCATGATTCGGCATGCGCACGGCGACCGTGTCGCGGCCGGCCGAGACGATGGGCGGCACATTGCGGCTGCGCGGCAGCACCAACGTGAGCGGGCCGGGCCAGAATGCGCGCGTCAGCACTGCGACCAGTGACCCAAGTTCGGTCGCATCGCCGGGGACGGTTGCGGTGGTCAGGTTGGTCAAGTCGTCCAGGCCGGCAATGTGCAGGATAAGCGGGTCGTTCAACGGGCGCTGCTTGGCCTCGAAGACGCGGGCGACGGCCCGCGCATCCAGTGCGTTGGCGCCCAGGCCGTACACGGTCTCGGTTGGGAAGGCGACTAGCCGACCGTCGCGGATCATCCGGGCCGCCTCGCGAATGGCCGCGCGTCCCTCTGCTGATCCCACTTCGCTCACCGGCAGGATTCGCGTTATCAACTTCCCGCTCTCCTTTCGGCCTCTGATGACCAATCACCCATACCCCGCACGATTCGCTCATTCACCGGATACGCGCCGGGGACGAACGGCTGGCCGGTGATCAACTCATAGGCGCGGATGTAGCGCTGGCAGGCCGTGGCGATCAGCGCGTCGCTCATTGGGGGCGGCTCGCCTTCGCCGCGATAGCCGTGTTCGGCATACCACAGCCGGATGAATTCCTTATCGAAGTGAGTGGGTTCGCCCTGAGGGGACATCTGCCAGAAGCGAGACGAGTCCGGCGTATGCACTTCGTCAATCAGGGTCAGCACGCCGTTGCAGTCGCCGAATTCGTACTTGGTGTCCACCAGCGTCAGGCCGCCCTGCGCGCAGATCGCGCTGCCGCGCGCGTAGAGCGCCAGCGCGGCGCGTTCGATCTGCGCGTATACATCTGCCGGCACCAGGCCGCGCGCGATGATCTCCTCACGGGTGATGCGCTCGTCATGCGCGCCGGGGCCGGCCTTGGTCGTCGGCGTGATGATGGGGTGAGGCAGGCGGTCGTTCTTGTGTAAGCCATCCGGAAGCCGCACGCCGTAGAGTTCGCGCTCGCCGCGCGCATAGAGCGTCCACAGCGAGGTGTCGGTCACGCCGGTGATGTAGCCGCGCACGACGATCTCCACTGGCCAAGGCGCGCAAGCCTGGACGATGCTCACGTTCGGGTCGGGCACGCTGAGCAAGTGGTTCGGCACGATGTCGCGTGTGCGCTCGAACCAGAATGCGGACAGTTGATTGAGCACCTGTCCTTTGTAGGGGATCGCGCCGAGGATGCGGTCGAAGGCTGAGATGCGATCGGTGACGACCAGCGCACGTCGCCCGCCGGGCAAGTCATACCAGTCGCGCACCTTGCCGGCGTGTCGCGGGCCGATCGGCAGGTCGCTTCGCACGAAGGGAGCGGGGAGGTCCAACATGGTGACGCTTTGCGTTTGGAATTGTAAGGCGCAACTTGGCCTGACGCATCGCAGGCGACGTTTGGTCTGGAAGGGGGTAAGCCGAGCTGCTCTTATCCCTCGCTCAGGTATAATTCGCCAAATCTACGCCGAAGGAAAGACACCGGAAGTATGGAGAATCAAGGAACTCCCCAACAGGCAAACGACCCGCAGCAGGGGGAGAGCGAATTTTCGCAGTTGCTCGACCAGTTCCAGGCCAAAGTGGGCAACTTCGAGAAGGATCAGCTTGTATCAGGGCGCATCATTGCGATCACCGAGCGCGAGATCCTGGTCGAACTGGGCGCGAAGTCCGAGGGCATCGTATCCGGCAAAGATATTGAGGCGCTTCCCAAGGATGTGCGCAGCAGCCTGAAGGTGGGTGACGAAGTCTTCGCCTACGTCGTGCAGCCGGAGGATCAGAATGGGAACGTCGTGCTCTCGATGAGTAAGGCGATCTCGGAGAAAGACTGGCGCCATGCCGAGGAGCTGTTCGAGAAGCAAGAGGCGATCGAGGCTATGATCGCCGGTTTCAACAAGGGCGGGGTGATTATCAAAGTCGGCCGGCTGCGCGGCTTCGTCCCAGCGTCTCAACTCAGCTTGGCGCATCAGCGTATGTTGGGCGACGAGAGTCTGCCTCCGGAGCAACGCTTCCAAAAGCTGGTCGGCCAGAAGACGATGGTCAAGGTCATCGAGTTGGATCGCGAGCGCAATCGCCTGATCTTGAGCGAACGCGCGGCCAGCAAAGAAGCGCGGCAAGCTCAGAAAGAAAAGTTGCTCAGCAGCATCGAGGTCGGCCAGACGTTGGAAGGCGTGGTCAGCAGTGTCAAAGACTTCGGCGTGTTTGTGGATTTGGGCGGCGCTGACGGCATGATCCATCTGACCGAACTCGCCCACACGCGCGTCAAGCATCCGAGCGAGGTGGTGAAGGAAGGCGACAAAGTCAGCGTCAAGGTGATCAGCATTGAGCGGGAAACCGGCCGCATTGGCTTGAGCCTGAAAGCGCTCGTGCCCGATCCGTGGCAGGCGATCGGCAAGAAGTACAAGCCCGGACAGTTGCTGGAGGCTGAAGTGATCAAGGTGCATCCCAAACATGGCGTCTTCGCGCGTTTGAAAGACGACGAAGCCATCGAGGGGCTGATCCCGCTCAGCGAATTGAGCGAAAAGCCGGTCCACAGCCCGCGCGAGGTGGTGAAGGAAGGCCAGATTCTTACGCTGCGCGTGTTGCGCGTGGAGCCAGAGCAGCGTCGCATCGCGCTCAGCCTGCGGCGGGTGAACCGGCCGGAATACGCCGACGTCGATTGGCAG
This sequence comes from uncultured Anaerolineae bacterium, assembly GCA_938034415.1. Lineage (GTDB taxonomy): Bacteria > Chloroflexota > Anaerolineae > J036 > Brachytrichaceae > JAAFGM01. The sequence goes on from CALHLE010000051.1 coordinate 10,979, forward strand.
GCAGAGGCGCGGAATGACGAAGACCAAGACAAGGTCCCGGATGTCGTGGATGACGCAGCCGGCGACGGCGGTGAGTCCCTCGTTGAACCATCGCCTGCAGATGCCGATTGAACCGCAAGGGCGCAACTGGATTGCGCCCTTGCGCCTTTTCATCGCTTTGTCTTCGTTGGCATCGGTCCATTTTTATTGCGTCATGTTAAGGTCGCTCTAAATAGCTGGGGTAAGATTCATAGGAGAGGTGAATCCGTGGCAGGCAAAATAGACCGCTTTAATCACCGCGCACGGCGCGTCTTGCAAATTGCAAATGACGAAGCCGAGCGCTTGTCCCACAACTACATCGGCACAGAACATCTGCTGCTGGGGATCGTCAAAGAGGAGCATGGCATCGCCGGCCGCGTGCTGCGTGAGTTGGGTGCGAAACCCGAGCGCGTCGCCGAGATGGTGGAGCGGATGACAGGCGCCGGACGCCGCGCCTCATCCAGCAAGCCGGAGCTAACGCCGCGCACCAAGCAGGTGTTGGAATTCGCCGTGGAGGAAGCGCGTAAGCTGAGCCACAATTACATCGGCACCGAGCATCTCCTGCTGGGGCTGATCCGCCACGGCGACGGCGTGGCGATTGATGTGCTGCGTCAGCTCGGCCTCACGCCCGACCGCATTCGCCGCGAGACCATGCGGGTGCTCCAGCAGGAACAGCCCGAGAGCACGAAGGTAGCCTCGACCTTGTCCAGCCAGAAAAGAGAACGCCCTAAGACGCCGACGCTCGATCAACTGGCGATCGACCTGACGGCCCTGGCCGAGCAGGGCAAGCTCGATCCGGTGATTGGCCGAGACACTGAGATCGAGCGCGTGATTCAAATCCTGGCGCGGCGCACGAAGAATAACCCCTCCCTCATCGGCGAACCCGGCGTCGGCAAGACGGCCATCGTCGAGGGGCTGGCGCAGCGGATCGTGAACGGCCAGACGCCGGAACCGCTGCTTGGCAAGCGCGTGATGCAACTCGACGTCGGCTCGCTTGTCGCTGGCACCATGTATCGCGGCCAGTTCGAAGAGCGCCTTAAGCGCGTGATCGAAGAGGTGAAGAACAGCGACACGATCCTCTTCATTGACGAAGTGCATATGCTCGTCGGCGCCGGCTCGGCCGGCAGCAGCGTGGACGCGGCCAACATCCTGAAGCCAGCCCTGGCCCGCGGCGAGTTCCAGTGCATCGGCGCCACGACGCTGAACGAATATCGCAAGTACATCGAAAGCGACGCGGCTTTGGAACGGCGCTTCCAGCCCGTCTACGTGGAGGAGCCGACGCCGGAAATGGCGATCGAAATCCTGCAAGGCGTAAAGGGCGCCTATGAAGCGCACCACAAGCTGCGCATCAGCGATGAAGCCGTGCGCGCCGCCGTCCACTACTCATCGCGATACGTGCCCGACCGTTACCTGCCGGACAAAGCGATTGACCTGATTGACGAATCGGCCTCGCGCGTCCGCATGTATAAGTCGCCGCAGTCCATCAACCTGCAACGCGCCTTCCGCGAGTTGCGCCAGATTCAGAAGGAGCGCGAAGACCTCTACGCTGAGGCGCGCTACGAAGAAGCTACCGTCCTGCGCGAACGTGAGCGTGAGCTACAAGAGCAGATTGAGCGATTGCGCTCGAACTTCGATCATGAGGCCGAGGGGCCGGAAGTCAGCGCGGATGACATCGCCGAAGTCGTCTCCATGTGGACCGGCATCCCGGTCAAGCGCATTACGACTACGGAGAGCGAACGGCTGGTGCACCTGGAGGAGGAGCTGCGCAAACGCATCGTCGGCCAAGACGAGGCCATTGAGACGATTGCGCGGGCCGTGCGCCGCGCACGCGTGGGGCTGAAAGACCCCAAGCGCCCCATGGGCTCGTTCATCTTCCTAGGCCCGACCGGCGTCGGCAAGACGGAATTGACCAAGGCGCTGGCCGAACAGCTCTTCGGCAGCGAGGATGCCCTGCTCGTGCTCGACATGAGCGAGTTCATGGAGCGCCATACGGTCTCGCGCCTGGTCGGCGCGCCGCCCGGCTACGTGGGCTACGACGACGCCGGACAGTTGACCGAGGCCGTCCGTCGCCGGCCCTACACGATTGTGGTGTTCGATGAGATCGAAAAGGCGCATCCCGATGTCTTCAACATGCTCCTGCAAATCATGGAGGAAGGTCGGCTGAGCGACGCGCGCGGCCGCAAAGTGGACTTCCGCAACACCTGCATCATCATGACCAGCAACGTCGGCGCCGAATTGATCAAACGCGAAAGCAAGCTCGGCTTCAACGTCAAGCGCGACGAGCAAAAGGCGGCGGAAGAGCAGTTTGCTGAAGTGAAAGAGAAACTGCTGGGCCAGCTCAAGCGCTTGTTCCGGCCGGAGTTCCTCAACCGCGTGGATGCAACGGTGGTATTTCGCCCGCTGACCAAAGAGCAGATTGATCAAATCGTCACGCTGGAGCTGAACAAGTTGCAGAAACGCCTCGGCGAGCACAACATTGTGCTCGCAGTGACCGACGAGGCAAAGTCATACCTGTCGCAGAAGGGTTACGACCCGGACTACGGCGCGCGCCCACTGCGCCGTGTCATCCAGAGCGAGGTGGAAGACGTGCTGTCGGATGGCCTGCTCTCCGGCCGCTTCGTGGACAACACCCGCATCCAGATTGACCTGGTGGATGGCAAGCTCACCTTCACTCCGACGGAGCAGGTGGCCGGTTCCGCTGATGTCGAGATTCAACCGATCGGCGCGCAACCCGTTCAGCCCGGCGGCGATGGCCCGCTGTTCGAGTCGGCGATGGCCTAGGCCGGCACGCCGTCCCGGTCGTTCGGAAGCCCGGTTTCCTAGTGTGGAGGCCGGGCTTCTTTCATGTCCCTTCCGCGCATGTTGCCGTTGTTCTCTATCTTCTTGAACGTCCTTGCGCCGGTCTTCATCATCCTGACCATTTCTTATGTTGCAACGCGGCAGTTGCAGTTGGAGGGCCGCACCCCGTCGCGCCTGGCCTACTATGTGCTTACGCCGGCCTTTGTGTTCAACCTGATCAGCACGGCGCGCATCGAGGCTGCCCTGGCGACGCGCATGGTGGCCTTCATCACCCTGGTCTATGTCGGCTCGGTCGCCATTGCCTTCCTAGCGGCTCGCTTGCTGCGGCGCAGTCGCAAGATGACCATCGCTTATATGATGATCGCCGCCTTTGGCAACGTGGGCAACTTTGGGCTGCCCATCTCGCAGTTTGCCCAAGGCACAGAGGCGTTGTTGCCGGCGACGGTGTACTTCCTGGCCAACCTGGTGTTCGCGTTTGTGCTGTGCGTGCTGTTGGCGAATTCTGGTCACCGCAGCCCCGTCCGGGCGCTTGCCCAAGTGGCGCGCACGCCGTCGCTGATTGCGCTGGTGCCGGCGCTGCTCGTCAACGCCGCCGGCATACAACTGCCGACCTTTGCGGCGCGGACTGTTGAGCTGCTGGCGGCAGCCATGATTGCGATCATGCTGATCGCGCTCGGCGCGCAGTTTGCGAACGCCGGCATTCCTCGCGTCAGCTTCGATATGCTCATGGCGGCAGGCATTCGCCTGATCTCCGGGCCGCTGTTGGCATTTGCGCTGGTGGGGTTCTTCGATTTGCCGGCCCCGGAGCGCAACGTCGGCATCTTGCAGGCCAGCATGCCGGCAGCCGTGCTGGTCTCCATTATTGCGTTGGAGAACGACGTCCTGCCCGAGTTCGTTACGGCGACGGTGCTCTTCTCCAACCTGGCCGGCGTGGTCACGCTGCTGCTGGTGCTGGCTGCGTTGTAGCGACGATTTACAATGCTGCTGTGCCGCTCGCTGCCTCGCTTGCTACGTGGCTGATCGCCTTCGTCGCGTCGCTGGCGCTCACCGCGCTGGCGATTCGGCTGGGGTTGCGCCTGGGCATCGCCGATGAGCCTGGCGGCCGGCGCAGGCATGCCCAGCGCACCTCGCGCTTGGGAGTGATCCCGCTGTTCGGCGCGTTCACGCTGGCTGCGTTAGCCGGCCGGTCGTTCGGCGTGCCGTCGCTCGACCCCAAGGAAGGGCTGCGCTTCGCCGGGTTGATTGCCGGCGGCGGTGTGATGTTTGCGCTGGCCATCGCCGACGATAAGTTCAATTTGTCGCCGCGGATGCAGTTGGGGCTGCAGGCGTTCGCCGCTCTGGTCGCCATCACCAGCCAAATCTTCATCGAACGCTTCACCAACCCGTTCACGCGCCGCGAAGTGGCGCTGACCGCGCCGGAGGTCTTCGGGCCGATCGCCGGCTATGTTGTGGTCGTCGGCCTCTCGCTGTTCTGGTTTCTGGGGATGATGAACACGGTGAACTTTCTCGATGGCGTGGACGGATTGGCTTCAACCGTCGGGGTCATCGCTGCGGGCGTGGTGGCCGTTCACATGTGGCGCGAGGGGCAGTACAGCGTGGCGTTGTTGCCCGTCGCGCTGATCGGGACGTTGCTCGGATTCCTCTTCTTCAACCGGCCGCCGGCCCGGATCTTCCTCGGCGGCGGCGCGATTTATCTGGGCTACGTGTTGGCCTGCATCGGCATCATCGGCGGCGCGAAGATTGCGCTGTTGCTTTTGGTGATGGGTCTGCCGATTGCCGACGTGCTGTGGCAGATCCTCGATCGCGCGCGGCGGGGACACAGCCCGGCTGCCTCGGATCGCGGCCACTTGCACCTGCGCCTGATTGACCAGGGCTGGTCGGCCGTGCGCATCGTTGCGCTTTACGCCGGCGCTTGCGCACTGCTGGGCGGGGCGGCGTTGCTGCCGCTCTCGCCGCTCGCGAAGCTGATCACGCTCATGGCGCTGTTCGTCGGCGTGATCGCCGTCATGGCTCGCCTGTCAACGCTACGTGAGCCGCAGCAGGCTATCCCGGCCGTGTCCTCGGGCGGAGAATAATCTTCTCAGCTTACGCTTAGCCAGGGCTGATACAGTCTGATTGAAGAAACATTGACATACCGCTTCACTTTAAGTTATACTGCTGTCAAACTTAGGTTTATGAGAAGTTGATGCCGTCGCGCCGAGGCGCGAGAGAGACAGGAGAAGCAACGCGACTTTACCGGAGCGAATACCTATGGACACATGGTTCGAGATCAGGGACTTGCACGTCAAAATTGCCGATACGGATCGCGAGATTCTTAAGGGGCTGAGCCTGAAGATCAACCCAGGCGAGATTCACGCCATTATGGGGCCGAACGGCAGCGGCAAGAGCACGCTGGCCTATGCGCTGATGGGCCACCCCGGCTACGAGGTGACCAGCGGCGAGGTGATCTTCAAAGGCCAGAACATCCTGGAGATGGAGGCCGACGAGCGCAGCCGCGCCGGCATCTTTTTGGCCTTCCAGTATCCGGTCGCCATCCCCGGTGTGACCGTGGCCAACTTTCTGCGCACGGCGATCAACGCGCGCATCAAAGCCGAAGCTGCGGCGAAGAACGGCGGCGTGTTGCCGCCGGACGTGAAAGGCGTGCCGATCCCGGTCTTCACCAAGCAACTGCGCGAGGCGCTGCAAATGCTCAAGGTGGATAACTCTTTCGCCGGACGCTACCTGAACGATGGCTTTAGCGGCGGCGAAAAGAAGCGCGCCGAGATCCTGCAGATGGCGATGCTCAAGCCTGAGCTGGCCATCTTGGATGAAACCGACTCCGGCCTGGACATTGACGCATTGCGCATCGTGAGCGAGGGCGTGAACACGCTTCACCGCAACAATCCACAGATGGGTGTGTTGGTGATCACGCATTACCAACGCCTGCTGAACTACATCAAGCCGCAGTTCGTGCATGTGCTGATGGATGGCCGAATCGTGGAAAGCGGTGGGCCAGAGCTGGCGTTGCATTTGGAAGAAAAAGGCTACAACTGGCTGAAGGAGCCAGAATTGGTAGATTGAGAACCGAGAACCGGGAGTCTGATTTCCGGTCTCTGCGCAGGAGGCGTAAACGATGGCTGAGGAAAAGTCGCAGGTTTCAGTCAATGAAGAGTACTTGGAGAAGTATGGCTTCTCCAAGCCTGAGAACTACGCATTCAAGAGCCGCAAGGGCCTGGATGAGGAGATCGTCAAAGAGATTTCGTGGATGAAGGGCGAGCCGGAGTGGATGACGCGCTTCCGCCTGGCGGCCTTGGCGGCTTTCAACAGCAAACCGATGCCTAACTGGGGCAGCGAAGCGCTCAAAGAGATTGATTTCAACGACATCTACTACTACATCAAGCCCACCGACAAGCAGGCTGCCTCCTGGGAGGAGTTGCCGAAGGAGATCAAGGACACCTACGACCGCTTGGGCATTCCCGAGGCGGAGAAGAAATACCTGGCCGGCGTGGGCGCGCAGTACGAGTCGGAGGTGATCTATCACAACCTGGCCAAGGAGTTGGAGGCGCAGGGCGTGATCTTCCTTGACACCGATACCGGCCTGCGCGAATATCCGGAGCTCTTCCGCCAGTACTTCGGCACCATCATCCCCTACACCGACAACAAGTTCGCGGCGCTGAATAGCGCGGTGTGGTCGGGCGGCTCGTTCATCTACGTCCCGCCGGGCGTGAAGATCGAGATGCCGCTGCAGGCTTACTTCCGCATCAACGCCAAGAACGTCGGCCAGTTCGAGCGCACGCTGATCATCGTGGATGAAGGCGCGCAGGTGCACTACGTCGAGGGATGCACGGCCCCTGTGTACTCCAGCGACTCGCTGCACAGCGCCGTCGTGGAGATCATCGTCAAGAAAGGCGCCCGCTGCCGCTACACCACCATTCAAAACTGGTCCACCAATGTCTACAATCTGGTGACCAAGCGCGCGGCGGCTTATGAGGGCGCGACGATGGAGTGGGTGGACGGCAATCTGGGCAGCAAACTGACCATGAAGTATCCGGCCGTCTATTTGATGGAGCCGGGCGCGCATGGCGAAATCCTCTCGATTGCCTTCGCGGGGCGTGGGCAGCACCAGGACGCCGGCGGCAAGGTCGTGCACGCCGCGCCCAACACCACCAGCAAGATCGTCAGCAAGTCCATCAGCAAGGACGGCGGGCGCACCAGCTATCGCGGTTTGCTCAAGGTCTATCGCGACGCCGAGCACAGCCGCAGCAACGTCGTGTGCGACGCGCTGTTGCTCGACGAACGCAGCCGCAGCGACACGTATCCCTACATCGAGGTGGATACCGACAACGTGGTCATCGGCCATGAAGCGAGCGTGAGCAAGATCGGCGAGGAGCAGCTCTTCTACGCGATGAGTCGCGGCGTGAGCGAAGAGGACGCCAGCACGATGGTCGTCTCCGGCTTCATCGAGCCGTTGGTGAAGGAGCTGCCGATGGAGTATGCCGTCGAGATGAATCGCTTGATCGCGTTGCAGATGGAGGGCACGGTCGGTTAATCATGGCAGTCGTTCAACCTGTATTGAAACCGGCGCCGGTGGTCAAAGCCGGCGAACTGAACCGCGAGTTTGTCGAAGCCTATTCGGCTGCGCTGGGCGATCCGTCGTGGATGCTGGCGCGGCGCTTGGAGGCGCTGCGCGTGTTCCGCGACACGCCGGCGCCTAACCGACACGACGAGCTTTGGCGGCGCGTGGACCTCAGCGCTTTCAAGCTAGACCTGATCCTGTCCGGCATCACGCCGGCCAACACCATGCTCGACGTGAAGCGCTCGCGTTTGCCCGCCGGCATGGCGCAGCAGGGCGTGATCTTCACCAGCCTCGAGAGCGCGATCAAGAAGCACCCGCGCCTGCTTGATGAGTGGATGATGACGCAGTGCGTCAAGCTCAACGATGCCTACTACGCTGCGCTGCACGGCGTCTTTGTGCGCTATGGCACGGTCTTGTATGTGCCGGCCGGCATCCGCCTGGACAAGCCGCTGCGCGTGACGACGCGCATGGCCGCCGATCAGCTCGCCGGCTTCAACCACACCCTGGTCGTGCTGGAGGAGGGCGCCGCGGCCACGCTGATCGAGGATTTCGCTTCGCCCACCGGCGCGCACCAGGCGATGTACAGCGGCGTAGTCGAGATCATGCTCGGCAAGGGCGCAGCATTGGACTACGTCAGCATCCAGGACTGGGGGCGCAACGTGTATAACTTCTCCACCGAGCGCGCCAAGGTGGGCGAGGAAGCCACGTTGCACTGGGTGATCGGCGGCGTGGGCAGCAAGTTCACCAAGAGCTTGATCGAGGCCGACCTGGTCGGCCCGCATGGCACCGCGCTGTTAAGCGGGGTGTACTTTGCCGACACGCGGCAGCAGTTGCACTACGACACGCAGCAGAATCACATCGCTGCGGCTTGCAAGAGCGACCTGCTCTACAAGGCGGCGTTGCGCGATGAGGCGCGCACGGTGTGGCGCGGCAACATTCGCGTCTTCCCCGGCGCCCAGAAGACCGACGCCTATCAGGCCAACCGCAATTTGCAGCTCTCCACGCGCAGCCGCGCCGACTCGATCCCTGGCCTGGAGATCGAGGCTGACGATGTGCGCTGCACGCACGGCAGTACGGTCGGCACCATCGAGGACGAGCCGATGTTCTACCTGCGCAGCCGCGGCATCCCAACCAACGAGGCACGCCGGCTGATCGTCGAGGGCTTCTTTGCGCCGGTCATCGAGCGCATCCCCCTGGAAGAGACGCGCAACCGGCTGATCGAGGAGATCGGCAAGAAGATCGGCTGACGCTTCTTCGGCGCGCAAAAAAAGCCGGACCTGCCCAGTCCGGCTTTTTTTTACTCTGGCTTCTCGTATAGCTCCACCAGCACACCGAATGTGCTGCGCGGATGGATGAAGGCGTAGCGCGTGCCGTCTTCGCGCGTGACAGGCTGTGGGTTGATCAGCTCGCAGCCATGGGCAGCCAGCCGCGCCAGCGCGGACTCGAGGTTGGGCACGGCCAGGCACACATGGTGCATGCCGGAGCCGTGCTTGGCCATCCATTTGACGATGCCGGTATCCTCGCGCGTCGGCTGCACGAGTTCGATGCGGGATTCGCCGTCGCCGAGCGGCAGAAAGGCGACCCGCACCCCCTCCTGCTCGACCGCTTCGATCCCTTCCAGTTCCAGGCCGAGCGCATCGCGGTAAAAGGTGAGCGCAGCGTCGAGGTCGGCGACGGCGATGGCGAGATGATCGAGCTGCATGTCAATCGGTGGCCTCGACCATGAAGTTCTGGCCGCTGGGCAGGAAGTCGCCGCTGAAGGCGTCGTCGTTCAGATCGCTGCCCACCACGACGTTGCGGCCGATGCGAAAATCCGGCGGGATGATGGTGTTTTTGCCGACTACGCTGATGCCGGTGTTGAGGTGCAGCTCGGGGTTCTCGGTGTAGTCCGAGCCGTAGCCCACGCACGCCCCGCGTCCGACGATCACGTTCTTGTCAATGATGCAGCGGTCCACCATCGCACCCGGTTCGATCACCGCATCGGTCATGACGATGGAATAGCGCACCACGGCGCCGCGCTTGACGCGCACGCCGGGCGAGAGCACGGAATACTCGACCGACCCCTCGACGACGCAGCCGTCGGTGATGAGCGAATGGTTGACGGTGGCGCCGGTGCGGATGTTGACCGGCGGGCGTTCCTCGGAGCGCGTGTGGATCACCCACTCGCGGTCGAGCAGGTCGATCGGCGGCGTATCGGCCAGCAGGTCCATGTGCGCCTCCCAGTAGGATTGGATCGTTCCGACGTCCACCCAGTAGTCGGTGTAAGGGAAGGCGAAGACGCGGTAATTCTCGGTCACCATCTTCGGGAAGATGTCCTTGCCGAAGTCGCGCGTCGAGTCCGGATTTTTCGCGTCCTCGTGCAGCACCTTGACCAGCGTGTCGTAGTTGAACACGTAGATGCCCATCGAAGCCAGCGTGCCCTTGGGCTGCTTCGGTTTCTCCTCGAAGTTGGTGACGCGGTAGTTCGCGTCCGTCTGCACGATGCCGAACCGGCTGGCCTCCTCCGGCGTCACCTTGAGCGTGGCGACGGTTACGTCGGCGCGCTTCTCCTGGTGAAAGCCGATCAGGATGCTGTAGTCCATCTTATAGACGTGATCGCCGGAGAGGATGAGCACGTAGTCGGCGCGGGCGTTGCGCACAAAGTCCAGGTTTTGATAGATGGCGTCGGCGGTGCCTTCGTACCAGTCGGAATCCAGACGGCCCTGATATGGCTGCAGCATCCACACGCCGCCGTTCAGCCGGTCGAGGTCCCATGGTGCGCCGTTGCGGATGTGATCTTGCAGCGAGCGGGGGCGATACTGGGTCACCACGCCCACGGTGTAGATGCCGCTGTTGACGCAGTTGGAGAGCGGAAAGTCAATGATGCGGTATTTGCCCGCGAAAGGCACGGCGGGCTTTGCGCGTTTGTTTGCCAGCACGCTCAGGCGACTGCCGCGTCCGCCGGCGAGGATCATAGCCAGGATTCGCATGACGGTGCTTTCACTTCAGACATCGGGTTGTGCGAGTGAGGCGAGGTGGAAAGCGCGGGTTGGAGATGCGATGGCGATGTGAAGAGAGGTTGTAACCGAAATTCTGCGCGTTTCACCGTTTGAATTATATGCCTCTCGCGCCGCGAGTCAGCGTTTCGCCAGCCAGTCGCGCGTCGCCTTGCCCAATTCCGCCAACGGCGCGCGCATGATCGTCGGCCCCGGCAACGCATTCAAAAAGGCGGCGCCGTAGCTCTTGGTGAGCAGCCGCCGGTCGAGCACCACGATCACGCCGCGGTCGCTCTTCGAGCGGATCAGCCGGCCAAAGCCCTGCCGGAAGCGCAGCACCGTCTCCGGCACCGAGTACTCGTTGAAAGGGTTATCGAACGTCTCGCTGCGCGCGGCGAAGATCGGGTCGGTCGGCACGTCGAAAGGCAGCTTGCAGATGGCCAGCGCGCTCAGCTTTTCGCCCTGGATGTCCACGCCTTCCCAGAAGCTCTTGGTGCCCAGCATCACGGCGCGCTCGGCGGCGCGGAAGCGCTCGACCATCGCCCGGCGCGATGTGCCGTCGCCTTGCTCGAAGACCAGGATGTCGTCGCGCATCAACGCCGGCGCGATGGCGCGCGACGTGGCGCGCAGCGCCGAGTAACTGGTGAAGAGGGCGAGTCCGCGCCCCTCTGAGGCGCGAAAGAATTCGATCAAGCCGCGCTCCACAGCTTGCTGATAGCCTTCCTGGTTTGGCTCCGGGATGTCTGTGACGAGGTAGAGCAGCGTTGAGGACGCATAGTCGAACGGCGAGCCAAGCGCGAGCGTCTCGGCGTCGGGCGCGCTGAGCCGACTCTTGATGTAATCGAAGCTGGGTTGGCTGCTGCCGTTGGCCGCGCTGGTGCGCAGCGTGGCCGAGGTGAGCACGACGGCGCGCTTCTTTTGCCATAGCTGTTGCATCAGCGAGCCGACGTGCAGCGGCGCGACATTCAGCGTCAGACGCGGCTGGCGCGTAGCCTTGCGCGGCATTTCGACTTCTACCCAGTAAACGCGGTCGTCGCTCGGCTTGGCAAACATGCCGGTCAGTTTTTCGCTCGCCTCGGTGATGAAGCGGATTGCGCCGTGCAGCCGAAGGACCAGCGCGTCGGCATCGGAGACGAGGCTTGCTGCCTCCAGCAGCGTCTTGAGGAGGTTGTTGAGCTGTCTGGCCAGCGCGTCCAAATCGCGTTGGAAGTTGCCGAAGGCGATCTCGACGCGGACCCATCCGCTCTGGTTGCGCAGCGCGCGCGTTAGGCGCACGCGTTGGACATAGTCGGGCGCATCGCCGCTGATTTCGTCGGCGATGAACTCGCCCAGCTCGTCGAAGAATGTGATGTTGCTCGCCCCGGCTGCGCTCACGGCTTGCATAGCCTGATCGCACAAGTTGTTGATCGCGGCGCTTTGCTCAAGCGCTAACAAGGCGGGGGTCTTGGCCGCGATCTCGGCGAGCAGGCCGCTGCCGCCGGCCTGGCGCGTCTCGGACGCGTGGCCTAGGTCGCTCAGCACCCTCTCAATCTCGTCGCGGTCGAGGCGGTAGGTGAGCGCGTCGGTCGCAGCGGCCTCCAGATGGTGCGCTTCGTCCACGATGAGGTAGTTGTATTCGGGCAGGGCGCGGTTCTCCACCGCGATGTCAGCCACGAGCAGGGCGTGGTTGACGATGACGATATGCGCGCTTGCGGCCAGCCGGCGCGCCTGATTGAAGAAGCAGTCCGTCGCGCTGCACGTGTTGGCGTTGCAGATCGGGTTCTGTGCCGAGAGGTGCTGGAAGATGGCGCGTTCCTCGGGCGTCGGCATAAAGAGTTCATCGCCGTCGCCGGTCAGCGTGTTGGGCAGCCAGATCAGAATTTTGGTGAGCAGGCGGGCCTCGTCGGCCGTCTTCGGCCCGTTGCGGCGCAGCTCGGCGAAACGGTTGGGGCACAGGTAACGCCCCTTGCCCTTCATCACGGCAGCGCGGCCGGCTTCGCCGAGGATGCGGATGACGGCCGGCGCATCCTTGTCGGCCAGTTGCTCCTGGAGGTTGATCGTGTTGGTGCTAACGACGACGCGCTCGCCGTTCTGCATCGCCCACATCATGGCGGGGATTAAGTAGGCCAGCGATTTGCCGACGCCGGTGCCGGCCTCGATGAGCGCGACGCCGCCCTCGTTGAAGGTCTGCCCAATCTGACGCAGCATCTCGACCTGCTGGGGGCGCACTTCGTAGCCGGGGAACTGGGCCGCGAACGGGCCATCGCTCGCCAGCGTTGCGGCGACGCGCTCGAGGTCGAGCGGCTGGGTTCGCCCTGTAGGTTCGAGCGGTTCGGCCTGGAGCGCTGCGCGGCGGCGCAGGACGGCGGAAGGGTTCTTTTGTCGCTGGCCGCCCGGCGTCAGCCGGCGCAGTTGCGCGCCGATGCTGGCGCTGAACGCGCCGCGCGATTGCTCTTCCTTCACGTCGCGCCAGAAGTCGGCGAGCGTCCAGCCGCTCAGGCTGGCGTGCGCGCTGATCTCTTCCACGATCTCGGGCGGCAACGCCACGGCGCGCTCGAAGATCCTCAGATAGAGCTGATGCGCCGTGCGCGCGTCGGCCATCGCCCGGTGAGACTCCGGCAAGCTAATGCCCAGCTCGGCGGCCAGTGCGCCGAGCGAGTAGCGTCCGGCGTGTGGCACGAGGATGCTGGCCAGCTCGAACGTGTCCAGCGCAGGATTCTTGGCGAAGGGGGGCGGCGTCTTCAGGCTTCTGAAGAAGCCCAGGTCGAACGCGATATTGTGGCCGATGATCGGCGCGTTGCCGATGATCTGCTGCGCCTTTCCCAGGCCGTCCCACAGCGAGATGCCCTCGCGTTTCACCATGTCGTCGGTGATGCCGGTCAGCTCGGTGATCTTGTGGGGAACCGGGCGCTGAGGGTCAATCAAGCTGCTCCATTCTTCCAGCACATCTTCGCCGCGAAAACGCACGATGCCGATCTCTAAGATCGCGTCGCGTTCGGGGTCGAAGCCGGTGGTTTCAATGTCGAGTGAGACGAGCGTGCGCATGCGATGCTGATTGTAGTGGACTCAGATGCGCCAATCCCAGCGCCATGAGCGACAGCACAGCAACGGCACATGCATGACCCCCAACCACACGCGCTCCGGTACAGCCCAGTGGTTCAGGTTGAAGATGCCGTAGAGCAAGCCGTTGAAGGCGGTCACGCAAAACGCGAGACGGTTCACCTGCGGCCAGGCCAAGATGAGCAGGAACAAGAAGACCAGTGTCAGGAAGCAATAAGCCAGGCCGTAGTTTTGTGACCTGGCGAACGATGCTCCTAAGACGCCGTCTGATTCACGTTCATCACGACGATGTGCCGTTTGGCGCGCCTTTCGTCGGTGGCGACCATCAGCGTGCTCACCGACGCCGGCGATACGGCCAGGCGTTGGAAGTAGTCGAACGGCATGCCCAAATAGTGCGCCAGGGCCGCTTTGATCACGTCGGCGTGGGCGACGATGGCGACGACCTGCGGCCGTTTCTTCGGCCCTTCCGATTGTGTATTTTCAGAGGCAGCCTGAGCGGGGTGGTCGGACTGACCGGCATCTTCCTTCGGCGTCCGATCGGCATGAGCCGCAGGATGAGTAGCCGGCCTATCCGGGAGGTCAACATCGCCGTGCGCTGCGATGATCGCTTCCAGCGCATCCACGACGCGCCGCTGCATGTCCAGCATGGCCTCGCCGTTGGGGAATTTCGCCTGCGAGGGCGTCTCCACCACCACTTGCCACAGGGCCTTCGTGGCCTCGTCTTCGCTCAGTCGCTTGATCTCCTTGCCGGTGAGGTCGCCGTTGTCAATGTCGGCCAGGTCGGCGCGGATGTGGATCGGCAAGCCCTGCGGCGCAGCGATGCGCCAGGCGGTTTCGATCGCGCGCTCCAGCGGACTGCTATACACCGCATCGAGCGGACGGGCGCGCAACATCTGGCCGAGCGCTTCTGCCTGTTTGCGCCCCTCGTCGTTCAGGTGAATGTTCGGCGTGCGGCCGGGCAGCCGGCCAGTCTTGACGAAGTCGTTCGTCGCATGGCGGATGAGCAGGAGGATGGGCATGGCTTACTCTGCCTTAACCTTGAAAGTGTCGAAGTCTCGCGCGATGACTGTGTTGGGGAAGATAGCGCGCGCTTCGGCCTCCAGGTCGCGTTCGCGGTAACGACCGGAGATGTGGGTGAGGATGAGCTGCTTGACGTTGGCTTCGCGCGCCAGCCGGGCGGCCAGGCCGGCGGTGATATGGCTGTTTTGGCGAGCCAGTGGGAGGTCGGCGTCCATATATGTCGCCTCGGTCACCAGCGCGTGCGCGTTGCGCGCCACCTTCTCCAGGCCGTTCGTCTCGCCGATGTCGCCGGTCATCACCAGCTTGGCGCCCGGCTGAAGCTCGCCGAGCACGTCGTCCGGCCGGATGACGCGGCCATCGGCCAGCGTGATCGGGATGCCCCGAACTAAGTCGCGGCGCTCCGGCCCCTGCGGCACGCCGAGCGCCGTGGCTTTGTCGTTCAGGAATGGCCGGCGCGAATGCTCTTGAAAGATGAAGCCGAAGCAATCCGGCCCGCGATGTTGCACGGGGAAGGCCACCACGTCGAAGTCTTCGCCTTTGAGGATGACGCCCGGTTTGATTTCGACCAGGTCGAGCTGGATAGGCGGCCGCGCGCCGCGAAACACGATGCGGTAGACCAGGTCTTCGATGCGGTCGAGCGCGCTCTGGCCGCCGTAGATCGTCATGCGCTCAATCGTTTCCCATTGTCCCAGTGTGGAGAGGATGCCGGCCAGGCCGAGGATGTGATCCAGATGCGCATGCGTGATCAGGATGTTTTCCAGGCGGCGGAATCCCAGGCCGCTGCTGAGCAACTGGCGTTGCGTGCCCTCGCCGCAATCCACCATGAAGCGATATTCGTCGTGTGCGACGATGGCGGAGGAGAGGCCGCGTTTGGGCAGTGGCGCAGAGGCAGCAGTGCCGAGGAAGGTGACTTCAAACATGCCAGGAATGCAGAATCGCGCGCAGCGTCGAGCGCAAGGCTTCAATTCCGCATTCTTAATTCTCAATTCTAAATTCAAACGGCCTGGGCCAGCCGTTCGGCGTATTGCCGGCGATAGAACTCCTTGAACTCGCCGCTCTTGATCTTGCGCCACCACCACGCGTTGTTCACATACCAGTCCACCGTCTCACGCAACGCGCTCTCGAAGTCCGCGCGCGGCGCCCAGCCCAATGCGCGCAACTTGCGGGTATCGAGCGCGTAGCGCCGGTCATGGCCGGGGCGGTCGGCCACGCGCTTGATCAAAGACTCCGGCTTGCCCAGGATGCGCAGCATCATGCGGATCACGTCAATGTTGTGCCGCTCGTTCTCGCCGCCCACGTTGTAGGCTTCGCCCACTTCACCTTTGGTGAACACGATGTCTATGCCTGTGACGTGATCCATCACGTGCAACCAGTCGCGCACTTGCATGCCATCGCCATACAGCGGCAACGGCAGGTCGTCAATTGCGTTGGTGATGAACAGCGGCAGCAGCTTCTCCGGGTATTGATATGGGCCGAAGGTGTTGGAGCCGCGCGTCACCGTGACCGGCGCGTTGTATGTGACGCGATATGAGCGGATGAGCAGCTCGGCGGAAGCCTTGCTGGCCGAGTAGGGCGAGTTGGGTTCGAGCGGATCGGTCTCCTTTGAGTAACCCGTCGGAACGTCGCCGTATACCTCATCGGTAGAGACCTGATGGAAGCGTTCCAGTCCAAACTCCCGCGTCGCCTCCAGCAGCACATAGGTGCCGTATACGTCGGTCTTGATGAACGCGTCGGGGTCGAGGATTGAGCGATCCACGTGCGACTCTGCGGCGAAGTTGACGATTGCGTCAATGCGATGTTGGCGAATCAGGTCGAACACGGTTTCGCGGTCTGCGATGTCGGCTTGCGCAAAGCTGTAACGTCCCTTAAACTTTTCCGCCACATCTTGGAGGTTGTCGAGGTTGCCGGCGTAGGTCAGCTTATCCAGCACAAGGATGCGCCAGTCGGGATGGGCCTCAAGGGCATAGCGGACGTAGTTCGAGCCGATGAAGCCTGCGCCGCCGGTGATCATGACATGCTTCATAGCATCGGCATTCTACCTGTGATCGCACGTGAGCGCTTTTAACCGGACGTTATCCCAAGATGATTAGTCCGGCTCAGGCCGGCTTTGAAATTTCAATCTGACTTGACAATCCCGATGAGCTTGTATAAAACCGATTTAGTTCGTTGGCCTGCGCTGAAGGGCGCGACTGCCTGTTCCAGCGCAACGCAGCCGAGCCTGCTGCGAGGCCAAAAAACTCGTTGAAGGAGGGCGTCTATTGAGCTACTACGAATGTCGCTGCTGTTTAGACATCCCATAAGGACGATTGACCCGAAGAGGGTCGCATTGCGCAAAGCATCACGTTGTTTCAAAATACCCTGTGCAGATTTCCCCGCGATGGGAACAAACAAACCGGAGTTTGAATGAAGAGGAAAGCCATGAGAAGGA
>CALHLE010000052.1 GCA_938034415.1 uncultured Anaerolineae bacterium
AACCCGTCGTTGCTCACGGCTGTGGTCACGGTCAAGAACATTGGGTTGAACGCCGTCAGCGCCATGGCAATGGTCGCGACGCGTCGGTTTTCAGTCGCCAGATCAGCGACACCAAACGCGAGCCAGAGGGTGATGCAGCCGGGCAGGATGCCCAGCAGGCGCAGCGCAATCGCGGCGAGCGTGGTGCCGCCATAGGCGAACGGGCGCTTCTCCGGCGTGATGATGAGCATGTTTTTGTTGCCGGGCGCGTAGGGGTCGTAGAGCGGCGAAGCATTAGGCCGGTGCTGCGCCTCAAAGTCGCCAGTGTCGAACAGTCTCGTAACCAGGCTGGCCAGCGCGTAGTAGAGCGGTGGCTGGCTGCCCTCCTGCGCCCAGGGCGCTTCTTTGGATGCCAGCGATTGGACCGGCAACTCCCCACCGTTCGCCAGGTGACGAATGAAGGCGAAGTGCATGACCTCGTCATTTTTCTCAAAGACCGGCGTCGCGAATGCGTAGGGCAGCGCGAGGAGGATGAAAGTCAGGAGGATGAGCCGGCGGAGCACCATCGCCAATTGCAGCGCTTCGGCCTGGGTTGCGTCAAAGCGGAGCGCGCCGAGGCGCGCTGCGATTATCGCACGTTGCTTGATGTGGAAGCCTATAATCCGCCGCGTTCATGCGTGTCCATCTCCCCCTGCGCAGACCAACCTGGGCTGTGGGCGTTCTGCTGGTTGCGTGGGCTATACGCATCTTCGATCTGGCCGGTCAGAGCCTGTGGTACGACGAAGCGTTCTCCGTGCTGTTCGCGCAGCGCCATGATGTCCTCGCGTTGTTCGTCCGCGCAGCGCAACTCGACCTCAACACGCCGCTGCATTACGTCGCGCTGAAGGGTTGGATGATTGGGCTGGGCGAGAGTGAATTCGCCGTTCGCTTGATGTCGGTCTTTTGTGGGGTGGGGAGTGTTGCGTTGGCTTACCGGCTGAGCGCCGCGGCGCTGTCCCGGCCTTCGCTCAGCGCCGCCGTGTTGCTCGCCCTCTCACCGGTTGGGGTTCTAGCTGCGCAAGAGGCGCGCATGTATGCCCTAGCCGGCTGCCTCTGCCTGGGGGCGACGCTCGCGCTGTCGCTGGCGCTGTGCGACGACCGATGGGCTTATTGGCTGGCATGGGGCATGCTCAGCGTGCTCGCCTTCGCCACCCACGTGCTGTGTGCGCTGATCGTCGGCGTCCACATCCTTGTAAGCGTGATGCTGCGCTTGAGCCAGGGGCGTCTGCCGAGTCGCCCGCAGCTCCTCGCCATCACCGGCGCCGGCCTGACGATCCTCCTGTGGACGGCGTTGATCTGGCCGAACCGCGCCGGCTACGGCGTGAGCTATGCCGCGTCGGCGGACTGGCCGAAGTTAGTGGCGCAGACAGCCGCCGGCCAAGTGTTGCCGCGCCTGTTACCGGCAGAGTGGATCGCGCCGACGAGCATCGCTGTGACGATCGCGCTTGCGCTGTCGTGCCTGGCGCTCGTGCGGATGCGCGGCTGCACGCCTGCGGCACAGGCGTTGGCGGCGACCGCGCTTGTCGCGCCGGTGACCATCGCGACGTTTTGCACCCTCAGCGGCAAGTTCTCGCCGCGTTACCCGACCATCGTCACGCCCATCGTGCTTGCGGCGGTCGGCGCGGCTGTCGCCGGCGCGTCATCACGCAGGCAAGGAGCAAAGATGCTGGCGCGCGCTGGCGGCGCGGCTCTGGCCGTGGGCTTCGCCGCCGGCTCGCTCGCGTTGCGCGTCAGCCCGCTCTACGCCAACGAGGACTTTCGCGGCGCCGTGGCGCACATTGGCGCGCATCTACGGCCGGATGAACGTGTGGTGCTCGTCTCCGGCCACTTCGCGCCGGCCTTCGAGTACTACTGGCGCGGCGCGACGGATGCCTGGGTGGCCCTGCCGCCCGACCCGGTGCTGAACGTGCGCAACACGCTGACCTACACCAGCGTCGTGCCGGCGACGAACGCCGCGCTGGCCGACCTGGGCGGCGCATGGCTGCTGCTTTGGCAAGACGATGTGATTGACCCGACCGGCGTGGCGACGGCCCTGCTGCGCCGTCAGTCGCAGGCCTTCGCGCCGCAACCTGATACGCCGCAATTTGCCGGCTTGCGCCTGGAGCACTACCGCTTCTTTCGGCCCTATCGCCCGCTGCCGGCACAGATTCCACCTAGCGAGGCCGCGATTGAACGCAACCGACCCGAGGTCGGGCTGAGCAGCCTGGGCTGTGTGCAGCCGCAGCCGGCTTACGCGGGAGACGGCTACATGGAAGTGCAATGCTTCTGGCAAACCCGGCCGTTCGTGCCGCTGTCGGTCTACACCAAGGTGTCGCTGCGACTAACCGATGCGCAAGGCGCGCAAGTGTTGCAGTCCGACCAGCCAATCGCCTTCAATGGCTTCCCCTACGTGCCGTTCGAGAAGCCGATCTGGGGGGTGTATCTCATTCCCCTGCCGCCCGATCTGAGTGCCGGGGCGTATGTGTTGCGCGTCATCCCCTACACCGAAACGGGTGAAATCTCGCCGCAGGTGTCGTTGCCGATTCAAGTGTTGACCCGCTGAGGTGTGCGATTACCAGCATGCGACGCCTGGATCGAGCGGGGGAAGCGTCAGCGCCAGCGCATCACCGTCCAGGCGCGCGCCCCGTGCGTCGGTCGCTGGCAGGCGTTCGCCGGTCACGTAGTCATATAACCCAGTGTGGAGCGTAGCGCCGACGGCGCCCGGCGCGATGAGCATCCGACGGTCCACGATGTCGCGATCGTGGGGCAATTGTGCAAACGGCAACAGCCCGTCCAGCGGCGCGCCGTCGTTCTGAGTGAGCTTGGCGCCGTTAGCATCCAGCACTTGGACGAACGCCGATAGGGTCGGCGTCAGTGCGCGCGCGGATGGTGCGCCTCGCCATTGCAATGACGCTACCCATCCTTCCCGGCAGGGCTGGATATGGCGTCGCACAAGCGCCAGCCCGCCGGCGAAGGAGACTTCAACCTGTGAGTGGCGCTGCAACGTTGTGCCGCCGAGCCATGTCGTGCGCGGACCGTCGGGGAGGTAGTGCGTCTGAAGCACTCGCGAAGCGTTGTGCAACTGAGCGAGATCGAGCGGCTCTCCAAAAGGCTGGAAGGCGTAGAGGCGCGTGGGATCGTGGGGCAATGCAAGCTGCGCCAATTGCACGCGGCGGATGAGGCCGGCGTTAGCCAGTACCAGGTCGCTGCCGTCTACGTAGTCGGCTAGCACAATTGCGCCTTCGTAAAACATCGGGAAGCGCCGCTGGGGTGGCGCGATCCACTCCGGCGTGTTAATTGCCAGCAGCGTCTCGTCAGGGGCGAGCGCGGCACCGGCCCGCGCAATCGCGCTCACCGGCTCGCTGGCGCGCGCCAAGAAGGACTGATGCTCGCGCACGTGCCACGCGCCGGCCATGCTAATCGCAGCGATTGCGGCTGCGGTTGCGGCTCGAGCGATGCTGCGGGGCAGTTGCGCCGCTAGAGCACATGCAAGCCACGCCCACAGCATGGCCGTGCCAACGCTTGAAACGTAAAATACACGAGGTGCATTTTGCACGTAGCCGGTAGCCAGACGCAGCACTGGCAGCGCCACAGACGCGGCGAAGATCAACGCCCCCGCGAGCAAGGCACCGCTTTCTTGATTGCGCAGCGCAAAAAGGCACGCAACTGCCAGCAGGACGTTCGCCAGCAGCACGCTTGCCTCAGCGGATAGCTGGAGTGGTGCAACCAGCAAAGTGAGCGGATATGTCAGCGTCTGCAACGCTATCAGTGCTCGCATAAGCACACCCTCGACGGAGAAGACAAACTCAGGCGCAGCGCCCTTGGGGATGAGTGCATACACCATCACGTAGCCGGCGGCCAGCCCGATCACCGGCCACGCGCGAGCGGCCGCAAGCGGCCAACGATGCGCCTGCTCGAGGCGCGCTGCCTCGTAAGCCAGCACAAAGCTGACGACGCTTAGGCCTATCTCGTTGGAGAGGAACGCCAACACGCACAACCCAAGGCAGCCAACCCACCACGCTGTGCGCCGATAGGCGTGCACAGGCTGGCGCGCGCGGTCATAAGCCAGCACCGCTAGTTGAATGAACAATAGCGCCAGCAAGTGGTTCAGGCCGGCAGGGAGCGCCACCGCTTGGACGGCAAATGGGTTCAGCGCGAAGAGGAAGGCCGCGCTAAACGCCAAACCGACCGTGCGCCCCCCCAACGTGGCCGGTATGAACTTGAGCAGCAGCAGGGCATTCGCCGCGTGGGCAGCGATGCACAGGGCATGTAGGAGCAGCGGGCCATGCGCGCCGGCAAGAGCAGACAACTTGTAGTAGGCCAGATAAATCGGGCGGTAGTATCCGAAATTCTGCGTCCGCGTGAACAGGTCAACAAACGTAAAGTCGCGCACGAGGCGGACGCTCCAGGCGTCATCGAAGGACAAAGGCAGAGAGAGGCTCGGCCAATACAGCAGTGCGATAAATACAGCCAGCGTAGAAGGCAACCACAACCGACGCGCAAGGAAGGCAACTCTGCGTCTCAACATAGAAGATAGAAGGGGGAAGATGTGCGCAGCTCAGCAGCCTCTGTAGGCCATTATTCACACTTTATGGCGATGCATAGCGCTGAAGTTTGCGCATCAGACAGGGCGATGCGCGATAGCTGGGAAAGCTGGGGTTCAGAAAGTGTCGTTGCCGGTGTTTGGGCGCGATGATGCCGGCTATGCCAGCGGGCAACGCAGGTGAACTGGCGCGACCACCTCATCCGCCGGCCATAGAGCACCGTCGCTGCGAGTTGCGCGCCACCGCTTCATGTTTTGGCGAGAATAGACGCCGATGCGCACTTGGCGCAGGGCTGTCGCATTGGGTGTGACGATGTGACGCTGCTCGCGGAGCCAGCGATCTGGGGGCAGCGCTTGCAGTGGTAAGAGGCCGTCGAGCAGATCGCGGTCGGCGACCAAGAGGCGTTGCCCTTGTTCGTCGAAGCCATGCACGAACACCCCCAGCGGCTGATCCGCTATGGCGTTGCTCCACCAACCGACGTCCAGAAGCAAGGTTTGATCACACGCCTGCGCCGTGAAGTGCAGAATCGTGATGCGCGCCTCTCCTTCGTCCAGCAATGCAACGGGCTGAACAGACGGGCGGGTAGTCGTCGGGTATGGCTGGATAAGCCCCAGACGATGGAGGCGCAAGCCGGGCGGGTCGTAATCGAACTTGTAGATGTGCGTAGAGGCTAGAAGCTGATCTCGTAGAGCGATGTCGTCCAACGTAGGCCCAGGATGGCCATACTGCCAGTGCGCGCCGTGCGTCAACGAAGCTTCATGACGCACCACCTGAGTCTCCCGATAGACGCCGTTGACGGTGGCCGCCCATGCGGAAGCCGGCGCGTGATTGAGCTCGAGAATCGGCATTCCCTCTGCTCCGATGAGAAAGC
The DNA here is from genome assembly GCA_938034415.1 of uncultured Anaerolineae bacterium. Taxonomy (GTDB): domain Bacteria; phylum Chloroflexota; class Anaerolineae; order J036; family Brachytrichaceae; genus JAAFGM01. Next base: position 5,413 of record CALHLE010000052.1, read on the forward strand.
TCGGAGAGCGTGGGGCATTCCACCAAGGCGCGTTGATGAGCAACACGCGCGCGTCAGGAGCGCTCTCGCGCAAATCTTGAGCGATGTGCGTCATGGCCGGCGTAAGGCGCGCCGTCTCCTGAATGCGGTCGCGAATGTAGGCAGCAGACCAGACTAAAAGCAGGAGTAAGCCGGCGAAGGGGAGGCCGCGCAGGTGAGCGCCTCTGAAGGCATAGACCCCTGAGGCAATCGCTGCGCCCCAGAAGATAGCGATACCCACGGAAGGCGCATACAGCAAACGTGGCCCATTCTGCACGTACAT
>CALHLE010000053.1 GCA_938034415.1 uncultured Anaerolineae bacterium
CCAAACCAGCCAGCGGCCCAACTCGCCGGGGAAGAGCGCCAGCGGGACGATGTAGCCGCCGAGAAAGGCCTCTATGAACTGGAACGCTGCCGAGACGCCCTGCACCTGCGTGATCCAGAAAGCCAAGCTGCCAATTGCAAACTGGACGAAGAACTCGAACATTAAACCCACGCCGCACGCTACGGCGAAGCTCAGCAGCGCGCTCGCGCGCAGGTCGAATTGCGCGCCTGGCGTGACCCACACCCCCACGCCGACGAGCAGCGCGGTGAGGATCGTAATGAACCCGCGGCCGGCCAAGGCGCGCGCGAGATACACGTGACCCACGTGCAGCGGCCGCAGCAAATGCGGCGAAAGCTCTCCGGTGTGGATCAGGCGCTCCAGATCGGCCGTGATTCCCACCGCCGTCAGACGCCGGACCAGCACCGCGGCGAGGTAGTAGCCGACGAAGTCCTCCGCGCGGAAATCGGCGATCGGGCCATCGCCGGCCAACTTCACCCAGCTCGCCATCATCACCCGCGGGAAGGCGGCGTTCATCAGCGCCACGACGAACACGGCGCGGTATGCAGCAGCGCGCTTCCAGGCAAAATGGAGCAGCGCAGGGTAAATGCGCAGCAAGCGCCTCAAATCCCCTGGCGCAGCAACGCGCCGCCATGATGGTGCTTTGATCAGCATTGACTCGAGCTAATAATATCAGCCTCGGCGTTCGTCCAGGCGGTGCGTCGTCTGCCGGCGCGCGCCCTCTGCCCTCGGCGATTGGATATTGCCGCCGCGACGCGCTATCATGCCTGCTTGCTGTTGCGTGCGTGATATGAACCCGCTGCGCGCTTTGCGTTCGCCGACGTTGGGCGTCGTACTGCTGTGCGCCGCGCCGACGCTCCTTTACATCGGCATGTTGCTGTGGTATCCCCACCGCGACTTGCTGATCTTGTGGAAGCGCGACTTCGGTGTCGCGCCGGCGGTGGTGGTGGCCATCGCGCTGACCACGGGCACATACCTCACCCTGGCTTGGCTGCTGTTGGAGCGCAGCCCTGGACACTTGAGCCATCCGCAGCGATGGGCGTTGGCAGGGCTTGTGCTCGCCGGCAGCTTGGCGTTGCAGTGGTTTGTCACGTCGGCGACCGAGCCTGACGTGCCGGCCGGCCTCGCGCGCCGCACGTTCTCCTGGTCCACCGGCGGCTACTGGACCGTCGGCGCAGGGGTGAGCGACGTGCGCGAGTTCCTCGCGCATTACGTGGAGCGCGCGCCCTCGTATCCGGTGCATGTGTCGCGTCATCCGCCCGCGCTGGCCCTGGTCTTCACGCTCGGCACAGCGCTGTTCTCCCTGCTGCCGGCCGCTGCGCAGCCGCTCGCCGATTGGCTTCGCCCGCACAGTTGCCTGAGCTGGGTGAGCGTGGACGCGCCCGCGCCGATGATGGCCGGCGCGGTGCTGGGCATGGCCGTGGAGATCGCCACAGCGATGGCGGTGATGATCCCGCTCTTCGCGTGGGTGCGCCGCATCGCCGATGAGCGGACGGCGGCCTGGGCTGCGGCGCTCTATCCGCTGATGCCCGGCTTCGGCCTGTGGGTGTCGCAATTCGACCGCGGTGTGGCGCTGGCGACGCCAACCATCTTGTATTGTTGCGAGCGCCTGGTGGCCGAGCGGCGGTTGCGCTTCGCGTTCCTGGCGGGGTTGGCTTTCTCGGCGGCGACGTTTGTCACCTTCGGCGCGGCGCCGATCGCGCTGATGGCGGCGGTTTACACGCTGGCGCGATGGTGGCAATTGCGCAGCGGCCTGACCCTTGAAGCGGCGCGCTGGTTGGCTGCTGCTTGGGCAATTGCGCTGGTCGGCAGTGCCACCATCTGGGTAGCAGTTTACGCCTGGGCGGGGTTAGACCCGCTCGCGTTGTATCGCGTGGTGTTCGATAGCCACCTCGGCATCGAGTTCCCCTTTTGGCCGTTTGTCTTTTGGCACCCCTGGGACATGCTGACGATGATCGGCTTGCCAATCGGGGCGCTGGCGCTGTTTGCCGGTTGGCGACGGGCGCTGTCGCTGACCGCGGCGTTCACGATCACACTGGCAGCGCTTTCGCTGGCGCACGTGGCTCGCGCCGAGACCGGCCGCGTGTGGATGTACTTCGGCCCGCTCGGCGTCGCTGCGGCGGCATTGGTATGGGTCAGCCTATCGCGTCCGGCGCGATTGGCGGCCCTTGCGCTGTTGGCGTCGCAACTGGTCGTTCAGTCGGCGGTGCTGCGCGTGTTGGTGGACTACGGCCATATGCCGGAGTCGTTGCCCAGCGCCGAGCTGCCGCCCGATGCGATCAAGGTGGACACGCGCTTCGGCGCGGATGGTCACATCGCCCTGCTGGCGTATCAGCTTCAGCCGCTAGAACGTGGCCGGGAAGGGCGCATTGTCTTGTTTTGGCAGCGAATGTCCGACCGGCCGATTGCCGCGCCCTACAAGGGCTTTGTGCACGTGGCCACAGATGAGAGCGATCAAACGCGCGTCGCCCAGCATGACGAAATGCCGATGCGCTCTCAGTTCCCCACCACCTGCTGGCAATTGGGCCAGGTGGTGCGCGACGAGATGCCGCTCTACGTCGCGCCGGATGCGCCCCCCGGCTCATACCCTGTCTTCGTCGGCCTGTACGATTATTGGACGGGCCAACGCCCGCCCACGTTCGCCTCGCCGCCCGCGCGTCAGTTGCACGGGTCGGTGCTGCTGCCTACGCCGGCCGTTGTGCGCTGAACCAGTTGCCTCGGAATTGTCGTGCCTCGGCCTCTTCCTGAGCCAGTAGGCTGGTAACATCAACCCCGCAGGACGCTTGACTGTCCTGTCTCAGAACACTGAGTTTTTTTAGTTCTTAAGGAGGTGTCCGCCTGCGATGTTTGAGTCCTTTGGCGCGCTTAACTTGATAGGTTGGGGCTTGTTGCTTGTGTTGGTGATCTACGTCTATGCGGTCGGCGCGCAGCGCGCGCGTGGCCGAGCAACGCGGCTCTCGCTCGCCGTGGTCGCCCTGCTCACGATCATAGGGGTAGGCTTGAATGTGCTGGGCGCGGGCTTGGTGTTCATCCCGCCTCAGGAGCGCGGGTTAGTGCTCAACCTATTCACCGGCCTGCGCAAGCAGGCGCTGTCTCCGGGCGTACATTTTGTGATCCCACTGGTGGAGAACGTTCAGCGATTCTCGATTGGCCAGCAGACCTACACCATGTCCAAGACGCCCAACGAGGGCGCCGTGTTGTCCGACGACGCCGTGACTGCGCGCACCGCCGACGGCCAGGAAGTGTTCATTGACGCCACGGTGACTTATCAGGTGGATCCTGACAACGTCGCGCTTTTGTTTGTGCGCTGGCAGAACCGCTACCGCGATGAGTTGGTGCGCCCGCAGTCGCGCAGCATCATCTACAACCGCGTGGCGGAATATCGCGTCGAGGAGGTGTATAGCACGCGCCGCGACGAGCTACAGGCGCGCGTGAGCGAAGACCTGCGCGCGGTGTTCAAGGAGAATGGGCTCTTGCTCACCAGCCTTGCCTTGCGCAACATCACGTTCAACCAGGAATACGCCAACTCGATTGAGCAAAAGCAGATCGCTCAGCAAAACGCCGAGCGCGCGCGATTCTTAGTGGAGCAGGAGCGCCAGGAGGCGGAGCGCATCCGCGTCCAAGCGCAGGGACAGGCTGACGCCGCCATCACTCGCGCGCGCGGCGAGGCAGAGGCGCAGGTGATCCGCGCCAAGGGAGAGGCCGAAGCGCTGGCCTTGATCGGCGAACAACTCAAGAGCAACCCCGACCTGATCGCTTTTCGCTACGTTGACAAGCTCTCGCCCAACGTGCAGGCCGTCCTCCTGCCATCGGGTCAACCCCTGCTGATTGATCCGGCGCAGTTCATCGGCCCTCGCCCTGTTCAGCGGCTCACCTCACCTGCGCCGACACCGACGCCGACCCCTGCTCCTTAGAGCATGCCTTGAGGCGCGCTCCAACGGCGCTATCCTGAAAGGCACAGCGTTTAGCTAGGCGCGAGCGGGCAAACGCCTCGCTCTTGTCGGGCGAACACTGTGGAAGCAGGCCCTGAGTGCGGCGCTATAGATGAAAGGCATGGCAAGGCACGCTTGCCGATCGGCTGGCTTATCAGGTTGCCGGACGGGGGAGCAGGGCGCGACAGACGTGGCAGATCAGGTCGCCTTCCGGCGTCTCGTCTATCTCGGCGCGCCCGTGGCATTGCGCGCAGTTCTCATATTCGTCCCAGTCTTTCTGAAGGATGAACTCGCCGGACTCTGTATTAAAGCGCAACCAGGCAACGCGCCGACCGGCATAGGGCGATACGCGCATCTCAGGCGTAAATGTAACGAGTATGTCCTCGTATGTCAAGCATCAGCTCGGTGCGCTCTGTGCGTCCTCACGCCCGGCGCGATGCGCGCTGCCGGCCGGTAGGAGCGGCCTCCCGCAGGATCGCCTGCAACTCGTCAAACAAGCGATCGACTTCGCTGCGCATGGTGGCGTCTAGGCGATAGCCGACCGGCCCGCGCACGACCGCGTTTTTGAGCACGCCGCGCCTGACGAGCAGGTGCTTCTCCACGGCCAGAAAGGCGTCTAGGCTTGTCAGGCGACCGACCAGCGCGCTAAGCGGCGCGGAGAGCCGATTGGCCGTATCCACATCGCCGGTCTTGAGCGCGCGCCACAATGCGACGATCACGTCAACCAAGTCGGCGCCGGGCATGACGCCGGCGATGCCGCGCGCGTAGCTGTCGGCCAGCGCCGCGCCGCCGGAACCCTCGAAGATGCTGGCGCGGTGGCCGGTGGCGCGGCGCAGTTCGCTCAGGCGCGGCCCGAGCGGGTGCGCCTCTGGCTTGAACATCACGCGCGGGCCGTGCATGTTAAACAAGTCGGCTTGCAGCGCGATGGACATCGGCCGGCCGACGTAGGCGCTGGCATCTTGCACGATGACCGGAATGGAGACGGCGCCGAGGATGCGCGCGTAGTAGCGCCTGATTTCGGACTCGTCGGCGTGGGTCGCCAGCGGCGGGATGGCCATCACCGCATCCGCGCCGACGGCCTCGGCGTGGCGGGCCAAGTCCTCGGCCACTCGGCTGGATTCCGCGCCGACGCTGATGATCACCGCGCCGCGCGGGCCGCCGATGGCGCAGGCTGCTTCGGCCAGGGCGCGGCGCTCGTCGCTGCTCAGCCGCAGCGTCTCCGACGCCATCGCCATGACGATGCCATCCGCGCCCTGATCGAAGAGCCAGTGGATTTCTTTCTCCAGCGTCTCGAAGTCAATCGTTTCGTCCTCGTGGTAGGGCGTTTGGAAGACGGGGAGCACGCCGGCGATGGAGTAGGGGGGTGCGTCATTCATGGCTGCGCTGTCTGGCGATTGTGGGATGCAGCGCCAGGCCAAAATCTTATCAGGGTTCTTTGCGCTGTTTAACTCGTCGCCCAGGCGCGCTTTGCACGCAACCGGCGCGCCGCCGAACTAGGCCGCAACCGGCGTTGACAGGTGCGCTCACCCTCATATAATGCGCGGCGAAATGGCAGCTCTCGAGATTCGCTTCCGTCGTCTGCGTTCCATGGGCCGTGTGTCCGGCGCATGCGCGCGCGCGCGACGAGGCTAGTCTCGATTGCGCTCGGTTTTCGCAGCGAAGCCCCTGACACACGGCATGGTGTTAGGGGCTTTCCATTTTGCGCTCACGTCTTTTGTTCAATCGGCTCGGCGGCTCAATGACAGACGAAAGATGATCAAGGTGGGAATCTTCGGGGCGACCGGCTACACCGGCGCGGAACTGATCAGATGGCTGGCGCGACACCGCCGCGCGCGCATCGTCTTCGCGCACAGCGAAAGCCACGCCGGCGCAAAGCTGAGCGACGTGATGCCTTGCTTATTCGACTTGCCCCTCGTTCAGGCAGACGATGCGCCGCTTGACGAAGTGGACATCGTGTTCTCGTGCCTGCCGCACGGCGCCAGCGCCGAGCTGTGCAAACGAGCGTTGGAGGCCGGCAAGCGCGTCGTGGACTTCTCGGCGGACTTCCGGTTGCGCGACGCCGCAACCTACGCCGAGTGGTACAAACACGCGCACCCATATCCTGAATTGCTGGCCGAGGCCGTCTATGGCCTGCCGGAGGTCTATCGGCGCGCCATCGCCGACGCGCGACTGGTGGCCAACCCCGGCTGCTATCCCACCAGCATCATCCTCGGCCTGTTGCCGTTGTTAGAGCTAGGCGCATTGGCCGATCCGGTGATCATCGCCGACAGCAAGAGCGGCGTGAGCGGCGCGGGGCGCAAGCCATCGCAGGCCACGCACTTCGTCGAAGTGAACGAATCGCTCGCGCCTTACAACATCGGCCATGCGCACCGCCACGTGCCGGAGATCGAGCAAGAGCTGAACGCAGCGTGGCGCAACGACGCGGATCGCAGCGAATCCGACCGCGATGCGCGAGCGGCGCTCCGCGTCATCTTCAGCCCGCACTTGCTGCCGATCTCGCGCGGCATGCTCAGCATGATCTACGTCCGGCTCACCCCGCAAGCTGCCCATCAGGATTGGCATACCATCTTTGTTCGGCGCTACGAGGGCGAGCCGTTCGTGCGCGTGTTGCCGAAGGGCCAGGTCGCGACGATCGCCCACGCCGCGCACACGAACTACGCCGTGCTTTCGGTGCATCCGGTCGCCGACATGCCCGATCGCCTGCAAATCGTCTCTTGCATAGATAACCTGGTGAAAGGCGCAAGCGGCCAGGCCGTGCAAAACATGAATGTCATGTTCGGCCTGGACGAATGCGAAGGGTTGCGATGAACGTCGAGATCGTCGAGGTCACCTCGCCGGAGCAGATCGCACAGTTCCGCGCGCTCCTACAGGACTACGTTCGGGAGCGTCCGAACGGCTTCAGCGAGCGCATGGCGCAGGACTTGCAGGAGCTGCCCGGGCGCTACGCGGCGCCGCATGGCGGCATGTTCCTGGCGCTGTGTGAGGGTCAACCGGTTGCTACAGCGGCCTGGACGCAGCACACGCCGGCGCGGGTCGAGATGAAGCGCGTCTACGTGCGGCCGGAATATCGCCGCAAGGGGATCGCGCGCGCGCTCTCGCAGCATGTCATCGAGATTGTGCGTGCGCGCGGATTTGCGCAGGTGGCCATCAGCACCTGGGCCGATGCAGAGGACGCCGTCGCGCTGTATCGCCAACTCGGCTTCACCGAGATCCCGCCCTTCAAAACTTCGACCGTCCCCGGCCTCATCTA
>CALHLE010000054.1 GCA_938034415.1 uncultured Anaerolineae bacterium
GTTACCAGGCCGGCGGGCGGGTTGTTCGGGCGTTCCTTGTCACGGTGCTCATAGGACTCGATCGGGCGCTTGGTCTCGGTCTTCTTCTTTCCTGCCATAACATGCTTCCTGTCGCTTTCGTCGTGTGTTGATTCGGGAGGCGAACGGTCGGGTTCAGCCACACGAGGAGCGTGTCGGTTGCAACCCGTTGTTATTCCTCATTACTCAAGAATGATTATACCAAGAATTGGCAAAAATCAGGCCCCCAAGCACTTGGGGGCATAGCCAGTGGTTTCTGCGTTGGGTGGTCGGTGTGCTCGCGGAGCGAACATCTAGCTTGGCCGCTGTCGCCGGCCGACGCGCGCTCCGAGCTGGAGCGCCGCTTCTTGCGCGCCGGCCGAAAGCGGCTATTGCCCCCCAAGCGGCCCGCGACCGCGACCCGGCCGCCCAGCTCCGCGAGTATCCAGAGGTGTGCGGCATAGGCGCGCAGCCGGCGCAGGCGCCGGTCGGCGGCGAGTGACGCCTCAACGCCGGTCGAAGCCCAAGCCGTGCGCGATCGCCGCCAGGCGCGAGCCGACGTTGGCCAGCGGCGAACTGTAGTTGGGGAGCCGCTCGGCGTCGCGCAGGGCCGCGACGAAGTCCTGCGGCGTGGTGTATTCGCGGATGCGCATGCGGCTGATGCCGACTTCCTGTAAGGTGTGCGCGTCGCTGGCGCACACGCGCGGCAATCCCAGTCGCCGCGCGACCTCATCCGCCTCGTCGTTCTTGCCGGCGTCGCGCACGCGCGCGTTGAACGTCTCCACGAAGTCGAACGCCGAGGCGTATTCCAGCAGGTTCGCCAGCCCAATGCCAAAGCGGCGCGGATCGAGCGGATGCGACGGGCCACAAATGCCGCCTTGCGCGTGTACGCGATCGATCGCTTCTTTCAGGGTTAGGCCGTCGGGGATCAGCTCGCTGATGAAGAGGCATAGCAACTCGCCCTCGGTCGTCATCGCCTCCTCGCCCACGATGATCAGGTCGGGCGCCATCTGCTTGGCCAACAGCGCGCCCTCGATCTCGCTGTGGTCGGTGATGGCCAGGCGGTGAATGCCGACCTTGCGGGCTTGTTCGATCAGATCGGGCAGCTTCACCAGGCTGTCCGGCGAGTAGCGCGTGTGGCAGTGCAGTTCAATATCAAGCATGCGCGCCATTGTAAGCGCGGCGGGAGCCGGCCGTGGCTATGCTTCGTCCGTCTCGCTCAGCGGCGCGTTCAACACTTCGCGATATTGTTGCCCCGGCACGGCCGGGCCGACGATCCCGCGTTCCTCCATCTCCTCGATCAGGCGGGCGGCGCGGGTATAGCCGATGCGCAGCCGCCGTTGCAACAGCGAGATCGAAGCCTTGCCCTGCAAGCGCACCGTGGCGACTGCCTCGTTGAAGAGCTTGTCGTCCTTGCCGCCGGCGTTCACTTCACGGGCTGCCTCGCTCAACGCCCGCGCCTCCTCCCAGGTGGGCGGCGCGCTGAACAGGTCGGAGGAGGGCGCGGCTTCCACCGGTGGGGCGGTGATTGTTAGCTCAAGCGCGCTAGGGACGCCCGCCGGCGATGCGTTGCCCAACTGCGCGCGCCAGTGGCGCACCACGCGCTCGATCTCCACAGGGCTGAGGAAGCAGCCCTGCGCGCGCATCGGCGCGGGCTGCTCCGGCGTCACCACCAGCATGTCGCCACGCCCCAGCAACTTCTCTGCGCCTGGGCCGTCGAGGATGACCCGCGAGTCCACGCTGGTCGCCACCGTGAAGGCTATGCGGGCCGGGAAGTTGGCTTTGATCAGGCCGGTGACGACATCCACGCTGGGCCGCTGCGTGGCTAGAATAAGGTGAATGCCGGTCGCGCGCGCCATCTGCGCCAGCCGACAGATGATCTTCTCCGTCTCGTCCGGCGCCATCATCATCAGGTCGGCCAGCTCGTCAATCACAACGACGATGTAGGGCAGCTTGCGCAGCTCGTCGTCGAGCTGCCCGCCCCCCGCTTGCTCCGGCGCAGCGGGGGCAGCCGAGGCTTGGGCCGCGACGCGCGCGTTGAACTCCACGATGTTGCGCGCGCCGCGTTTGGCGAACAAGCGGTAGCGCCGGTCCATCTCGCGGGTGACCCATTGCAGCGCCGCTGTCGTCTTCTCCAGCTCCACCACCACCGGCGCAATGAGATGCGGGATGCCGTTGTAGCCGGTCAGCTCCACGCGCTTGGGGTCAATCATCAGCAGGCGCAGGTCTTCCGGCGAGTTCGTGCACAGCAAGGTGACGATGATGGCGTTCACGCACACGCTCTTGCCGGAGCCGGTCGTGCCGGCGATCAGCAGGTGCGGCATGTGGGTCAGGTCAGCGACCACCGGCCGGCCGCTCACGTCTTGCCCAAGCGCCAGCGGCAGGCGCGTCTTGCGGCGCAGCGTCTCGAACTCTTCGCTTTCCATCACGTCGCGCAGGGCGACCAGCGCCGTCTCGCCGTTAGGCACCTCGATGCCGACCAGGGCGCGACCGGGGATCGGCGCCTCGATGCGGATGCGCGGCGCCGCTAGCGCCAGCGCCAGGTCGTCGGCCAGCGCTGCGATGCGGCTGACCTTGACCTTCACCTGCTTGCCGCCCTTCAACTCGCTGAAGCCCGGCTCGACGCCGAACTGGGTGATGGTTGGCCCGCGGTTGACTTCGACCACACGGGCCGGCACGCCGAACGCGCGCAGCGTGTCCTCGATCAGCGCCGCGCGTTGCCGGATGTCTGCCTCCTTCATGGCCGCGTCGCTCCCCGGCTCCAGCACGTCTTCGATTTTGGGCAGCGTCCAGTCCCGCTGCACGGCATAGATTGCGGAGGACGCCGCCGGGGCCGCGGCAGGCGCCGGAGGAGGCGCCGGTTCAGCCCGGACTATTGCACTCGCGGAGGATGCCGGGTCGGGCGCGCCGATGATGCGCGGCGGCGGCACGCGGTTGGTCTGACCGCGCGATACCGGCGCGTTGATCTTCAGGGGCGCGGCCGGCTCTGCGCCACGCGGCGCATCGCTGATCGTCCGCGCCGGCGGCAGCTCGGCGTCCGGCAGCGCGGCAGGCGGCTCGTCGCCCTTCGCCTCGCGTGGCCGTCTGGCCTGCGCGCCGCGCAATCGCGGCCCGCGAATGATCAGCCCGCCATCCTGGCCGTAATCCGGCTCGATGATGTCGTCGGTGGGCGCGCCGGGGACGCGGGCGATGTCGGTCGCCGCCGGGTCGCGCTTCGGCGCGGTGAAGGCTTGCCGCGCTGCCTGGAGGAGCTGAGCGGGGGAGACATTTGCGATCAACATTACGGCCGCAATCCAGGCCGTGACGATCATGAATCCGGCGCCGACGTTGCCCAGCAGGCCGGTGAACAGGCTGAGGATGAGCCAGCCCAGCTCGCCGCCGCCCTGCGAGGCCGCGCCAATTGCCGCGCCGTCCGCGCCTTCGGTGGCGATCATCGCCAGGCCATGCAGGGTCGCCAGGGCGGTGAGATAGGCAAGCACTGCGCCGCCCAGACGCTTGGGCCGGAGGCGCGGGAAGCGGTCGCCGAAGCGCCGGACGAGGAGATAGATGCCGAGCGCCGCCAAGACGGCCGGCGCAAGATAGACGCCCCAACCGAACAGCCGCCCGACGATCTCCAGCCAGCCGTTGAGGATTGGGCTGCGTTGCGTGGAGAGCAAACCGAAGAGGGTGAGCGCAGCCGCAGCCAGCAGCATGATGCCGCACACGTCGAGCCAGCGGTCGAGGTCAAACTGCAACGGCTCAGGCTCGGGCGCGCTGCCTTTGCGAGGCCTTCGCTTGCTTGCGCTGGACTTGTCGGCGAAATTCCTCATCGGACAGATGTTCTACATTATATGCGCGACGCAGCGCGATAAGGCATCCAGAACCGCC
>CALHLE010000055.1 GCA_938034415.1 uncultured Anaerolineae bacterium
GGACATCAGCCACCAGCGGATGGCCCGGCCGGAGGGGAGGCGGAGGACGCGGTAGCGGCCCTCGGGAGCCCGACCCCGCCGAACGTCGGCGCGGTCGTCGTCCAGGTAGAACCCCCACTCCACGGCCGGGACGGGGCCGGCAGGGGGCTGCAGGTCTAGCAGGTGGCGGGCGTACTCGTTGGCGTAGACGTAGCGTTCCGCGCTCTCCAAGACGACCCAGCCGAAGGGGGCGTGCTCCAGGACGGCATGGAGGGCGGCGTCGGCGAAGGTCTCCGCCGCGCGCCTCCCGGCGCGGCGGCGGTCCAGCCAAATTACCCAAAGCGCCACTGCAACGACGAGCAGGAGCAAACCGAAGAGCAACCAGCGGAGCGGGAAGATAAGCATTAGGTCTTTCGCATTCTCATCGAATGCGACACAGAGCAACCATCAGCACATCAAGTGCGGCGTTCTCAACCGTTTCGCCAGTTTTAACGGCCACGTCTGTCGCCAACAGCGTTTCTAAAGCTTCAATCAGCTCCTCGGTTCGGCATCGGGTTGGTCGAGCACGTCACCCAGCGCTGCCTCGAAAGTGAGGCCGGCTAACGCCTTTAACGAGGATGTGGGCCGATGCAGCGCGCGTATCCGCCAGCCGCGAGCGTTCAGCGCTTCAACCAAATTGGCTCCCACGAAGCCAGTCGCGCCGGTCACCCAAGCACACGTCATGGCGGACGCAGTATACTGTCAGGACCACCACATCGTTGCAGGAGCCTCAGAATCTTGCTGCGGTAGTGTTTTTGAGATGGCTGCTAACTAGCAACGAATCGGAGGCTGAATTATCATCGCGACACAATGCCCGTTGTTCGTCAACGCGCCCCGTCGCTGCGAGAAGAGCGCGCGCTGCAACAGGCCGGCCATCGCCTGGTGGCCGGCGTGGACGAGGCCGGTCGTGGCGCATGGGCCGGGCCGGTGGTCGCTGCCGCTGTGATTTTGCCCTGCGAGCGCCGCATAGCGTCCCTTTTGCGCGGCGTAAACGATTCCAAACAGCTCACGGCGGCGCAGCGCATCGCCATGCGCGAACAGATCCAGCGCGTCGCGTTAGCCTGGTCGGTTGGCAGCGCCAGCAGCGCCGAGATTGACGCGTTGGGCATCGTGGCTGCGACTCGCCTGGCGATGGCGCGCGCCGTCGCCGGGCTGTGCGTTGCGCCGGATGCGCTGTTGATTGACGCGGTGAATCTGCCGGAGTTGCCCATCGTCCAGCGCGCCTTCGATCACGCCGATCGCATCAGTTTGTCCGTCGCGGCGGCCTCCATCCTGGCCAAGACATCGCGCGACGCGATGATGTGCGCGCTGGATGCGTCGGCGGCCGGCTATGGCTTTGCCAGCCACAAAGGCTACGGCACACGCGCCCACGCCGAAGCGCTGGCGCGGCTTGGCCCGTGCTGGGCGCATCGTCGCAGCTTTAGGCCAGTGGCCGCGCTTTGCGCTCCCTCCGTCCGCTGACGGCTGGTTCTCACCCTGGCCTATGCCTTTCACCCCCGAACAATGGTTGCTCGGCGCGCTGGCGGCGTTGCTGGTCGGCTTTTCGAAGACCGGCGTGCCCGGCGTCGGCATCCTGGTTGTGCCGTTGATGGCGATCGTCTTTCAAAATCGCGCCGCCGTTGGGACGACGGTGTTGTTGTTGATCTTTGCTGACCTTTTCGCGGTGTATTGGTATCGCCGCTACACGCGCTGGGACAAATTGTTGCAGTTGCTGCCCTGGGTCGCCGTGGGCATGCTGGCCGGCGCAGTTACCCTGTTCGTCGTCGGCGAGGATGGGCGCGGACGGGACCAGATCAACATTTGGATCGGCGCGTTGGTGCTCGTCATGCTGGGGGTGTATCTGGCCCGGCTGAGGTGGGGCGACCGTCTGCGGCCCTCGTCGCAGATCGGCCTGGCGGCGACCGGCAGCGCTGCGGGCTTTGCCACCACCGTGTCGAACGCCGCCGGCCCGATCATGTCCATCTACATGACCAGCCTCGGGCTGCCCAAGCACGAGTTCATGGGCACAACGGCGTGGTATTTCTTCATCTTCAACGTCGCCAAAGTGCCGCTCTATTTGATCGTCATGGCTTTGGCGCCGGCGCGCCCGTTGTTCACGGTTGAGGGGCTGATCTTCGACGCATGCATGCTGCCGGCGATCGTGGTCGGCGCAACGGCCGGCCGCTGGGCGCTGTGGCGCGTGCCGCAGGGCGTTTTCGACGGGCTGGCGCTGAGCTTGTCGGCGGTCGCCGCGTTGCGGCTGCTGTTCGGATAACGACCTGCGCTAAGGACGAGGGGCGTCCGCTATATAATCGCGCAAGGGTCTCAAGCCGTGAGATCGCCAATTTGCTTCGCAAGTTCATGATTTGCAACGAAAGGAGCCTCTCCGAATGCCTCAATTGATTACCCCTGACAGCGGGCGCATTGCCGGTCGCAGTCAGCAGCCGATCCAGGTGGTGGATGTCGGCCGCGACCCGTCGCTGAAGTCGGCGCTGTTGTCAGGCCGGTTGACCAACCTTGCTGCGCCGTTTATCTATCACGATCCGTCTAAGCAAATCGCCTATATCTTGATGCCGATGGAGCTGAACCTGCGCGACATGGAGCAGCAGCGCATCATCGGCCAATTGACGCAAACGGTGATGCGCGGCCTGCCGGAGAACGCCCCGCGCGCCTATCTGCTGCAACCGCGCATCTTCTTCACCTTGCAGTCGCTGATCGAGGCGATCTTGGAAAAGGATGGCATTACGCCGGAGATGCTGCGCGCCCAGCAAGAGCGCGCGGACTTGCTGCGCGAGCTATTGCGCATCACCGACGAGGCGACGCTGCGCGCGAAGATGCGCGAGAACGACGCGAAGATTGACGCGGCCTTCTTCGACATCTTCTCCGCCAGCATCGAGGCGAACCTGGCATCCGGCCGCGAGCAGGCCGCCCGACAACTGGCCAACCTACAACAGCTCCTGATCGAGGAGACGACCTACGGCAGAACCGTCGGCGCGCGCGCGGCAGCGTTGGAAGCCTTCCGCAAATCGCCGACGCGCGAGACGCTGCTCGATCAGCTCATCGCCGCGCCCGACGCCGAGTCGCGCGAGATGCTGATCGCCCTGGGCCGCCGGTTGCTGGATTACGTCTTCTTCCAGCAACTGACGATGCGCATCGAGTCGGCGGACGAAGCCGGCAAGCAAAAGCTGATCGCCCTGCGCAAAGAAATCCAGGAGACGCGCGACAAGATTGATGCTGCCTCACGCGCCTACATGGAGGAGAAAGCCGCGCTGATCCAGGATATCGCCTCGAGCGAGGATCCGCTGAAGACCGCCCGCGAGCATGACGCTGAGATTGACGACGCCTTCTTCGCCGTGTTGCAGGCCAGCGCCCAGGATGCTCAGCGCCGCGGCGATGAGCAGACGCTTAAAGCGCTGTCTACTGTGAACGAGGTGGTCATGCAGGTCATCGCCGAGCGCCAGCCGCCCGAGGTGCAGATGATCAACATGCTCCTCGCCGCCAAGTACCCCGACGAGACCGAGAAGCTGCTCAACGAGTTCAAGGACGCCGCCGACGACCGGCTGATCGGCATCATGGCGCAGTTTGCCGACCAGCTCGCCCAGCAGGATCGCACCGACCTCAGCGCGAAGCTGACCAAGATCATGGTGCAGGCGCGCAAGATCTTGCCCAAATACGATCCTTCAAAGGAGCCCGCTTCCGGCGGCACGCGTCCGCCGGAAGAACCGCCCAAGCCGGTGATCGAGATCGCGCGACGGTGAGGGGAAAGGGCGCGGACGACTCCGCTTACCAAAACCGGCTTGCCATCTTGTAGAGGCGATGGCAGGCCGGTTTAGTTCGGCGCTGTGAGTCACCTCACGCCGAGCAGTTCCACGTCGAAGGTGAGCCGCGCGTTGGGCGGGATGACGCCGCCGGCCCCGGCCGCTCCGTAGGCCAGCTCCGGCGGGATGATCAGCCGGCGCTTGCCGCCCACGCGCATGGTGGCCAGCCCTTCGTCCCAGCCACGGATGACCTGCCCTGCGCCGAGGATGAACTCGAACGGCTGGCCGCGGCTGAGTGAGCTATCGAACACCGCGCCGTTGTCCAGGTAGCCGGTGTAGTGCACGATCACTGTCTGTCCGGGCTGCGGCTGCGCGCCCGAGCCGACCACTTCATCAATGTATTGCAGCCCGGAGGCGGTGGTGACGAGCTGCGCCGAGCTGCCAGGCAGTTGCGCCATGGCCGGGGGCGGCGCTTGTGGAGCGGGAGCTATCGCCGGCGCGCTCGGGCCGCCCCCAACGAACGAGAGCGCCAACAGCAGGACGGTCGCAAGGGCGATCGTCCCGGTAATCAGCCAAGCGTTCGCAAGTTGCTTCGACATAGGTCAAGTTGTCCGGTGCGTTGAGTCTTCGACTTCATGATGGCCAGTTGGCCGTCGCTCAATCATCTGCGATCACGCAGCACAGCACCAGCTCTTTCGCAGCCTTCACCTCGTCCAGCCGCTTCATCGGCGCGGTGTGGGGGGCATCCTTCAGCAATTGCGGATTTTGCCGCGCTTCTTCGGCGATTTGGAGCATCGCGTCGCAGAAGCGGTCGAGCGTCTGCTTGGATTCGGTCTCGGTCGGTTCGATCAACAGCGCCTCGGGCACGACTTTGGGCAACGGGAAGTAATTCGTCGGTGGATGAAAGCCGTAGTCCATCAGGCGCTTGGAGATATCCAGCGCGACGACCGACGGCGCGCCGGCGATCTTGCCCTGGGCGCACGTCTCGTGCATGCAGAAGCGCTCGCCGTGTGGGAAGGGGTAGACGTCGCGCAGCCGGGCCTGCACGTAGTTGGCGTTCAACACGGCGTGCTGGCTCACCGCGCGCAGCCCTGCTTCGCCGTGCACGCGAATGTAGGTGAAGGCTCGCACCAGCACGCCGAAGTTGCCGTGGAAGGCGCGCATGCGCCCGATGCTCTTAGGCGGCATGTGCCATTCGTAGCGCCATTCGTCCTCTCCTTCTTGCACGGCGCGCACGATCGGGCCGGGCAGGAAATCCACCAATTTCTCGTTGGCGGCCACCGGCCCGCTGCCCGGGCCGCCGCCGCCGTGCGGCGTGCTGAAGGTCTTGTGCAGGTTGTAGTGGATCACGTCGAAGCCGATCTCACCGGGCTTGGCGATGCCGAGCAGCGCGTTCATGTTCGCGCCGTCGCCATAGACGAGGCCGCCGGCGGCATGAACCAGCGCGCAGACTTCCTCGATATGTTCCTCGAACATGCCCAGGGTGTTTGGGTTAGTGATCATCAGGCCGCATACTGTGTCGTCGAGCTGCGCCTTGAGCGCGGCGAGGTCCACGTTGCCGCGCGGGTCGGATGGGATCTCGACGACGTGCAGGCCGGCCATGGCCGAGGACGCCGGGTTGGTGCCGTGCGCGCTGTCGGGGATCAGCATCTTCGTCCGCTTGTGGTCGCCGCGGTCGGCGTGGTAGGCGCGCATCATCAAGATGCCGGTGAACTCGCCTTGCGCGCCGGCGGCGGGCTGCAGGCTTACACCTTTGAACCCCGCGATCTCGGCCAGATACGTCTGTAGCTCATACATCAGGCACAGCGCGCCCTGGGCTGCGTCCGCGTCGGTGAGTGGGTGGAGCAGGGCGAAGCCGGGTAACCGCGCCGCGTCCTCGTTGACGCGCGGGTTGTATTTCATGGTGCAACTGCCGAGCGGATACAGCGTTGTGTCTATCGCAAAGTTCAACTGCGAAAGCCGCGTGAAGTGGCGCGTCACGTCAACCTGGCTGACTTCTGGCAGCGGCAGCCGCTCACGCAGCAGCGCCGAGGGCAACTCGTAGCAGGGCACGTCGCTCTCGGGCAGGCGAACACCTTGACGCCCAGGCGAAGATAACTCGAAGATCAGGGGTTCCACGATGCGTCAACCTCCATACGTCCGAGGCGCTATCTTATCGCAACCGACGGAGCGGCGCGGCCCGCGGTCGTCACGATTGCGGTCGCCATGCGCCCGCGCTCATTTCGGCGCTTCGGCGCTCGTTGCCAGCCGAGTGAGCGTGAGCGAATCCGTGGGCGAGCTGACCTTGATGAGGATCTGCCCGCCGGGCGAGAGATACGGCCCGCTGAGGGTGTTTTGCGTCGCGAGGTCCGAAGCGTCGTTGATCACCGCCTCGAAGGCGCGCGTCTGCCAGTTGAAGAGCGCGATGGATGCGTCTTGCAACGCGCTGAGGGATGTGCTGGCGCTATCGAACTCGATGTTGAGCTTGATCAGAGCCGTGGTGCTGGTGGCGCGCACGTCCAGCCAGGGGGTCAGCGCGATGATGTGTTCTCCCGGCGCCATCCGCAGGCCGTTGTCGTTCAGCTCACCGCCGGCGTTGGTGGCGATGATGTTCCAGGTAAATATATCAGGCGGCAGCGTCTCGCCGGCCGCAACCAGGTGCTGTTCGACCGGCAAGCGCCACAAGCGGAGCGCGCGGTCGGTATAGTCTGCGCCTGCAATCTGCGCGCCGGTCTCGTCGCGCCACTCCCAGCAGCCGAGGTACACGCCCGGCCCGACGCTTTCGGCGCCGAAGATGGCGCTGACCAACCCGAACTGGGCGTCCTGGCGGATCGGCTCGTCGTTGAAATCCTGCCAGTGCACCAGGGCATCGACCAAGGATGGCGTGTTCTGCTCGAAGGGATACCGCCGTCCTGCCAGGCTTGTGAAGCTGCCCGATGAACTTGGTCGGGATATGCGTCGAGAAGCGCCAGGGTTGGGTAGCCCACCGTGTAATCGTTCGAGGTTGGCGTTGATTGTGCGCAGGAGCAGCAGGGAATGTGGATGGCCGATGGTGAGTTTGAGTTCGACGTTGGTCAGCGCGCCGGGAGGGATGTCGCCTATGGCTTGATAGTCCTTGCCGGCGACGATGGCGCAATTGCGCAGGCGATGCGGCGCATCGTTGCGAATTGCGCCGGCGATGGTCGCTGGGGCGTTGCCTGCGCTGGGGATGAAGCGCAAGGATGCGCTGACCGGCGGCAGCGTCGCGCCATCGCGCGCGTATATCGTGCGCACGTCGCCGTTCGTCACAGCGATGCCGAGGATGCGGCTAGGTTCGCCGATGGCGACGGTGACGGAGTCGGCCGGCTTGTCTGGATTGCGCGGCGGCTCCACCAGGCGCAAGAGCGAGCGCCCAGCTTCCAGGGTCGCTTGCACGCGGCGCGGCGAGAGCAAGCCGAACACGCCGAATGTTTGCGCGTCGCCTGTCGTTGCGTCGCCCAGCGTCACGCTCAGACGATGCACGTGTGGCTGGTTGCCCCGCAGTCGGAAGCCCGTGAGCAGGCCGAGCAACGTGAAGGCGACCACGATGGCCGGCACGGTGACCCATGCCCAGCTTAACTTGCGCAACCGGCGCAGGATGAGGAAATTCAACGGGCCGATGGCCAGCACGTAGAGCGCGAAGAAGCCGCCGACGACGAGCGACGGCGGCGGGCCGGCGGCGGCTAACGCGGCGGCGGCGAAGGTGGCTGACGCGCCTTCGCCGATTGCGCCGATGTCGTTGGCGAGGCCGACGCGACCGCCGAGCAGGACGGTGAAGAGTGCGGCCCGGCCAGGCCAGTCGCGCAGAGGTGCGAGGGCAGGGTCGAACGCCAGTTGGTCCACCATGCCGCGGCCAATCTCGCGGCGCAGGATCAGCGGCGTCTCGCTTGAGCCAGCCAGGGCGCGCACGTGTCGGGCTATCGGTTGTAAGCGGATGACCGGGACGGACGAAGCGGGCAGCGTGGTGAGCGGCTCGCGCGCAACGGGCGTGGCTAGCGCGAACAGCGCGTCGGCGTCGGCTTCGGTGAGCGCGCGCTCCGGCCGTCCGGGCGCGATTTCGCTCAATCCGCCGAGCACCAGCTCGGCGTTTGGCCCGCCGGCCAGGATTAAGTGCCCGCCGCTCGCCACCCATTGCCGGATGGCGTCGCGCTGCGCCTGGGTGAAGGTGCCGGTGTCCACGTTAGCGAGGACGATGGCGTCGGCGATGGTGAGGGCCGCGACGCGGTCGGGAAACTGGTCGAGGCGGAGCAGGGCAAGCGCGCTGGTGCTGCCGTTGGGCGCGCGCACGTCGCCGATGAAGTTGAACGCATCGGGCGGGTCGCTGGCGATCAGCACTAATCGGTCGTCGGGTGCAAGTTGACGGACGACAGGGGTGACGGATGCGATAACCCGGTCGCCTGAGACCAGCCTCACCTCTAGTGAGTCGCTTCCGGGCGGCGCATAGAGCATCACCTGCCGGCGGGCGTTGCGGCCCAGCAAGACCGGCTGAGCGAATCGTTCGGTTGTGGCCAGGCTGGTATTGGTCAACTCTAACTCGCCCTCGATCGGGTCGCCGGCATTGACCAGCGTAATGCGCAGGGGCGTCCAGGCGTTCTCTTTGACGTAGGAATTAAACCCGGCGTCCACGATCATGCTGGCGCGGATATTTGGCTGGCGCGCCGGCTCGGCGTAGGAAGGATTGCTGAGCGCGATGTTGCCTGCGACGCACGCGAGCGCGAGGAGAGGAGATACGCGCGCGCTCTTTATCACTGCGGCCGGATTATAAGCGAGTGTTGCTGGCGTTTGCCTGCATCCCGCCGCATTGCGCATGCCGCCCGACAGTCGCCAGCGCTTCGGTAGAATGCGTATATAGCCCCAAGCGTTGAATCTTAGGAGTAGGTATGAACATCCTCGATAGACTGATGGCCGTCAATGTGGATGACATTCCACATGACAAAGTGAACTACGACCAGGCGCCGGTGCGCCTGTTAAAGTCCGACTTTCTGGAGCGGTTCACGCACGTCACGCCGCAGGCGGTGCTGGCGATCTGGCTGCCGGTGGTGGCTTTCTTCCTGGTGAACGGCGCGCTGAATTGGCCGGCGACGGCTTCGCCGTTGTGGTATGTGGCCGCTTTTCTCTTCGGCATGGCGCTGTTGTGGACCTTGCTGGAATATGTGGTGCATCGCTTCGTCTTTCACTTTCGCCCGCGCAGCCGGACGCAGTGGCAGTTGATCTTCCTCTTCCACGGCGTGCACCACTATCAGCCGCACATCAAGACCCGCCTGGTGATGCCGCCGGCGGTGAGCATCCCGGGCGCAATTTTCTTCTACGCCTTGTTCTACCTAGTGCTCGACGTCATCCTGGGTCTGCCGTTTCTCGTTGCGCCGATGTTCGCCGGCACCGCGCTGGGCTACGTCGGCTATGACATGATTCACTACGCCACGCATCATTTGCCGGCCAAAGGCAGCGTGATGAAGTTTCTCAAGCGCCATCACATGGAACATCACTACAAGACGCCCGACGCGCGCTTTGGCGTGAGCACCAGCCTGTGGGATCAAGTCTTTCACACCGAACCGGACGATTCGACCCGGCCCGCGCGCCGTCAGGCGTGAGCGCGCGTCAAACGCGGCGCGTGGAGAAGCCGGGAGGCGGCTCAACTCTCCTCTCACCTTTCTTGCGGATGTATTGAGGCGCCGAGCAGCTTGCTTCCTGGCTATAATCCACAGAGATGTCAGGCTGTCGCACCAGCGTTGGAATCTATGTGGATGTCGCGAACATCGCAATGAACGGCGGGTATGGCATGCAGTTCGACGTATTGCGCGAATTTGCTTGCCATGACAACGCCGAAGTGGTTCGGTTGAACGCCTACGTCGCCTACGACGAGGCGCGCGCCGCGGAAGACCCCAATTACGCCGAGGGCCAGCGCAACTTCCATTCCTCGCTGCGCGACTTCGGCTACAAGGTGATCCAGAAGAACGTCAAACGTTACACCGACGCGGAAGGCACCGCGATCGCCAAAGCCAACTCCGACCTCGACATGGCGGTGGACATGTTGTTGCAGTCCGAGAAGCTCGACCGCGTGTTGATGCTGACCGGCGATGGGGATTTTGTACAGGTGGTGCGCGCGCTGCAGAACCGTGGCTGTCGCGTTGAGTTGGTGGCGTTTGAGAACGTGTCGTCCGAACTGCGCCGGGAAGTGGACGTGTTCACGCCGGGCTGGCTCATCCCCAACCTGCTGCCGATCAGAGGCGCGCAACGCAACGCGCCGGCTTGGGGCGAGGTCGGCTCGCGCGTGCGCGGCGTGTGCTACTACCACAAAGATGTCGAGGGTTACGGCTTCATGCGCTTCTTGGATCGCGTGGATGCCGATCTGTGGATCTCCGACACGCGCCGCAAGGATTCGCCATACAAGACGGCGTATTTTCACGATTCGTATTTGCTCGACCGCCTGGAGCCCGGTGAGATCCCCAACCGCGACATCATCTTCGAGTTTGACTTGCACAAGAGTATGCGCAACGATGGGCTGGAGGCGCGCAACATCAAGGTCGTCGCCCGTTTATAAGCAAATCTGATCGTGGCGCATAGCGTTCGACTATCCTGCCCAAGATTCCCAGCGGGTATCTCGATCTGTTCCGGAAGCAATCGTTTGCGCATCTGGCGACGGTGATGCCGGACGGCAGCCCGCAGGTGACGCCGGTGTGGGTGGACGACGACGGCGACTACGTCGTCATCAACACTGCGCGCGGCCGGGCGACATCATCATTGCCGACGACGACGGCGCGGTGTGCGTGCCGCCGCGCTTTGCGCCCGCGCTATCCTTGTCCGTCCTCAAACAAGCTGTCCACAAACGCCTGCGCGTCGAACTCCTGGATGTCGTCAATCTTCTCGCCGGTGCCGATGTAGCGGATGGGGATGCCGAGTTCGCCGGCGATGGCGAACGCAACGCCGCCCTTGGGCGTGCCGTCGAGCTTGGTGAGGATGACGCCGGTGACGCCGACCGAGGCGGTGAAGCCCCTGGCCTGGTTGATCGCGTTCTGGCCGTTGGCGGCGTCAATCACCAGCAGCGTTTGGTGCGGCGCTTCGTGCACCGAGCGGCGCAGCACGTTGCGCACCTTCTCCAGCTCTTTCATCAGGTTGTGCTTGGTGTGCAGCCGGCCGGCGGTATCCACGATCAGCAGGTCGCACTTGCGGGCGAAGGCGGCTTGGATGGCGTCGAAGGCGACCGCGCCTGGGTCGCTGTTGGGCAGGCCGGCGATCACCGGAATGCCGGCGCGCTCGCCCCAGATTTGCAATTGGTCAATCGCCGCCGCGCGGAAGGTGTCGCACGCCGCCAGCAGCACCTTGCGCCCTTTGGACTGATACAGCTTGCCGAGCTTGGCGATGCTGGTGGTCTTGCCGCTGCCGTTCACGCCGACGACCAAGATCACCTCAAGCAGGCGCGTCTTGTCGTAGACGTAGGGCGCCGGCGCGCCGCCCGGCAACAGCAGCTTGCGCAGTTCGTCCTTGAGCGCGTCGCGCAGCTTCTCGGCGCGGACGATGCCCTCGTTGTTGGCGCGCTGCTTGAGCGCGGCGAGCAGCTTTTCGGTGGTCGCCGCCCCTACGTCGGCTTGCAACAGCAGCGCCTCTAGTTCGTCCCAGGTCGCGTCGGTGATGTCGGCCTGGCCCAGCAGCGCTTGGACTTTGCCGAAGAGGCTGTTGCGCGTGCGAGCCAGGGCGTCGCGCAGCGATGGCATAGCGTGGGCTAGGTTACCACAGCGCCCGCGCACGGACGGTAAGTGACCGGCGCATTGCTGATGTGTGACTGTCACACAGCTGGTGGGCGACCGTCCCGACCTTCCGCGTTTCTTGACAAGCCTTCTCGCGTCCGCGATAATCACAAGTGCCCAATTGCACCGTTGTAGAATGTGCGTTCACTTTGGCGATACAGGAGGAATGCCTACGCAGTTAAAGTGATCTCCACGACTCAAGCCGATCCCGTTGCTCACAGCGTCCCGTCAGTTCAATGTCCTGAATCTCACTAGGAGGAGACCTATACACATGCAAAACCGAAAACCCCACGCCATACTCGCTGCTGCTGCGGCGACCGGGCTGATCCTTTCGGCCTGCGCGCCGCAGGGCGCCGCCCCGGTTGTGCAGACGCTCATCGCATAGCCAGGCAGACAGGCTAAGCCTGCTGCGCGCCGCAGGGCGCCGCCCCGGTTGTGCAGACCGTCGAGGTCAAAGTGACCGAGGTGGTCGAAGTCGTCAAGGAAGTTCAGAAGGAAGTCGAGAAGATCGTCGAGGTGACCGCTACGCCGGTGCCAGAATGGACGCGGCCGCACCCGATCCTGAGCGACATACGCGTGCGCCAGGCCATCGCCCACTGCACCAACCCGATTGAGCTGATCGGCTCGGTGTATGGGTTCTTGCCGGAAGAGCAGTGCGCCAAGCAGATCATGGACACCTTCATCCCGAAGGATTCGCCATGGTATGCCAAGAACATTGACCCGAATGCGAATGTGGTCACCTATGACTTTAACCCTGAGAAGGCAGCCCAGTTGCTCGACGAGGCCGGCTGGAAGCTGCCCGAAGGCGGACGCATTCGCGCCAATGACAAGGGCGAACCGCTGGCGATTCGCTTCACTACGACCAACGCGCCGTTCCGCCAGACCTGGGGCGCGGTCTGGGTGAGCCAGTTGCAGAAGTGCGGCATCCAGCTCCTGCCGTCCTACATTCCTGGCTCGATCTGGTTTGGTGGCAACTCCGGCCTGCGCCGGCGCGACTTTGACATCGGCGCCTTCGCCTGGGTGGGCGAGACCGAGCCGCCCGGCCCGACGCTGTATGCCTGCGACCAGATCCCCACGCCGGCCAACAACTGGAACGGCCAGAATTACATGGGCTGGTGCAACGAGCGCGCCAGCAACGCGATCAAGCAGGCCAACAACACGCTCAACCTGGAAGAGCGCCGGAAGAACTATGTGATCGTTCAGGAAGAGTTCAGCAAGGACATGGTCTCGCTGCCGCTCTTCCAGCGCCTGGAGGCCACGGCCTACAACAAAGACCTGAAGGGTCTGCGGCCCGACCCGACGGAGTACTGGTCGGCCAACGCGCAGGACTTTGAGCTGCCCGGCCGCGACACCATCGTTGCTGCGCTCGGCCAGGAGCCGGCATCGCTCTTCCTGTTGCAAGAGAGCGCCGCGGTCGCCGTGATCGTCGGCCAGATGATCTTCGGCGTGGACGTCACGCAATATAGCTACGGCTTCCAGAACGTCGGCTTGGAGAGCGAGGACTTCCCGCGCCTTGAGAACGGCGGCGCCACGCTGACCGAAGTCGAGATCAAGGATGGCGATGTGCTGGTGAACGCCAACGGCGACGTCGGCACGTTCAAGGATGGCAAGCTGATTGACGCGGAGGGCAACGAGCTGGCGCTCAAGGTCAAGAACGCTGCCGGCGAGGAGGTGGATCTGGTCGCCGGCGTCAAAGTGCCGCAGTTGGCGGTCACCTTCAAGTACAAGCCGCGCAAGTGGAGCGACGGCGAAGACCTGAAGAACGCCGACTTCGAGCTGGGCTACAAGGTCGCCTGTGATCGCGAGTCGGGCAACACCAGCTACTTCGTCTGCGACCGCACGGCCAAGCACGAGGTGCTGGCCGATGGGCTGGGCTACAAGGTGACCTACGTGCCTGGCTACCTGAACCCGACCTACTATCTGCCACCCTACGGCTACTATCCGTCGCACCGCGTGGTTGAGACCGAGGGCGAGTTCAAGGGCAAGACGCTGGCCGAAGTGCCGCCCAAGAACTTCAAGGACCTGCCGGAGCTGACCGACAAGCCGCTCGGCACCGGCCCGTTCGTGGTGGACACCTGGGAGAAAGGCTCGAAGATCGTGCTGAAGGCCAACCCGAACTTCTACCTGGGCGAGCCGAAGACTAAGGAGATCGTGATCCAGATCTTCGACGCCAATCCGGCCGGCGCGGTAGCCGCTCTGCTGCAAGGCACGGTGGACATCGTCGGCAAGGAAGTCATCGGCGCAGGCCAAGAACTGGAGACGGTGATCAAGGAAGCGCAGGCCGGCAAGATCAACGCTGAGCCGATCGCTAGCCCCACCTGGGAACACGCCGATTTCAACCTGAACACTCGGTAAACTCGGTTGAGCGCGGCGAAGTCACCGGCTGGAATGAGTAGCCCCATAGCGGGGCTACTCATTTTCTATAAAATACCCAACCAATCGGCAAAAATCTATAAGCATTCAGCGACGCGGACGTTGCGCGCAAACCTCTGTATCCTGTGGCTTTACGCAGCGCGACTTCCGACGCGCTATGAACGGAGGATTGTTTGGCCACCTATCTGATTCGCAGGCTGTTCGTGATTGTGGTGATGGCGTTCATCATCGCATTCGCGTCGTTCATCCTGCTGAACATCGCGCCCGGCGGGCCTTTGCAAGAAATCGCCGCGCGCCAAAGCACGACGCAGCGCAACGATCTGGATTTGATCGAGCGCACGATGAAGCGCTATGACCTCGACATTTTCTTGATTCCCCGCTTTCTGCGCTGGCTGAGCGGCCATCCACGCGGGCCGATCGAAATCGGCGGTCAGCAATTTTTCTCCGATCTACAGGTGGGATGCCTCAAAGAAGGTCGCGCCCGCCTGGTCTATCCCGATGGGCGCGTGGTCGAGGTGAACTGCGAGAAGCCCGTTTTTCTGCGCGATCTGGAAGGTCGCCCGGTTAGCAACGGCATTTTGCGCCTCGACTTCGGCAAGTCCACGCAGATCCTGCGCGAACAGCCGGTCATGCGTCTGTTCGAGAGCCGCATCGTGAACACCCTGCTGCTGATGGGCATCTCAACCTTCCTGTCCATCATGATCGCCATCCCACTCGGCATCATCTCAGCGGTCAAGCAGTACTCGCGCTTCGACTACACCGTCACGACGCTCGCCTTCATCGGCTCGGGCATGCCCACGCTGTTCATGGGCATCATGGGCATTCTGATCTTTGCCGTGCTGTTCAAGGAAGCAGGACTGCCGTATCTGCCGGCCGGCACCGCCGAATCGCCGCGCGACACGATCGTCCCGATCTTCGGCACCATCAAGGCCGGGTCGCTGGTTGACCGGTTGTGGCACTTGGTGCTGCCGGTGATGGTGCTGACTATCTTCAACTTGGCGCAGTGGAGCCGTTTCATTCGCTCGTCCATGCTGGAGGTGCTGCGCCAGGACTATGTGCGCACGGCGCGCGCCAAGGGGTTGATCGAGCGCGTCGTGATCCTGAAGCACGCCATGCGCAATGCGCTCATCCCATTCGTGACGCTGCTGGCCGGCGTGTTGCCCGCCCTGTTTGGCGGGGCGATCATCACCGAGAGCGTGTTCAACTATCCCGGCATGGGGCGGCTGTTTGTCGCTTCACTCACTGCGGGCGATTACAACGTGGCGATCGGCTTCATCTTGATCTCCACCTTCCTGGTGTTGATCGGTTACCTGCTGTCGGATGTGCTCTATACCGTGGTGGATCCGCGCATCCGGTTGTCGTAGCAAAGAACGGGGGGCGACGTGCTGGGGGAAGCCGGTGACGCAGGCAGAATATCTTGGAGGCTAGGATGGCAACCGCAACTGCGAGCGTAGAAGCGACTGCAACAAAACCGATTGCGCTGGCCAGGCCGGAAGGCCAATGGACGATCGTCTTGCGCCGTTTTCGGAGGCACCGGCTGGCCATCGTCTCGCTCGCGTTCATCGTCATCGTCTTCATCGCCTCGCTGATCACGCCGTTCCAACGCGATGCGGTGAACCCGGTGATGCGCTTTTCGCCGCCGTTGACGTGGGATGCAGGAGCCGAGAAGCTCCACGTGCTGGGCACCGACCATGTTGGCCGCGACACGTTCACCCGCCTGCTGTATGCCGCGCGGATCACGCTGAGCGTGGCCATCATCGTGGCCACGCTCAGCACGTCTGTCGGCATGGTGGTCGGCGCGCTGGCCGGCTACTATCGCGGCACCATTGATGGCATCCTCATGCGCATCCTGGAGTTCATGTCGGCCATCCCGACCTTCCCGATCCTGCTC